>NZ_JBQFXN010000002.1:0-680396 GCF_056540885.1 Ruegeria sp. AL12 | reverse complement strand
CCGAGCTGATGATCGCCTCTTTCGGCAGCGCCGCCTGAATCGCGCGCCACGCCATGCGGGGGCTCATCCAGTCGGGCTTGGCCGCGCGGGCGCGCTGGTTCCAGGTGGTGCCCGGATCATCATCCTCGTGGTCCATGCTGCTCAGCTGCTGGGCCCAGCGGGACTTCTTCTCGGCGATCTTCGCCTTGCGCGCGTCGCGGCCCTCGTCGCCCGCGGTATCGCTCAGCTGGTTCAGGATGCCGGTCGCCACCTTGGCCGCGTCACCCACGATGCCCACGGTGACCTTCTTGGTCAGGCCGATCCGGTCGGGGTTGATGTCGACCTGGATGATCTTGGCCTCGGCCGGCCAGTATTCCATGCCATAGCCCGGCAGGGTCGAGAACGGGTTCAGACGGGTGCCGAGGCACAGAACAACATCGGCTTCGCTGATCAGCTCCATCCCGGCTTTCGAGCCGTTGTAGCCCAGAGGACCGGCAAACAGAGGGTGGCTGCCGGGGAAGGCGTCGTTGTGCTGATAGCCCACGCAGACCGGCGCATCCAGACGCTCGGCCAGCGCCTTCGAGGCCTCGATCCCGCCCTTGGACAGAACCACGCCCGCACCGTTCAGGATCACCGGGTTCTTGGCGGTCGACAGCAGCTCGGCCGCCTGCGCCACGGCGGTTTCGCCGCCCGCAGGGCGTTCGAAATCGACGATGGCGGGCAGATCAACATCAACCACCTGGGTCCACATGTCACGCGGGATGTTGATCTGGGCCGGGGCGCTGGCGCGCTTGGCTTTCATGATCACGCGGTTCAGAACCTCGGTGACGCGGGTCGGGTCGCGGACCTCTTCCTGATAGGCGACCATGTCCTCGAACAGCTTCATCTGCTCGACTTCCTGGAAACCGCCCTGACCGATGGTCTTGTTCGCCGCCTGCGGGGTGACCAGCAGCAGCGGCGTGTGGTTCCAATAGGCGGTTTTTACGGCGGTCACGAAATTGGTGATGCCGGGGCCGTTCTGCGCGATCATCATCGACATCTTGCCGGTGGCGCGGGTGTAGCCATCCGCCATCATCCCCGCGCTGCCTTCATGCGCACAGTCCCAGAACATGATCCCGGCCTTTGGGAACAAGTCCGAGATCGGCATCATCGCAGATCCAATGATCCCGAACGCATGCTCAATCCCGTGCATCTGCAAAACCTTAACAAACGCCTCTTCCGTCGTCATCTTCATCTGAGTGCTTCCTTGTCTTTTCAGGGCGCCGAAGCCCCTGTGAGTTACAGTATTTCGTCTTTGAGGTAATAGCCGACATACGCCATACGCTGTCCCAGTCGGCGGAAAGGCGTCAGGATGCCGTGGCTCGGCAATGGGGAGGTGAAGATCGGCAATTCAAACGCCTTGTCCTTCTGGCCGGCAACCAACTGCGCCATGCGTCGTCCGGCCTGGGCCGAGTACATGACGCCATTGCCGCCGTAGCCCATGGCATAGAACACGCTCTGATCTGGATCGGGCCGAAAAATGCGCGGCATCATGTCGTGGCTGACATCAACCCAGCCCCACCAGGAGTAGTCGAGGTTGATATCCTCGAGCGCCGGGAACTTGCGGGCAAGTCCCTTCTTCAGCAAGTCCAGATGTTTGCCGTTCTCGGCATCACGCCCTGTCACGGCACTGCGGCTGCCGATCTGTATCCGGTTGTCCGGCAACAGGCGGTAATAGTGGCGCAGCGTGCGCGTGTCGGTCAGGGGGGATCTGGTCTGAATACCGCATTCGTCCAACTCGGCCCGGGTCAGAGGCCGAGTTACCATCGAATTTGACAGGATCGGCATCAAGCGGTGCCTGGTGCGGTTGTTGAGCCCCGGGGGTGTATAACCGGCCGTTGCCAAGGCCACCGATTTGGCGCGCACAATACCGCCCGGCGTCCGCAGATGATGCACTCTGTCCTTGGTTTGCCACCCCATGACCGGGCTGCCGGTATGGATTTTCGCACCCAGCCTGCGCGCCATGTTGACATAGCCAAAAGCCAGCTTGCCGGCGTGGATACACGTTCCGTCAGGCTCCCACATCGCGCCTGCGGCTTCCATGTCGCGCACGTGGTTTTCATGCAGTTCGTCCCGGGAAACGATACGCGAGCCGTAGCCGAACACGTCGTTCAGCAGCTTGCTCTCTTTCTTGAGCGACGGCATGACCTTTTCACGGTGCGCGATATAGTAATGGCCACCCGGCTGCGGTTCGCAGTCGATGTCATCCGACGCGATGAGATCGTTGAACAACTCGAAAGCTTCGGTGACTTCGGCGTGCATGCCCTTAGCCACATCCGTGCCCCAGCGCTGAATCCATTGCGACCGTTTCAGCCGCCCGGATGAGATCTGGGCCTGCCCGCCATTGCGCGTCGAGCATCCCCAGGCCACGGTATTCGCTTCAAGAACAACTGCCTGGATTCCGTGTTCCTTGGCAAGGTGAATGGCGGTGGACAGGCCGGTATAACCCGACCCGATCACCACCACATCGGCATCCATATCGCTGGACACCGGACCATCATCGGCCGGGGGCGTACCGGCCGTTCCGATCCAGTATGTGGGCGCGTGGTCGCGATTGTGACCAGGACCCGCATCGATGATGGGGTCATATTTCGGGTCATAGCTGGCCTTGGGCCAATGACGCGGGATGCTTTTGTCCACCATTCTTGTTTTTCTCCGAAGCTGCGCGCAGTGCGGCGGATCAGGCCTTGAACATGGGGCGCGTTTTGCGAAGCGCCTGTTTTACGACGATTTTCCCGTCACGCAGAGTGAACAGATCCGCACCTTCCGCTTCGATCCGCATGCCGTCTGCATCGGTTCCCGAAAACGTCCATTCCGATACGGCGCGATCACCGTGGACAAAGTGGCCGTGGTGATCCCAATGGGCGTCCTTCATGCCTGCCCAGACGCCTGAAAACGCGGCGGCGATAGCCTCTGCTCCTTCGATCTTGTTGCCGTATTTCTCGTCACCGGCCACGGTGTAGAACACGCAGTCGTCGGCGAAGTGGGTCATCACGCCGTCGATGTCGTGGCGGTTGAACGCATCAAACGTGTCCGCCAGGTCCTGCGCGGTCAGGGTTTTGCTCATTTTGTACTTCCTTGTCAGTGGGGTTGTTACGTTTCGTCCGGGTTCGGAACGATCAGTGTCGGTATCTTGGAGCGCCGCAAAACACGCTTTGCGACGGTGCCCAGAAACGTATGCGAAAAGCCGTGATCATGCGCGCCCAGCACGATCAGATCACAGCCCAGTTCGACCGAGCGGCGCAGGATCACTTCGGCCGGGTGGCCATCTGTGACCTCTACCGAAGTGACCTGATCGCGAATTCTCTCATCGTCACCATCGAACTGAGCCCAGAACTTGGCTTGCCGTTCGGCCAGAACCTTGCGCACCATCTCGTGACGGCGCGCAGCGGCGGTTTTGCGGGTCTCTTCATTCAGGATGAAGATTTCCATCGTGATCTTGGCATCGTCCGACAGTGGCTCATTCACATGCAGCACGTGAATTTCAGCCCCCGTGGCCTGCGCGATGCTGGCGGCATGGCGCATGGCGTGACCCGAGTTTTCTGACAGGTCAGTGGCAAAGAGGATGTTTGTGACCAGTTGTTTCATGTCGTCATCCTTTCGGGTCAGTAGCCGAACAGCCGTGGAAGCCACAGCGACAGTTCAGGGAAGAAGGCGATGATGAAGATCGCGATCGTGTTGGCGGCCGCAAAGGGCAGCGCACGCAATGAGATCTGTTCGATCGTGATGTTCGAGATACCTGACGCGATGAACAGGTTTTCGCCCAGCGGCGGCGTCTGGAAACCGATACCCAGCGTGCAGACCATCACCACGCCAAAATGGATCGGGTCGATACCCACCGAATAGGCCACCGGCAGCATCACCGGAACCAGGATCAGGATGGTGGCCAGCGTCTCCATGAACATGCCGACGAACAGCAGGAAGAAGATGATCAGCGTCCAGATGACATAGAGGTTGTCCGTGAAGCTGAGCATCGAATCCGCGATGATCGCCGGGATCTGGTTTTCCACCAGCAGTCGGCCAAACACCGTCGCGGTGAACAGGATCAGCAGAACACGCCCAGTCAGCCAGGTGGTGGCCTCGAGCGACTGGAACAGCGACTGCCAGGTCAGTTCGCGGTAGATAACCACGCCCACGAACAGGGTGTAGAAGATTGCCACGATTGCCGCCTCGGTCGGGGTGAAGAAGCCGGTGTAGATACCGCCCAGGATCACCAGCGGCGCCATCAGCGACCAGAACCCACGATACATTTCGCAGCCCACGTGACGGATCGACCAACCTTCGGAAACGCCCTTGTAGCCGCGCTTTTTCGACATGAAGAAGTTCAGGATCAGCAGGCTGGTGGCGATCAGGAAGGCAGGGACGAATCCGGCGATGAACAGTTTCGAGATCGAAACCGACTGGAATGTACCGAACTTTTCCACGGCTTCCGGCGGCGGCGCCATACCGAGCGCGGCAATGCCGAAGATCACCATCGGGATAGAGGGAGGAATGATAATCCCAAGGCCGCCAGAGGACGCAGTGATCGCCGAGGCATAGCCGCGCTCATAGCCGCGGTCGATCATCGCAGGGATCATCAGCATCCCAACGGCCGCGGTTGTTGCCGGGCCCGAGCCCGAAATGGCGCCGAAGAACAGACATGCCATGACCGTCGCAGCCGAAATACCGCCGGTGAAAGGACCGGCCAGGCTTTCAGCAACATTGATCAGGCGTTTCGAGATACCGGCGGCCTCCATCAGGGCCCCGGCAAGAATGAAGGCAGGTAACGCCATCAGGGGGAAAGCACCCACCGAGGTAAAGGCGATTTGCACGAATTTGATCGGGTTCTCGTCCAGGTAAAGGAATGAGACCAGCGACGCCACACCCAGCGCCACCGTGATCGGCGCGCCAATGAGCAGCAGAAACAGGAAAGACCCAAACAGGATTGTGACGATTTCGGATTCCATGGTTTATCCCCCTGCCCTTAGGATTTCTTTGCTGCTTCAGTCGCAGCTTTGATTTCGTCGAGGTCGATCTGATCAGGATCGTGAATATCCTCGCCCTTGATAAGGCGGCGGTAATTCACCTGAATGATGCGGACGGTCATCAGCGCAAACGCGATGGGCAGCACCATGTAGATGTACTTCATCTCGATACCCAGGGTCTGGGACTTCCAGAACTTGTTCATCTTGTTGAAGACAAAATCCGTCGCCAGATACAGGAAGTAGACATTGAAGAAGAGCCAGAAGAGATCGGCGAAGGCTTCGATGTACTTGATCGACCCTTCGGGCAGGAACTTGAACTGGAATGTCACGCGGTTATGCGCACCTTTCAGAGCGGCGTAACTTGCGCCGAAATAGACGAACCAGACGAACATGTAGACCGAGAGCTCTTCGATCCAGCTGATCGAAAAGCCGAAGACTTCGCGCGCGATGATCTGCACGAACAAAAGGCAGACGAAGCCGGATAAGAGGATCCGGCAGATGACACTTTCTATGTTGTCCAGAAATTTCCAGAACATGTGGTTTCACTCCTCCCTGAAATGAGAAGAGCGCCGCAGCGCTCTTCCCGGTATCGCCGTGCGACGATTATTGCTGGACCGGCTCGCGGCCGATGGCTTCGAGAACTGCATTCAGTTTCTCGACACCACCAATGGACTCGTAGAATTGCGGCCAGACAGCTTCGGTCGCCAGTTGAATGAACTCGGCTTCGTCGTTCTCGGGGTCGATGATTTCCATCCCCTTGGCCGTCAGCTCTTCCTTGATGGCGGCTTCTGAGTCCCGCAGGAACTGGGCCGAGACCTGAGTGGCTTCCTGCCCTGCTTCCAGGATCATTTGCTGTTCCTCTTCGGACAGGTCCTGGAACACGGCTTCCGAGATGATCAGCGGTTCGATCGAGAAGATGTAACGCAGGTTAGTGACGTGGTCCTGAACCTCGTAGAACTTCATCGCATTGATCGTCAGGTAAGGGTTGTCCTGACCGTCAACCACTTTGGTCTGCAGGCCGGTGAAGGTTTCCGACCAGGCCATCGGGGTCGGGTTGATGCCCCATGCCTTGTAGGTTTCGATCATGATTTCGTTTTTTGGAACGCGAATGATCAGGTCCTGCAAATCCGCAACCGATTTGACCGGCTTTTTCGAGTTCGTCAGACGGCGGAAACCCGTATACGTCCAGCCGATGATGCGGACGCCGGCATCACGGATGGTGTTTTCGATCAGTTCCTGACCGATTGGGCCCTGGGTCAACTTTTCGGCATCTTCCAGGCTGAGAATAACATAGGGCAGAGTGAAAACGCCGACCGACGGCGAGAATGGCGTGATGTTGTTGATTGCCAGCAGTGACATGTCCAGCGTGCCGATGGCGGCCTCGTTCACGGTGTCCTGCTCGGAACCGAGCTGACCGTTCAGGAACAGTGTCGCGGTGTGCTCACCACCTGATTTTTCTTCGAGCGCTTTCACGAAAGCGAGCCCCAGCGCCTCTTGAGCGCTGCCCGCGCTGTCGCCGACAGCGATCTTGAAATTCTTCGCCTCGGCCGTGCCTGCAACCATCAGTGCGGCAACGGAAACGGCTGCGCTGAAAGTGCCAAGCTTTTTGATAAATGACATGGATTTCCTCCCATTTGTCGTGTTTCGAGGTGCGCGCTGACCTGGGGAGAAATAGGCCAGTCCGATTCTACCTCGGCGACACGAAGCTAACTTGCCAAAATGGTTTCGTCGTTGTTAATATTTGCGCGAAAGGTTTCATTAATCTCAAACATACGATATGAGTCAGAACAAGCTTGATACCCGGATCGGTGACACGGACATCCGTCTGCTGCGCGTGTTCAAAACCGTCGCGGAAAGTGGTGGTATCACGGCCGCCGAGATCGAGCTGAACATCGGAAAATCGACGATCTCGAAACACTTGTCTGATCTGGAACTGAGGCTTGGCCTGAAGCTGTGCAACCGGGGGCCGTCAGGGTTTTCACTGACGGAAGACGGCGAGAAGGTGCTGGCCGCGGCGGAAGACCTGCTTATTTCCGTGGCGCAGTTCAGAACCGAGGTCAACGAAGTCAAACAACAACTGGCCGGCAGTATTCGCGTGGCTCTGTTCGATCAATGTACAACCAACCCCGAAGCCCAACTTGCTCGCACCATTCACAAGTTCAATGAGGCCGCACCGGCGGTTCACATCGAGCTGTCGCTGGAACCCCCAAACGTGATTGAGACAATGGTCATCACCGGGCATCTGGATGTTGGCATCATCGCTTTGCACCGACCATCGGCAAGCCTGGATTACACACCGCTCTATGGGGAAAACATGTTCTTGTACTGTGGGCAGGAACACCCCCTGTTTGACCGGTCGGATCCAGAATTGAAACTGAGTGTTCTTCGCAAGTTCAACTATGCCGGCCTGAATGTGAACTCACCAAATCTCATCGTTGGTCAACAACTGGGGTTTCGACGTGCGGCCAAAGTGCAGAACGAACAAGCCCTTGTCATTCTGATACTTTCAGGTCGCTACCTTGGGTTTCTTCCCGATCATCTGGCGCAGGAATTCGTCGAACAGGGGCTTATGAAAAAGGTCCTGCCCAAAGAGATCAAATACAGAACCCGTTTCGCGGCCGTGGCCAGAAAACAACCTGCGCCAACACGCGTGGCCAAGCTGTTTCTGGAAACTCTGGTAAAGGTGCATTCTCAGGTACAGTAGGAGCGTGGACAGGGCGTCTTGTTTCCCAGGCCCAAACCCGCCCGTACCTGAAATCAGTGCATGGCGCGCGGCCAGCCGGATCAATCGCAGGCTGCGGTGACGATCATCTCGACCTTCAGAACATCACGGGCCAGTTTCGCCTCGCCACAGGCACGGGCCGGGGCGTGGCCCTCTGGCACCCAGGCATCCCAGACCGCGTTCATTTCGGCAAAGTCGGCCATGTCCGACAACCAGATCACGCATTGCAGGATACGCGTCTTGTCGCTGCCGGCCTTGGCCAGAAGGTCCTCGATCTTGGCAAGGATGTCACGGGTTTGATCCGCAACGGTTGCAGCATCGGAAACCTGACCGCACAGATAGGCGGTTCCGTTATGTTTGACGATGCGGCTCATGCGTTTGCCGGTCTCGATCCGAGTAATGGTCACAACCGCTGTCTCCTGTTTCGATGGGTATGTTCCGGTTAGGCGATAGAGCGAAACGACACCAACCGCCAGCCCGGACCTTCAATCATCGAATAATTGCCAGCCTGCTGCGCGGGGTTTTGCAACCCGACAGCACGCTTATGTCCGGTGCGCGGCGATGTGACAATCCGTTGCCAGCGCCGTGCGGACAGGACGTTTTCACCGATGCTTTTTCTTTCTTGTCTTAGGCGCCTCGGCCAACACATTTGGTGAAACATCGCAGCCCTGGTTCACAAGGCGTTTTACGGAGATTTCCCAGTCTGCTTTCAATCGGCTAAGAGCTCCTCCGCTCGCCCCTATATCGGAGCGCCATATGCCACCCGACACTGCCGAAACGCTGCTTTTTTGCATGCCCAATGCAGGACAGCGAAGTTGGTCGACTGACGTAGTTGGTTTCAAAAAAGGACGGGTGGTCATGCGATGTGCTGCTGCAACCCAATCAGCTGAAACATCTGACGCAGAAGAACAGGATCTGGACCTATTCCGAACAACGGGCAACGGCCACCGAGTTTCATTTGATCTCGCGCCTGAAGGCATGGTCAGGAGAGGAGTTGATCTTTGAGGAAGAGAAAGCGCATGTCATTCCGCGCAATGGAATGTAGTTGAAAACACGTTGGAACAGCGGCGCTGAGACCCGTGGCGGGACTTGCCTTTGCAGTTCTGTCAGCCCAACCGAATGGCCCAGGCCTGCGCGGACATGTTTGGACGGGCCTGTCGTTGCACCATGTGCCGGTCAGAACCCCAAAGCACTGCCGGATTTGACGGTATCCATGGAAACGAAGGTTCTGAACTTTCGAATATTTCCGTTTTCAAAAAACATCCTGCGGGTGAAATCTTCGTATACCGCCATGCTTTCGACGACCACGACAACCATGAAATCAACCTCTCCGGTCACGTAAAAGCATTGCTGGACTTCCGGAGCATTCAGCAGGGATTTCTTGACGGCATCAATCTCGTCCGGGGTTTCGCTGACCAGTTCAAGTTCAACGAAGATGGTAAGCTGAAGACCTACGGCCGCCGGGTCAACGACGGCCACATTGGCTCGTATCACGCCCTCGGCCTCCATCCGGCGGATACGGCGCTGCACCGAGGGTGCGGACAGATTTACGGCCTCGCCAATCTTGTGCTGCGTGGTTTTGTTGTCTTGTTGCAAAATCCGCAGGATCGCGCGGTCAAAGTCATCCAATTGCGTCATGTGAAAGAAACTTGCATCGCTGGCCACCAACTAGAGCCCTTTTTTCAGGTCACTTGCAATAAACTTGTTTCACACATGTGAAGCAACACGTCGAAGGGAAGGTTTGCCGTGACAGCATTGACAGAACGCCTGCGTGCATTGCGCCACGAGTTTCATCGCAACCCCGAGCTTGGATTTCAGGAAGTCCGGACCAAGGCCCGGATTGCCGAGCATCTGCGCAACCTGGGCATCGAGGTGTTTGAAGGGGTCGGTGTCGTGGGCGTCTTGAAGGCGGGCAATGGCAATCGCGCCATCGGGCTGCGCGCGGATTTCGACGCGCTGCCGATCACCGAGGTCAACACGTTTGCGCACACGTCGCAGAACGAAGGTGTCATGCATGCCTGTGGCCATGATGGCCACACGGTGATGCTGCTTGGGGCCGCCGAATTGCTGGCCAAGGATCCGGCGTTTGACGGCACGGTTGTCTTTCTGTTCCAGCCCAACGAAGAGCATGGGCTTGGGGCAAAGGCGATGATCGATGAAGGGGTTTTGCGGACCTTCCCGATTGATGAGGTTTACGGCGCGCACAATCTTCCGGGAGAGCCTGTCGGGCGGGTTTCCACCCGCGCCGGTGTCATCTGTTGCAGTGAAAGCCTGTTTGAAATCACGCTTTCCGGTCAAGGCGGTCATGCCTCGATGCCGCATGTCGGGCGCGAAACGATCACGCCTGCGGCGGAACTGGTATTGGCCCTGCAAACCATCGTTTCACGCAAGCTTGCACCTTCTTCCGGCGCCGTGGTGTCAGTGACCGAGTTCATCACCGACGGACAGCGCAATGTGCTTCCGGGGCGTACTGTTCTGAAAGGGGACGCGCGGGCCATGTCACCGGCAGATCGCAGGCTGATCGAGCGCAATATGCGCCAGATCGCAACCGGTGTGGCCGAAAGCCATGGCGTCGAGGTGAGCGTGGATTTCCGTACCGAATTCATCGAGGCAAACAATGATGCCGATGCCGCATCGCATGTCGTTGCAGCGGCTTCGGCCATGGGTCTTGAGGTGGACGGAGACCGTCCTGCCATGTCTTTTTCTGAAGATTTTGCCGAATTTGCCGCCGTTGTGCCCGGGTGTTTCCTGCTTATCGGCAACGGGACCGAAGGATCAAATGGCCGTCCGCTGCACTCGGCTGATTACGATTTCAACGACGAACTGCTCCCGCTGGGTGCAGAACTCTGGGCAGAGCTGGTGCGGCAGCGCCTGCCGCTGAAACCCTGACAGGACACACGACCATGACGGAAAACATCGCCCATCAGGCAGGCAGGCCGAGCTTCGGCCCCGCTGCCGAAACCGTTTTGACACGACGGGATTTCGATCGCGCAGCAAGGGAAATCACCCAATGGGAGGGGTATGCGCCCACGCCGTTGCATTCCTTGCCCTCGTTGGCAGCCGAGATCGGCGTCGCGGAGGTTCACTACAAAGATGAAGGTCCCCGGTTTGGACTTGGCAGTTTCAAGGCATTGGGGGGGGCCTTTGCCGCCTTGCGTGTTCTGCAACGTGAAATATCGCGCCGCACCGGTCAGGATGTGTCATTGGAAGATATCCGTACTGGCCGCTGCGCCGACATGGTTGCCAGTATCACGCTTGTTTCGGCGACCGATGGCAACCACGGTCGGTCCCTCGCGTGGGGGTGCAAGCGGTTCGGCGCGCCTTGCCGGATCTACATTCACGCCGAGGTCAGTGAAGGCCGCGCGCAGGCCATGCGCGATCTGGGGGCCGACGTCGTGCGCATCGATGGAGACTATGACGCTTCGGTGGATCAGTGTCGGCGGGAAGCCGACGAGAACGGCTGGTTCGTGGTTTCGGACACATCCTGGCCAGGCTACACCGACCCGCCGCGCGACGTGATGTCGGGCTATGGCGTCATGGTCAAGGAAGTCGTGGATGCGATGGACACGGCACCGACGCATGTCTTACTGCAAGGTGGAGTTGGAGGGCTTGCCGCGGCAGTTGCGGCAGCTTTGCGTCAGGCCTGGGGTGATCCCGCACCGCGCGTCGTGGTCGTGGAACCGCATCTGGCGGCGTGTTTGTTCGAAAGCGCAAGGCAGGGGCAAGCCGCGTCCGTAGATATCGACGAAGAGACCATCATGGCAGGTTTGTCCTGCGGGGTGCCGTCTCCGATGGCGTGGGAGGTTTTGCACAGCGAAGCCTCGGACTTTCTGGCAATCGACGATCAGCTGATACCGCCCACCGTCCGTCGCCTGGCGCGTCCGCAAGGCAGTGATCCTGCGATCGAAGCCGGAGAGAGCGGCGTTGCCGGATTGGCCGCATTGATCGAAGCGGCCAACAACCCCGAGCTTTTTCAGAAGCTTGGATTGACGCCGCAGTCTCGGGTTTTGACGATCGGTTCCGAAGGCGTGACGGATCCCGATATCTATGCCCGGATCATGCAAGGCGACGTGTAGCTCAGCCCAAAGCCCAGTTGCAGTGGGCCCAGGGACGGTTGAATCCGACATGGTGGCCTGCGACGGAGAAGTTCCATCAAACGACATCCCGATGTCGTAGGAGTTGTATACAGGCCTGCCCCGCATCAGTAGCGGTTGGCCATGATACGCGCGTTAAACGAAAACTGGGCACTGTTCCTGGGGATGTTCATGCTGATGGTTGCCAACGGTCTGTTGGCGACGTTGCTGACGATCCGGGGGGCCAGTCTGGGCTTTAGTGACTTCACGATTTCCGTCATGCAGGCAAGCTATCCATTGGGCGCGCTTGCGGGGACGGCACTTGCCCCGAGGCTGGTCGAAAATGTCGGGCATATTCGGGCATTTTCGGCCCTCGCCTCGCTGGTTTCGATTGCGGCCATCGTGCATCTGCTGACCAGCGACGCGATCAGCTGGAGCGTGATGCGTCTGTTGGGCGGGTTTTGTTACCCGGGGCTTTACGTCATCACCGAAAGCTGGCTGAACGCGAAATCCGAGAACAACATGCGCGCTCAGGTTCTGTCGCTGTATTTCATTATCCAGCTTGCCGGCCCAGCGCTTGGCACCGCCATAGTCGGCTTTCCCGACCCCACCGGAAACCTGCTGTTCGGGCTTGTTTCCATCCTGATTTCGCTTTCGATCGTGCCGCTTCTTCTGTCGGGCAACAAGGCGCCGGAATATGCCGCGCCGGAACGCATGTCGGTTCCCGTGCTGTACAAGGTTTCGCCCATCGCAGTCATCGGTATCGTTCTGGTCAGCATCGGTGTCGCCGCGTCCTATATCTCGTTGCCGCTTTATGCGTTGCAAAACGGCTTTACGACGGCGCAGGCGTCAGGGGCGCTGGTGGCGGCGCTGATCGCCGGTGCGGTGGTGCAATACCCCGTCGGCTGGCTGTCTGATCACACCGACAGACGCTATGTGGTCATCGGGCTGGGTGTCGTTACGACCCTGTCCAGTCTCTGGATGGCCATCGATACGTCGCCGTCTCATATCGTCTATGGTTTTGTACTGATCGCAATCGGGCTGTATCCCGCGTATTCGATCCTGACGGCGCATGCCAATGATCAGCTCAAGCTGTCCCAGATCGTTCCCGCCAGTGGCACGATGGTGCTGCTGCTGAATGTCGGCCTGCTGGTGGGAACCATGCTGGGGCCGAACTCTATCTCATTGTTCGGCGGGCGCGGTCTTCCGTTTCTTCTGGCAGCTATCGGTATTGCGGTCGCCCTTTTCGCATTGATCCGGCGTGTTCAGGTGGCCGCGCCCACCGACACCGGCGATGTGCAGGTCGTGGGGATTATCGGCACCGGGCAACCCGGGGTCTTGCAGGCCGAAACCTGGGTTCAAGAGGAAGAAACCCGGACAAACCCGGACTGATCCCAAGGGTTCAAAGCATAGGCTGTTTCATTCGCGTCCGGCGCGACGGACGTCATGCCGATGCGGCGGTCAAACCGAGATCGAAGCCGCCTTTGATGCACCGGACCATTCTGCACCGCAGGACCCCGTCAGAAATCCGTCGCTCAACCGAATATCAGGATCAGCGCCACGCAGGGCGCGCTCCACTTCTCCTTGGGGAAGATCACCGTCGATACGTTTTCGATACAACTCGCACAGCTGACGGAATCCGCCAGATTGCGGCGACAGACGCAACGCCGAGATGCCAGCCTGTTGCAGAAGGTCGATCTGATGATCCGTACAGGCATGGCTGTCTGACAGGGTCTGCACACCGTTCATGGCCATAAAAGGCTTGCCGTCGCCGGTCAGAACGTCCAACCCGTCGGGATCGTCTTCGCAGGCAAACTGGCAATTGTCCTTGCTGCGCCCATGCAATCGCGCGTGGTAACAGCGCCCGGAAATGGCCAGCGGCAACCTGCCATGCCCCCATATTTCGATCGCGACGCCCAAGTCCGAGGCAGCTTGCGCCAGCGTTTTGACCGAAGCGATGGGCAATTCCGGCGGAAGACAAACCCGGCGCGCACCCCGAGCAGCCAGCCATCTCAAAGTGCCTTCGTTGTAGACATTTACCAACGGGCCAACGGCAAACGTGCAGGTGCCGGGCAAATGTGCCAGCGCGGTCAGATCGTTGATCTCGACCATGACGCCCATTTCTGCAAGCTCAGCGGTAAGTTTGCGCTCGCGTTTCAGGGTCACAAGGGCCAGGCTTGTCAGCGCAACCTCTTTGCCCGCCTCCACCAGCCGGGAAATCGCCGTAGGGATACGATCCTGGTAAAACGGCAAGCGCTTGGAACAGACCAGTTCCCCAAGCACGACGCGGTCGACGGGCGATCGGGCCAGATCATCGTAAAATGCAGCCCAGGTTTCGGCGGGCCAGAAGAACTGGTTCGGGCCTACTGTCAGTTCCATCGGATCACCTCCACGTCTTTTTGTAAGCGCCGGTCGTCATGGCCTGCCCTTCCGACAGACGCGCAAGCATACCTTCGGGCATCGGTTGGCCTGACTCCAGCGCATCGACCGCGGCGCGAAAATTCCGAACGACCTGTGCGACATAGGATTTTGACCGCTGGCGCCCTTCGATCTTCAAGGCCGTCACACCTGCCTTTTGCAATTGCGGGATCAGCCGTTCTGCGTTCAGGCTGACGGGATCCTCGAACAGGTGCCCGGTTTTTTCACCTGCGGAAAAACACCCTTTGCACAAAGTCGGATAAGGTGCGGGCTCATCCCGTTCGACCCGGTGGATCAGGTACCCGCCAAGGCGCGCGGTCAACGCGCCCTGTTCTTCTTGATACTGCACATGGCTGGCAGGAGAACAGACACCGTTCATGTTTGGAGACAACCCGGTGGCATAAGAGGACAGCGAGCATCGCCCCTCGGCCATGACGCAAAGACCGCCGAACACAAAGACTTCGGTTTCGACATCGGTTTCAGAGTTGATCGCGGCAATTTCCGGAACGGACAATACGCGCGGCAAGACCACCCGCTTCACACCGAAAGTTTCGGCATAGAAATTGATCACGTCAGCATTGGCCGCCGCGGCCTGCACGGACAGATGTCTGCGCAGGCCGGGATGGTGTCGCGCGGCGTAGTCCAGCAAACCCAGATCGGCGAGAATGACAGCATCTGCACCGCAGGTTTCGGCATCCGCCACCGCTTGTTTCCAGATCCCTTCGTTGCCCGTCTGCGGGAAGGTATTGATTGCAATCAACACCTTCGATCCGTGATCATGGGCAAAGGAAATTCCGGCCCGCATTTCAGCGCGGTCAAAGTTGAGCCCCGGAAAGTTCCGCGCATTGGTTTCGTCATTGAAGCCACAATAGACCGTGTGAGCCCCAGCCTTGACGGCTGCACGCAGGGCCGCGGGCGTTCCCGCCGGGCAAACGATTTCCATTACCATAGGATCGCGTCCTCGGGTCGGGTCAGGCACAGGCCGGTCCGACGCTCTGCAAAGGCGATGATCTGCTTCAGCGGGCGTGCAAGCGGGCCGGAAAGGGTTGCGGCCTCGTGCGCGAGGTCCAGCTCTGCGTCGTCAATTGCGTTGCGCAGCGCCAGTGCCGCGGCTGTGTCGCCCTCGATCACCAGATCGCGCGAAAAGAACAGGGCGTCACCGTCAAACGCACCATGCACCAGCCCCAACAGCGCGGCCAGTGGGCCGGAAATTCGCGCGGCCCCGTCCACGCGCCTTCGGCTCAGTCTTATTCTCGGTGCGCCGTCATTCGGTTCAAGCAGAAGGACAACGGGCAGATCCGTTGGATCAAGCACAAAGGCTGCCCGGCTGTATTCACCGAGCCGGTTGAGCAAGTCGGGGTGTTTCTTGGTTATTTTGCGGGAAAACGCCGTCAGTGACAGCGACAAGGGTGCAAGCGGAACAAACCGCAGGGCCGCGGCCAAAGCGGCAGGGCATCGCGGTATCGGGTTTCGGGGATCGGACAAACAGACCTCCTGCTGTCTCAACAAAGTGAACCGGTGCGGCCTTCCTAAAGCCGCCCCGGCGCCCGGGACTTGACGGTTGTCAATTCGACCGGCCTCTTTCGCTGCTAGAGGGTGGGCACCACCGCCGGAGCAAACCCATTCGCACTCTGCCGCCATATCCCAGCCTTCGACATTTTCTGAAATGGTGTGAAGAAACAGGGCAGTTCAGGCGCATCGCCGAACCGGTTTCCGTGCGCCATCAAATGACCGCTGTCCACCGCGCCGTGTTGGAGGCCAATGGGCCCGTGTTGCAATTCGACACACCGACGGGCGCGCCCTCGGGGCAGTGCGACATACCGGTTGTGGTCAACCTGTTTGGCACGTCGGAACGCGTCGCCGCCGGACTGGGCGTTTCTTCCGAAGGGCTGGATGATCTGGGCGCGTTTCTGGCCGCGCTTCGGGCCCCGACGCCGCCGGGCGGGTTGCGGGATGCACTGTCCCGGTGGCCGATGCTGAAGGCCGCATTGTCCACACGGCCGAAGCAGGTCAAAACCGCCGCTGTCCAGCAGGTTTGCCACTGCGAAGCCGATGTTGATCTTTCTGCGCTGCCGATCCAGACACATTGGCCCCGGGACGCGGGGCCTCTGATCACCTGGCCCGTGGTCATCACCCGGCCCCGTGGCAGCGAACCCGACGCGGCACAGACCTACAATGCCGGCGTCTATCGCGTTCAGGTGCTGGACCGGAACCGTCTGATCATGCGCTGGCTGCCACATCGCGGCGGGGCCGCTCATCATCGCAGCTGGGCGCAGCACGGCGAAAAGACGCCGGTCGCAATTGTTCTGGGCGCAAACCCCGCGACCTTGTTGTCGGCGGCTCTGCCCCTGCCCGAAATGGTGTCTGAGCTGACATTTGCCGGGGCCCTGAACCAAAACCGGCCACGATTGGTTCCGGCCCAATCCGTCCCTCTGCTTGTACCGGCAGATGCCGAGATCATCCTGGAAGGCTGGGTGTCGCCAAACGAGACAGCACCCGAAGGCCCGTTCGGGGATCACACCGGGTACTACAACCCCGCCGAGCCGTTTCCGGTGATGCATGTCACGGCCGTGACCCATCGCGAGGCGCCGCTGTATCTGTCGACCTATACCGGACGCCCGCCGGACGAACCTGCCGTCATTGGCGAAGTGTTCAATCGTCTGGCCTTGCCGACCATTCGTGCTCAGATCCCCGAAATACACGACCTTTGGCTGCCGCCTGCCGCCTGTTCCTATCGCATCGCCATCGTCGCCATCGACAAGCGATATCCGGGCCAGGCCCGGCGTGTGATGATGGCGCTTTGGGGGATGCTGCCGCAATTCAGCTATACGAAGATGATCGTTGCGGTAGACGCCGATATCGACCCCCGAAACTGGGACGATATCGCCTGGGCGCTTGCCACGCGAATGGACCCGGGCCGTGATGTGATGATCCTGGACAGGACACCCATGGATTATCTTGATTTCGCCTCGCCGGAACCTGGTCTGGCCGGAAAGCTGGGCATCGACGCCACGACGAAAACAGGCAGTGAAACAGGGCGGGAATGGGGGACGGTCATGCGCACCGAAAAGGTTGATCACGCATTTGCGGAAGACCTGATAGACAGATTGATGCCAGAGCTGAGAACATGACGAAAACCCGAGTAGTCTTAGGCGTGTCGGGCGCTTCCGGTGCGGTTTTGAGCCTTGCGGTGGCACGGCATCTGACATCGGCGGATATCGAAATCGACCTGGTCGTCAGCCCCGCCGCCCGTCTGACGCTTGCGCAGGAATGCGGCCCGGACGCCCTGAAGGAACTGCGGCAGTCGGCAACCCGTCATCACGCGCCCGCCGATATCGGGGCAAGTATCGCGTCCGGTTCGGTGCCGGTATCCGGGATGATCGTTGCGCCCTGTTCCATGCGCTCACTGGGTGCGATCGCGCATGGCCTGGACGACAACCTGCTGACACGCGCGGCGGGCGTGCAGCTCAAGGAACGACGCCCACTGGTTCTGCTGACACGAGAAGCGCCGCTGACTTTGGCACATTTGCGCAACATGACGGCGGCCGCAGAAATGGGAGCCATCATCCTGCCCCCTGTGCCTGCCTTCTATTTGAACCCCGTCAACATAGCCGAAATCGCGGATCAGATCGCAGCGCGCGCGGTTGATTGTCTGAAGGTTTGCGAACCGGCCGCGAAACAGTGGCACCCTGAAACCGAGGCGGACCGTGTCGATCAGTCCGAAAGCAAATCGCACATCCCATAGCCGCAGATCGCGGATGAGATCTGTGGCCACGGGATGAGCTTGATCGGGCGGGCCGGTTGTTTCAGCCGCGCAGCCTGCCGCCCAGAGGATCGAACGGCGCCTCTGCCAGCACCCGAGCCTTATGCGGTTTGCCAATCACCTGGATCACCACTTCATCCCCCGGCTGCGCCACCTCGGGGTTGCGGAAACCCAAAGCCAGAGATTTCCCGACTGAATACCCGTACGCCCCCGATGTGACACGGCCGACAGGCACACCATCAGGTGTAAAGATCGGCTCACTGCCGGTGGCGTCGGCATCCTCGGTCACGTCCAGTTCAAAGATGGACAGGACCTCGCGCGGAGCTTTGTCCTTGATGGACAGATAGGCGTCTTTGTGCAGGAAATCCTTGTCCAGCTTGATCAGGCCCGTCAGCCCGACCTCTTGCGGCCAGTATTCCTGGGAATATTCCCGCCCCCAGGATCCATAACCCTTTTCGATGCGCAGCGACCCAAGCGCTCGCCCACCCACGGGGCCGCCACCGCAGTCTTTGGCGGCTTTAAGCAACGCAGAGTAAAGCGCGACCTGATCGGTTTCGGCGCAGTGCAGTTCCCAACCCAGATCGCCGGTAAAGCTGACCCGGATGGCCACGCAATCAACACCTGCAACAGTGATCTTTCGCGACCGCATGAAGCGGAATGCTTCGTTGGAAAGGTCTGCATTGGTCAGACGCGCCAATGCCTCGCGTGATTTCGGGCCGGCGATGTTGAACCCGGCGATGCGGTCTGTTGCAACGTCAAGAGTTGTGCCCTGAGGCATTTCCACCATCTGAAAGAAGCGCTGATGATAGCGTTCAGCCATGCCGGAGCCAATCATCATATATTCGTCTTCCGACAGCTTGGTGACGGTGAAATCCCCCGCCACGCCACCGCGGACCGAGATCAGCGGCGTCAGGCAGCTGCGCCCAATTTCGGTCGGCACGCGATTGGCTACCAGTCGGTCCAGCCAGTCATAGGCGCCAGGCCCCTTGATCACGTAATTGGCGAAGTTCGAAATATCGATCACGCCCACGCTGTCGCGCAGCATCTGAACCTCGCGCCCGACCGGATCAAACCAGTTCTGGCGGGTGAAGCCAGTGGTCTCTTCGGTGCCGGGTTCATCGGCAAACCAAAGCGGGTGTTCCCAACCACAGTTGAGACCAAAGACACAGCCCATCTGTTTCTGCATCTCGAAGGCAGGGCGCACACGGGCCGGGCGGCCTGCACTGCGTTCTTCATTCGGGAAGTGGATTTTGAACCGATGGGTGTATGCGTCTTCGACCCGGGCCTTGGTGAACTTTTTGTCGGCCCAGTCGCCAAAGCGGGCGAGATCCCAGGCGAACATGTCATATTGCGGCTCACCCTCGATCATCCATTGCGCCGCCAACAGCCCCAGCCCGCCGGATTGCGAGAAGCCGGGGATCAGACCGCCGCAGAGGAAATAGTTCTTCAGTTCGGGCACCGGCCCCCACAGCATGTTGGCATCGGGCGACCAGATCATCGGGCCGTTGATTACCCGTTTCACCCCGGCTGTGGCGGCAACGGGCACGCGTTCGGTGGCGCGGATCACGTTTTCCATGATCCGGTCCAGATCGTCGGGAAACAGATCATGCGCAAAGTCGAGCGGCGTGCCGTCTTCGGCCCAGAACTTCATGTCTTTCTCATAGGCCCCGATCAGCAGGCCGTTGCCCTCTTGTCGGAAGTAATACTCGCCGTCCCGGTCGGCGATTGACGGCAGACGGCGGCCCAGACTGGCCACTTCGTCGATGCTTTCGGTCACGAAATACTGATGTTCGGTCGGTTGCAGTGGCAGGGTCAAGCCTGCCAGCGCCGCCACCTCGCGCCCCCAGAGGCCCGCGGCGTTGACCACCCATTGGGCATGAATGTCACCCTTGGGCGTACGAACGATCCAACTGCCATCGGGTTGCTGTTCCGTGGCGATCACCGGGCAGAACCGTTCGATGGTGGCCCCCATCGCGCGGGCCCCGGCGGCATAGGCATGCGGTACGCCGGACGGGTCCACATTGCCGCCATCAGGTTCGTACATGATGCAGCGGATGTCATCGAACTGCGCCAGCGGGTGCAGCTCTTTGGCCTCTTCCCGGCTGACCTCGTGGAAATTCAGCCCATAAAACCGGGCCTTCGCCTCTTGCAGGCGCAACTGTTGCTCGCGCTCTCCGGTCTGGGCCAGATAGAGCGATCCGGGCTGGAACACCCCGCAGCTTTGGCCGGTTTCCTTCTCCAGCTCTTTGTACAGGTTCATCGTATAGTGCTGGATGCGGGTGATGTTGTTGTTGTCATGCAGACCGTGGATGTTGGCCGCCGCGTGCCAGGTCGATCCGCTGGTCAGCTCGTCGCGTTCCAGCAGGATGGAATCCGTCCAGCCGAGTTTGGCAAGGTGATACAGTATCGACGTACCGGCAAGGCCGCCGCCGATGACAACAGCTTGTGCATGGGTTTTCATGAGGGAATGTCCTTGGATATGGCGCGGCTCAGGCGGCGATTTCTTTCATGACGGCAAGGAATTTGGCGACTTCGCCGATCGAGTTGTAGTGACACATCGAGACCCGCACACAGGCATCATAGCCAAGCGGTGTCAGGATATTGCCGGAATAGTGATCCGCCTTGCGCAGATGCGTGCGGATACCGTGTTCGTTCAGCCGTTTGACGACCTCGGACGAGGCCACGCCTTCGACACGCAGCGATACCAGACCTTCTCGTGCCGGGTTGTCAGCCCCGCCCAGAATGGTGACTTTTTCCATCTCGGCCAAACCGCTCAGGTTGCCGGTGCCGTGGATCATCGCATCGGTCAGCGCCTTTTCCTGCGCATGGATCGCATCACCCGCCGCCAGAAACTTGCCGCGCCGGTCTTCGGCATCGCTGACCTGACTGCCCAGCCATTCGAAATAGGATACGACGTCGGACATCGTGGCATAAGCTCCGGTGTCGCGGGTGCCCATTTCCCAATTGTCCGCGGGACCATCCAGCAAGGCGTTGTGCTCCAGCGCGGTCAAGCGATCAGAGATCCACGCCACGCCGTAGCCATGACGCGAAAACACCTTGTAGGGCGAAATCACATAACCATCGACGTCATAAGCGGTCAGATCGATCCGGCCATGCGCTGCGTGCTGAATGCCATCGACGATGATGAAACAATCCGGAGCCACGGCGCGGATGGCCTGAGAGACGGCAGCGACGTCAACGCCCATTCCCGTCACCGGCGAGGTATGCAGGATCGTCGCCACTTTGGTATCCGGTGTCACGGCCGCGGCATAGGCTTCGGCCGAGACGGTACCGGTTGCGTTATCATGGGGCACCAAAACGTGGGTTTGCCCGGAAATGCGGGCCCAACGATCACAGGCCGATCGCGTCGCCGGGTGTTCCAATGTGGATCCCAGCACAACGCCCGGACCCGTTCCCAGACAGGCGTTCATGATCAGCCGGAACAACAGCTCTGTACCGCTTTCACCGACAAAGAACTGCCCGCGGGGTGCGTTCATGAAATCCCGCATATCCGCCTTGGCCGCTTTGATCGTGGCGACCAGCGCATGGGATCCCGGATTGTCGCGCCCCTGGTTGTCCGGGATGGCGGCGTAACGAACCGAACTTTCCAACACTGAATTCAATGTCAGTGCGCCTCCGGCATTCTCGAAAAAGATCCGCTCACCCTGTTCGGGGCAATGATCGATCTGGGCAAAGCGGCTGCGGATTTGGTTCAGCAGGCTCTCTGATATTTGGCTCATGGTCAGTGGTTCTTGTTTCGTTGTGTGTGCAAAGCTGTGCTTTGCCGACCCTAGGACGGTTCTTGCCGCAAGACATGCAAAAAAAACTGTGGCAAAGCGGTAGAATATTCTGTGCAAGTCGCGCGGGTGCCAGCCCAAAGCCTGTCACGACGGATACCACCCGTCGCCAAGCCCGGGACTCTGTGCCTGCGGCGGCGGATGGCATATCTTCTTGATTTCCGAACCGTTTGTAGCTGGTCGACTACTCGGGCAGGTACTTTTCCGACCAGCTTTCGGCGGCCGATCCAGCAGAGATCATCGCGTCGATATCCTCATCTGCATAACCGACGTTTCGCAGAATGCTGCGTGTATCCGCGCCGTATTTCGGCATCGGTCCGGGAATGACGATCCGGGCGCGTTCGGGTCGCACGGCATTTGGGGCAACCAGATCGCACCACCGGCCCATAGGATGCATGTCATGCCGAATGACGCTGAACGTTCCCCGCATCAGGTCGATATTCCCGGCACTTTCCGGCTGCAACACGGCGTCGCGCGTGTCATGCAACGATCCCAGAGGCATGACGGTGCTGGAAGAACCGGAAAACGCCTTTTGCCAGTAATCAACAGGTTTCCTTGCAAAATGATCCGCAAGCGCATCCGGCAATTCCTTCTCCGGTGTATCGGCCATACTGGCGAGGTCCGAGACACGGCGCAGGGCTTCGCGTTGTTCGGCGGGTGCGGCAAAGAACATCCACCCGTCCGCCGCGCGGTAACAATGGTAGAATGGTCCCCAGCCCATAGCTGCGCGCCCGGCTGGTTCGTCAAAGGGCGCGCGGCCTTCGAAATCATGCATCAATTGCGCCTGAATGAGGTTGCCGGCCGCCGCCAACGCAGCCCGCGCAATCCCGCCTTTTCCGGTTTTCTGCAATCTCAGCAGGGCCGCACCAAGCGCAACACATGCGCAATAGCCGGTCAGAACGTCAATCGTACCGAAATGCGCATGCTCTTCGGGCGTGGCCATGCCACCGCCAAAACGCACCATGACCCCGGTCGCCGCCTGCGCCAGGTCGTCATACCCCAGATGGTCCGATTTGGGTCCGCGCGCAGGCCCACCAAAGGCATCGAGTTGCACCAGAATGAGGCGGGGGTTGATCGCCGCCAGCTCTTCCTCGCTCAACCCCAGGGCATCGCGCTGCTCATCCGTGCCGTTCATGGTGATGACATCCGAGGAGTCGATGAGCCGTCGCAACGCCTGCTTCCCGCCATCCGAGCTCAGGTTCAGCAAAACGCTTTGTTTTCCACGATGTGCGTGCAAGCCGAAAACCACGGTGTTCCACGGATCGACTGATGGCTCGGCCGGCTGAACGGAAGTCACCTGAGCGCCAAATCGCGCCAGCGTGGACCCGATCGTCGGACCGGCGATCACGTTGGTCAGGTCCAGCACCTTCAGCCCCTCCAGCCAGCCTTGGCCGCTTGCGGCTGGCGGTCCGCTGCGCGGCGGTTCGGCAAGGATCGTTGAAACGGGTGCGTCATCGGGATCGGGGCCCGGTTTTTTGACCAGCGCAGCGCCATCATCCGCAAGCCACGCAACATTTCCCATCTGCGTCATCTTCCCATGACGCGGGTCTTCGACCTCCAACACCAGACCCGAGGCCAAAGCGTGCGGATCGGCCAGCCATTCCTTGCTGAACCGTTGCGCCGTTCCGGGCGCCTTGGCAGACCCGAAAAGGGCTTCCCACTCATGAGAGGGCCTTGTCAGAAAGGCCTTTTTCATCGCCTCGGACACACGCGTGCGATCCCTTGCTCCGACGGGGTAGTTGCGCAGCGACCATTCATCCGGCCAGTCTGCGGTATCGAGATAGGCGTCGAAGTCCGGCAATTGATCGGCAAGGTCTTTGAGGCCCAGCGTCTCCAACACCCGCCGGGGATGTGTTTTCACACTGCCCGCCACCACATAGAACCCGCGCCCGTCGGCGCAGGTATAAGTTCGATAGAAAGGGTCCAGGAACTCTTCCAGTTCCGCAAAGCTCAGATCCGTTGGCAAGCCTTCGGCTGCGCGCCTGTCAAGTTCCACTTCGCGAGGGGACTTGTAGCGTTCGGGATAGTCCTCAATCTGCTCACAGTTATACACCAACCCTTCCAGCAAGGCCGAAGCCAGAGGCACCTCGATGTGATCGCCTCCGTTCCGGTCGCGAGCAGCCAAAGCGAACTGCACCGCCATCGCGCCGAACGAAGCGCCATAGGCGGATGCCAGCGTCAAAGGTGAAAAGGATGGGTTGATGCCCATCAGGCGCCGGTTCAGCCCCATATCCGTGAATTGCCCGGTGCGGGCCGCGATCACGGCTTCCCACGCCGGAAGATCGGCCAGCGCGGGATCGGTTGAGGCAAACCCCGGCAATGACAATGACACGATGCGCGGATTTATGTCGCGCAAAGCATTCGGACCCAGGCCCAGCCTCTCCATCACGCCGGGCCGGAAGTTTTCGATCACCACGTCAGCCCGCGCCACAAGTTCGCGCGCGACCTGCAAACCTCCTTCGGATTTGAGGTCGATCGTCACGGCGGTTTTGCCGCGTGACAGCATGTCTGTGGCCGGTTCTTTCAATCGCGGGCCACCGGGCGGGTCGATGCGGATCACCTCTGCCCCCAAATCAGCAAGCATCATGCCAACCAAGGGACCAGCCAGGTATTGGCCAAAATCGAGGACACGAATATGATCGAGCGGGCTTGCAGTCATTCGTTGTGACCCTCCCGGGGTGTTTGGTGTGTTTGGTGCGAAGCGGCGTGCAGGCAAGAGGTCACAACGCCCTTCCCGGAACAGGCTGAGTTTTCAGGCTTGGGACATAACGCGATCAATGCAACACCTGCCCTTGTTCAACACGACAAGGCGGCCACGACCGAGCTTCACAGCCTTCTCCGGCGACCGCTGCGCGTACCATGCCGCCGAGCAATGCCAAGAAGTTGTTCGATTTGACCAAGCCATGTCGCAAACGAGAAACATCGCTCAAAATTCCGCGTGTGAGGCATAGTTGGAAGCGCACCGAGGCCAGGTTGGAAGCGGATCAGTCGCCTTGCAAGATCACCGGACCGTTGCGCCCGGAAGTCAGAACACAAGTGCTTGTAATCGCTCAAGACCGTGGCGCTTCCCAAGTGCCAGGCGCCACAAGACAAAAGGTCACGGCGCAATCGACCAAGGGCCGCGTTGGCACGTGGCAGGACCTGTCGCGACACATGGCCGGCAAATGCGATTCCGATAAATTATCGCTTTTTCCGTCATTATGACAGTCATCTACATCAATTCGTCAAATTGGCACCTATGAATTGTCGAGGCTGCGCGTCACCCTTGGAACTGGATGGGAAACAGCGGAGATCTTTATGTCCTGGAATGTGTGCATTGTCGGCGCTGGAAAGATCGGACAGATGATTGCAACCCTGTTGAAAGGGTCGCCGAATTACTCTGTGACGGTCGCTGATCATGATCTGAAAGCGCTTGGTGATATCTCGAAGATGGGCATTGGAACCAGACAGATCGATGCCAATGACGCGGACGGTCTGGCCCGGGAACTGACCGGTTTCGACGCAGTCATCTCGGCGGCGCCGTTCTTCTTGACCCCTTCGATCGCCAAAGCGTCCAAAGCGGCGGGCGCGCATTATTTCGACCTGACCGAAGATGTTGCGGCCACGAATGCGGTACGTGAACTGGCCGGGGACAGCGCAACTGCGTTTATGCCGCAATGCGGTCTGGCGCCAGGTTTTGTCGGCATCGCCGGAGCTTCGCTCGCGGCGGAGTTTGACGAGATTGACAGCCTGCACATGCGGGTGGGGGCATTGCCGCTTTATCCGACCAACGCGCTGAAATACAACCTGACCTGGTCCACCGACGGGTTGATCAACGAATATTGCAACCCATGCGATGCCATCGTGAACGGCAAGCTGGTCAAGACCGCGCCGTTGGAGAACTACGAGATTCTGGGCCATGACGGCGTGGAATACGAATGCTTCAATACTTCGGGCGGTCTGGGCACGTTGCCGGAAACGCTGCAAGGCAAGGCGCGGGATGTGTCCTATCGCTCGATCCGCTATCCGGGTCATTGCGATATCCTGAAGCTGCTTTTGAACGATCTGGGACTGGAACGCCGCCGCGACCTGCTGAAAGAGATATTCGAGGCCGCCCTGCCCCGCACCGATCAGGACGTGGTGCTGGTTTACTGTACGGCAAAGGGCACGATTGACGGTGTGCTGCGCGAAAAGTCCCTGATCAACAAATCCTTTGCCCGCACCATCAACGGACAGGTCTGGAGCGCCATTCAGGTCACGACCGCCGCAGGCGTGCTGGGGGTGGTCGATCTGATGCGGATCGGGGCGCTGCCCTCGAAAGGCTTTGTCCGGCAGGAACAGGTCAAGCTGGACGATTTCCTCAACACTGAATTTGGCCAGCTGTATCGCGCTGGTGACGTCACCGAACAGAACAAGGCGGCCTGAGATATGAAAGACATCGTAATGACAGCCCAAACCACGCTTGCAAACCTGGATCTGACCGAGGCCCAACTGAAAGGCGGCACGCTAAAGGTCACGTCGCCGATTGACGGAAGCCTGCTGGCCGAAGTGCACGAGACGCCGATCTCGGACATGGAATCCATCTTTTCCCGTGCAAAGGCCGCGTTCAGGGAATGGCGCGTGGTCCCCGCCCCACGCCGGGGTGAACTGATCCGCCTGTTGGGTGAAGAGCTGCGCGCGGCCAAGGATGACCTGGGCGCACTGGTCAGTTGGGAAGCGGGCAAGATCACCTCGGAAGGTCTGGGCGAAGTGCAGGAGATGATCGACATCTGTGACTTTGCCGTCGGCCTGTCGCGTCAGCTTTATGGTCTGACCATCGCGTCCGAACGTCCCGGCCACCGGATGATGGAAACCTGGCATCCTGCTGGCCCGGTTGGTGTGATTTCCGCGTTCAATTTCCCGGTCGCGGTTTGGTCGTGGAATGCTGCTCTGGCCCTCGTATGCGGTGATCCGGTGATCTGGAAACCGTCCGAAAAAACCCCGCTGACGGCGCTGGCCTGTCAAAAGATTTTCGAACGCGCCCTGGCCCGGTTTGGCGATGCGCCGGACGGTCTGCTGCAAACGCTTATCGGTGGCGCCGATCTGGGAGAAAGACTGGTGGCCAGTGAAGATGTTCCGGTGATCTCGGCCACGGGATCGACCCGCATGGGCCGCGCTGTCGCCCCCATCGTCGCACAGCGCTTTGGCAAGTGCATTTTGGAACTGGGTGGCAACAACGCAATGATCGTCGGCCCTTCGGCTGATTTGGAGATGGCTGTGCGCGCGATTGTCTTTTCGGCAGTTGGTACCGCCGGTCAACGCTGCACCACGCTGCGTCGCTTGATCGTGCACAACTCGATCCGCGAAGAACTGGTGAGCCGTCTGAAAAAAGCCTATTCGGGTCTGCCCATCGGCAATCCTCTGACAGACGGCACGTTGGTTGGACCGCTTGTGGACGAAGCGGCGGGTGCGGCGATGACCGCGGCTTTGAAAGCGGCCGAAGCGGAAGGCGGTTCAGTGTTCGGCGGCAACCGCGTTACCGAAGGCGTTCCAGCAGGCGTATACATGGAACCTGCGATTGTCGAAATGCCGGGTCAGACCGCGACCGTGAAAACCGAAACCTTTGCGCCGATCCTATACGTCATGGGCTATGACGATTTCGACGACGCGGTAGAGCTTCAGAATGACGTACCGCAAGGCCTTTCATCCTGCGTGTTTACCCTGAACATGCGCGAGGCCGAGCAGTTCCTGTCCGCAGCCGGATCCGATTGCGGTATTGCCAACGTCAATATCGGGCCCTCAGGGGCAGAGATCGGTGGCGCCTTTGGCGGAGAGAAGGAAACCGGCGGCGGGCGCGAAAGCGGTTCGGACGCGTGGAAAGCCTATATGCGCCGACAGACCAACACCGTGAATTACTCGGCCGAACTTCCACTGGCCCAGGGCGTCAAATTCGACATCTGAGTGTCGCTGGATAGTTGTCGGGCAAAAACTTGAAAAGCCCGCAAAAACACCACCCGGGACGACCAGTCCCGGGTGTTTGTTTTTACCTATATGTAGAAGCCGTGTTCAGGCTGCGGGTTTCGATGTAGACGCTGCGGCGGTCATTTCGATGCAGATGGGTTGTCGTGAATGTCGCCAGGGCGGCGGCAACGCGCGTATCGTTTCCATGATGGCGATCCGACGCGTTTCGGCAGGAGGCCATCCGTGACTTCGAGCAACCTCATAGATCGGGGAATGTCCCTGTTCGATGCGCGTGCGCCATTCACCTCAAACGTGACCGATGTGCTAGAACCGAATCGCAATGGGCGCCTGAAGGCGGAAATGGACGGCGATCTGGTGGTTCTTGACGAAAACCTTGCTGTACGGCATGTGATGGCCGGGGGGGGAGCAGCATGTCCGCGAAGGCCAAATAGCCCGACGTGGCATGCATGAACAGTTCAAAGCGTCCGCGCGGTCCCCGGTGACTGCCCGCTTCAGCACCGGAAGGTAGTTAACACATGTGCCCTGCACCCATTGATGCAGAGACCCCACGCGGGTTCATTATCCCGATCGGGGGCGGCGAAGATCGCGTCAAGGAAATGCAGATCCATCGCAAGTTCGTTGAGCTTTCCGGCGGCAGCGATGCCGACATCGTCGTGATCCCGACAGCCTCGATGCTGGAAGAAACCGGGCCCGATTATAACCGTATCTTTTCCGAACTGGGTGCGGGCAAAGTAGAGTTCCTGCCTATCTCGCGCAGGGCGGATTGCGACAACCCCGAGTATGTCGAGATGCTTGATCGAGCGACCGGAGTTTTCATGACAGGTGGAAACCAGTTGCGCCTGTCAGCGATTCTTGGGGGAACTCTGGTCGCCCAAAAAATACGCCGACGGAATGCAGCCGGTGTTCCGGTTGCCGGAACTTCGGCGGGTGCTTCGATCATGTCTGAACACATGGTTGCCGGTGGCAGCAGCAACTCGGCCCCGGCGGAAGGCAACATTACACTTGCACCAGGTATGGGCCTGACCAATGCCGTCATCATAGATCAGCATTTCACCCAGCGTAATCGTCTGGGTCGCCTGCTAACGGCTTCATCTTTCAACCCATTTTTGATTGGTTTGGGAATTGACGAAGATACGGCCGCCTTCATTGGGCCCGACAATGTCTTTGAAGTCATCGGCAGCGGCTCGGTTACTGTCGTGGATGCCAGTCAGTTGACTCATTCATCAATGTGGGATGCCCGGCGGGGCGAAGCGCTTAGCCTTCTGGGACTTCGGCTTGACGTTCTGGGTGAAGGGTGCCGTTATGACCTGACGGCTCGCCAGGCTTTTCCGCCGGATGAGCATTTGGCGTTCTGCACCTTGCCGGATTTGTCCGGGGAAGAGGCCGCCAACGGGGGGAACAAAAGCTAACCAACGGGGAGCCTCATGAAAATAATCTCGACCAATGTCTTTGTCGGCCCGAATGTCTGGGCAAGTTTCCCGGTTATACGCCACGTCATCGATCTGGGTATTCTGGAAGAGTGGCCATCGGCAAAAATTGGTTCCGAGTTTATCGACGCGTTGATCGAAGCGCTTCCTGGCCTTGCGGAGCATGGCTGTTCCTACCGCGAACCCGGAGGTTTCATCCGCCGTCTGCGTGAAGACGAAGGCACGTGGCTGGGTCACGTTCTGGAACATTGTGCTATCGAAGTTCAGAACGTAGCGGGCACTGACGTGACCTTTGGCCGGACACGCGGCACAGGTGAGCCGGGCCAGTACAACATGGTGTATGAATACCGTCAGCGCGACGTTGGGCTGGACGCAGGGAAGCTGGCAATGCGGTTGCTGATGCATCTGTTGCCTCAATCCCTGAAAGATCTGGTGGATTACGATTTCGACCCGGACTTTAACTGGGACGACGAACTGCGCAGCTTTGTTCTGCGCGCACAGCGCAAGGAGTTCGGCCCGTCGACCGGGTCGCTGGTCAAGGCGGCGCAAGAACGCGACATTCCCTGGATCAGACTCAACTCTGGCTCGCTGGTGCAATTCGGGCACGGCAAATACCAGAAACGCATTCAGGCGACGATTACATCCGAGACCAAACATATCTCGGTCGAGATTTCCTGCGATAAGGAAGATACCCACAACCTGCTGAACGATCTTGGCCTGCCGGTTCCACAGCAGCGCATGGTCTATTCCGCACGCGAAGCTGTGCGCGCTGCAGCGCGCATTGGCCATCCGGTGGTCGTCAAACCATTGAATGCCAATCATGGGCGGGGCGTTTCGATCAATTTGAATTCGGATGAAGAGGTCGAGGCTGGCTTCGCCGAAGCAAAGGAACATTCCCGAAGCCGCGCCATTCTGGTGGAGAGCTTTGTCACCGGGTTCGATCACCGGATGCTTGTGGTGAACAACAAGCTTGTTGCGGTGGCAAAACGGGTTCCAGGCCATGTGGTCGGTGATGGTACGCACACGATTGCCGAGTTGGTCGATATCGTGAACGAAGACCCGCGTCGGGGCATCGGGCATGAAAAAGTGCTGACCATGCTCGAGATCGATACTCAGGCCAGGCGCCTTATGGATGCCGCAGGCGTAACCGAAGAGACCGTCTTGCCGGACGGTGAAATTTTCTATCTGCGTTCGACGGCAAACCTTTCGACCGGCGGCACTGCGATCGACCTGACAGATGTGGTCCATCCCGACAACCGCGACATGGCGGAACGAGCCATAATGGCGGTTGGGCTGGATGTTGGCGGCGTCGATTTCCTGATCGATGACATCACCAAATCGTACAAAGATATCGGCGGTGCCATTGTCGAAGTGAACGCCGCACCCGGTTTCCGCATGCATGTGGCGCCATCCGAAGGACAACCGCGCGATGTAGCCGGCAAAGTGATCGACATGCTGTTTCCAGCCAATGAGGAAACCCGCATTCCGATCGCCGCGATCACCGGCACCAACGGCAAGACGACGACGTCCCGAATGCTGGGCCATATTATGAAGACCAGCGGCAAAACCGTTGGCATGACCTCGACCGACGGGGTCTATGTCGATGGTAAGCTGAGCGTCAAGGGTGACATGACCGGGCCAAAATCCGCGCAGATCGTCTTGCGCGACCCGATGGTTGATTTTGCCGTGATGGAAACCGCGCGCGGCGGGCTTGTGCGGTCTGGTCTGGGATACCAGCGCTCGAACGTGGCGGCATGCCTTAACGTTTCGGCCGACCATCTTGGTCTTGGCGGCATAAACACAGTCGAGGAACTGGCCGTGGTGAAACGCGTGGTGGTGGAAAGCGCGACGGATACGGCGGTTCTGAATGCTGATGACATCAATTGTCTGAAAATGGCTGACTACGCCGGGGCGGATCAGATTTTCTACGTCACGACCAATCCCGGCCACAGCCTGGTTAAGGAACATATCAAGGCGGGCGGAAAGGCCATTGTTCTGGAAAAAGGCATGAATGGAGACATGCTGACGATCTATGACAACGGGCTTCACATTCCGGTCCTGTGGTCGCATCTGATCCCCGCCGCACTGGAAGGCAAAGCGATCTTCAACGTTCAAAACGCCATGTTTGCTGCCGCCATGGCCTACAGCTTCGGGGTCGATCTGGACAACATCCGGCATGGGTTACGCACCTTCGATACCAGCTATTTCCAGGCGCCGGGGCGCATGAACGTCTATGACGAACATCCGTTCAAGGTCATTCTGGATTACGGCCACAACCCCGCCGCTCTCAACGCGATGGCCGCGTTGGCGGATCAATTGGAGATCAAAGGTCGCCGATTGTGTGTCGTTGCCATGCCCGGCGACCGGCGCGATGAAGATATCATCGACGGAGCTGCCGCGCTGGCCGGGCATTTTGACCATTTCATCTGCAAGGCCGATGACCGCCGCAGAGGCCGAGGACATGATGAAGTACCGCGGATGATGCGTCAGGCACTGATCGACAATGGCGTTGACGACGCATCCATTACGGTTATCCCGGATGAGGTCGAGGCCGTAAATGCCGGGCTGCAACAAGCGGCACCGGGGGATCTGTTGGTAATTTTCGGCGACGACACTACGCGCTGCTGGAAACAGATCATCTATTTCAGCTCTGACGGTGCAACCCCAGATGCCGAGGCTGTACCTAAGACCACGGCCGTCGACACATCCTTCGAGGACATGTTCGAAAACGATCAGAATTTGATCAGGGACGAGCGCGGTGTGCGCCTGGCGCGTGAAAACAGCGAAGACGCGGACTGAGCGAGGGCACCGGAATGGACCGGATTGAAGAGCTTGAAACCGCGCTGACCATAATAAGTGCGACCGCTGATCATATTCAGGTCGACGACGCCCGGCGTCTGACGGGGCCTGGCCTTTTGTGGAACAAACCCGGCGCGGTGATGGATGTATTTTTCACCGGAATTGATCCATCCACGGTCTCGGCCCTGTGGGAAAAAAACGCCCGGCGAGTGCTGGACGCGCTGGGATGGACGGATCAGGATTTGACCCATCGCACATTCACTGGCGGCGTAAATCTGGCGATTTCCGCACCAATGGATCAGCTGTATTCGGCGATCTTCGCGGTGCAGACGGCGTGGCACTTCTGTGCCGCGGAGTTGTTGGATGCAACTCCCGGTGACTTTGATCAAATGGTGGCCGATGTCAAAGCTGTTATGGTCAAAGAAGCCAATCCCCGCCTGATCGACCTGATCGCAGCGGCCGAGGCGCATGGCGTGGATATTCTGTGCGACGACGATGAGGTTTCAATCGGGCACGGTACAGGTAGTCAGGTCTGGCCGGTTGACGCCCTGCCCGTCCCTGATGACGTGGACTGGTCCAGCCTTCACAACATTCCAGTTGCGTTCATCACCGGCACCAATGGCAAGACCACGACGACCCGGTTGCTTGAGGCGATCGCGCGGGCTTCGGGCAAAGTTGCAGGGCTGACCTCGACCGAGTTTGTGCGGGTCGGCAACGACATTCTGGACCGAGGCGATTACTCGGGCCCGGGTGGCGGCCGGATGCTGCTGCGCGACAAGCGCCTTGAGATCGCCTGCCTTGAAGTGGCCCGCGGGGGTATTCTGCGCCGTGGCCTGCCAACTCGTGCGGCCTCGGCGGCCGCGGTCACAAATGTTGCGAATGACCATTTGGGACAGTACGGCGTCAATACCGTGCCGGAACTGGCACAGGCGAAGTTCGCCGTGCATCGCACACTTACCGATGGTGGCGTGCTGGTTCTGAACGCTGATGATGCGTATGTCCGTGCCGAGGCAAAAAACACGTCGGCAAATATCTGGTGGTTTTCCTTGGATGCACAAGCGGATCTGATCCGTGAGGCACGCGATTCCGGCAATTGCTGCGCCTATGTGCAGCAGGAAAATATCGTGTTTTTCGATGGCACTTCCGAAAAGTCGGTGATTGCCGTGTCAAACGTGCCCCTGACCATGGGCGGGGCGGCGAAATACAACACCCTGAACGCCTTGGCCGCCATGTGCCTTGCTCTGGCGCTGAACCTACCCTTTCCGGCAGTGCGAGATGGATTGGCCGGTTTCAAACCCGATGCAAAGGACAATCCGGGGCGCTGCAACGAGTTCAACTATCATGACGCCCGTGTTTTTGTAGATTTCGCACATAACCCGCACTCGATCTCTGCCGTGTGCGATGCGCTGTCAGGACTTCCGGCAAAACGTCGCTTTATCATGCTCAGCCATGCGGGCGACAGATCGGATCAGGACATTCGGGACGTCACCGCGGCGGCTTTGAAATTCCAACCTGACGTAATCGTTGCAGCCGAACTGGAAGGCTATCTGAGAGGCCGGGCGTTTGGAGAAATCCCGGACCTGATCGAAGGGACGGCCTTGAAGCACGGATACAACGCTGATCAGATCCAAAGGGCCCCATCCCCTTCTCAGGCCGCCGCCGGGATTCTGAAACAACTTGAGCAGGGCGATCTTGCCTTGTTGCTTGTCCTGTCAGAACGCGACGCAGTTCTTGAGATGCTGGGCGCTTAGGTACGACACCTATTGGCGTACCCCGGCGATCTATTGGAAAACAAACAAACCCCGCATTGGATTTGCGGCATCCAAGGAATCACGGCCACGAATGACTGTTGGCCTGATCATGGGTTTTCTATATTTGTGAGGACGTAATCCACCGTTCAATCTCGCCCGGGGAAACTGAGCGAAACCAATCGCCCGAGTTGTCAGGTCACGGTCGATCTCGGCAGGCATTCGGCGATCACTAAGCTTTGGAACACAGTCCGGGCCTGACAACACAACCCTGATGTTGTTCGATTGCCGATTATCTGGTGCGCCACTTACTCGCCCAACAGCTGCGACAGTTTTTCTGCACCCCGGCGCAAGGTGCCTAGAAATGACTTCAGACTGCCGACATCATGCCGTTGCGTCGGGGCATGAACTGAAAGCGTGGCAACCAGCCTGCCCTGCGCGTCCTGCACCGGCACGGCGATCGCCACCATGCCCGCCATGAATTCTTCGTCGTCGGTGGAAAATCCCCGCTCGGCCGTGATCTTGATTTCACTCAGCAGGGCCTTCGGCTCTGTTAAAGAACGGGCGGTCTGCTCCTTCAGCTTTCCGGCTGACAGAAACCCGTTCAGAGTTTTGGGGCGCAAGGTGGAAAGGTACATCTTGCCACTGGCCGTGCAGTGGAACGGCACCTGGGTTCCGATCGGCAATTGAATCCGCAACGGCCATTCTGTTTCCACCCGGTCAAGATAGATCATGCCTTCGCGATCCGGGATGGCCAGATTGCAGGTTTCGCCCACTTCGTCGGCCACGCCGCGCAGGATGGCGAGACGCGCGGTCCGCAGATGCTCGGCGGACATGGTATTCACGGACAACAGCCGCAGTCTTCTGCCCGGACCATAGGACCGTCCGTCAAGATCGCGTTGCAAGAACCCTTCTGCCTCTGCCGTTTGCAACAGACGATGGATTGTGGGCTTGGCCAATCCCAATGCATCGATCAAATCCGAGGGTTTGACCGCCACCCCGCGCCGTGCCACCTCTTCCAGGATCAGCAACAGGCGCAGGTTGGTGGGAATCTGAGTTTCTCGGTCTTTTGTGTCGGTCTCGGCCATCCCTTCACATTCTAGTTGTTTGGCAGAAGGATCAAGGCCAGTTCGGGCACCAGCGACACCAATATCCAGACGGATAGCAGGGCCACCAAGTAAGGCACCGTATAGCGCAGCAACCGGAAATACGGCACACCGGTCACGCCGGAAGCGACGTAAAGGTTAAGCCCATATGGTGGTGTGATAAACCCGATGGATGCACCGACCAGGAAGATGACCGAGAAATGGATTGGATCAATTCCAACCGAGGCTGCGATTGGCGCAAGGATCGGGGCCAGGATGATGGTGACCGGAAGGCTTTCCAACACCATGCCTGAAAAGAAGACGATCACCATCGATGTGAACAGAACCGCATGGTACCCCCCCATGGAGGTCACGAAGTTTCCGATTGTTTCCTGTGCGCCAAGTAGGGACAGGATTTGCTGCATCACAACCGAAATTGCGATCAACGGGGCCAGGATACCCGTAATCTGGGCAGACCTGATGACGATTGAGGGAATCTCTGGGATCGTGAACCCTTCGACCACGAACATTTCAGCGAAGCTCTTTTCGGTCGGCGGTATATCGTTCCGGGCCCCCATGATGCGGTTGATCGGGTAGCTGACCAGCCCCGCGATGACACAAAAGCCCACGGTCACGCCGGCGGCCTCTGTCGGTGAGAACTTGCCGGTATAAATGCCCCAGAGCACAAGACCGATGGCGAAAAAGCCAAGCCAGGCACCAAAGGCGGTTTTCAGCACCCGGTTCAATTGCAGCGGGATCAGATAGCCCCACCCGTTCATGCGGCAGATGATCCAGCATGCCAGTTGCATCCCTATGACCATCAGCGCACCGGGCAAAATTCCGGCCACGAACAATTCGGAAATCGGCAGGTTCATCAGAAAGCCATAGACGATGAAGATGATCGAAGGGGGAATGATGATACCGACAGTACCGCCCGCAGCAGCGGTCGCGGCGCTGAACCGTTCGTCATAGCCGCCCTTTACCATCTCGGGGTGCAGCATCGACCCGATGGTCGCCGTCGTGGCCGAGTTCGACCCCGAAATCGCCGCAAACAGCCCGCAAGCACCCAGCGACGCCATTGCAAGTCCGCCGCGTATCCAGCCCAAACAGGCATAGGCAAAATCACTGAGCCGTCGCGCGATACCGGATTTGTTGATCAGGTCTCCGGTCAAGATGAACAGCGGCATCGCCAACAGGGCGAAGCCCTTGTTGAAGACGTTCAGCAGTTCGGCCCCCATATTGTCCAGCGTCAGACCAAGGACAAAGGAACATCCAATGACCCAGTAACCGATGACCAGCAGCACCGGCACGCCCAGCATGAACAGAAAGGTGACCCCCAGCGAGATCAGTGTAACAAGTGTTCCGTCTGTCATCAGTCTGCCCCGATCACGGCCTGCTTGATCAACGGCTCGCCTGTTTTCCAGTTGTGCAAATCATCGGCGAGGTTCTGAAACACGCGACCGACCATCAAGAAGAATGACAATGGAGCAGCCAGCAGGAACCACCACTGCATGATATTGTCCGTGCCCAGAACGATCTGAAAGTTCGAGGCCGAAAGCGCCACCAGTCGCGAGGTGGTCACGATGACGATCACCGCAAAGATGAACCACAGCACCGCGTCAAGAAACAGGCAGGCCAGTTGCCCGCCGCGGGGCATGGCGGTGCGGAATTCACTGAAACTCAGGTGCGTGCGCAGGCGTACGTTGTAGGACGCTCCAAACCAGGCCATCACCATGAAAAGAAGCGGAGGAATGGTCGTGGACCAGGGTTCCTGATCATTGAAGACAAACCGGTCGATCACGCCCCAGAAAATGATCAGCGCGATGGCAAGATAGGAATACACCATGACCGACCGTTCCAGATGACGTTCGATCAACGGCACCTTGCGATAGATCAGCATGACCAGCAAACCCCCGATCGCGGCAACGACCGCACCAACGATCCAAGCGGCGTCGGATTCCAGAGCAAGTTGAATCTCGAAAGAATCCTGGCTGAGAAAAGCGCTGAATATTGCGCCAATATCTGCCCAAAGTGACATGAAGCCCGTCCTCCCAGTGGGTATTGATTGAACCGGCCCGTTCGGGCCGGTTCTGGCAGTCTAATCAGGCCTCGCCCTTCCACCAGCGGCGCGGCTCGACATTTTCCGGCAGCGTGTCCGCTGGGATCTCGCGCGCGATGTCGTAGATCTCCTGGTATGTGTCGATGCCACCGGCCCATTTGTTCAGCCGCTCGCGCCACTGCGCCCACGGCTCGGGGTTGTAGTTCGGAGCGCACATTTCTTCGGCCAGCTTGATCTGGTCCTCCGGCAGGAAGGCCGGGCGCACGCCGTTTTCCGCAAAAATGGTTTGCGGCAATTGCGGATCCGAGAATCCGACAGTGTTCAGTAGTGCCGCCTCGTTCGCACCTTGGATCAACGCCTGTGTGAAGTAGGAAGACTCCATCACGGCATCCTGCAATTCACCGCCCAGCCCGTCGAACACTTTGGCAGACATCGAAGTGTGTTCGGTACCGCAGAAGAACTTCAGGTTCACCGATTGCGAGACCACAGGTGCCATGTTCGCATATGCCACCGCCGAGGCCCAGGTTTCCGCACCGTCGATCAGACCGGTCTTGAGCGCATCCAGCGTCTCTTCCCATGCCACCGGAACAGGGTTCAGGTTCAGCAGTTGCATCGCGATCCGACCCAGCTGCGTACCGGTCACGCGGTTCTTGGTGCCGAACAACTCTTCCAGCTTGGTGACGGTCGGCTTGTCGGCAAAGGTCGAGCCCATTTGCAGACCACGCAATTCACAATGGGTGAACAGGAATTTCAGCCCGTGACGCTTTTCAAGCGGGTCGCGCAGGATGCGCTGGCTGGCGGGGCTGTAAAAGAAATGATACTGCGCCGCCCGGCTGGGGAACATATAGGCATAGTCCAGGACGTTCAGATAAGGCGCACCGCCGGCCGAATTCTGGGTCGAGGCTGCGTAGATATCGACGATTCCCTGCTGGGTTTTTTCAACACAGCTGAGTTGTCCGCAGATCTGGTTGTCGCCGATGAACTCGATCCGAATCTCGCCATCGGTGCGTTCTTCCAGGTCGCGTGCAAACTCGATGGCGCCGGCGCGCTCGATCAGCAGGTTGCGGGTGTTGAAGCCCGACGCACCAAATTTCAACGTGTGCTTCGGTTCTTTCGAAAAGCGTTTTTCATACGTGGATTCCGCCGCTTGCGCCAGATTGGCCAGGCTCATTGCCCCGCCAAACCCTCCTGCTGCAAGCAGCGTCGAGCTCATGCCGTAGCGCCCTGCCACCCGGAAAAAATCCCGCCGAGAAATACCACTCAGTTTCCGACCAATCTCCATTGCTTACCTCCCTGTTCGCAATTATTGAGACGTTTTGTATCAAAAAAGGCTAGTATATTTCTTGCATCTTGCATAGAGTTTTTTTCAACGACGTTGGAAGGAGGCGGTCATGGAAGTGGATTATGCGGTAGTTGGCGCGGGGTCTTCGGGCTGTGTCATCGCCAATCGGCTCAGCGCCGACCCCAACACGACCGTCGCGTTGTTGGAGGCTGGCGGCCGCGACACCAATCCCTGGATCCACATCCCGGTTGGCTATTTCAAAACCATGCACAACCCTTCGGTGGACTGGTGTTACAGGACCGAGCCCGATCCGGGCCTGAACGGGCGCTCGATCGACTGGCCACGCGGCAAGGTGCTGGGCGGCTCATCCTCACTGAACGGTCTGCTCTATGTGCGCGGCCAAAAAGAAGATTATGACCGCTGGCGCCAGATGGGGAATGTCGGCTGGGGCTGGGAAGACGTGCTGCCTCTGTTCAAACGCAGCGAAGATCAAGAACGCGGCGAAGATCCGTATCACGGCGTCGGAGGGCCGCTGTCGGTGTCGAACATGCGCATTCAGCGACCGATCTGCGACGCATGGGTCGCGGCAGCGCAAGCCGCGGGATACCCGTTCAATCCGGATTACAACGGCGCAGATCAGGAAGGCGTAGGGTATTTTCAGCTGACCACGCGCAATGGGCGCAGGTGCAGCTCGGCCGTGGCGTATCTGAAACCCATTCGAAACCGACAAAACCTGAACATCATCACGAACGCATTGGTGACACGCGTAACGCTGGACGGGAAACAGGCGACCGGACTTGTCTATCGGGATCGCGCAGGCAATGAGAAAACCCTTAAGGTGCGGCGCGAAATCATCCTGTCCGGCGGTGCAATCAACTCTCCTCAGATTCTGATGCTGTCGGGTATCGGCGATCCGGACCACTTGAAGAAAAACGGCATCGATCCGGTCCATGCCTTGCCCACTGTCGGCAAAAGACTACAGGATCACTTGCAGGCCCGTCTCGTTTTCAAATGCAATGAGCCCACATTGAATGACGAGGTGCGCAGCCTGATCAATCAGGCCCGTATCGCGCTCAAATACGCTTTGTTCCGCGCCGGTCCGATGACCATGGCGGCCAGCCTTGCGACCGGATTCATGAAAACGCGCCCGGACGTGGAAACACCCGACATTCAATTCCATGTACAGCCTTGGTCCGCCGACAGCCCCGGCGAAGGCGTGCACCCGTTTTCCGCCTTTACCATGTCCGTGTGCCAGCTGCGGCCGGAAAGCAGGGGTGAACTGCATCTGAACGGCCCGGACCCATCACAGCATGTAAAGATCATTCCGAACTATCTGTCGACGGAAACGGATTGCCGAACCATCGTCGACGGCGTGAACATCGCCCGCAGAATCGCACAGCACAATCCGCTGGCATCGAAGATTTCCGAAGAGTTCCGCCCGACATCCCAACTTTCGACCGACGATTACGAGGGCACGCTGGACTGGGTCAGGTCGAATTCCGTTTCGATCTATCACCCAACAGGGACCTGCGCGATGGGTACGAATGAAACCGCAGTCGTTGACCCCGCGCTAAAGGTGCACGGCATCGGAAACCTGCGGGTCGCGGATTGTTCGATCATGCCGGAAATCGTCAGCGGCAACACAAACGCCCCCGCGATCATGATCGGAGAAAAGGCGAGTGACTTGCTTGCCGCCGGAACATAGCGCGGCAGGCCGCGTATCCGAATGCCCAGGCAATCTGGGCAACTCGGCTTGCATATCTCAGGGAAAGTCCGGTGATGCCATCCCTGCCCTGACCTAGCGCAGAGGCGGTGTCAGCCACTGCGCCGACATCCCATAATTGGAATTCTTCAACTCCTGTTTGGCAATAGCCTGAAGATGGACCTCGTCCGGTCCATCCGCATAGCGCAACGCCCGGGCCCAAGTGTAACTGTCGGCCAATGGCGTGTCGGGCGTCATGCCCATTGCGCCAAAGACCTGCATTGCACGATCCGTAACCCTTGCATGTACCTGGGGCGCCACGACCTTGATCAGGGATATTTCGCGAAAGGCCTTTTTCGCCCCCACCTGATCTATTTTCCAGGCCGCCTTCAGGGTCAGCAGCCGCGCCTGTTCAATTTCCAACCGGGATTTGGCGATCCATTCACGGATCACGCCTTGTTCCGAGAGTTGCTTGCCAAAGGTCTTCCGTTCCTGGGCACGTTCCACCATCAGGTTCAGTGCCATTTCCGCCGCCCCGATCGAGCGCATGCAATGGTGAATTCGCCCCGGCCCAAGCCGCGCCTGAGCCAGTGCAAAACCGCTGCCTTCTTCGCCCAGAAGATTGCCGACCGGGACGCGCACGTCCTTGAACACCAGTTCAGCATGGCCTTCGGGATCGTGCATGTTCAGAATCGTCGGATTGCGCACGATCTCCAAACCGGGCGTATTCCTTGGAACGATGATCATGCTTTGCTGTTTGTGGCGATCGGCGTTCGGGTCGGTTTTGCCCATGACGATGAACAGTCTGGTATTGGGGTGGCACGCATTGGTGATGAACCACTTGCGGCCATTGACGACGTATTCGTCACCCTCGCGCCGGATGGATGTCGTTATGTTGGTCGCGTCCGAACTGGCCACGTCGGGTTCGGTCATGGCAAAGGCCGAGCGGATCTTTCCGTTCAACAGCGGCACCAACCAGTCTTTGCGCTGCTCGGGCGTGGCGAACATGTGCAGCAATTCCATGTTTCCGGTATCCGGCGCGTTGCAGTTGAAGACCTCCGAAGACCAGCTCACCTGGCCCATCAGCTCGGCCAGGGGCGCGTAATCAAGATTGCTGAGCCGCGTTCCGGGCTCATCATCCCGCAAGGAGGGCAGGAACATGTTCCAAAGCCCTTCGGCGCGGGCCAGCGACTTGAGGTCTTCCATGAACGAAACGGGAAAATTGCCGGCTTCTATTTCCTCTTTGTGGTCGCGAATGCGCGGATAGATATGCGCCTCCATGAAGGCTTTCAGCTGGTCGTACATTTCCGTGGCGCGTGGCGATAGAGCAAAATCCATTGTGATCCTCTTCAGTGCGTTGCAGCAGCGATTTCGTCGAGCGCCATTTGCGCCAGAGGGGCCACCAGCCCCTTGAACGCCATTGCGTTCTCGTTCGATGCGTTTCCCGCCAGCGCACGGCTGTAAACACCCTGTGCAATCGCAGCCATCCGGAAAAAGGAAAACGCCAGATAGAAGGTCCAGTTTTCAATCTCCGGCAGGTCACGCAGCGAACAATACCGCTCGATCATCTCAGCTTCGGAAGGGATGTTCAAAGCAGCGCGATCCAGCCCTTGCAGCCCCCGGATCAGACCCGTGGGCGGCAATCTGAGACACACACAGAAATAGCCCAGATCAGCCATCGGGTGGCCCAGCGTCGACAGTTCCCAATCCAGAACCGCGGCGATCTGCGGAGCATTTGAAGCGAAGATAAAATTGTCTATGCGAAAGTCACCGTGGATCAGACTGACCGAACCGTCACCATCGGGCAGGTTGCGCGACAGCCAGCCTATAAGCTGTTCCATCTCGGGAAGGGTACTTGTTTCTGCGGCGCGATACTGTTTGGTCCAGCGGCTGTATTGGCGTTGGAAATAGTTTCCCGGCTTGCCGAAGTCGGACAGGCCGACGGCGCCTGTGTCAACCGAATGCAGCGCGGCCAGAACCCGGATCATTTCATCGAACACCGGATGATGGTCGGCCACGTCTAACTCGGGCAGCGCAGGATTCCAGAAAATCCGGCCTTCCTGGAAGCTCATGACATAGAACATGGAACCAATGACATCCGTGTCCTCACACAGCACGTAAGGTTTGGCGACCGGAACCGCAGTGCCATGAAGTGCCTTCAGAACACGATATTCCCGATCCACCGCATGGGCCGAAGGTAACAGGTCACCTGGCGGTTTGCGGCGCAGCACGTATTTCGAACCACCGGCCTTCAGCAGATAGGTTGGGTTCGACTGCCCGCCCGAAAACTTTTGATAGGACAATGGGCCGGCGAAGCCTTCGATATGGCGCCCCAAATATGTCGAAAGCCGCTCGGTATCGAGTTCGAGGCCGGATGAGGTCATGCATGAAACTCCGTATTCCGCCAGGATACGATTCAGCTTACCGCCCCCAATGACATTTGTGAAATTTACTTGCATGATCGCCGGTATAAATCTGGTGAATGACATGACGACCAAGCTCAACAAGATAGACCTGAACCTTTTTGTTATTTTTGACGCCATCTACACCGAACGAAATCTGACCCGCGTTGCCGAACGCCTGTCGATCACGCAACCGGCCGTCAGCAACGCCCTGACCCGGTTGCGCAAGACACTGAACGACCCGCTTTTCGTGAAGACCAGCACGGGGATGCAGCCCACGGCCCTGGCAGAGAGCATTTCGGACAGGATCTCAGCCGCTCTTCACCAGTTGCAAGCCGCATCGGCGCAGGGTGAACGGTTCGACCCGTTCACCAGCAAACGGCTGTTCCGGGTCAGTTTGGTCGATCTTCACAGCCTCATCATCCTGCCCGGGCTTTTGTCCGGGTTTCAGCGCACGGCACCCCAGGTCGAACTCAGCCTCGTGCGCATTCCCCGCCGGGATACGCGCAAGGCGTTACAGCAGGGCACGATCGATATCGCGTCGGACATTCCGATGCCGGACAGTTCGGATCTGATCAGCCGGACCATCATGAAGGACCGCTATGTCTGTGCCATGCGACCCGACCACCCGCTGGGTTCGGGCCCATTGACGCTGGAGCGCTATCTTCAGCTGACACATCTGCATGTTTCCTCACGGCCTCAGGGGGCGAGTCCGGTCGACATCGTCCTGCGCAAACTGGGCGCACGGCGCAAACTCGGGCTTCAGATGCAAAGTTATCTGAACATCCGGGATATTCTGCACAAGACAGATATGGTTGCCACGCTGACCGAATGCAGCGCGCGTGAAATGGGGCTGCGCATGTTGAGGCTGCCGGTTGAAGTGCCTCCGATCGAACTTCGCCTTTATCGGCATATCCGGTCCGACGGCGACGAAGCCGTACAATGGATGTTCGACCAAATCGCAGGTCGCACCGTCAGCGCGAACGATACGGAACAGCATCATAGGGTCGATCAGAATTGATACGGAACCCCGGGCACCATGTGTCGTCAGGATATCAGAGGCGCCAACCGTCAGGTCCGCGAAACCTCAAGGTCGGACGCGTCACGTGTTGATCTGACTTTCAGACTTCTTGGGTAACGCGTCATAGGTCGCCTGAAGATAGGCAAAGCCATATCTTCGGTCCGGCTCCAGATGCGTCCCCTCTGCCCACTCGTTCCACGCGTTTATGAAAACGATTTTTTCGTCGGCACTGTATTTTTCCTGCGCAAGAACCTGGCGGCACAAATGTTCTGTCCAGCGCTTGTAGGCATCAATCGTGAACCGCCCCATAATCCGGGGGGCATCCTGATTGCGCGCGGTATTGTCCCACGAGAGCGTAGAGGACCGAAACAGCTTGTACCGGGGTTCCGGCTTTTGAAGCTCTGCCTCGACCACGGCCTGGTAATCCAGAACGGCTCCTGTGAACTCTGGATTGTAGATCCCCATCTCATCCGTGATGTCGGTGCGCTTTACCTGATGCGGAGGGAACTCCATAGCAGCGTCGAAACCCAGTTTCTCGGGGTCGCCGATATCGAAAGTCTGGGCAGCTATGAGATACAGGTCCGGCTCGCCCCAGCTTTCTGCCTCTTTTCGCCAAGCTGCGGTTGTTTCCTCGATATTCGGTATGATGTTCGCTCGGTACACGATGAAAACCGGTTTCCCATCTATCCGAATATAACGCGGATCATCAAAAAATTTGCGTACGTGACGCAGAAGGTTCAGGGAATCCTCGATCGAATGGTTCTGCGCGATAAGAACGTCGTGCGCCCGCCCGTCCCAGCGGCGCGTCCAGTTTTCGTTTGCCCATGTCAGGCAAAACGGCATGTCGACTTCCGGATTGCCTAACATTTGTTCGAGCGGGTGCTCCATCAGGGTCTTTCCGCCGAACCAGTAGTAGTAATAGGAGAACCCTCCTATCCCGTAAGACTTCGCGATCCGCGCCTGTTCGACCATGATTTCTGGCAACCGCAAGTCGTAGTAACCCAGATGAATCGGACAATGAGGTTGGTAATGGCCCGGATAATTCGGGACGGCCTTTCCGACATTGGACCATTCGGTAAAGCCTTTGCCCCACCATTCATCATTCTCTTTGAAGGGATGAAATTGCGGCAGGTAATGCGCAATCGCCCGCACTGCGGGTTCAGCTTTAGCAGGCGGGTCGAAGGGTTTGAATTCGTCGGCCCGACCGATGGCTTCAAAACCCTGCCTGTTGGATTGCCCCGGTTTGTCCCAACCCCTTTTGGGGTCTCTTTTCTTGGCTGAATTTCTGAACCGCCTTGCCGTACGTGGCGACAAAGGTGGGCTGAGTTTCGACGCTGCGGTCAGCAAATAGTAAAGCAGGGTATCTTTGATGGACATGCAGTTTCTCGTACTAAGGCGCGTCGTGCCGACTATGACAAAGAGAACCTGTTTCTCTACGCAATTCACGAGACAGAGTTGCATGAAAAGTACTTGGGACTTTCATGCAACCCAATCCAACGTGGTTTTCTATTTTGTACGGGCCGCGGACAGCCATTGCTTCAGCAAGCGACCGCTGACCGTATCGCGCAATAGACGGAATGCCCGTTTGGCCAACGGCTTGTTGGCGCCATATGGGACAGGATGCGCGTTGCCTTCCGTGGTTTCACCACGGCGCGAAATTTCAGGAACACCCACATGCGTCCAGTCGGTCAGTTTTGAACCTTGGAGAGCGGCCTTGGTCGCGTTCAAAAACGCATGCCCGTACTCGCGATCCGGTTCCAGATGACATCCTTCAGCCCATTCATTCCATGCATTCACAAAAACGAAACGTTCCTGGTCTGGGAAGTCTTGGGCGGTTTTGCGCAAGGCACGCGAAAGCCAATATTCATAGTTTTCCGGCGTTCCGTTCAAAACGATCATGGCATTTTCTTTCCGCCGGGCAGTGTTGTCCCAGGAGGGAAAAACCGATCGATGAACGTTGTTCTCAGGCCCATAGCTGTGACCCAGATACTGTCCTGCGATGTCGGAAAAATCGACGCAATGGCCTTGGAAATCGTCGAACAAGTCCACTTCTGGCGAGAGGTTGGGCACGTTGATGCTGTGGGGCGGGAACTCAACACCGGAATCAAACCCGTATGACGCGTAATCCCAGTTGCGGTGCGTCAGTGCACAGGCCAGATGTATTTTCGGAATTCCAACAGACGCGCAATAGTCACGCCAAACCTGCACGGTTTTGCGCGAGTTCTTCAGATGCTGCGGTCGATAAACAATCAGGAACGGAGCGCCATCCACTGTTATGTAGCGGGGATCCCGGAAAAACGGCTCGATCGACTTAATGAACTCCAGATCATCTTCGGGCTTGTATTTCTGTTCAATGAGAATCTCGTGCTCAGCCGCATCCCAGCGGCGCGTCCAGTTCTCATTCGCCCAGCAAAGGCAGAACGGCATATCGCTTTCGGGATCCGCAAGCATTTCGTCGACGGGCCGCTCAAGAAGTCTTTTCCCGGAAAACCAGTAATAGTGGTAGCAGAATCCATCAATTCCGCTGGCTTTGGCCATCTCGATCTGCTCAAGCCGCGTTTCGCGGACCCGCAGGTCATAAAACCCCAGATCCGTAGGAAGATGAGGTTGATAATGCCCGGTGAAAAGCGGCTTGGCTTTTGCGACATTTGTCCACTCGGTGAACCCTTTGCCCCACCATTCATCATTCTCCGGGATCGGGTGGAACTGAGGAAGGTAGAAGGCAATTGTCCTGATATTGCCGAATTCACGATCCGCGGTGTTTGTGGACATTACTTCTTCAACCCCAACAGCCGCGCCAGCGATTTTTTTTTCTTCTTGGCCAGTGGGCCGGGCTCGACTCGGGAAGCGGTGCTCGTGTCCACCGGCCCGATAGTCGATTGCAAATCAATCTCTTCGGACAGGGGCAGGCCTGCCATCATGTTGGTCCAATGCTGCCGGGTCTCTTCATCGGGTTGTTCGACGGGCAAGCCCATCAGGTAGATGTCATTTTCCGCACGCTCTTTGGGGACCGATCTGCTTACGACCTGGAAGACATGGGAATAGCGATTGCGCTGCAAGGCGGCCTGAACATCCTGTGGCAAACGGCTCCAGCGTTGACAAAACTCCGTCATCTCTGGTGTACGAACCACGAACTCAGCTTGTTCAATGCTCATACCCTGCGAATTAAGCAGATGCTGTACGTTTTTGATGCCGAAAAACCGGACATGGGTCCGATCCAGCAGGCCCCAGTCACGGTATTCGAAATCTTCATCGACAAGACAACCGGCAATGGCTGCATGGCCAACATGCGGCAACGAAAGAATCACCGATCCCGTGTCGTTCAACAGCGATTTCATGCCTGAAAGAACGCTCCACGGGTCGTAAACGTGTTCCAGAACGTCCGCTGCGATCACGTAGTCGAATACCCCGTCTTTTTCGCGAACGATGTCACTCCATGAAGCATCGTTGAGATCCATCGGGTACACAGAACGTGCAAACGGCTTTAGCTTTTCGATCGCCGAAGGGTCGATCTCAAGCGCCACAACATCACATTCCAATGTGCCGGAAAGATGGCGTGTGATCGAACCTGGCCCGGCCCCGATCTCAAGCACCTTGGACCCGGGCTTTACCATGCGCAGCACGCGTGCGGGTGCTACATCACTGTTCATATCAATGTCGTATTCGTAAGTGTGTCTATCGCTCACTGCAATTCTTCCGTGATGCTTATTTTGTGCTTCAATTCGGCTGCTATATAGTTTGGTCTGGTTCTGCAATCCCCAATACCAAACCGATACGTAAGGCTTTGGATGTTGTACCCTAATTATGCTCAGTTCAGCAGTCACTGTTGCACAAAACTCCTTTAGCAGCAATGACCCCTCGCCCGGGGGTTATTCACACCAATTACGCTGTGCAACCAACGTCTAAGAAACCTATTTTGACTGAGTTCTGTTTTGGAGCCTTTTCAGCAATAGTACCGGTGCACGCATGAGCGTCGAATGGAGCCTCGTGGTTTCCTGCCGAATTTCAGTGGAGGTATGCTTAATACATTTTTTCAATAACTTACCGATATCTCGAGAAACCACGGCTTGAGCACTTTATGGCTTGCAATTGCGCGCTGGATGCTGAGCGGAAAGGCTTGCGTCTGCAACAATTTGCTGAGCCTACAGATCACCGCCAACGCATTCACCCTGGCAAATAGATTACGCCAGAATTCCGATATCGCCTTAAGGGCATGTAACGACTTACTGGTTTCAACCCGGCGACAAGCAACAATCTGCTCATTCACCACGGCCGCCGGAAATCGAAAAAATCCAAGGAGGAAATCCTGCCGCTCCGATCAAAAAAGGCTTTGCATCCCCTAACGCGGCTTTGCCATTCTGCCATGCTTGATGATCGGTTTTCTGCCTTCGTCTCACCGGGGAAAAACCATTTCAATCATTTCTCAGATTGCCGCCGCTGAACGCACAGGATCACAGACCGTATTCAGCAGCCCGGATCCGTCGTACTGGAACCGGGGTTGACCCTAACTGTGTTTGCGAGGAAGTAACGATCAGGCCCATTCCACAGATACGGCAGGCAGGATTGTCACAGATTACGATCATAAGCGTTTGTTACAACAGCAGTGGTGTACTGCCGGAGATGCTGAATTCCATCCCAGAGGGCGTGCCAACAATTTTGGTCGACAATGGCTCGGATGATATAGAAGCGGTTCGGCAAATGGCCGAGGCACATGGCGCAACTCTGATCGAAAGCCCCGACAACATCGGGTTTGGCCGCGCATGCAACCTTGGTGCCGCCAAGGCGACAACGGACCTGCTTTTATTTCTGAACCCGGATTCCCACTTGCTGCCCGGAGCATTGGACGCGTTGCAAGAGGGGGCCGACAATCATCCGGATGCATCAGCTTTCAACCCTGCAATTCTGGACCGAAAGGGGGCACCTCGTTTCAGGCGATACAGTGTGATCATTCCCCGAAACGAAACCCTGCCCAGGAAAACAGCCGATTCCGACTTTGAATTGCCGGTCCTCGTCGGCGCCGCCTTCCTGGTCCGCCGCGAAGCGTTCGAAGCGGTCGGCGGGTTTGATCCCGAAATCTTTCTGTATCATGAAGACGATGATCTGAGCCTGCGGCTCAAAGCCGTTTGCGGGCCACTGTACTATGTTCACAACGCTCAGATGCGCCACGCCAGAGGCAAATCCTCGCCGGGAAGCCCAGCCATCGCTGGCCTGAAGGGGTGGTATATGGGGCAATCGCGCGTTCACGTCGCCCGCAAGCATGAAGTCCCGATGGCCTTTGGTCGGGCCCTGGCATCGGCGCTACTGCAAATGCTGTCTCCGGCTGTGTTGTTTTCAGCGAGAAAACGCGCCAAACAATGGGCATTCTTGCGCGGCGTTTGGCATGGCCGGAATACCCGACCAGCCCCGTTCAGACCTTGATCACAAAGCGTGAAGCAGCTTACAGCCCACGCTAATTCCAGCCTGAACACGTAACCATGAAACAGTTCCGGCCTAGCTCAGAAGCCCTTTCAGATAGGTGCCGTAAGTGGACTTGGCGAACAGGCGCGCGCGCGCCTCAAGAGCCTCGTCGTCGATCCAGCCATTCGCCCAGGCGATTTCATCCAGGCTGCCGGTCTGCATGCCCTGACGTTCCGTGATCGTGCGCACGAAGTTTCCCGCATCCAGCAAAGACCCGTGCGTGCCGGTATCCAGCCAGGCAAAACCGCGCCCCATGGTCTGCACATCCAGCAAACCTTCGTCCAGGTACATTTCCAGCAGCGACGTGATTTCCAGCTCGCCGCGATCTGACGGCTTGACCTCATGTGCGCGGGCCGGAGCGTCGCCATCCAGAAAATAAAGACCCGTAACCGCGTAATTCGACGGAGGCACCTTGGGTTTTTCGACAATCGCGCGGGCTTTGTTCCCTTGGAAATCCACAACGCCGTAGCGTTCTGGATCAGCGACCCGATACGCAAAAACCGTACCGCCGCGCTCCAGTTGATCCGCCTCGAGCAGCAGGTCCGGAAGGCCATGTCCGAAGAAGATGTTGTCACCCAGAATCAACGCAGACGGGGCACCGTCCAGAAAATCCTCGGCCAGAGTATAAGCCTGCGCCAGACCGTCAGGAGACGGTTGCACGATCCATTTCAAGGACAACCCGTATTGACTGCCATCCCCCAACAGGCGCTGAAACTGATCCTGATCCTGGGGGGTGGTGATGATCGCGATTTCGCGGATCTGCGACAGCATCAAAACACTCAGCGGATAAAAGATCATCGGCTTGTCGTAGATCGGCAGCAATTGCTTGGAAATCGCCATGGTGATCGGGTAAAGCCGGGTTCCGGACCCACCGGCAAGAATAATGCCTTTGCGCTGCATAATCTGTCCTTTCAAGGTTCAGCTGGTCGCTGACTTCAACTCGCTCAATATCTCGGCCAGTCCGGCTTTCCAGTCGGGTCTCTGGATTCCGAACACATTATCCAGCCGCGAACAGTCCATACGTGAGTTCAGCGGCCTGGGTGCCGGCGTTGGGTAAGCCTCAGTTGGAATATCCTCGATTTCGACCGACAAGCCGGATTGAGAAACAACTTCACGGGCGAAATCCGCCCAGCTGGCATCAGGTGCACCGGAATAGTGAAACACCCCCCCTTTGGCTTCGAGGCCAGCCTTGGCCATTTTCAGCAAGGTTTCGGCGATGTCTGCAGCAGGTGTTGGCCCGCCGATCTGATCTGCGACGATGGTCAGCTTGTCACGGGTTTCTGCCAGTCGGAGAATGGTCTTTGCAAAGTTCTTTCCATGGGCCGAAAACACCCAGCTTGTGCGCAAAATGGCATAGTGGCCGCCAGCCTCTGCGATCTGGTGTTCGCCGTCCAGCTTGGTTCGACCATAGGCCCCCAAGGGCCCGGTCGGGTCATCGGTGTTCCAGGGGGTCGTACCAGAGCCGTCAAAAACGTAATCCGTGGAAATATGCAGAAAAGGCAGGTCGCGGGCCGCGGCGGCGCGCGCCATTGCACCGGGTGAATCTCCGTTGATCCGTTGCGCCAGGTCGCTTTCTTCTTCGGCCTTGTCCACCGCCGTATAGGCGGCCGCATTGATGATCACGTCCGCATCCGTATGCCGGATGGCGTCTGCACATTGCGACGGGTCAGACAGGTCCGCCGCGGCGCGATCCAGAGCTTCAACCAAGACACCATGCGCCTGTCCGCGACGCCGCAACTCGGTCGCCACCTGCCCCCCGTGGCCGAACACCAGCGCCTTCATTTGGCAACACCCAGCCGCTCACCCACGCCACTGCGGGCCTGTAAGGCGTTCAACCACGCGCTGTTGTCCAGATACCACTGAACCGTCTGTTCCAGCCCAGTTTCAGGCGTGTAGGAGGGACGCCAGTTGAGTTCGGTGCGAATCCGGGTCGGATCGATGGCATAACGCTGATCGTGACCCGGGCGGTCAGCGACGAACGTGATCAGGTCCGCATAGGGCGTTTCACCCGGCTTGAGGCGATCCAGGATCGAACACAGCATTCTGACAAGATCAAGATTGGTCATCTCATTCTCGCCACCGATATTGTAGCTGCGGCCCAGTTCACCCTTTTCGAGCACCAGTAACAGGGCTTCGGCATGGTCATCGACATGCAGCCAGTCGCGAACGTTGTCGCCTTTCCCGTAAATCGGGATCGGTTTGCCTGCCAGCGCGCTGAGGATGACAACGGGGATCAGTTTTTCCGGAAACTGGTAAGGGCCGTAGTTGTTGGAGCAATTTGTAAGAACCACTGGCAGGCCGTATGTTTCACGCCACGCCCGCACGAGGTGATCCGATCCCGCTTTCGAGGCAGAATAGGGTGAGTTCGGCTGGTATGGGCTGTCTTCGGTGAAAAACCCGGTTTTTCCCAAGGACCCAAAGACCTCGTCGGTTGATATGTGATGAAACCGGAAATGCTCGGGCCGGCCGGCACCCACCCAATAGGCGCGTGCGGCTTCCAGCAATACATAAGTACCGGTCAGGTTCGTGTCGATGAACGCGGCCGGGCCATCGATCGAACGGTCAACATGGCTTTCAGCGGCCAGATGCATGATCGCGTCTGGCTGGTGCCTGTCCAGTATCGCCGACATGGCGGCGGCATCCCGGATATCCGCATGTTCAAAAACGTATCCCGGCGCATCCGCAACAGAGGCAACATTGTCCAGACAGGCCGCGTAGGTCAGGGCATCGACATTGACGACCGAATGCCCATCGGCAATCGCGCGACGGATAACGGCAGAGCCGATAAAGCCCGCCCCGCCCGTAACCAGAATTTTCATTGTGTGTCCTCGAATACAAAAGGAGATTCAATTTCGCGCAGAAGTGGTGCGATCCGATCTTTGTCGGACAGCTGGGGTTCTGAATTGCTCTGTGGCCATTCTATGCCGATATCGGGATCGTCCCAACGAACCGCGCCTTCGGTTTCCGGCGCGTAGGTATCAGAACACTTGTAGACGATCTCGGTCTCCGGCTCCAACGTCACGAACCCATGCGCGAACCCCGCAGGAACCAACAGCATCCGCCCGTTCTCGAAACTCAGTTCTTCACCGACCCAGTGACCATAGGTGGGCGAGCCTTTGCGGATATCGACCGCGACATCAAACAGCCGCCCACGACCGCAGCGCACCAGCTTGGCCTGCGCCCTTGGCGGAGCCTGAAAATGCAATCCGCGGACCGTGTTCACCGTGCTCGAAAGGGAATGATTGTCCTGAACGAATTGCGTATGAATCCCTTGTGCCGCAAAACTGTCGGCATTGTAGGTTTCCTCAAAGAACCCGCGATGATCGCCAAAACGCTTCGGGGTGATCAGTTTCACTTCCGGAATGGAAAGCGCCAATATTTCCATTGTTACTAATTTTCATCTCTGTGTTGATGTCTCGGCCTGCTATGTCACATTTGCTCCACCGACGCCAAGACCTATGTTGTCCGATCAGCAATTTGAGCGGCTTATCGGTTCTGAAGGTCAGGCGATTATCGCAGGCAAGTTGCGATTCTGGTAGAATTCATTGAAATTATTGGACCATCTCCGCATGAAAACACAGGGATGGAACAGATAGTGAAGCCGCAAGCGCGACAACGCTTGGGTCGAAACCAGAAGCACCGCGACATGGGGCAGCATTCGAGCGCTGAGGCTGAGGCGCGTCCATTTGGCCGCAAAAGCCACTCCGCACCTTACTGCTTAAAAAAGGTACAAGTCTGCTTTGGCCGAGATATCTTTCGGCGCTCAGGCCGCTTCGAGATTTCCCAACAAGACGGAGGTCATGTCCACGTTGATGACCCCATCCACCGCCACGACGTCGACACCCGTCTGATAGGTTACATTGTCCTTGGTAATCCCTGAAAGGTCCGCGTTCTCATCCAGAAATACCCATTCAGGGCCATGGGCCGTGGGCTGCCCAACGGCGACTTGCAAAATTGCAAGCGCATCCAGGGCGTTTACAGTGCCATCTGTGTTGACGTCTGCGGCTATCAGGTTTTCCGCGGTCGCAGGACCCCATGTCGGATCAAGACCAACCGAGATGCGCAACACTTGCAAAGCGTCCAGCGCGTCAATCTTTCCGCTTGCCGTGGAATAGTATTTGGTGATGTCCAGCACTCCGGGAAAGGTGCCATCGGGCAATTCCAGATCGAACCGCCCCTGATCATCTGCGGTGCCGGATACCGTGCCCCCGCCATCCGGCGTGAACCGGATTTCCGCATCCGTCAGCCCCGGATTCGCAGCCTCGCTGTCCACCGTAATCTGCCCGACCAATCCACCAGAGCTGCCCGGTGTCTGCCCGCCCAGGTCCCCGAAATCTACCGGGATGTGATCCGGTCCGGCGAAGCCTGCGCCAAAGATATCCGTGCTTGTCAAAGCGCCGCCCGAGGCGGATTGGACCTGCACGACCTCGCCACGATATTCGATCTGAGCCCCGTTTGCCGTGCTGGTAAAGGTCAGTTGCTGAGGCGACCGCAACAACGGGTAGTCGAACATATCCAGACGATCCACGCCCGCCTGAAAATCGGTTATTGTGGTCAGACCACTACCGGACTGCATCACGAAGATGTCGGCCCCTGCACCACCCGACATCGTCGTCGCACCCTTCCCCGCGATGAGAATGTCGTCTCCGGCGCCTCCCAACAGGGTCGTGTCCAGTATACCGCCGCTGAGGATATCGTCCGACGCGCTCCCGTTTACGGTACCGAACCCCTTGCGCACCACACCCAGATCATCGACCGGGACCGTCAGGACGTTCACCCCGGCATCCTGTTGTGACGTCACGAGAATTTGCAGCTCGTCGCCCACATGTGCAACCGCCAGCGATTCGACATTCTGCAATCCACTGGCCAGCGTATCCTCGAAACTGTCCATATGAACAAGTTGACCTTCGGGTGTCAAAGTGAACAGAGACAGGCCATCATCGCCGCCGCCTGCAACCACAAAGACCCGACCGTTCACGTCTATGACCTCCAGATCCTGAACCGATTCAAACCGCGTATGAAGCGTATCAAGCACATGGTCCGTCGCCTTCAAACTTCCATCGCTGTTCAATTGAAGAACACTGAGAGAGTTGCTTACGGACCCCGCCACCACGACCCAGGATTTACCGTATGCCTCTACGGTCTCGACATCCGTTGGAGTAGAAACACCAAGGGTTCCGAGCGCCGAATCATTGTTGATCTCGGTTAAAGTGCCGGTGCCGGAATCGATGCGATATGTCGAGACAGAGTTTGTTGCCGCGTCACTTGAGATCAGAAAATGTTCCGAACCCGACCGCAACGTCTGCATGGCATCCGCTGTGCCGGCAATCAAACCCGCAAGACTGAGCGTCCCGTTCGCGTTCACATGGTAGGTTCCGATATTGCCTGTATCCTCATGCGCCATCGCAAGGACACCCGAAGACCCAAGTGAAAACTGTACGATGGCCGAGATATCTCCGCCTCCGTTGAGCACACCCGTTTCCTTCAGGTTACCGATCGTTCCGTCCGCGTTCACGTCATACCCGACCAGGCCCGTGGCAGTGTTGATGTCGAGCGCAATCTGCTCGGTTCCCGCCAGCGTTATCGACGTGGCACTGCACCCCACCTGGAAGGTGATCGAACCGCTGTAATACTCGGTATCAACCAGCTGCGGCAGGGCACCGTCGACCAGCCGCCAGACCGCGACGCCGCCACCCGGGCCGGTCACCGTGTAGAGATACGTATTCCCGTTAAGCGTTTTTAAAGCCGTATCGCCGATACCTGAATCGAGCGCCGTGCTCCCCGTTGCCACTACACTTTCGAACTGAAGCATCACAGCCATCACCTCCCGCGCCACCCCTGGCAGTTACGGCAAGATGACCAGATGAGCAGACCGAAACCGAAGCAGAATTGTGGTGAAAACGAGAAGTTCGGTTTCAGTTTAACTCAATTTTTTCAGGTCCGATCGCAACGGCAACAAATGGGAAAGACAGATGAGCAAAACGCCAAACAGCACATCCTTTCCTGTTGCGATGATCGCGGACACCACATGCGAGGGCAAGATGACCAAAGCACCTGAGGCCAACAATCGTCCGGCGGCTGACTCAACGGACGGAGATCGCAAATCTCAAGTTCAACAATGGATCAATGGTAAGCTTGGTCGTTGGGCGGGTCGAGGCGCGGCTGGCGGCCTCATGTCCACTTTGATGGCATTGCCTGCCTTGTCACAAGCAACCATCGAAGAGCTTTACGCCTTCCAGTTCGCAGAGACAATACCGGGTGTACGCTCCGCCAAGTTGCTGAAAAACGGCGATGTTCTTCTGAAAATGGCAGACGGTCGAACCATGATCGTGGCGGCGGAAAACGTGCAGGTTCTGGACAGCGGCGCAATCATGATTGCGGAAGCGGCGGTTGCTGAAATCGCCCAGTTCAGCGCAGCTGAAGCCGGTGCAGCAGCTGGCGGAATCAGCGGCGCCGGGGCTGCATTGGGCGGCCTCGGGCTGGCCGGCGCAGCTGCCGCTGCGGGCGGGGGCGGTGGCGGCAGCGGCGATTCCCCGGAACCTGTCGCGCCAGCGCCTAAACCCCAACCCCAACCGGAACCGAGCTATACCAGCCTGAACCTGGCCGAACTTCAGGCAACGGCATTGAACAGTGCCATTACCAATGCCGCCGCACCCGAAGGAACATCGACAGTCGAGGTCACCATAGGTTCGCTGGTCAAAACCGTAACACCCAACGATGACGGCAGTTGGAGCATTTCTCTCACTGCGGCCGAAGCAAATGCGCTTCCGCAAGGCGTCTCTACGGTGACAGTCAGACATCTGGACGATTCAGGCACGGAACTGTCCAGCGAATCCGTCAAGTTCGATATTGATACAATTCCGCCAACCCTGTCGATCACCGGGTTTTCCGATGGCGCTGTTTTGAATGCGATCGAACAGGCAACGGATCTGACGGTCACCGGAACAACCGATGCAGAAGACGGGCAGACCGTTACCGTCTCAATGAACGGGCAAAACTATTCGGGCACGGTATCCAATGGACAATGGAGCGTCACCGTTCCCGCAGCAGACCTCTCGGCCCTTCCTGATGGCGCGACGATTGCCGTTACCGCGGATGTTGCTGACGCGGCGGGAAATCCCGCACCACAGGCGAGCGGGAGCTTCGATACTGATTTCACTGCACCAACTGTTTCTCTGGATCCCGTGGCTGGCGGCTCGATAGAACTGATCGACGTCGCCGGCGACCTGGCCTTGACCGGTTCCACCACGGCAGAGGATGGTCAGACCATCATCGTTACGTTCAACGGACAAGTGCACACAGGCACCGCTTCTGGCGGAAGCTGGAGTGTAACGATCCCCAATTCCGATCTGAGCAGTCTTTCCACCGGAGTACCTGCATCTGTTCTGGTAGCCGTCGAGGACGTGTCGGGCAATCCGGCAGTGCCGCTTCTAGTATCGGTTCCCGTAGACCTGACCGGTCCTTCCATTTCGATAACACCGCTTCCTGTTGGTTCCGTACTGAACGCAACCGAAGCCGGATCCGACTTGACCATCAGCGGGCTGACGTCAAATGTTGAGGATGGTCAGCAAGTTACCGTAACCTTGGATGGTCAAACATATTCCGGAACAGTATCCGGCGGGGCCTGGAACGTGACTGTGCCAGCTGGGGATCTGGCGTCCTTGTCGGATGGAGGCAACTTCTCTGTTACCGCAGATGTCGACGACGCCAGTGGCGTGACGGCACCGCAGGCCGCAGTGACACTTTCCAAGGATGTGACCGCGCCGACGCTCAGCATCGACAGTTTCTCGGACGGAGCTGTCATGAATGCAGCCGAGCGGGCCACGGATCTTTCCATCTCGGGCAGTACGACAGCTGAAGACGGGCAAATCGTAACCGTCAGTCTGAACGGGCAGTCCCATAGCGCAACGGTTTCCGGCGGCAATTGGAGCGTAACTGTACCTGCTTCGGATCTGGCAGGTCTATCTGACGCGTCGACCGTCACCGTGACCGCTGATGTCTCGGACGCTGCCGGGAATCCGGCACTGCAAGCGAACAACAGCTTTACCACCGATTTCACGCCACCGACGATCGGAATTTCAACCGTATCCGACGGGGCCGTCATGAACGCCGCTGAACAAGGAACCGACCTGACGGTGTCAGGAACTTCCGATGCGCCGGACGGAACAGTTGTTACCGTCGAAATCACGCGCGCTGACGGCACTACGGACGTCACCGGAACGGCTACGGTAACCGGGGGTACTTGGACCTATACGGCAACCGTGACAGATTTGTCTGCCCTGCAAGACAACGAGACTTACAATATCAATGCGTCGATCTCGGACGCGGCGGGAAACAACAATCAAACCACGACAAGCTTTGCCACTGACTTTACAGCACCTTCGATAACCATAAACAGTCTGCCTGTGGGTGCCGTGTTGGACGTGACCGAGAGGGGCGTGGATCTTGCAATCTCAGGCACGACCACGGCTGAAGATGGCCGGCCCGTTTCGGTCACATTCGGCGGGCAAACCTATACAGGCGTTGCATCAAATGGTTCGTGGGCAGTTACCGTTCCAGCAAGTGATCTTGGAATGCTCTCTGACGGAACGAGCTATACTATTTCCGCCACTGTTGACGATCTGGCAGGAAACAGCTCGGCCGCCGCGAACAGCTCACTTTCCACAGATTTTCGCCCCCTGTTGACGTTGAACGATGTCGGGGTCAACAATTCGATTGGTCTTGCCGATGCCAAAGCTTCCGGAATTACTCTCGGCGGGTCATCGACCGGATTGTCAATCGGCCAGTCGGTGGATGTCACGTTAAACGGCAGTTCGGTCGGATCTGCAACGGTGGCCGCAGACGGATCCTGGTCGCTGGCTGTCGCGGTGTCCAACTTTTCGACAGTGGAGGCAGGTGATGACCTTGTCTTTTCCGCGCAGGCGACAGTTGCGGGTGGACCAGATCCGCTGCCGGTTTCCGAGCAGGCCGTTGCGCACGAACCCGCCGCCTATGTGATCTCTGAAGTTGGGCGCTCGGGATCTACGGTGACATTCGCAATCCATGCCGAAGCCGACCGCGATATCTCTGGCGGTCTGGCTTTGACGGCAGAGCTCGGATTTGACCCTTCGGTTGTCACATTCAACACGGCGTCGGTTTCGGAAAACAACGCCTTCGATTTGTTCTTGGCCAGCCCGGGCGCCGGGGGCGCGATGAATTTTGCTGGCGCGGCGACAACCTTTACAGATCTTTCTCAGCCGCTTGTCGCTTTCACGATGACGATCCAGGACTCCAGCCAGCCTATTGAGCTGACAATCAAAACGTCTGATGGCGGGCCAACGACAGTGCAGTTTGGCACCATTGGCGATGACACGCTCACCGCTGCGAATACGGACACCATCACGCGCGGCGGTGACGGCGACGATACCATTGATGTTTCTGCAGCAGGGCGAGACATCGTCGTCTTCGAGGCCGACCCGGCCAGCAATGGTACAGACACTGTGACTGGCTTTACGATTGGCCCGGCTGCGGATGTAACCGACGCATTGATGTTCCATGGGCTGGACACCAATACGCTTCGCGGTGATGGCACCGGATTCGAATTGCTTTCCACCGGAGACACGTTGGGCACGAACACCGGATTTGTCGGCCTCAGCACGGTACTCACCGACCTCAACCTCAGCACAATCGAAGCCGCTGCCGAGAGTCTTGCCGGAGCCATGGCGGGCGATGAGCTTTACGTGATGGCAACCGACGGAACAGACAGTGTTCTGGTCAAGGTAGATTTCCAGGCGGCGAACGATGCCAGCGTTGAAACCGTGGCCACGTTCCAAGACCTGAGCGATCTGAGCGGCCTGACCGCAGATAACATCCTGCACACTGACCCGACCGGGGCAACGGCCTGATCCAGACCGGCGCACATACAGACGTAATTCAACATCATGAGGCGGTTATGGCACAGAATGGCTTAACTCCGGTCAGTCTTGGACGACATGGTCATCGGTTCTGGAGGCGGTTCACCTCGTTCGATTTCGCACGGACTATGGCAGATTGCCCTGTGGTCGAACTAGAAATTCTTCAGGCCGCCGCCACATTTCCAATCACTTTTCGGAAATCTGAACACGGGTTTTATCCAGTGGCTGTATTGTCCATGCAACCGGACCAGCCTACGCCATTTGTGTCAGCACATGGCAAATGGCTCGCGACTTATGTGCCATGCGTCTTGCGCTGTGCTCCGTTCCGGCCACGACTGATTGAACCGGATGGTAACGGCCGTGACGAATTGCTTGTCGACGAAACGGCGGGGCTTGTCACTGACAATCCGGAAGACGAGGTATTCTTCGACAAATCAGGTCAACTTGCGCCGGAACTGAAAAAAGTCGCAGCTTTCTTTAGCGCCCTGAAAGTGTCGATGAAATACACAACTCATCTGTGTCGTGTTCTTGCTGACATGGGATTGTTTGGTTCACTGACCACTTTTCAGGGAGTTGAGTTTCCGAGCGGGCATTTTGGCGTCACGCAGAACGCCCTGGAGAAAATTCCCCGCGCGCACTTGTCACTGCTTACTTCGAATGGGGGGTTGCGACTGATTCACGCTCATCAGATTTCGCTGACCCACAGTATCTGGCTGACACACGCACATGCCCGCGCGCATCGGGAAGCTGATACTTCTCTGACACAACAGACCACCGGTGTTTCAGGGTTCTTGGACGCGTTGGTTGCGGCGCAACAGAAAGAAGAAGCCATGGACCATTGCAGGCAGGAGGGTCATCATGCGTTCCTGTAAAGCAGTTTTGTCCTGGGTTGCGTTCGCTCTGCTCGCAATACCGTTGTCCGCCTGCACGCCCCCTCCTGATTTGACTCTAGTGGCAGTGTCTTTTGCACCCGGGACCACCGGTGCCGGGGCAGTAAAGCCATCGTTAAAGCTCAGCAGTAGTGCATTCGGGCAACGCGTGCGCCAGGCGGTAGAGACAAGCCCGACATTGGCGCAAAGCAATACAAGGATGGATATCGCATCAGCCAATCAAGATGCAGCGGAAGGCGCCTTTCTTCCGCAGATTTCGTTGGGAATAAATGCACGGTCCGAACGGGTCGAATCGGACATTGCAGATGTTTCACCCTATCTGAGAATTTCACAATTGGTTTATGACGGTGGGGCTGCCTCGGGGGACCTGACGGCAGCCCGGGCACGTGTTCTGGAAACACGGGGCGATCAAATTCAGACGGCATCAGCCACGGCGCTGGCCGCCATCGAGACCTATGTGCTTGTCATTGATCAAAGAAAGCTACTCCGCATCGCGGCTGACAATGTCTCGGTTCATGAAGAACTGGTGCGTCAGATTTCGGACCGCACAGCGGGTGGCGCCGGTTCAAATGCTGATGTTCTGACCGCGCAGTCCAGAATGGCAGATGCACGCACAAGACTGGCTGACGCACGATCACGAACTGATCGGGCCGAAGCGCGGTTTCGAGAAGTGTTCGGAACTTTCCCCGGCTCATTGCCCCCTCCTGTACCAGCTCCACCGCTGAATAGAAGTGATGCCCAGATCGTAATGAACAGCCCTCAGATCCGCAGGGCGGATGCCCGCTTGCTGGCAGCCAAAGCCGAATGGTCGGCCGCGCAGGCACGGCGCAAACCGAACGTTCGGGTCGCCGCATTTGCCAACCAGGATGACACTCGGGACGCAAATTTTGGCGTGGATCTTTCTTTCAACTACGAGCTTGACAGCACCGGCCAACGCCGCGCCGCCATCGCAGCAGCAGAAGCCAAAGTGAAAGAAACGGAGTTCGCGAGAGAGCAATTGGTTCGCGAAATCATGCGGGAGCTGGGCTTTATTCGATCCGATCAAAAAGCAGGCGCAGAACGGCTGCGCGCGGCCCGTATTGCGGCAACTGCCAATGCCGACAGTGTTACTGCATCCCGCGCACAGTTCTCGATTGGGCGTCGCAGCCTGATCGAAATTCTGGACGCTCAACGCGATTACGTAAATGCGCAAGAACGCCTGATTCTGGCCGAACAGAGTTATTTTCTGACCAACTACGCGGCACTGAGCCTTACCGGAGACATTCTGGACCTGCTCGGACTTTCGCTTGGCAATTGGAACGAGGTGAAATGAGCACGTTGAAATCAATGCCGGATCGCGCCCGTTTGACATGCTACGAAGCCTGCATTCTGAATATCGCCGCGACGCTTGAACGCCCTCTGACCCTTGCAACGATCCAGGCGTCGCAGACCGGTTCAGACGGGGATCTGACTGTTCGTGACATCCTCTCGGTGGCGGAAAACACAGGTCTACAGGCGGGCTATGGCGCGCGGCGCATCGCGAGTTTTGACGAAGCATTGGCTCCGGCCTTGTTGCTGATGACCGAAAACAAGGCTGTTGTGTACCATGGCCGCGCAAAAAACGGTGCCTTGCTGGTCTATGACCCGGAACTTGGCGAAGGAATCGGTGAAGTTTCAGAAGGACAGCTGGCCAAGTCCTACACCGGTTTCGCGGTCTTGTTTCGGCGAAATCATACAGATGAACTGGACACCGGTCACACGGCTTACCGAGGTCATTGGTTTCGTGCGGCGCTGTCCGCCAATCGATGGACTTACATACAGGTTGCTCTCGCCGCGGCACTGGCAAACCTTCTTGGCTTGTCGACCTCTGTTTTTATCATGGTTGTCTATGATCGCGTGTTGCCCAATGAGGCAACCGAATCGCTTATTGCCTTGACGGCGGGCGTGGCCCTGGCGCTGCTATTCGACTTCGCGCTGAAATTGCTGCGGGCAGCATTCATCGACAGGGCCGGGCAAAAAGCCGACTTGCTCATGGGGCGGCGAATTTTCGACCACGTTCTGAACATCCAGATGAAGTCACGCGCGGGTTCCACCGGCGCCATGACAAGTACCATCCGTGAGTTCGAGACCCTGCGCGAGTTCTTCACGTCCGCAACGCTTGTTGCCGTCGTGGATCTGCCGTTCATCGGGTTGTTCGTATTTGTGATTTACCTGGTCGGCGGACAACTGGCATTGGTCCCGGCTCTGGCCGTGCCTGTGGTTCTGCTGACAGGTTTGGCCGTACAGCCGCTTCTGTCCCGCATGGCAGAAAAGAACCTGTCTGACGGGCAATCCAAACAATCGATCCTCGTGGAAGCTGTCTCGGGCCTTGAAACGATAAAGACAACGGCCGCGGGCCGGCAAATGCGTTCCCGATGGGAGCAGGCGATAGAACGGCAATCCTCGCACGGTGCTCAGAGCCGGGCCGTTACACAATTTGCTCTCAACCTCACCGGTTTTACGCAACAAGCGGCACAGGTGTTGATCGTATTTTATGGTGTTTTTCTGATCACAGACGGTCAGACCAGCATGGGCGCTTTGGTTGCCTCGGTGATGCTGACAGGGCGGGCACTGGCACCTTTGGGGCAGTTGGCGCAGACGTTGACAAGGCTTAACCAAGCCCGAAGCGCATACCGAAACCTCAACGCGCTGATGATGGCGGAAAGCGAACGCCCACAAGGCCGAACATGGGTGAACCGGCCCCATTTCAAAGGGGCGATCGCCTTCAACAACGTGTATTTTTCCTACCCTGATCAGGGGGAAGATACCCTGCAAGGCGTTTCATTCACGATCAAACCGGGTGAAAAGGTGGCGATCCTGGGTCAGATTGGCTGCGGGAAAAGCACCATCGCACGTCTTTTGCTTGGATTGTACGCGCCGCGTGTAGGATCTGTCACATTCGAAGGCCTTGATATCCGCCAGATCGATCCTGGTGATCTGCGACGCAATATCGGATCCGTCCTGCAGGATATATGGCTCTTTTCCGGATCAGTCCGGGACAATATCGCAAGCGGCACAATCCGGCCAAAAGATCACGAACTGATCGAAGCAGGCCGCGCCGCCGGGGTTGAGGATTTCGTGGCCAACCATCCCGGGGGTTACGATCTTCAACTCGCGGAACGCGGCGAAGGCCTCTCTGGCGGACAGCGGCAAGCCATTGCCCTGGCAAGGGCACTCATAGGCCGTCCGCCGGTTCTCCTGCTGGATGAACCAACAAGCGCGATGGATGTCAAAACCGAAGCCCAGGTTATCCAACGTCTGAAAGAATGCACGGCAGAGTCCACCATGGTTGTCATTACACACAGAACCAGCCTGTTGGAGCTTGTTGACAGAGTCATCATCCTTGAACACGGGAAAATCGCGGCGGATGGCCCCAAAAGCATGTTGACGCAACATGTTCGTCGGACAGGGAGGCGCTTGAATGTCGCAGCATCCTGATCTGGCCACCCTGGCGCGCGAGATGCAGGGACGCTCTCCTGTTCGGAGTTCCTTGCTGCTTTTGGTGATTCTGCTCTGCCTGATCGCCGCGCTATTGTGGGCGCATCTGACCGAACTGGACGATGTCACGCGCGTGGACGGCCGGATCGTGCCTTCCGGAGACATCCAGCTGATCGAAGCCACCGAGCCCGGCGTATTGCAGTCGTTGCATGCGCGCGAAGGCCAACTGGTCGAAAAAGGTTCACTGCTGATGGAACTGGAAACAACCCAAATTGACAGTCAGCTCAGTCAGGAACAGCAACGCGCGTTCGGGCTGATGGCGCGCATCCAACGTCTTCGGTCCGAAATTGATGGGACACAACTGGATTTCGATGTTCAACTGATCAACGGCGCGCCTACCGTCGTGCAATCCGAAACTGCACTGTACCAAGGCCGGCAGGCTGAGTTGGAGGCAGAAATAGCCATCCTGGAGCGTCAGCGTCAGCAAAAACAGCGAGAGTTTGAGGAAGGCCTGGTCGATCAAGTGACGGCAGAAGAAACCCTGGTGGTCCTGGCCGAAGAGAGGGCCATCATGGCGCCGCTGGTCGAGCGTCAAATGGAGCCTGCAACAACATTGCTTGCGTTGCGGCGGAGTGAAGCCGAATGGCGCGGTCGCAAGGTGCGGGCAGAAGCTGTGACCAACAGGTTGCAAACGGGCTTGGACGAAATCGATGATCGGATTCAAGCGGTGCGAAGCCGGTTTCGCAGCGCCGCGCTGACGGATCTGGCGCTTGCTACTGCCGAGCTGGCTGCCTTGCAACCCGCCCTGCCCGCTTTGCGCGACCGGGCGTCAAGGGCACAGGTTCGGTCTCCGGTACGCGGCATTGTAAACCGGATTCATCGCTCCACCATCGGCGGTCTCGCCCGCAGTGGAGAGGACCTTGTTGAAATCGTGCCGCTGGACGACACATTGCTGGTTGAAGCCTATGTAAAGCCTGAGGATATCGCGTTTTTGCACGCTGGTCAGCCTGTGAAGGTCAAAATCACGGCTTATGATTTCGCACGATACGGGGCGCTGGATGGTGAAATCATCCGCATCGGTGCAGACACGGTCACACGATCAGAGCGGAATGACGAAGAGGTCTTTGTGGTCGAGATCCGAACCAAAAGCACCATGCTTGATGGGAATGGCATAGCGGTCGAAATCATACCTGGAATGATCGCCGAAGTGGACATTCTATCTGGTCGCAAAACAGTGCTGGATTATATTCTGCAACCGGTTGTGAAGATAAAGGATCAGGCATTGCGCGAATGAGCGATGGGGTAATTGGGGGCAGACGTGTCACTTCCGATACGGAAATCTCGGTGTCAGCAGCTTCAGCACGGAAGGCTCGAAAGGGTCAAACAGACATGGAAAACAACTCATCTGACCAAGTCTCGGCCGGTTGGATCTGCGTCTACTTCCAACCGACATCACCCAAAAATATATACCCCGCCCCGTAGATCGTCTTGATCAACCGCGGGTTCTTGGGATCCTCTCCCAGCTTGGTACGCAACCTGGAAATCCGAACATCCATCGCCCTGTCAAAACTGTCTCCGGCTGCGCCGCCCAGGGACTCCTGCATTTGTCCCCTGCTGATCAGCCGCTTGGGGCTTTCCAGAAACAGCCGCAGGACTTCCCCCTCTGCATGGCTGAACGGCGTTTCGTCACCTGATTCACTTTCAAGCACGTATCGGTCAAAATGTGCGGTCCAGCCGTTGAATTCCGCCGTATCCGAATGAGAGGTCTGAGTGCGAGGTGTTCTTAATCTTGCCCTGATCCGCGCCACGACTTCCGCAGGGTCAAACGGTTTTGTAATATAATCGTCTGCCCCAAGTTCCAGCCCCGTAACACGGTCCTGCACCTGCGCGCGCCCCGAAATGATGATCACGGCCGCGCCTTGTTCCAACGCCAGACGATGAACCAACGCCAGCCCATCCGTATCTGGCAATGACAGGTCGACCAGACAGACATCGGGCGTCACACGGTTGAGCGCAGCCTCGAATTCTCGCGCGCGGGAAAAACTCTGCGTACGGAAACCGGCATCCTCCAGAGCGTCCGTCAGGATACGCCGGATTTCGGGTTCGTCGTCGAGGATGGTAACCAGCGGTTGCGTCATCAGGCGGCCTCGGTTTGGATCAGGGCTGACAATTGAGCCTGCGAAAACGGTTTACGCAACACCGGGGCCAACGCAAGGGCGCGCTGGTACAACGGGTCCGAACTGGGCAGCGATGTCATAAGGATACATGGCAATCCCGGCTTCACCTGCCGCAAAATATCCAGACCTGTACCACTTCCTTCGAGACGGATATCGGACAGGACAAGAGAAATGTCTTCAACGCTGTCTATCAACGCCAGCGCCTCATCTACCGAATTGGCCTCGATGACGGCGAAGCCCAGCTCTACCAGCATATCCCGAAACTGCCCCCGCAAATCTTCGCTGTCTTCGACCAGAAGTACCAGACCGTCTTGCACGGGCGGAGCTGGCCGATAGGGCAACCGCAAAACGACGGATGCGCCCGATGGCGTGTTCTTGAGGTTCAGATCGCCCCCGGCCAGCTTGACAGTGTCATACACCATGGGCAGTCCAAGCCCCGACCCGTCGCTTCCCTTGGTGGTAAAGAACGGGTTCAGCGCCTTTTCCAGCGCCTCTGGCGTAAAGCCTGGGCCAGTGTCCGATACGGTGATTTCAACCCAAATTTCTCCGATGGTATGCGCGCTGATTGTAATCTGGCCCGAACTGCCGCAGGCATCCCGCGCATTCAACACCAGGTTCAGCAACGCATCCTGCACCATTCCCGGGTCCAACATCAAAGCCCGGTCGGGCAAAGTGTTGACCACCGACAAACCGACGCCGCGCGGCAAAGAAGGCGAGGCCAATATTCTCAGGTCTTCCAACAGCGCCTTCATGTCCGTGGCCTGAGGATGTGGCGTTCGGTTCCCGGTCATGTCCGCAATCCGGTTCAGCAATTGCCCACCCCGACGCGCCGTTTGCTGTGTCGCGGCAACCAGCTCATGTGCTTCATCCGACAGGTCCATTTTGTTCAGTTTGGACTGCATCCCAAGGATGATCGTCAGCAAGTTGGAGAAGTCATGAGCCAATCCACTGGTCATTTGGGCGGCCATAGCCCGGCGGCGCGTTTGCTGCAAAACGACGCGCGCCTGCGTTTCTTCGGTGATATCAACCGACATTACATAGACGCCACCGGCGTCATCCGGCGTGAACGAAACGCGGATGCGTCGGGAATCCTGATCCTCGTTGAACTCGAATACGGAGGTTTCTCCGTCATAGGCTTTCGCCAGATGCGCTTTGACCCGCCGATAGGCGGAGGCACCAAGCGCTTCAGATATGTGAAGCCCAAGAATCTCCGACGGACGTCCGGGCAGGACCGCGCTCAAACGGCGGTTGGAGTAGTCATATCGACCAGTGCTATCCAAATGCGCGATATGAGCCGGCATCATTTCGGTCATCATGCGTGTGCGGGCTTCGATTTCGGTCAGCTCGCGTTTGGCCTCTTCCAATGCCTTGATCGTGGCCGCAAGCTTTCGGTTGGTTGCAGACAGTTCTTCGGCGTGGCCGAGCAATTGTTCCGACAATTCTTCTGATCGCGCCCGCAGCAGGTTTTCTGCACGCCGGGTGCCGGTAATGTCAGTGTAGACCGCAACCCATCCGCCCTGTGGCAACGGCGCGCCTTCTATCGAGATAACCTGCCCGTTGGGCCTTACGCGCTCCATGTAATGAGGCTCGAAAGCCAAAGCCTGCTCGACGCGCAGGTTCACCATTTCTTCCACACTTTCTTCGTCACCGTATTCGCCACGGCTGGCGAGAAAATGGATGGTATCCCGAAACAAAGCTCCGCGTTCGACCAGCTCGTCCGGCAGGTCGAACATTTCCTTGAACCGACGATTGCTCAGCACCAGTTTCAGGTTGCTGTCATAGATCGAAAGCGCCTGACCGATGAGATTCAGTCCGGCAGTCGTCATCGCCTTTATGCGCTGTTCGGTGATGTCCAGGTTCGTCTTCTCCACGCCCCATGGGTACCATCAGAATTGATGCGCCGGTAGTGGAATTGATGAACGACAAAACGTCTCATGCATCTTCCCTGATCCGACTGAAAAGAGCGCGAAAACGTTCAGTTATCCTAATATCTGGAACGGGACTTCGCGCCTTCGGACGTGATGGAGTGCAACGACAAGGTATGATCCATGTTTCGCATCCGATGGCGCAGCATCTGTCTGCCCAACCGGGCAAGATCAGCCGCGAACGCGGGGTTTTCCGCAAGGTTTTCGAATTCTCCCTGTCCCTGATGATCAAACAGGATCGGCGGCAGGTCAGCTGCAAATTCGATCAACGTGAATCGTTCGTCCCGCAATATTGCCAGACAGGAATCACTGTTGCCCGTTCCTAACCGCCGTTGCCAGAGGGTCGGTTCTTCGGGTTCCGAGAAATCCAGCTCGCTGAAGGAATAGCTGCGCCAGTCATCGGGAACGTCGCCGTGCAACAAGGGCAGCAAAGACCTGCCATCCATGGCGTTTGGAACAGTCTGCCCAATCCAATCAAGGATAGTCGGCGTAACATCAATCGACTCGGTAGGAACGGTCACTTTCGCGCCGGCCATGGCCTCGTTCCCCGGAAGGCGTATCATCAACGGTGTGTGATAGGCAGCGTCGTACACAGTCATTTTGCCCCAGCTGTGCCTGTCGCCCAGCATTTCGCCATGATCAGCCGTAATGACCAACATGGTATCGTCGTATTGCCCGCTGTCCTTGAGATACTGAACAACGCGCCCGATATGGTGATCGACCTCGGTCGCCAATCCCAGATAAACGGCACGCAAAGTGCGGATATTTTCATCCGTTGGCTCAACGTCAGCAAAGCCATGAACGAACTTTTCTGCCGTATAGGCGTCCAGCTTTGGCCCGAAAAACGGATGCAGCGCCTTTTCAGCGGCTTCGCTCGGCAGGCGTTTCGGCAGAGGGATTTCCGCCGGATCGTACATGTCGTTATACGGGGCAGGCGCAACCAAAGGAGGATGTGGACGGATGTAAGTCAGATGAGCAAACCATCCCTTGCCTTGATGAGGTGCAATCCCGTCCAGAAACGCATCGGTCAGGAAGGCTGTGTCGCTGTGTTCTGCCCGATACATGGCCGGGTCGTTCAGCTTGGGCGTTTGACCATCCGGTGAGACAGGTTTGTAGACATCCCAATATGTATCGAACGTATAACCATTTTTCATCAAATATGATCGCCAAGGGTATGACTCTTCCAGGCGCATTTCGACAACTTCAAGGAACCCGTTCATCGATTGTTCGTAAGATTTGAGCACGGGGTCGTTGGGATCATGGACCCGGGGATCGGCAGACGTATCGGTGTACCCGAACAGCATCGGCATATAACCCGCCTTTCGCATTTCCGTGGCGATGTTCGGCGTATCATGACGCAGTGGGGTACCATTTCGCACGGAACGGTGGTTCATCGCGTATTGGCCGGTCAAAATCGATGCGCGGGATGGCCCACAGGGATTGGTGACAGAGAAGTGGCGCGTAAAACTTACCGCCTCGTCCATGAAAGCCCGCAGGTTCGGTAGCTGCACGTGCTCGGCCAGAGCGCCGTTGAGGCAATCTGCTCTCAATTGATCGATGATGATGAACAGAACGTTCTTGGCGTGATGCATACCGACTTCTCCGAATTCCGCACCCAGGGTTCCGCAGCGGAATGTGTCCCGCTTCCGTTTTTCGCGCAACCGATTAGTCGAACAGCCCTGCGTTTTCTTTTCCTGCCTGACTTGAGCCGCGAAAAGTAACGCCCAAGTCTCCAGTTATGCTTGCTACTGCTCATGGTACGGCGTGACGCCAAGGCCATCCTTTGCGGCAAAAACCGGGTCAAAGGGCACAAAGTCATTGCAGGCATTGAATGTTTTACTTCACATGGCACCATGACGCAGCCAACGATCACATCAGAGCGCGACGCCAGCGGCAATCAAGTGCGCATTTCTGGTGAGTTGCTCACACAATCCCTGCAAACCGTGGAGCGTGATTTTGCTGCGGTCCAACCTTGCGGGGGCAAGGTCGTTTTTGACCTGTCCGGTATCGAAGCACTGGATACGGGCGGAGCCTGGCTGGTTGCGGACCTAGGCCGGAGGTTCACGTCAAACGGTGCCACGCTGGAGTTTCAAGGCGTGAAACCCGCACATGCGACACTGATAGACACGGTGACACGCAGCATCCCGGACAAACCCGGCAAGCTTGAGGACCCTCGCGGTTTTCTGGATTGGGTCGCTCATGTGGGTCAGGGCACATTCGGTGCCTGGAAGGATACCCTGTCGATCCTCGAATTTCTGGGCCTTACCCTGCACCGCTTGTTTCGGACCCTGGTCATGCCGTGGCGTCTGCGCAAAGCGGCCCTTGTCACTCATATGGAGGAAACCGGGGTCAAAGCCCTTCCCATCGTGGCCCTGATGGGTTTTCTGATCGGTGTCGTGCTGGCCTTTCAGGGTGCGACACAATTGAAACAGTTCGGGGCCGAGATCTTTGTGGTCGAACTGATTTCGATCTCGGTTCTGCGAGAACTGGGAATTTTGCTGACCGCGATTATTGTTGCCGGCCGCTCGGGTTCGGCATTCACGGCCTCGATCGGTTCGATGAAAGTACAGGAAGAGATCGACGCCATGCGGACGCTGGGCCTTGACCCGATCGAGGTTCTTGTCATTCCACGTGTTTTGGCGTTGCTGATCATGCTGCCCATTCTTGGCTTTGTCGCAGATATGGCCGGCCTGTTCGGCGGCGCCCTGATGAGCTGGATTGATCTGGGCGTAAGCCCTGGCATGTTTGTCACCCGTTTGAAGGAAAACACCGATGTCTGGCAACTTGCGGTTGGGCTGATCAAGGCACCGTTCTTTGCGCTGGTCATCGGGGTCATCGCATGCTGGCAGGCCTTGCAGGTCAAAGGGTCGGCCCAGAGCGTGGGGCAGCGTACAACCGCATCGGTTGTGCAATCCATTTTCATGGTGATTGCAATCGACGCATTGTTTTCGATTTTCTTTTCCGAAATCGGAATCTGACATGAATGATGGCACGCAACACGAAACGGAACAGACCGCAGCGCAGCGTGACGCCGTGATCCGCGTTCGCGGTCTCAGGAACCAATTCGGAACCCAAGTGGTTCATGACGATCTGAACCTTGATGTCTGGCGCGGCGAGGTTCTGGGCATCGTTGGCGGGTCCGGAACCGGAAAATCCGTTTTGCTTCGTACGATTGTGGGTCTGAACAAACCAGCCGCCGGCAGTATCGAAGTGCTGGGCGTGGATGTCTTAAACGGCCCTGAAGAAGATCGCCGCAGGATCGAACGCCACTGGGGCGTGGCCTTTCAGGACGGCGCGCTGTTTTCATCGCTGACCGTATTGCAAAACGTGATGGCCCCACTTCGAGAACATACGGGCATCAGTGAAAAACTGATGGAATCGCTGGGGGCGTTGAAGATCAGCCTTGTGGGTCTGCCCCAGCTGAGTTGCGGCAAGTTTCCATCGGAACTGTCGGGCGGCATGCGAAAGCGCGCCGCCCTGGCACGGGCGCTGGCGCTTGATCCCGAAATCGTTTTTCTGGATGAGCCGACCGCCGGATTGGACCCGATTGGCGCGGCTGCATATGATGAACTGATCGGCGAATTGCAGCAGGCACTTGGGTTGACTGTTTTCATGGTCACCCATGATCTGGACAGCCTTTACGCCATCTGTGACCGAATTGCAGTGCTTGCAGAAAAACGCGTGCTGGTTGAAGGTCCGATTGAGGATATGACCAAAGTGGATCATCCTTGGGTGCAGGAATATTTCACAGGCCCCCGCGCCCGCGCGGCGCAACAGAAGGGTCAGGACAGGTAAAGGCGATGGAAACCAGAGCAAATTACATCCTGATCGGCGCGTTCACCCTTGCGGGGCTGTTGGGCGTTTTCGGCTTTTTCCTGTGGTTGGCGAAATTCGAAGTGACCCGCCAATACGCTTATTTCGATGTATTGTTCGATAACGTCTCGGGGCTTTCGGCGGCGGGCGGGGTGAATTTCAACGGCCTTCCTGTTGGGCAGGTGATCTCTCTGAACCTGGACGAGGACGATCCCTCCAAGGTTCGCGTGCGAATAGAAGTGGATGCAGATATTCCGATCACCGAAGAAACGATCGCCCAGCTTCAATCGCTGGGTGTCACCGGCGTCGGTTACGTTGAACTTACCGGCGGGTCACCGACTGCCAAAAGGCTGCCGCAAGACAGCGTGATCAAAAGCAAGCGCAGCACCATCCAGTCATTGTTTGAAGGCGCACCAAAAGTGCTGGACGAGGCCGTTACACTTCTGGAAAGCCTGAACAAGGTCGTCGACGACAAGAACCGGCAAGCCGTGAGCAGCATTCTGGACAACCTTGCCTCGGCAACCGGCCGGCTGGACAAAACATTGACAAGCTTTGAATCCGTGGCCAGCGACATTGGCAGTGCAGCCAAGGATATTGGTGAATTTTCAAAACGTCTGGACCCTTTGATCGAAACGGCGGATACGACCCTCAAGACCGGCACGGACACGCTCAATTCGGTCAAGTCCGCGTCCGAGTCAGCCAGGGCTGCGCTGGACGAAGTGAAAACGACGATCGAAACGGCAGACCGCATTTTGCAGCAAGACGTTCGACCTTTCATCGAACGCGGGTCGCAACTGGCCGAACGGTTGACCCTCTTGTCGGATGAAGGCAGCGTCACTTTGGGGATCGTGAACGAGACCGTGTTGAACGCCAACACGACACTTGGTTCGATCACATCTGCAATGGACACGGCCAAAGGTGCGCTGTCTTCGGCGGAAACGGCCTTTGAATCAGCCAACCGCGTCATGAAAGAAGACGTGGCGCCCGTTGCGGAAGATATCCGGAAGGCGGCCAACCAGGTCACCGAAACAGTCTCGAACATCACCGGTAAGATCGATCAGATTTCAGACGATGTCCTGAGCGCGTCGAACTCTGCCTCAGAGCTGTTGGGGACAATTGACGGCATCGTGCAGACCAACCGCCGGCAGGTGTCAGACTTCCTGCGCGTGGGTCTGCCGCAATTTATCCGCTTCGTCGAAGAATCCCAACGCCTGGTAATCAGCCTCGACCGTCTGGTGGACAAGGTCGAACGTGATCCTGCGCGGTTTCTGCTGGGCACCCAAGCATCGGAGTTCCGTCAATGATCAAGCCTGCAATTGCAATTCTGACGTTTGCATTGGTCGGTGGATGTGCCGGGTTGGGCACTTTGAAACAAGCCGCGAAACCCAACGATTTATATCTGTTGACACCCAAAAGCACGTTTTCGTCGGCGCTGCCGCGAATACAGAAACAGATCGTTGTTGAAGAACCAACGGCAACCGCCGCAGTGAACACGGATCAGATCGCCATTCAGCCCACCCCGTTTCAGGTTCAGTATTTGCCACGGGCGCGATGGGTGGATCGCGCACCCCTGATCGTTCAGACGCTGTTGATCGAAAGCTTTGAGAACTCTGGCAAAGTCGCTGCCGTCGGACGGTCAACGGTTGGTCTGCGCGCTGATTACGTGATCGCACCGGACCTGCGCGAGTTTCAGGGCATCGTTGTCGCGGATCCCGAGAACGGAGACAAAATCCGTATCGAAGTGCGCATGAACATCAAGGTCATCGATGAATACGACGACAAGATCATCGCTTCGAATTCGTTTCAGGAAAATGTCGTTGCCGCAAGCGACCAGACATCAGATCTGATCAAAGCGTTTGATTTGGCCTTGGGACGCGCGATGCGGGATTCCGTTGAATGGAGCATTCGCAGGATCAACACGCATGTGGCCAACAATCCCAGATCGAACCCCAGTTGAGTTGATCCACATGACAAAACGGTGAGCGCGGGCGCAGTTCGCTCACGCCTGTTCTGGGTAAACGGTTGTTTGTGACGGATCGGGTCTCAGAAACGAGATGCCGAAGCGCGTTCCCAATCCGCCGCGAATTCCTCGGGAACCACATCTGCCAGCAACGCACCATCCTCCAGATAGGTGTAAAGCTCGCCATAGGTGCGCTCATGCTCGTCCGCCGTGCGCCGCAAAATGTCGCGCGGATGCAGCTCGGACACTTTTTCCTTTCCCATCGCACCCAAGAGTTCGCGGAAACTTTCCAGTGTTGCGTCGTGATACCGGTGAACACGCCGCCGCTTTTGCGGGATGTTCACCGCGCGCCCACGAACCGGATCCTGGGTGGCGACCCCGGACGGACAACGGTTGGTGTTGCAATGCAAGGCCTGAATGCAGCCCACCGCAAACATCATCGCCCGTGCCGCATTGCACATATCCGCACCAAGCGCGAATTTCTCGACCATGTCGTATCCGGTCGCCACTTTGCCCGCACAAATGATACGGATCTTGTCGCGCAGCCCAACGCCACGCAGGCAATTGTTTACGAAAATCAGCGCCTCGTTCAGGGGCATGCCCAGGCGGTTGGTGAATTCGACCGGGGCCGCGCCCGTACCCCCTTCTGATCCGTCAATGGTGATGAAGTCCGGCAAAATTCCTGTCTCGAGCATGGCCTTGCAGATCGACATGAACTCGGACGGGTTGCCAATACACAATTTGAAGCCGACAGGTTTGCCGCCGGACATTTCGCGCAGATGTTGAACGAAGTGCATCAACCCCGAGGGCCCGTCAAAGGCACTGTGAGTTGGGGGGGAAATCACATCCTGATGCTCGGGCACCCCGCGGATTTCGGCAATTTCGGCATCGACCTTGGCAGCGGGAAGAACGCCCCCATGCGCAGGTTTGGCACCTTGGGACAATTTGATTTCGATTGCCTTGACCACATCCTTTGTGGCCCTTTCGGCAAACTTGTCCTTGTCAAACCCGCCTTCCGGCGTTCGACATCCAAAATAGCCCGTCCCAATCTGCCAGATGATGTCGCCGCCTTCGGCCAGATGGTGAGGAGACAACCCGCCTTCACCGGTATTGTGGGCAAAGCCTCCGTCTTTTGCCCCGCCGTTCAGCGCGCGGATGGCGTTGGCACTCAGCGCGCCGAAGCTCATGGCCGAAACATTGAGACGCGAGGCACTGTACGGCTTCGTGCATTGTGGCCCGCCCAACATGATGCGATCTTCGCTTTTGTCCACATGTTTGGGCGCAAGCGAATGATTTGCGCGGTGATATCCAACCTCGTTTATGTCGTATTGCGTTCCGAAGGCCTGCGTATCCATCTGGCCCTTGGCGCGGGAATAGACCAGCCCGCGTACGATCCGGTTGTAAGGTCGGCCGCTTTCGTTGGTTTCAACGAAATACTGTCGAATTTCCGGGCTGACGAATTCAAGCATGTACCGGAAATGCCCCAGAACCGGATAGTTGTTCAGAACATTGTGCTTGGTAGTCAAAACATCATAAAGGCCGATGACCGCGTAGGGCACCAAGATGACCAAAAGCCAATGTACGGGCGGCCAGAAGAACCCCAACAGCAACACGAGCGGCAGGCAGACATAGCTCAGAAAATAGTAGATCCTGCGTACAATCATGTTCCTGTCTCCTCGTGGTTCCGACCGGCGGTTGCGGGTTCCAACAGCACTCAACGTGAAACAGATTGATTTTTAATTGCAAGCTTTCGCGGGAATTTATCCGCCCGAAGACGAAAACGTGAAAACGCGTTACGGTGGCTCAACAGTTGAACAGGGTGTCGCCAGTGGATATGCCACGTATACCAGAAGGCGACAGGCATTCACTTGACAAAGACGCATTCCCAACACCGGCGCGACCGAAAGAGCCTTATGTTTCTCGCCGTCTTTGCCGGAGGGGCGCTGGGATCGTTGTTGCGCGAAGTTTTCGCGCTGGAAATCCCCGGCCTCAGTTTCCTCACGTCGACCTTGGGCATCAACGTGGCGGCCTGTTTCGTCTTGGGGTGGCTGTATTCAATACGTCACAAGTTGCACGCGCATGTGCTGCATCTGGGCGCGGTCGGGTTTTGTGGTGGGTTGTCCACCTTTTCGTCTTTCGTAGCTGATCTGGAACGTATTGCCGAAAGTGATCTTTGGGCCGTGCCGCTTGCCGTCGGGTTGGAAATCGCTTTCGGCATTGGCGCTGCGCTGGTCGGAGAGAAACTGGGCAACCATTTTCATTCCGAGAGGCCACCGTCATGAATGACCTCTATCTTCATGCGATGTTCGGACTGGGCGGAGGCCTGGGGGCGGTCCTACGTCATTGGCTGGCTTTGAAAGTGCGGCACGATTTGCCCTTTTCGACGTTGATCGTCAATGTATTGGGCAGCCTGCTGCTGGGGATCTGGATCGGCTATCTGGGCGGCCCTGTCGACATCCCCGAGGATCAAAGACGGCTGGTCTTTGGATTCTGCGGCGGGTTCACCACGTTTTCCAGCTTTGCCTATCAGTCTCTTGAGCTTCGGCGCGAGCGGACTCTGGTTCTGGCAGCTGGCAATATCCTGATCAGCCTGGCGCTGTGCTGGTTTGCCCTGTGGCTTGGGCTGACCTTGACGCGCTAATGCACATGAGCGGCAACATGTGACCCGGGCTTCGGAGCGCGACAAAAGAAAAGCAATGGAATAGTGGCCAAGGCAAGCAGACCCAGATTGTTGAACACGGTCAAATAGGAAATCATCTCGGCCTGCTTCATGATTTCTTGGCCCAGAATGACAGCACCTTCAGCGCTGTCCGGTGCAAGGCCAAGCGGGCTCAGATACGCCTGGGCTGCGGGGTTGTACGGCGTCACATTCTGGCTGAGCACTGCCGTATTGGTCTGCAACCCGCGTACAACCCAGGTGCCGACCAGCGAGATGCCAACCGACGATCCCAATTGCCTTGTCACGTTGAACAGACCGGAGGCTTCGTCCTGCCGGCCTTTACTGATGCTCTCGAAAGCCAGTATCGACATGGGCACGAACACAAGACCCATCCCGAGGCCGCTGATGGCCCCCGGCCATGCGAGCTCCCAAAAACCGGCATTGAGGTTGATGGCACCCATCATGAAATTCCCGATCGCCGTCAGCAACAGACCGATGCCCGCCAGCAGGCGCGGATCAAAGCGGTTTACCAGAACTGCGCCGGTCAGAACCATGGACAGCCCTGCGGTCAGGCCACGCGGAATGAACAGATGGCCCGACGCGATGACAGGGAAATCCAGCAGGCTTTGAACAAGCGTCGGCAAAATCGCGATGCCCCCGAACAGAGACACGGCAAAACCCGCGATGATCAGATTGCACAGGGCAAAGTTTCGATCTGCGAACAGACGCAGGTCCACAACCGAATTGCGAGAGGTCAACGCGTGAAAAATGAAACCAAACGCCCCGAGAATTGCAGCGATCACGGCCACCTGGATGACGCGGGACGACATCCAGTCCAGTGTCTCGCCTTGATCCAGAACGAATTGAAGGCACCCGATTCCAAGAGCCAGCAGAGCAAGGCCTTTCCAATCGATCTGAACCTCCTCGGTTTTGTCCTCCGGCAATTCTCCGGCCAGCAGAAGCAGCGCAAGGGCCGCCACGGGAACATTGACAAAGAAGACCATCCGCCAGGAAAAATATTCGGTCAGGATTGCACCGACCGTTGGCCCCAGTACCGGCGCTACCACGACGCCCAGACCGAAAATGGCCATTGCCTGTCCGCGCTTTTCCCGCGGGAAGGCATCGAACAGAATGGACTGGGACAAAGGGATCAGGAAAGCGCCGAACATGCCCTGAGCCAGCCGAAAGGCAACGATGACCTCAAGGCTCCAGGACATGCCGCACATCATCGACATGACGGCAAAACCAGTCACCGCCGTCAGAATCAACCGTCGTCGGCCCACGCGTCGGGCGACGAACCCTGTCAACGGCATGATGACCACCGCGGAAACGATATAGCTGGTCAGAATCCATGTCGCCTGATCGGTCGTCGCCCCGAATGCGGCCTGGATATGCGGCAACGCCACATTGACAATCGTACTGTCCAAGACTTCCAGAATGGCGCTGAGAACAACGGCGATCACGATCACCATGTTCACATGGCCGGACGCCGCAGGGGTCATTTGCCGTCCACCGGGCCTGTTGTATCTACGACAACTTTGCTGCTGCCTCCGACACGCAAGGGCGCATCGGTCGGGTCAAGCTCGATCCGAACTGGAAATCGCCGGGTGACCTTGACCCAATTCCCGCTCGCGTTTTCCGAGGGCAACAAGGAAAACGTGTCCCCGGACCCTCGCCCGATCGACGCCACCTTACCTGTGAGCGTCGTCCCAGGGAGCATATCGACACGTATCGTGACCGGCTGACCCGGACGAATGCGCGCCAATGCGGTCTCTTTGAAGTTCGCGTCCACCCACCAATCGGACGATTCGACAATCGAAAATTGTGGGGCATTGGCGGACACCGAGGATCCGGGGCGAAGGGTCAGATTGGCGATCCATCCGTCGGCTGCGGCATGGATCTTGGTCCAGGCAAGGTTGGTTTCTGCTATTTCAAGCTGTGCCCGCGCAGACAGGATATCATCCTGTTTCGCCTGCAACCCACTTTTCAGTGCCAAAAGGCTGGACTGGCTGGTCGTCAACCTTGCAGAGGCTTGGGCGAAATCCGAGGCCGTCTGATCCAGCGATGCCTGTGCGACATCGCCTGATGCAAACAGGGCTTTCGCACGTTCAAAACTCTTCAATGCAGTATCGTAGGCCGATTGGGCGCTGTCCACCGAAGCCTCAGCCGCGGCAATCTGTGTGGAATAGGATTTGGCCTGTTGTATCGCACTGTCCAGATTGGCTTTGGCTGCATCCACCGAAGCCTTGAATTGAGTGTCGTCGATCGTGAAAAGCAGATCGCCGTTTTTCACGGGCTGGTTTTCGATCACATGTACATCGTCCACCTGCCCTGTCACCTGCGCAGCGACATAGATGATGTTCGCGCCCAGATATGCATCCTGAGTGGACGGGTAGCGCTCTTCGTGCCTCCAGAACAGAACAAGACCGACTGCAATTGCTGCAAGTATCAAAGCCACGGCTGCGATTTTGAGTGGCTTCATTTTCGTATCCCTTTCTGCGCACGACCCATGCGCATCACATCACATGCATGTGCATTCGAATTGCCAGATTGCCCAGCACCCAGACCGTTCCAAAAATCATGATCAACAGAACCATCGTGGAAAACAGAACCAGATGCAGGTCTTCGCGGCTGCTGCGCCGGCGATCGATGTGCAGGAAATAAACAAGTTGCAGAACAAGTTGGGCCAGACCCAACAATCCAATTGTCAGGTAAACACCGGGGGTTTCGATCCCAAACAGATGGGCCACGCCGAAGGTCGCAAAAGTCAACAGCAGCGAACCACCGTATCCGATCACATAGCGCCGACGCTCGCGACGGTGCATTTCAGAGCGTTTATCCATAGGTCAGACCTCCGAAATAAACGATGGTGATGATCCCGATCCAGATCAGGTCCAGAAAATGCCAGAACAGCGCCAACCGCACCACACGCGAGATAATGACGTCCGTCATCCCTTTCACGCGCAGCTGAATACCCAGAACGATCAGCCACAGGCACCCCGCGGCGACATGCAGACCATGCAGCGGAACAAGTCCGAAGAAGGCCGACAAGAAACCGCTGCGCTGCGGAATGCCACCTTGTTCCGCCATGGCCATGAAATCACGCACCTCCAGCACCAGGAAACTGATGCCCAGAAAAAGCGTGACGCCAAACCACAAGACAATGCGAGCGCGCGGCAGATTGTATTTCAGCGCCAGCATGGCAAGGCCAACCGTCAGGCTGCTTGTCAACAGGATGAGCGTCTGCGCAAAGACGCTTTTGAGATCAAACAGCTCGTGCGGGCCTGGACCACCGGCCTGTGCATCGATCATCGTGATGTATATCGCAAACATCAGGCCGAAATAGACCAGGTCGCTCATCAAGAAGACCCAGAACCCGAAGGTGACGACCTCGGTCGCCTTGTCAGCGCTCGCGTGACGTTCCCCCAGATTGATACCCGGATAGCTGTGGGTGGGCGCGCGCTTCATGTCATCGCCTCCAGATCGGGGCGGGCGAGGCCGCGATTTTCCGAAGACGTCTCGAAATCGCGATCCACCGCCTTTTCACCGTGAACCAGTGCGAGCCAGGCTTCGTGATCCTTGCGCACTTCCTCCGCAGGTATGGTCAGCTCGGTACTGTCGTCGAACGTCCAGACGATCACCGCCAGGATCATCAGAACCGTCATCAATGCAGCCAACCACCAGATCCACCAGACCAGCGCGAACATCCAGATACCACTCATGACACACAGAACGAAGCCAATGCCTGTATTGCGCGGCAAATCGATATCCTCATAGGCGTCGGGCGTTGGATAGGCCGCCCCCTTTTCCTTTGCCGCCGCAAAATCATCCCGGTCCGTAACGGTTGGGATGATCGCAAAGTTGTACGGCGGCGGCGGCGACGGGATTGACCACTCCAACGTCCGCCCATCCCATGGATCTCCAACGGGAACGCGGGTCTTTTCGCGGTCGCGGATGCTGACCCAAAGTTGGATCAGAACCGAGAGCAACGCGCAGGTAATTATCAGCGCCCCGACGATCGCCACCATCATGAAGGGATGGAAAGATGGGTCATCATAGCTGAAAGAACGACGCGGCATCCCCATCAGCCCGACGAAATAAAGCGGCATGAAGGTCAGCAAAAACCCTAAGGTCCAGAGGGCGACAGTCACGTGGCCCCAGAATTCGTTCAGGCGAAATCCGAATGCCTTGGGGAACCAGTAGTTATAGGCGGCCAACAGTCCAAACAGCACGCCCGGCAACAGTACGTTGTGGAAGTGGGCCACCAGGAACAGCGTATTGTGCACCTGATAATCCACGGTCGGATTGGCCAGGATGACCCCGCTCAGGCCACCAATCACGAACAACATCAAAAAGGCCAATCCATACAGCATCGGCACCGAGAACCGGATGCGCCCCCGCCACAAAGTCGCCATCCAGTCATAGACTTTTACACCGGTGGGAATGGCGATCAGCATGGTTGCGATGCCAAAAACGGCGTTGATCAGGGCGCTCTGCCCCATGGTGAAGAAGTGGTGCAGCCAGACGGTAAACGACAGAACCGCGATCGACATCGTGGCGATGACCAGCGAGTTGTAGCCGTAGAGCCTCTTGGCCGAAAAAGTCGCAAAAACCTCGGAGTAGATGCCGTAAGCGGGCAGAACCAGCAGGTAAACCTCGGGGTGGCCGAACAGCCAGAACAGATTGGCATAGTTCATCATGTTGCCGCCGAGGTCATTGGTGAAAAAGTGGAAGTCCAAATAGCGGTCCGCGGCCAGCAAAAGCGCCGCGACGCCCAACGGCGGCATGGCAAAGACGATCAGGATCGAACTGCATATGATGGTCCAGCAATACATCGGCAGCCGCATGAAGGTCATGCCCGGCGCGCGCATCTTGTAGATCGTAACGGCAAAATTGATACCGGTAAGCGTCGTGCCGACACCCGAAACAACGATCGCCCAGATCCAGTAGTCCGGCCCAACGCCCGGATTGAAGGCGGCGCCGGTATACGGCGGGTAGGCCGTCCAGCCACCGGTCGAAAACCGCCCCACGACCAGCGAAACCATAAGCATCATGCCCGAGGACACCGTCAGGCCCAGACTGATCTGGTTCAAGCGCGGGAACGCCACATCCCGCGCCCCGATCATCAACGGGACGACGTAGTTCGCGATGCCAAAGACAAAGGGCACCGCGACAAAGAAAATCATGATCGTGCCATGGGTGCTGAACAGCTCGGCGAAATGTTCGGCTTCCAGGAACCCGTCGCCCGGGCCGGCGGCCTGCTGCGCGCGCATGACAACGCCTTCCAACACGCCGCGCGCCAGCATCACGATGGCAAAGACGACATACATGATCCCAATCTTCTTGTGATCAACACTGGTCAGCCAATCGCGCCAAAGGGGCGTCCACAACCGAAACCAGCTGAGCAGGCCGACCACGACGACAACGCCAACCAAGACGATCGCGGCCGCAGCGTTGGCTACGATCTCATTCGCGTTCGGGTTCTGGATCAACCCTGTGATCGGAAGCGCATCCCAGTCGAGGCGGCCGAGGAATCCTGAATAGGACGGCGTCATTGCTGCACCTCCTGCCCGAAGGATGCCGTTCCTGGCTGTTGATCCACCGGCAGTGCTTTGCCGCTGTGATAGCGGTGCAGGATTGTTTGAAACAAATCTTGTTCCATCGTGAAGTACAGCGCGTCCTTTGGCATCTTGTCGGTGCCCAGCGCCGCCTGCACCTCATCCCTGTCTGTCCGCATCGCGAGCATCTGATACGTTTCCGGGTCCAGTCGGATACCATTTTCGCGGACTTTCCGGGCCCAGCTTTCAAATTCATCACTGTGCATGGCAACGGTTCGAAATTTCTGTTTGGTAAAACCCCGCCCGTTGTACTGCGTGTTCTCGCCTTGCATGACCTCGGGGACGTCCGCGACCAGATGCAGTTGCGTGGTCATTCCCGGCATCGCGTAAATCTGGCCCGCCAGCGCAGGGATCATGAAGGATTGCATGACTGTATCGGTGGTCAGCGTCATGGCCACTTGCCTTTTGGTGGGAATGCCGAACTCGCCCACACTGGCGATACCAAGATCGGGATAGATGAACAGCCACTTCCAATCCAGCCCGACAACCTGCACGCGCAAGGCCGGGTCTTCGCCAAACGTCGACGCGTACGGATCAAGCCGATGGGTGGCCTTCCATAGGTAGAACGACAGGAGCGCCACAATCACAACAGGCACACCCCACATGAGGAATTCCAGTTTCGCTGAAAAATCCCAATCCGGTCGGTAAGCTGCGTGACTGTTCCTTCGGCGGCGATATCGAAACGCGATCAACGGCACCAGTATCAGGACAGGGATAACAGCCACCATGATCAAAGCGGTCGCTCGCAGCAGATGCGTTTTCTGGATGGCGGCAATAGGTCCTTGCGGTTCCATAAAACTGTCGCTGGCGGCAACCATTTGCGGCATCGACACAAACAGGATCAACGCCATCGCGAGCCGAGGAACTTGATTGGGCATTTTTACTTGTGCCACAACTGACTGCCCTTTCCTCAAACAAATTTTATTCGACTATCGACAAGTGCGTGAATTTTCTCAAGAGTTTTTCAAACCACAAATTGCCCAAGTCTAACCCGATTCAACTTCGGGTATATAGAACCAAGGATGCGCGGTATCTTCCCATTGACTTGCAATCCCAACCGGGACAGACAAAATGAAGATGCGTATTCTGGTATTCTCCTTCGGGTTGATCCTGCTCTTTCAGCCCTCGTTGGCGCAGGATCGTGCGGCGATCGAACGCCAGTTTCAGTCGTGGTTGCAGGAAACCGTTTGGCCCCGGGCAAAGGCCAAAGGTGTGACACGAGAGACGATGCAACAAGCCCTCTCTGACGTGACCCTTGACTGGAAATTGCCGGATCTGGTGCCACCGGGAAGCACGCGCATAACTCCCAAGGTCCAGAAACAGGCCGAGTTTGGCTCACCCGGTCGCTATTTCAATCCGGGGTCGGTGCAAGGCGCAACATCAGCAGGACGTAAAATGGCACGGCGCCATGCCGCAACTCTGGCGGCGGTCGAAGCCGAAACCGGCGTTCCTGCCCGCATAATTCTGGCGATCTGGGGAAGAGAGAGCGGATACGGACAGGTTCCGATCCGGCATGATGCTTTCAGGGTACTGTCGACCAAGGCCTTCATGAGCACCCGTGCAGACTATTTCTCAACCGAACTTGTTGCCGCCCTGCAAATCGCAGAGGCAGGGCACCAGCCCGCCCGGCAAATGAAAAGCAGTTGGGCTGGCGCTTTGGGTCAGCCTCAATTCATGCCGTCCAACTACTTGTCTTATGCTGTCGACGGCAACGGCGACGGGGCGGCTGATATTTGGGGGTCACCCGAAGATACGATTGCTTCAATCGGAAACTACCTCATGAAGCACGGCTGGGTTCCTGCACGGGACTGGGGATTCGAAGTTTTCGTACCCCAAAATGTCTCTTGCGCTTTGGAAGGCCCTGATCAGGGGCGACCTATTCAGGACTGGGTTGAGATGGGGGTACGTCGCGTCTCGGGCAACCCCTTTCCGGCCCATGAGCTGCGTGGTGACGGGTATTTGATGATGCCCGCAGGACGACATGGTCCGGCTTTTCTGGTTACGCCAAACTTCTACGTTCTAAAGGAATACAACAAAAGCGACCTGTATGCCTTGTTTGTCGGCCATGTTGGCGACCGTATTCAATACGGAATCGGCGATTTCAATGGCGCTTGGGCAAGGGTCGGCGGGCTGTACAGATCCGATATTGCCAAGATGCAGCAGGCGTTGGAACAAAAAGGGCATGATGTCGGAGGGGTCGATGGGCTGCCGGGGTTCAAAACGCGTCGTTCGATAGGTCGATGGCAAGAAACCCTTGGCATCGAACAGACCTGCTTTCCGGATGCGCTGATGAAAACAAGCCTGGCCCCGTGAGACAAACCAAGATGTTCAACCGACTCTGACACCCGGCCTGCTCATCGATCCAATGTGCAACAATCAGGCGTTTCCAGAACCTATCTATGGAACCGCGTGACAATTGTTGCCCATTCGAGAACAGAATTTGAAAGGGCGAATCAAAAACTCGGATGCGTTGAACAAGGCGGTCAGCCGGCCTTTTGCCAAGGAAGATACTCTGTCCGTCTGCACCCTTTGACGCGGCTTGTCCTTCAAGCCGTTTGCTTCCGAAAAGAGGGTTGTGGGCGACTTTGGGCGGGTTGCGGTTTTCCGCATGGGAAAACCACGCAAAAATAACATGATACGCGGCGCGGCAACCCGGTCGGGTCGGTTCGTGGAACGCCATGATCTGCAAGACACGTCGCGAAGAACAAGCCTACGAATTTTTTCTTGATGGACCGGTGGTGATGTGTCCCGCTCTACACTGTGCAGTCAGCCAATGATCCAAGCGCGTCGTACATAAAGATTATATTGATACCGCATCAGACCGGGCTTTTGACTCCTCCTTGGCAAGGTGGCACGATTTGACTGATAGCAGCCTGATCCATCAGGCATCATTGATTGACAGGGTATTGCAGCCTATGAGGACATTCCGGACATTTCCTGCACTGCTGGCAAAACTTGATAATTGAGAGGCACCATGACACGCAAAGTTACCAAAGCGGTTTTTCCAGTAGCGGGCATGGGAACGCGTTTTTTGCCAGCAACCAAATCCGTTCCGAAAGAAATCATGACGCTGGTGGATCGTCCGCTGGTGCAATATGCAATTGACGAAGCCCGCGCCGCCGGGATCAAGGAGTTCATTTTTGTAACGTCGCGCGGGAAATCCGCGCTGGAAGATTATTTCGATCACAACCTGGTGCTGGAGCAGGAGTTGAGAGCCAAAGGCAAAAACAAGCTTCTGGACGTGCTGAACAAAACGAATATGGAAAGCGGCGCGATCGCTTATATCCGCCAGCACAAAGCTCTGGGGCTGGGACACGCGGTCTGGTGCGCCCGGCGGCTGATCGGCGACGAACCATTTGCCGTCATGCTGCCTGACGATGTCATCGCCGCCGACAAACCCTGTCTGCAACAGATGATCGAGGCCTACGAAGAAACCGGTGGCAATATGGTCGCAGCGATGGAAGTTCCGAAGGAAAAGACAAGCTCTTACGGCGTGCTCGATGTTGGCGACAATATCGGGTCTGTCGTCCCCACCAGAGGCATGGTTGAAAAGCCTGACCCATCAGAGGCACCATCCAATCTGGCGGTCATCGGCCGGTATGTGCTTCGGCCGTCCGTTTTGAACAACCTCAACGCAAAAAAAACCGGAAGCGGCGGCGAAATCCAGCTGACCGACGCCATCGCCCAGGACATTGCCGCGGGAGTGCCGGCTTACGGCTATAAATTCGACGGTCAGCGTTTTGATTGCGGTTCAAAATCAGGCTTTCTGCAAGCCACCGTTGCTTTTGCTCTTGCCCGCGAAGACCTGCGCGATGATCTGAGCCAATATCTGAATGACATTGTCGCCACGGGGAAAGCTGCTCAGTAACCACAGATTGTTTTACTTGACTAAAAACATGGCAATACTGTCAGTCACCCGCAATTCGAAGGCACGTGCATGACCAATACAGTCTACCCCGTCATTCTTTGCGGAGGTTCGGGAACACGTTTGTGGCCCCTGTCACGCAAAAGCTATCCCAAGCAATTCGTTCCTCTGGTCGGCGAAACAAGCCTGTTGCAGAATTGCGCGGAACGGATGCTCGGCCCTTCGCAGGCCCCGTATGCAAAGCCACTTGTTCTGACCAACGAGGCTTTTCGCTTTATTGTCCCGGAACAATTGATGGCCGTCGGAATTGACCCCGGGCCAATTCTGATTGAGCCCGAAGGTCGAAACACCGCCCCCGCTGTTCTTGCCGCAGCCTTGTATCTGGCGGCGCGAGATCCCGATGGCATCATGCTGGTGGCGCCGTCTGATCACGTGGTTCCGGACATGGACGCCTTTCATCAAGCCGTTGCCGAAGGCGTACGGGCAATAAGTGAACGGCGCGATCTGGTAACTTTCGGCATCACTCCAACGCACCCGGAAACCGGATACGGCTATCTCAAACTCCGCCATCCGCCGGATACGACCCATGAGGCTGTCCCATTGGATCGTTTTGTGGAAAAACCTGACCGCAAAACGGCCGAGGCGATGTTGTCAGATGGCAGTTATCTTTGGAACTCGGGGATCTTCCTGTTTGCAGTTCGCGATATCCTGGCAGCTTTTGAACAGCACGCGAGCGAACTGATCCCGCCGGTTCAAAAGGCCGTTGCAGAGGCAAAAACGGATTTGGGATTTCTTCGACTGGACCCGGCGGCATGGGCGGGTGTGGAAGACATTTCAATAGACTACGCAGTGATGGAAAAAGCCCTGAACCTGAGCGTGGTGCCTTATTCCGCTGGCTGGTCCGATGTCGGAAGCTGGACCGCGGTTCAAGAGCTGTCGAACCCCGATGAAGACGGTGTGGCGACCAACGGAGAAGTAACGGCAATCGACTGCCGCAATGCACTGATACGGTCCGAGTCGCCGGCGCAGGAAGTCGTGGCAATGGGTCTTGAAAACGTAATCGCCGTTGCGATGCCCGATGCGGTTCTGGTCGCGAGCATGGACAAGGCCCAGGACGTGAAACAGGCCGTTGCAGCACTGAAGGCCAAGGGGGCGAAGCAGGCAGAATCCCTGCCGGTGGATCATCGTCCGTGGGGCTGGTTCGAAAGCCTTGTGATCGGAGACAGATTTCAGGTCAAACGCATCCATGTGCATCCTGGCGCGTCGCTCAGCCTGCAATCTCACCATCATCGTTCCGAGCATTGGATCGTGGTCGAAGGCACGGCCAAGGTCACCATCGATGATCAGGAGCGTTTGGTAACCGAAAACCAATCCGTCTATATCCCACTGGGAGCGACACACCGAATGGAAAACCCCGGGAAAGTTCCCATGGTTTTGATCGAAGTTCAGACTGGCACCTATCTGGGTGAAGACGACATCATCCGATACGACGACATCTACGCCCGCGATTGAGTTTCGGGCACTGCTCTGCACGGGAACATCCATCGGCGGGTTCCCCGCAGACATCAGAATCTTACCAAAATCTTCCCTGGGCGGTCGGCCCGGTCAGACAGGATTGACGCGCTTTGCGGCAGGGTAGCGCGCAACCGAAGCTTCGGACCGACGCCACAGGAGGACCCCCCGTGTCACAAACATCCCCCCGATTGAACCTGCCTTTGCTGCAACCGGCACAAGCGCAAAAACACGTTACCCACAACGAAGCCCTGAGACAGCTCGATCTGGTCGTGCAACTCTCGGTACGGTCAACAGATTCCGGGACACCTCCTGTTGTCCCCGAGCAAGGCGAAGTTCATGCCCTTGGAGCCAACCCGACCGGGGACTGGACAGGACATGCCGGTGAACTTGCCGCCTGGCTGGACAACGCCTGGCATTTCGTGACCCCCGACATTGGCTGGCGCGCCTGGGATGAAGCGGCCGGAGATCTGAAATACTGGACAGGAACAGCCTGGTCCCCCCTGCCTGTCAGTACTCAGAACCTGGACGGAGTCGGGGTTGCGGCCAATTCAGACAGTACAAACCGTTTGTCCGTTCGCAGCCCGGCGACCTTGCTGAGCCACGAAGGCGGCGGGCATCAGCTGAAGATCAACAAAGCCAGCGCAGGTGATAACGCGTCGCTGTTGTTCCAATCGAACTGGACGGGTCACGCGGAAATGGGACTGTCTGGCACAACCGGATTTTCCATCAAAGTGTCTCCTGACGGCGGCAACTGGACTGAAGCGATGACCTTTGATCCTGTGGCCGGAACCGTGTCGGGCGCAGCTGTTCAGGCCGATGCCAGCGATACGACTTCGGGCCGACTGATGCGCGCCGACTATGGATACGGCCCTGGAAACCTTCTTGGAACAGTGACGGAAAACGCGGGTGTTCCGACCGGCGCTGTCATTGAGCGCGGCAGCAACGCCAACGGAGATTATGTGCGGTTTGCCGACGGCACTCAGATCTGTACGGCCATGCTTGCGCCCGTGGCTTGCACGACTGCTGAGGGTGCTCTTTTCAAAAGCGGCCCAATTACCTGGGATTTTCCGGCTGACTTTTCGACGCCCCCGAACCTGAACGGTACCGGAGGCGTTGCAACCCGTTTTACCGGGTTTGATACACCTTCGTCGTCCCAATCGACATTCATTGTCTTCTCGGCGATCTCGGATGCGGCAGCCTTGGCGCCATCCGTCACAGCAATTGGTCGCTGGTTCTGACAGGCAGGGCCGCCTGGATACCGGATCAGGCGGCCAATCCGGCAGCAGATCGGTTGCGACCCGCTCCGCTTTTACCCGCGCCACCAGATTTGCAGCCCTTCATCACGCCGAAAAGCAGGATGGTTGCTGGAACTCCTGCTCGCGGAACGCAGCAAACAACTTGTAATAAGGAGGTTTGCACCGACCAAACATGCGCGATCTGCCCGTCCGACTTCTCGTGCCAAGTCGAAGCCGAAGACAATATTCGTTTACAATCAATCAGAATCGGTAGGTCGCCCCGATCACCGGCCCGGATTGATGGAACTCGAAATCATTGCCGCTGATCTCATGGTCGAAGGCGATATAGCGATATCCGCCACGGATCACCCATCTGTCATTGATGGCATAATCTGCCGTCAACAGAACCTGCCACGTTTCGCTGTCACTGCGGAAGCCACCATAATCAATGAACCCGGTTCCCGTCCATTTGTCGGAAAAAACGTAACGTATTCTTGCGCCAATGACCGGGTCTACCCAATCGTCGTCAACAACGGTCGTGCGCCCAGGTGCCGAACCGGACGTTAGTGTGAAATTGGTTTCGGTGCTGAACCATCTGAAACCACCGGCAATGTCCAGTTGAACGGAAGGATCTTCATAGACCCGATAGGCCACGTACCCACTGAGGAACTGGGTGGTGAATGATGTATCGAGAGTGGATCCAGACGGATCGGCACCACTGTTGCTGAAGGATAAATTTGTATAATTGTAGTCAGCCAGCAGGCTCCAACGCCCATTGGATGCCGCAAACGCGCCCATAAAGGCGAAATCCAGGTTGCTCAGAGCGTCAGAGAAACTCAACGTGCCGTCCAATGTCCCAGACGGGGTTTCGATAGACGTTTCCGTTTCAGGCATGAAAAGGTAAATCGTCGCTTCATAGGACCAATCGCTTTGCTGCGCGGAAGCGGTTGTGCCAAACGCCGCAACCAAGGCCAAACCCGCGCCTCTTATTGCCAATTCTGTTTTCATCTCGTCCCTCCAATATTTCAGATGTAATTCAGCTTTTTGGTGATCCAGAACAGGATTTCCGCCAACACACTGATTGCGCCCGCCTTGTCCGTAATTACCAGCGCCGTGCCGGAAGTCCCGAATGGAAAATCTTCGATATTGATCTGGTCCGGAACTTCGATCAGCACCGGATAGCTGGACACGCCAGCCAGATCGCGCAGTGAAGGAAGGCCCGTGCGCGAGTCAACAACGCCCTCTGCCGTTCCTACGGGCAACGATATGACGATCCCAGGTATTTCGCCGCCCGGCTGGATTCGCAGCGCAAGGCGGATCTGGTCGCCGACGGAAACGTTCATGCGACTTGATTGGGGCAAACTTGCGATCAGATGGCGGTCATCGGGGACAACAAAAGAGATCGCCCCCTGTGCGATAGATACACGATTTCCGGGACGCAGAGAAACGGCGGTGACAAAGCCGTCTTCCGGCGCGCGCACGACTGTTTGTTCCAGATTCCAAAGCGCCTGCGCCAAAGCCTGCTCAGCCTCGACCACACCGGCATCAATGCCGTCGATCTTGGCGGCAATCCGCCGCTCCAGACCGGCTTTGCGCGCCTCGGCCGCGCGCAGGCTTGCGGACAATTGATCGATGGCAGACACGGCTTCCTGCAACTGGAAGGTCGTCGATGCCCCCCGCTTTTCAAGATCGACAATGTCGTCACGGCGCTGGACGCCAAAGGTCAATTGCGCGGTGAGGGATTCAATGTCGGCTTCCGCCGCTGCCAGGTCGGACTGTAACTGATCTGCCGCAGAACGCGCGGTTTCAAGACTGGCTGTCAGCCGGGCGACTTCGATCCGAAAGGGTGTATCGTCAATCCGGAACAGCGGATCCCCTTTCGCGACCCGTTCGTTGGGGCGGACCGAAACGTCAACGACAGTACCTGACACATTGGGGGCAATGTTGGTGGCAACGCCCTGCACCGAAACAGGCCCTGTCGGTGTAGTGTGGTTGAGGGCACCGATTACAACCAGAGCAATGATTGCGGCACCCCCATAGACGACAGATTTCCAGAACCGGTTCCATGGAAGCAGCCCCAGCTTGGAAAACACCACCCAGATCACTCCGAAATAGAGACCTAAGACAATAAGCATATGTTTACTCCATTGCGCAGAGCTGCTGATACCAGCGGGGCGCAATATTTGTTTCGGATGCGGCCAAGAAGTACGCCAACGCTTGCCCTATTTGCGTGTCGATTTCGCGGCCGCGCATTTCTGTTGACGCGCGCGGCCTTGTTTCATTGTTGCGCCGCAGATCTTTTGACCATGAAAGCCTCGACTGCCTGTTGCGTTTCCGGCCGCAGGTTTTCTATTCCTTCATAAGGCATACCTGTGGCGGGGCCAGTATCGGGGAACAGCTCTTTTCTCGCCATGTGGCGTCCCAATATGCGGACGAACTCCTGCCCGCCCCAAGCACCAACTTCGGTCGAAACCGGGTACTTTTCATGCGTGTCGCGCATCACATCAAAGAAATCAGCAATGATCGCGTTTTGACCCGGCCCGGGAAGGTTGAGCTTCAGCTTGTCCTTGACGATCGCCTTTGGGGTACTCACCGAATAGATGATCACGTGATCACGCCGACCTTTGCTTTCATCTTGAAACAGGATCGAGGCTGATTGATCCACGCCATCAATCAACCGGTCCCGGGGAATATGCTGAACCGCACCGCCGAATCGAGCCAGCGTCGTATATAGATCAGACACATGAATAATGTTGTTGATCATGCTGTCTGGTTCAATCAGACCCGGCCACCTTATGAAAGCGTCCACGCGAACCCCGCCTTCGGTCGTATCGCCTTTGCCTCCGCGAAAGACCATTGGCGTAAAACCGGAGGCCGGTGAATATTTGGTGAAATGGCCGTTGTCGCCCATCAACACGACAATCGTATTATCCGCCACGCCAAGCTCGTCCATGCGCGTGAAGATTGCGCCCAAATACGTATCCAGCTCTTGCAGTTTGTCGGCGTACAGACCTCCATTGACGCTTTCCGGTCCGTCACGCCCGGCCCGCGTGTTGTCCAGCGGGATCATCGGCCAATACTGAAGGAAGAACGGCTCTGTACCGCCGGCCAAGCGTTCCAGTTCACTCAGGGTTTTGTCCTGAAATGCTTGGTTCATCTCATCATATTTGGCTGCGTTCCAACGCTCACCCGGCTCCATTCGGATCTCACGAACAGGTCCGCCGGCATTTCCTTCGATCACCGTGGCCATGGCCGATGCATCGGGGCGGAACCAGTCGTCGATCGTGTAGTCGTCGTCGAAATCTGCGATACCAACCGAAACCTGCTCGCGGATTGCATCGTCATTGAAAATCGTCAACTGACCCTGTTGATGAACGGCGTGCTGCGCATAGTCGAACCCCTGGTTCATTGCCCAGCTCTCGGCAATGTCGCCCATGTGCCACTTGCCGACATGCGAGGTTGCATATCCTTCGGCCTTCAGAACCTCGGCAAGCGTCACTTCCTCTCCGGGCAGACCGAAACCGGCGATGTCGACGGTCGTATCACCCATTCCGATCCGAACCGGCAGACGACCGGTTGTCTGGGCCACACGTGTCGGGGTGCAGGATGGCTCGGTATACATGCGCACCATGCGCATCGCTTCGTCAGAAAAATCGTTGATGTTCGGGGTACTGATGCCGCGTACCGCGTTCAATTCTGGGATACCCATATCCCCAAAACCGATGTCATCGACCAGAATACTGATGATGTTCGGGGGGTTGCCACCGTTTTCCTCTCGAAATGCCGCGAGAGCCTGATCAACGGCTGTATCGTCCTGTTCCCAGGCATCCTTGTTCTGGGCCTGAAGGATATAAAACTCGGAATCATGCGCAATGGGTGCATCCTGCGCGTAGGCAGGTGCGCTGATCGCCAGAGAACCCAGCAAAAACAACTTGAGATCCATTTCTTTAGGTTTCCTTTTTCCTTGGGTTTTCTTCTCGCTCCAGACCCTGTGCGATAAGATCGTGGGCGACACTGGAAAGCGTCTGACCGGTCAAATCCGCAAGACGCGTAAGCCTGTGACGCTGTGAGGGTGTAAGAAGGGTCACGATCCGTTCCGACCGCACTTCTGCTTTCGGAAGCGGAGGGCGACCACGTTTGGGCGCGGCAAGCGGATCTGGCAATTTCATTTGAACATATTCCTATGTTTCGACTAAGCTTTTCATGCAAACTACAGGGGAGATATTTTGCACCGCATCAAAAAATCGACAAAACTAGACTTGGCCCCGCCCGAAGCGCCCCGGTTTTTTGCGGCCACTTTCCGTGATCCGAACCAAATCGCCGCAATATCCAAATGGGATATGGATTTCCGTCAGATCGAAGACGGCGAAATGCAGGCGGATTTCAAGGTCAGATCCGGCCCGCTTATTTCCGTTATGAAGTTTGGTTTCTCGCGGCGTGTGCACCAGATCGGCGCGTCTCCGAAGGGGCACATCACATTTGGCATCCCTACCCATTCAAGACTGACGGACTGGAACGGTACCAGCATCGAAACGCCACCGTTTTTGTCCTTCGGCAGCGGCGATGAGTTCGACTGTATCAGCGACAGCGGGTTCGGCGGATATACGATGACCGTTGAATCTGAGAATGCGATGAAAATAAGCGAGAAGCTGGGGATCGCAGTCTCTGATACCGAATTCGGGGCATTTTTGTTGCCTGCAACGCCACCTGATCGCTCGGCTGCGCTTTTGAACGACATTCAGACTTTGTTGGCGAACCCAAATTCGTCAGAACAGGGCGAAACCCATTTGATCGAAGAGATACTGCGGATCGCTTTGGGGGGCGGGGCGGATCGCAGGGAACCGCGGATAAACCGAAAAGCGCTGGCACTTGCTGCGGCCATTGATCGGATGACGGCGACCCCGGACGAAAACGTCCCCATCAGCGAGATCTGCGGGGATATCAGCGTGTCATTGCGCACATTGGAACGCGCGTTCAACGAAAAATTCGGTATCGGCCCAAAGGCCTATTACACAAGGCTCCGCCTTAACAGGGTTCGAAGCCTGCTTGCAGAACAAGGCAAAGATCTGTCGATTTCTGACGCCGCAAACCGATACGGCTTTTGGCATATCGGGCAGTTCTCACAAGATTACAAAAAGTGTTTCGGCGAATTGCCATCAGCAACTGTCGATTGAAAACACTGGGCTTTGTGCTGTTTGTGACCATGGCCTTTCATCGAAGCAAATCCGAAACCGCGCGAAAGCTCAGCAGGTCAGGCCCGGGCCGTATTACTTTTCAGGGTCATGCGCCGTCATGATCCACAAAATCTTGCTCAACTCTCGCGACTTCGCTGCGGTTCAAAAACCGCTTACGCGTTCTATCAGCCAGTACATTGACACTGACCCGATGCCATAGGCGGTCAAAACCGTGGCATGTTTGCCAACCGGAAGCGCGATCAGCCGCCAGGTCGCCATCAGAAGAGCCAAAGCCGCAATAAAACTCAGTTGCCCGGCTTCGACACCGAGGTTGAAGGCCAGCAATGCCGCGGGAATATCGTCAGGGGGCAACCCGATATCTGCCAATGCCCCTGCAAAACCAAGGCCGTGCAAAAGCCCAAACCCGAAGCATACGATCCAGGGTTTCTGCTTTGAAAGCCGGAACCGTTCTTCGCCGCCTTTGACGATCTCCATCGCCAGAAAAACGATGGACAGTGCGATAACGGCCTCGACCGGTGGTCCGGGAACATTCAAAACGCCCATCGTTGCCAGCGCCAAGGTTATTGAATGCGCAAGTGTGAACGCTGTTACGGCTCCGACAAGTTTCCATGGATCGCGGACCAAAACAAACAGCGCGAAGACAAACAGAAGGTGATCCCAACCTTCCAATATGTGTTCAAAACCCAACCGGGAATATGCGGCAAACACTGACCATGTCGACTGTTCAGAAGGTATGATTTGGGCATTGATATCCGGTGTAAAACGAAGGGTAGAAGGTTGAGCATCAACGGGATGCACACGCGCCAGCACATCGTTTCTTTGAGTCTCAAGGCCCTCGATGGCAATGGGTTGGCCCGCGATACCCGCCTGGCATTCGACGACCCAGGACGAAACCCACCCTCGACCGTCGGATATGGGATCCGGGCCACGCGCCGGAGTGCAGCCATCTGGCAAAATTGCGTCAATCGCCATCGGTTGGCCATTCACGTCGGGCTTTCGCCAATGAACGCTCCAGGTGTCAGAGGCAATTTGACGAATTTCCAGAAATCCCGGATCAAGCGCGTGCGCAGCAGCGAAATTTGCAGGCCACACAAACAGCAGCGCAAGCAGGAAGCAGATCAAAGCTCTCATTTGGCTGGGCCTGAAAGATCGGGGGCCACAATCTCGTATTTTTCGGCCAGAGACTGATATTGCGCTTGCGCCAAGTCTTCACTCATCGCGCGGCGCCAATCCCGCAGCACCGCGTCGTGGATTTCAGCCAAAGGAGGTGTTCGGCTGGGCTCGACAGCAACGACCTCGACAAGGTGGATACCGTAACCTGACCGGATCGGACCCGTCCACTGACCTGTTTCGACCTCTGTGATGCTTTGCGAAAACCCTCCTCCAAAGACCGACTCGACAACCCGCGTCGCGGACAAAGGCATTGACGCCGGCAGCAAGGTCGAACCGCCCAGTTCGGAGATTTCCTGCTTGGCGCGCACGGTGGCCAGTGCTTTCTCGATTTCGGCCTCTCCGGGCTCCTCTCCAAGAAAGACCTGATTAAAGGCCACCATGACAGGCGTTGCATAGCGTTCCGCGTTTTCCTGAAGAAAAACCTCCAGATCTTCGTCATTCGGAACGATGGAAGTGGCAATGGCTTCGGTCAGATAATCCATTTTTTGGCTCAGCCGGGTCCTTATCAAGGGATCTCCGCGATCCAGACCAAGTTGTCTTGCCTCCCTGACCAGAACCTCTTCACGAATGGATGCGTCGACCAAAGCCTTCAGTTCCGAATCGCTTGGAGGGCGTTTCCACTGCGCTTCGAAACGAGCGGACAAAAGCGCCACGTCATCCTCGTCGAGTGTTATTTTCTCAAGATCTTCAACGCTCTCGCTTTCCGGTGCTACAATATGGAACCAAACAAAAATTGCCGCTCCAATCAAAAAAAAATGGAGCAGAGGTTCTTTAAGTACTCGCATCAAGCCTCCTGCGTGAAACGTGGCCAGATTGTTTGTTCAGATGTTGGCGTCATCGGGTCGGGTTTTGCATGATGATGCCCTCCGCGTGTTACAGTAACGCGGAGGACGCACCGAGGTAAGGTCATTAACTCGGCTTGTGTTCCAATCGCAGAACGGATCACTCTGCCGGGGTGTACCAGATCGGGGACGAATAGGCGCGTTCCTGATGCGTAAGCACTGCATCCTCGGGCAATTCGATACCGTATCTCAACTTGTCGTACAGGATCCAACGCGGCGTTGGAATTTCGATGGCGCGGACGTAGTAAAACGCGCGTGCATTCGGATCGAAATCCGGGTCTGACCATACGGTGACAAGTTCGGCCGTTCCGATTGTGTTGGTCCAGCTGGCAGTCTCCACGTCCACAGTGTTTCCAACCGCAGGGACTTTGCCGTTTTGATCGACCTCGCGGTTATCCGACCATGCGACGTCGTAGACCTTTTCCTGCAAGGCACCTTCGGAGTCGAGCCATCCCTTTATCACTTGAACACGGTCCAGATTGGCACCAACCGGGTCGCGCAAAGCGGCGATCAGGAAGCTTGGCGCAGCCTCGCCCTCGCGCGGGCGCAGGTCCGAACCCATTGGCACGCCTTTGGTATAGCCAACATTGGCAAGGAAACGAGTTTCAACGTCTGCTTCACTGAAATCCCATCCGCCAAAGAACCGTAGACCGATCCTTGGCCCGGTCGTTGCATAGGTTTCGCGGCGCTTGAACGCGTCAAAGATCGCCGCGCGCGTATTCTCAGTGGCCCAGACGGCCGTGTATCCGGAGGCGACAAGCAAATCGCCGGGAATTTCACCAAGGTCATTGGCTATGAACGGATGTTTGATACGCGAGGCTGAGGGCTCGACGCTGACGGATTTTCCAAAGAAGTTGTCTTCTTCGGCCGTAGCCAGAGAGGTATGGCTGTCCGTCGCACCCCCCATGCCGAATTTATAGGGGTTCACGCCAAACTTTTCTTCCAGCATCAAGCCGCGTTTCAATGCCTCTCGGGCGTATTCTCCGGCCAGCATGTCATCGGTTTTCAACTCGGTTATGTCCAGATTGCCGACGTCCCAGTTCTCGTAATCGGCAAATTCGTCATCCGGGCTCAGGAAAGGATGCGCTTCACCGTCGCCCTTTATCTGGGTGACTTCGTAATGGGGCTCCCATTTTGCGCGGTCCGCGACATATTCCTCGTCAACTTTGCCGCCGTGATACGTGTCTTCGGTTGGGAACATCCACCCATTCGACAGGTTCCCGTTATGGGCAAAGGCAACTGCACGCCCCCCCGTTTTTTCCTGGTACTCTTCAAGCCAGGCATAAAGCGCCTTTGGATCCGTATCACCGTAGGGCGGTTGCGTGACCGGCGGCACCATTTGAAGCGCCCTGATTGGCCCATCGCGCAGCATGACATTGCGGTGCAAGTTGAACCCTTTCGGTACCGAGGTCCATTCAAAGCCGATGAAAGCGGTAAAGGTGCCGGGGTCATTGTGCCGCTCTGCTGCCAGAACGATGTTTTCCCAGGTAAAGGCAAATGCATCGGCGCCAGGGCTGTAGGATTCCAACAGGATTTCCGGCAGTGTCATTTGCGAAAAATTGGTGATGATGTCGAAAGCCGCTTTACCGGCTTCTTCCCCGCCGGCCTTGTACCCCTCGTACCACTCCAGTCCTTTGGGATCAGAAAGAACGCCCGGCTTGCCAGCCTGCAAATCCGGCGCGAACCCCATCAGGTCCGTGTGATCCGTGAGAACCATCCAATCCAAGGGTCGTGACAGTCTTACAGGCTGACCCGTCGAAGAAATGACCTGCTCACCCTTGGCGAAACGCCACGCCTCATCCGGCAGCAAGGTGTTCCCGAAAGCACCCGCATCCAGCGAAAGCCCGGTGTGAAGGTGAGTGTCTCCCCATAATGGGCGTTCAGGAAATGTGCGTTGGGCGTAAGGGGAATAGGGCTGATCAGAAAACAATCCCTCGGCAGCATCTTCGCTGGGTACGGCGTCGGCACCAACAACAGCAGGGACCAATACGAGTGAGATTATGCAAGCAGATTTCCGAAACAAAGTGACCTCCCAGTTCAGGAATACTTAGCTGTGAGGGCGAATTTCATCGCGCCATTATTATATTCCCATTTTCTTATATCACATTCTATTGGCCAAAGGGTTTTTTTAATCTGAGAGCTGCAAACCCGCGCAATCAGGGAATTCGGCGAAAGCCCTTAGGGAGATCGCTAATCGTGTTCACCTGACAAGACTCGTCGGATCATCTTATCTGATAGTAAAATGAAAGCTTCCGGCTGACGCCCCCAGGCGGGCGCGGGAAAGGTGCGGCGGTTCGAACCTGTTCTTTGGCTGCGCGCTCTATTTCCGGCGAGCCAGAGCTTTCGACGACATCAACCCAAGCCAATGAACCATCCGGGTCAATCTGGAAAAACACCCGCGCATAGCCACGACCGGCAACGTAAACGATTGGCGCCCTGTTCAGATGAACAAGAACCTGACCCGCATAGTTCGTGGTGTCCGAATTTCCCGGCCCCCGCCCGCCTGAACGGGTGCCGCCCCGGTTTTGTCGGAAGGCGTCGACACCCTCTCTTTGATACGTCGCCAGAGGTGATTCAATCGTCTGTTCCGGAAATCTCAGAGCATCAAAGTTGCTTGACGGATCCAACGCACCCCGCAGAGTGGGTTGCGGGCGTCGGTCTGGAAGGCGAGGCCGCAATGACGTGGCCACGGCCTGTTCGGATCCGTCCACGCTTGCATCGGGTACGGTCAGTTCGGCGTCGTCATCCAGAGGTTCCGACGCTTCTTCTGGTATTACAGGTTCAAGTGGGGACGTGTTTTCCGGAACAATAGGAGCCACCTCGACCGGTAACGCGGCAATCTGTTGCTGTTCCTCGGACACCGGTTCTTCGGCAGAAGAAGGCTCAACCGGAGCAACCGCCTCTTCAATCGGCACCTCGGGTGTTTCGGCCAACGCTTCGGGCCTTGCCGACACAGCGCCTTCAGCTTCGGCGGCTTCGCCTTCGTCCTTCAGGTTCTGGTCTACAGGGTCCACGACAACCTCATCCGGCGCCCTCGGCTGGATAATCGTTGAATCCCCGGTATCGGGCGTGAACGTCTCTTGCGGATTCGGCGAGGCCACGCGGGCATCACTTGTCGGAACTTCTGCCTCCTGCGGCTGGGTTGGCGGTTCCACCGGAGAGGTTGGCGGTTCATCCGGCGCAGGCGGTACGGGTTCGATCGTGGTATCGGCCAACTCTTCGAACGCGTTGCTGAGTTCGATCGTGTCGGTACCGGTTTCCCCGGAAGCCGGGTCTGACAAATCTGGTACAGTGACAATCAGGCCGATCAGATGCACCAGTACGGAAATCGAAATTGCAATGATTGCAACAAAAACGGACCGCCTGATCATTCGAGGGCCTGTTCGGTCACCAGAAAAACGGTTGGCGCACCCAACCGGCGCAAACTGCTGGTGATCTCCATCAATCGAGAGGCCGACGCATTCCTGTCTGGAACGATCCGCACGGGCCCCGAGTCATGCGCGGCCATGAAAGCTTCTGCCTCGATCGGATTGCCGCGAAAACTCAATGTCCCGTCCCGATGAAGAACAAGCGCATCCGGCGGCTCGCGACCGTCAAGATCCGCAGTATTCACCAGATCCAGATCGGGATCCAATGGCGGTGCAATCGTACCCGTAATCAGAAAAAAGATCAGGATCAGAAAGACGACGTTGATCAGCGGAATTGTGGAATCGCGATTTCGACCGGGTCGGATGTAACGGATCATTGCCTCACTCCAACACCCTGACTGTTAAACCTTCGCGCCCGCGCAACGGGACAAGCAGGTCCACAAGACGTTGCGCGGTTGTCCCGGTATCAAGGCTTACCAGCACCTGACCGGCCTGGGCCTGATCGAACAATTCCTCAAGCGACAGGGGTTGGCCGTTCAGGACAACACGTGTGGGGCCAAGTTGCACGAAAAGGCGTTCGGGCGGCGTAGCGTCGGCATTCCCGCCTGTGGCGGCGCTGCTCAACTCGATCTCGCTGAACCGCGAAAACGTTGAGGACAGCATGAAAAACAGCAAAAGCAGAAAGATCACGTCGATAAGCGGCGTCATCGACATGCGCCGCCGCACAAAAGGTGCAGTGTTACGCATGTTCTGGGGCGACCGGGACCTGTGCCGCCGCCTCTGTGCTTTGGATGGAATGACCGGGAACCAGAACCGTACGCAGTGCCTTGTCCGCAAAAACACGCTCGCGTGCGGTTCGGCTTTCAAGCCAGGACAAAACCATCGAAGTTGGCATCGCAACGGCCAGACCAACGGCCGTGGTGATCAGGGCCACCCAGATGCCGCCGGCCAAAAGTGACGGATCAACCGATGATCCAGCGGATTGCAAGCTTTGGAATGCACTGATCATACCCAAAACCGTACCAAAAAGACCCAGCAAAGGCGCCAACTGCGCCACGGTGTCCAGCAAACGAAAACCACGTTCCAGCCCGGCAAGCGCCAAACCCGCTTCGGCATCCAGCCGGTCATCGGCCCCCGGAACACCAGATGCATTCATCGCCGCGCCCACAATAGGGGCAAGATAGCTGCTGCTGTCCGCCAGCCTGGCGCGCGCGGCACTGTGATCTCCTGCGTCCCAGGCCGCCAGAGCTTCAGACAGCACCTTGTGCCGCCCGACACCGCAGGCTGCAAATTGCCAAAGTTTGTAGAGGGTGACCGCCAGCGTCAAAACCGACATGGCGATCAATATCGCCACCACCGGCCCGCCGAGGTCAAAAATCTCACGAAGTGCGGCTACAGGGCTCATCCCAACAACTCCATTTCCACCCTGCTGCTCAGCGTGAGGGTGCTGTCGCATATGTCACTTTCGGTACCATCCACGACGCAGGAGTTCGCGCCGTTGATCAAGGCTTGTCCAACTGCGTCACATGTTCTGTTGGAAAGGTCGAACTGGCGCACCCGGGGCCGGTCGGCGGGCAGATCGCGAAAATCGAAAAGTGAAAGGTTCAACACACCACCTTCGGTGTCGAAAATGACGGTTTCGAACACGGCACCGTCGATCGGCTGCCCGGTTTCATTCTTGACCAGAAACGTCAACCTGCACGCGCTGGCGACATCCTCGGCCGAGTTCAGCTCCACAAAGAGCCGTGCAGCGGAATCGGATTGTGCAGACGCTGTGGACAGCAAACAGCCAGAAAACATGGCCGCGACCATAATGCGACGAAACAGCATGAACAGACTCCGTGTTGCAGCGCTGGAACAATCGGGCAGCGACCGTCAGCTTGCCCATCTGCGTTTCTACCAGAGGGACATGTCACATTAAAGAGCCGCGAAGGGTGGCAAAAAAGAGCCGCGAAGGGTGGCAAAGTAAAAGGGTCGTCAGCGCGTGTTGATATACGTACGTTCACGGCAAGACATACGGTGCGCAATCAGAATTTCAACTGCGCACAAAGCTGCTCAGCGCATCTGGACAACCAGCAAGTTGATGTCGGATCTAATTTGAAAAGTCGCACTTTTTCCAAACAGGTGCTTAAGCCGCAACAAAAGGCGCGAAACTGCGCTCGATCCAGTCTTCACAGAAAATCACTCAAAGCGGTTTTTGAACGTCGTTTTCACTTAATTCTTGCTAAAAGCGCGAAAAAAAATGCATATTTGTCTACATTTTTAATGCATATGAATGATAATAACATGCTTTTTGAGAGGCAAGCGTCGAGCACAGCGCGGTTTCCGTGCTTTAAAGCCCATTGGGGGAAGGGGTTCGAGTTTGTCGTTGTTAAAGATTGTAATGGTTCTTTGCGTTGTCGTGGCCATACCGTCGCAGACCATCGCCAACATCGGAAAAATTATTAGCGTCAAACAAGGCGCCCAAGTTGTTCGCGCGGGAAAAGCACAACCCGTTTATTCAGGAATGGAGGTTGCGTCCGGCGACGCGCTCAGCACTGATCAGACTGGCGTAATCCAAATCGTTTTTGTGGATGACACCAAGATTGCCATTGGCCCCAACGCACGCATGGTTCTGGATGTGTCCATGTTGCGAAATAACCGCAAAGCCAAGAGCTTTGCCGTTCAGGCTTTGGGTGGCAGTTTTCGGTTTATTTCCGGGAAAAGCCGAAAAAGAGCTTACTCGATCAGGACTCCCTCGGCGACAATGGCCGTGCGCGGCACCACCTTCGACATGTGGATCGTGTCGGAAAAACAAAGCGCGATGCTTGTCCTGCAAGGTACGGTCCGCATGTGCGGCAGTCAGGGCGCGTGCAGATCTTCGGGGCGTCAATGTAGCATGTTCGCAACAAGCGTAGACGGAGGAGTAGGACGGCCTGCCGATCAGGCACAATACGAACAAGCGCTGAAAAGCGGGTTTCCATTCGTTCAGTCCCAGGAAGGGCTGCTGCCCCCTTTGCAGGTACGCGTTGAAGGGTGTTCAGGTGATGGAGCGCCCATACGGCGCATCGAGGCGGACCGGTCGGAAGCCCGTAGGGACCCTCCTCAGCAGCGCGAAGCGCAGAATACGGTCTCTGGCCCTTCGCCTTCCGCGAACAATGAACCGGCAAGAGAAGAACCGGACCATGCAGAACCCGAACGCGAAGAACCAGAGCAGGAAGAGCCCGACAGAGAAGAACCGGAGCAGGAAGAACCTGAACCGGAAGAACCTGAACATGAGGAACCCGAACGGGAAGAACCGGAACCTGAGGAGCCCGAACGGGACGAACCAGAGCGGGAAGAAACTGATCCGTAATTGCTCGGGAATTGCTGTTGAACACGCAGTTCCAGTTCCATTTGTCTGGAGGATGGTGTGAGCGACAAGGCGCGGAAATCCAGGAACGGGCGATGGGCCTTCCGCCTCGTGGGGCTGGGTCTGATCCTTTTGGGTTGCTTCATCCGGGCGTGGGATCCGTACCCGGTTCGAATGACGCGCCTGATCTATTTCGACGTTTTGCAAAGACTGTCGCCGCGGGAGTTCCATCCCGAACTCCCCGTGCGCGTCGTGGATATCGATGAGGCCTCGCTTGCCAGCTTTGGACAATGGCCCTGGCCCCGCACTTTGGTTGCGCAGTTGGTTCAAAATCTGGGTGACTACGGCGCCGCGACGATTGCGTTCGACATGCTGTTTGCTGAACCTGACCGGTATTCGCCGTCTCGCCTTCTGAATGATCCATCGCTGGCGGGCGTACTGACTGTGGAACGCCATGCCGAAAAGCTGGACAACGATGTCTTGCTTGGGATGGAAATGGCCTACTGGCCCGTGGTGCTGGGCGTGGCCGCGCGATTGTCGGCCAAAGGTGAGCCCATTGCGGCCAAGGCCGGAATCATTGAATTCGGGGAAAGCCCCACCGAGGGGCTGATCTCGGTTCCGCATTGGACGCCGATCGCGCCACCATTGGATCGGGCGGCGGCGGGTGTCGGCGGGGTCAATGTCTCGCCCATCGGAGGAACCGGCATCGTAAGACGGGCGCCGGTTCTCTGGAACGGTCCGGACGGTCCGCTGCCAAGCCTTGCCGTCGAAGCCCTCAGGGTCGCCCTGGGTGAGACCAGCATCTTCGTGGAAGGCGCGCCTGACGAGGCTGGCATCATGCTGGCCGTCGAAATCGCCGGATACCGTTTACCGACAACCGAGAATGGCGAGCTTTGGCTGAAGTACCGGCGGGACAGCCCCGACCTTTACATTTCAGCCAAGGATGTCCTGGAAGGTACTGAAGACCCCGGGCTGCGATCCGAAATCGAAGGAAGAATTATCCTGATCGGAACCTCAGCTGCCGGTTTGTTCGATATTCACCAGACGGCACTTGGCGAAAGCGTCCCCGGTGTTTCAATTCATGCCCAAATGATCGAGCAGACTCTGACCGGGGAAATGCTCAGCCGGTCTGACATAACCGCAGCACAGGAACTGCTTGCCTTTGCGTTTCTCGGGCTTGTGGTGATTGCGGTCATGTCCAGCTTTGGTGCCATCGCATCCTTCATCGCCGGTGGCATAGCCGCCGCAGCCGTTCTTGCCATCAGCTGGCTGGTTTTTCAAAACCAATCCATCCTGTTCGATGCCACTTTTCCCCTGATTGGAGGCATCGCAAATTTCGGTCTGCTGGCGGGGTATCTTTTTGTTTCGACCGAGCGTGAAAAGCGCCAGATTCGAAAAGTCTTTTCGCATTACGTGGCCCCGGAAATCCTTGATGAAATGGAGAATTCGGGCCACCAGCTGCAATTGGGCGGAGAAAGTCAGGCAATCACCGTGATGTTTTCGGATATCCGGGGATTTACCGCTCTGTCCGAGTCCGCGTCGGCAACGGAACTTGTATCCTTGTTGAACGCGCTGTTTTCCAAGCTTGGAGATCAGATCCTGCATGAGCGTGGCACGATCGACAAGTTCATCGGTGACGCCATCATGGCCTTCTGGAACGCGCCTTTACCCGTCGCGGACCATCCATGCCGCGCAGGGCTTGCCGCACTCAGGATGCGGCGTGCTCTGGCACAGTTCAATGCATCCGAGATCATGCGGAACCGAAAGCCGATAGCGCTGGCAACCGGAATCGCCACGGGACAGGCCTGCGTCGGCAACATCGGATCGCAAAAACGGTTCAACTATACGGTTATCGGAGATGTCGTGAATGTTTCGGCACGGATCGAACAATGTTGTCGAACGGTCGAGTATGACATTGTCGTCTCTGACGCGGTGTATCAAGCCGGGCGCGATGACCTGGCGTTTTTGCAGGCAGGCCATGTTGACCTGAAAGGCAAAGCCAACCCAGAGCCCGTTTTTGTTCTGGTTGGAGATTCAGCTTTGCGAAAGACGGACGCGTTCCAGGAACTCGTTGCACGGCACGGTAAGTTGATCGCAGCATTGAGAACCCGAAAACCGCAGGGCGACATCCTGCGCATGTGTCAGCATTGCGAAGAACTTGCCGCAGATATCGAACCCGGATTGCGCCAGTTCTATCGCGCTTTGGCGGGTCGCGCGGCCGATTTCCGCGCAGTTTCATCATCCGGGCCTGTCATGTTCACCCGAAACACCAGAATAGCCGGTGGTGTTTAGGCGGCGCTGCATGGAAAACTCGGCTGACTACGGCCCCCAAAGCCCTGCGTCAGTCCGTGTCACGCGAGACGCGCACCCTGTGCGTCGAAGCGATAGACCCTGCCTGGGGAATATCCAAATCGGATGCTCTGACCGGCTTCAACCTGATGCTGCCCGAACAGGCGCGCGGTGATCTGGTGATCCTGCATCATGGCAATCACGTTGGTATCACCGCCCAAATGCTCGACATGGGTGACGTTTGCGACCACCGGACCGTCGTCAGACAAAAACAGGTCTTCCGGCCGGATACCCGTTGTAATGTCTGCGCTTTCGCCGATCATGCTGGCAGGAAAGAAATTCATCGAAGGCGCCCCAAGAAAACCGGCCACGAACTGGTTCGCGGGATTGTTGTAAAGCTCCATCGGGCTGCCGACCTGTTCCACACGCCCGTCGCGCAGAACGACGATTTTATCGGCAAGAGTCATTGCCTCGGTCTGGTCATGGGTCACGTAGATCATCGAAGCGTCAAGCTGCCGGTGCAGGTTCGCAATTTCCAACCGTGTATTCATACGCAGGGCCGCATCGAGATTGGACAGAGGCTCGTCGAACAGAAACAGCTTTGGTTCCCGGACGATGGCACGACCGATGGCGACGCGCTGGCGCTGACCACCGGACAGTTCGGAAGGATACCGGTCAAGGTAAGGTTCAAGGTTCAGCATCTTGCTTGCCCTTTCGACACGCTCGTCGATGATCTGCCTGCTCTGGCCCTCCTGTTTCAGCGCCAATGACATGTTCTTGCGCACGTTCAAGTGGGGATAGAGAGCGTAACTCTGGAACACCATCGCGATACCGCGTTTCGAAGGCGGGGTGAGATTCATGAGCTCTCCGCCGATGCGCACTTCGCCCGACGTCACATCCTCGAGCCCCGCGATGACACGCAGAAGGGTGGATTTGCCACAGCCCGAGGGGCCTACGAAGACAACGAATTCGCCCTCGTCAACGTCGATGTTGATATCCTTTAGGACCTCGACGGTGCCGAAGGATTTATTCACGTTTTGCAGCGTCAGGGCGGTCATGTGCGTGTCTCTTTCAGCGATATGGGTTGGCCGGTACGGATGCTTTCATCAGCGGCCAGACAGATGGCCAGCGATTGCACGGCATCGTTCATGTGGCGGGTCAGATCGATATCTTCGGCGATGGCGCGCAGCATATAGGCTTGCTCGGCATCGCAGAGTTGCTGATGGCCGGGCTCATCCGGCATTTCGATTGTCCGGTCGCCGTCAGGGCGGTGGACCAGAAGGCCGCCAACCTTGGTGTGGCCGTCGATATCCGCGGATGCGCCCTTGTTGCCATCCGTGATTGAAACCGATCCGTTGGGTGACACGATATCTTTCACGAAAAAGGCGGTCTCGGACATCATCGGGCCCCAGCCGGCCTCGTACCAGCCGACCGAGCCGTCTTGGAAAATCACTTGGAACTGGCCGTAGTTATACATGTCTTCGGCAATCTCATCGCTCAGGCGCAGGCCCATGCCATGCACGCGGACGGGATCGGAATCGGTGATCTGGCACATCACATCGACGTAATGCACGCCGCAATCGACGATAGGCGATGTCGTCTGCATCAAGGCCTTGTGGGTTTCCCATTCGGCCCCGCTGCTTTGCTGGTTCAAGTTCAGACGGAAGACATACGGCCCGCCAAGATCGCGCGCCTCCGAGATCAGTCGCATCCATGAAGGGTGGTGCCGCAGAATATATCCGATCACCAGTTTCCGGCCGGTTTCCACTGCTTTTGCGACCACGCGTCTGGCGTCCGCAACCGTCGTGGCCAGTGGTTTTTCAACAAAGACATGCGCACCTGCTTCCATTGCGGCGCAGGCAAAATCTGCGTGGCTGTCGGAATAGGTTGCGACGACGACCAGATCGGGGTTTGTCTCGGCCAGTGCCGCCTGAAAATCCGAATAGGCCAGATAGCCTGACAGGTCTGGATGGTCTACTTGACCTGTGCGGTTGACCAGCCCCACGATCCGTGCGTCGGGGTGGCGATGATGGGCCAAGGCATGGCTCAGGCCCATGTTGCCAAGACCAGCGATCAGAACCCGGGTCATTTGACAGCTCCTGAAGTGATACCGCGGATCAGCTGGCGCGAGAAGATGACGTAGAGCACCAGAACCGGCAGGATCGCCATGCTGAGCGCGGACAGAACCGCGTTCCAGTCGGTGACGAACTGGCCAATGAAGACCTGGCTGCCCAACGTCAGGGTTTTGGTCTCTTCAGCGGGTGCCAGGATCAAGGGGAACCAGAGATCGTTCCAGATCGGGATCATGTTGAACACGGCGACGGTTGCCATGGCAGGCCGGACCAGAGGCAGCACCAACCGGAAAAAGATCGTGTATTCCGAAAGCCCATCGATGCGCCCTGCATTCTTCAGGTCATCACTGACTTGGCGCATGAACTCGGACAGGATGAACACCGCCAGCGGCAAACCCTGTGCCGTATAGACGAAGATCAGGGCCCAGAGCGTGTTCACAAGCCCTGTGGCGACCATCATCTCCAGGATCGCCACGGTGCCGATGCGGATCGGAATCATGATCCCAAGCGCCAGATAGAGCCCCATCAACATGTTGCCCTTGAACCGGTATTCGCTGAGGGCAAAGGCGGCCATGGCGCCGAACAGAAGGATAAAGGCCAGTGAAACCACGGTGACGATCAGCGAGTTCTGAAAGTAGAGAAAGAAATCCCCCTGCTTCATCACCGTCTGGTAGCCGATCAGGGAAAAGCTTTCGGCATCAGGCAAGGCAAGCGGCTCGCGAAAGATGGCACGGCGCGTTTTGAAGCTGTTGATGATGATCACGAAAACCGGGAACAGCGCGATCAACGTGTAAAGGATCAGCGCACCATGCATTGCGGCGGTGTTTAGTGGACTCGAGCGTGCCTTGTTCATTGCAGAGCCCTCACAGCTGATACCGGCGCATCCGGGTCTGGATGCCGAAAAGGTAAATGCAGACACCCACAAGGATGATGGCGAACATGGCGCCGGCAATGGCTGACCCCATATACGGATCACCCAGTTGCAGCTGGAAGCCAAAGAACGTGCGGTACATGAAAGTACCCAGGATGTCGGTGGAAAAATCCGGCCCCGCCAGCGCGCCCTGAGAGACATAGATCAGGTCAAACGCGTTGAAATTGCCCACGAATGTGAGGATCGAGATGATCCCGATCGAAGGCAGGATCAGCGGCAGTTTTATTTTCCAGAAAGCCGAAGCTCCGGTGATCCCGTCGATCTCTCCGGCTTCAAGAATTTCTTCGGGGATCGACAGAAGGGCCGCATAGATCAGCATCATCGGGATGCCGACAAATTGCCAGACCGAGACAAGCGCCAGAGTTGTCAGCGCGTATTCTTCCTTGCCCAGCCACGGAGCAAACAGGGATTTCAGGCCAACAGCGTCCAGCATCGAGGGCGCAATCCCCCAAAGCGGAGACAGGATCAGTTTCCAGGCAAAACCCACAATCACGAAGCTCAGGATCGTCGGAATGAAAATGGCCGACCGGTAGAGTGCGGCAAAGCGCAGCCTCGGGTGTGACAGGATCGCGGCCAGGGCGATTCCGATGGGATTCTGCACCAGCATGTGGATCAGGAAGAACCAGAAGTTGTTGCCCAGCGCATTCCAGAATTGCTCGGACCAGAGCGGATCAAGGAACAAGGTTCGGAAATTCTCCAACCCCACATACACACGCGCCTGATCGACTTCGGTAAACAGCGCAAGGCGGAGCGTGTTGAACAAGGGCAGGATCATCACCGCCGTGTAGACCAGCACCGCAGGTGCAAGGAAAACGGCGATGTGCCAGCGTATGCGGCGGGTCTGCATGGGGATCTCCGGGGAAAAGGTGCCGGACGCGACGGGCCGCGTCCGGTGAGAGTGGTTCAGGTCTTACTGATGCGGTGCGTACCAGCTGGCCAGCCCGTCTTGCAGTTTCTTGCCCAAAGCCTCGGGGCTTTCGGTGCCCTTGATGGCTGCAACGGATGCACCCCAGGTCTCGTTTTCGAGGTTGGGCGTGCCACGTGACAGGATCTGATAGGTCGAACGGATGGTGCTTTCACACTCATCCCGCCACCCGACGATTTCCTTGGCAAGCGGATCTTCCAGTTCAACCGGAGTATTGGACAGAGGGAAGAAACCGGGAACCGCATTGCCGAAGATACTGGCGAATTCCGGGCTTGCGACCCAGGCCAGGAACGTGCGGGCAGCCTCCTGATTTTCACTGGCAGCGTTCAGGCCAATGCCGATATCGGTATGGTCCGAAATATAGCAGGTGTCACCGGCATTTTGGACCGGCGGCTTGAAGGCGCCCATCTCAAAATCTGCCTGCGTGTTGAAACCTGCAATCTCCCAGCTGCCTGCCGGGTAAATTGCAGCGCGGCCCAAAGTGAACAGGTTCTGGCTGTCGGGATAGGTCTGCGCCTCATATCCGTCACCCAGATAATCGGCCCATTTCGCCAAAGTGGCAAAAGGCGCGACCCACTGAGGGTCGGTCAGTTTCTGTTCGCCTTTGATCAGAGCCAGGCGGCCTTCTTCACCTTTCCAGTAGTTCGGGCCGATATTGTTATAGCCCATCGTTGCGGCTTCCCACTGGTCATTGGTGCCCATTGCCATCGGAATATAGGTGCCGTCTTCCTTGATCTTGTCCAACACTTCAAAGAATTCTGCCTCGGTGGTCGGAACCTCCAGACCCAGTTCGTTGAACGCATCCTTGTTGTAGATGAAACCGTGGATCACCGATGCCATCGGAACACAAAAGCTGGCTGACCCATCGTCTGTCTGCCACGCCGATTTGGCTACGTCCGAGAAATTGTCCATCGCATCCAGATCGGACAGGTCGGTCAGATGGCCCGCTTCGTACAGCGCCAGCGAAGCATCGAACGGGCGGCAGGTGATCAGATCACCGGCGGATCCGGCTTCCAGTTTGGAGTTCAGAACTGCGTTGTACTCCGCCGGGGCTGAAGGCGAGAAAACAACTTTGATACCTGGATTGGCCGCCTCGAATGCAGGGATGATCTTTTCCTGCCACAGGGCGAGATCATCGTTGCGCCAGCTTTCGATTGTCAGCGTGGCGTCTTGCGCATAGGCGCTTGTGACCAGCGCCGTGCTCATCAGAGCCAGGCTCAGAACTTTGCGTTTCATTTGGTTTCTCCCAGGTTGCTATGTTCGTTATCTTCATTCAGCCGGTTCATCGCATGACGCAGACGGCCATTCGTTTCTGCCAGTCGCTTTTGTGCATCCTCGGCCGATACGGCACCTGCGGCGACAAGTGCCGCGCATTTCAGGTTCCCATCCGCGGCCCTCAGGGCATCATCAGCACGTTCAGGTGATACGCCGGTCAGTTGGCAAACGATTCCGTTGGCGCGTGCGCGCAGCTTGTCATTGTCCGCCCGCAGATTGATCATCATGCCGTCCTGAATATGCCCAAGCTCGATGGCCATCAGCGTCGACAACGTGTTGAGGGCTATTTTCTGCGCAGTGCCGGCCCCCATCCGGGTTGAGCCCGAGATCAATTCCGGAGGGGTCGCAAGCAGAACCGCATGGTCCGCCAGTTGCAACAATTGCGAGCCCGCGTTGTTTGCAATCCCGATCACGGGCGTCCCCCGGTCGCGCGCCAGTTTTGCGGCGGCGACGGTATAAGGCGTGGTGCCGCTGGCCGAGACCGCGATGAGCGTATCATTGGCAACCATATCCGACACCTCTTGCGCCAGCCCATCAACAGCGTCCTCTACATCCCCCGGCATGTCTGCCGTGGTCGGCATTCCACCCGCCATATGAATGCGGATCTGCTGCGACGGGATGGAAAAGGTTCCGCCAAGCTCCAGCGCGTCCGAGGCCGCCATGAGGCCGGAAGACCCCGCCGCAAGATACCGAAGCGTGCCGCCCGACCGGATCGTCTGGGCCATGGCGGTCGCCCCGCTGCAAATCGGGCCAAGCGCGTCAAGCACTGCCGTCGCCGCTGACACCTGCGACCGCGCCAGCAGGCCGGCCACTTCGGCCAGCGGACGGGTATCAAGCCCATGCGCATCCTGATGCAATTGTTCTGTCGCCGGCGTAAACAAGTGATTCTCCCCCAAGAACTCTCGATATCATACCTTTTAAATACCATTAGTCTACCATTTATTTTTTTCGATATTTTTGGCTGATATAGCATGATATTCGCCACTTTGGTCGCAATTAGGACTTCAAAACGCGCAAAAGGTATTATAAAGGTCTGTATATGGTAAAGTCATCAAAACCCATGTTCCTGGCCGCCGACGGGGGCGGAACGCGCTGCCGCGTCGCCGCTTTTGTCGATGGCAAAACACACAGAGTCGAAGTCGGCGCGGCAAACGTGTCCACGGATTTCAAGGCCGCCTGCATCGAACTGCGGCGCGGCCTGGAAGCTCTGGCCGTTCAGACGGGCCGTTCGCCCGAGGAGCTTGCGCAAGCGCCCGCCTATCTGGGCCTGGCCGGGATAACAGGTGACGCGATTGCCCGGAAACTTGCGACGGCATTGCCATTTCGGCACGTCCGGATCGAAGATGATCGCGCAGCAGCTTTGCGCGGCGCATTGGGGGCCAAGGACGGGTTTGTCGCACATTGCGGTACCGGTTCTTTTGTCGCCATGCAAAGGGGTGGCACGATGAAGTTTGCCGGCGGATGGGGCTCTGTTCTGGGCGATCAGGCTTCCGCGCAATGGGTTGGCAAACGGGCGCTGGCGAAGACGCTGGAGCACACGGACGGCACGACCGGCCCTTCGGCATTGGCGCAGGATCTGCTGTCTCGATTTGGCGATGCCGCGGGAATTGTACGGGCCGCCGCTGACATGACGCCATCTGACTTTGGTGCCCTCGCCCCGCTTGTGACCGAGCTTTCCAATCGCGGGGACGATTTGGCCGGATCCATCCTGCGGGATGGTGCGGGCTATCTGATCGACGTGATGAAGAAAATGGGCTGGAACGTTGGCCTGCCCGTTTGTCTGACCGGCGGAATCGGCCCCCTTTACGCGCCGTACCTGCCTGCGGAAATGCAATCTGCTCTGGTCCAGCCCGCGGGCGATCCACTGTCCGGCGCACTTGCATTGGCACAGGCGTATCTGGAGGAAATCGAACATGAACATAGCTGATTTCCTGCGGCCCGAAGGATGGTTGGGGCACAGCTCGGGCCCGCGCTATGTACAGCTCCGTCAACGCCTTGAACAAGGGATCAAGGACGGCATTCTGCCTCCCAACAGTTCGCTGCCCCCTGAAAGAGAAATCGCCGAGATCACCGACCTGTCCCGTGTGACCGTGCGCAAGGCCATTCATGAACTGGTGCGCAAAGGTGCAATCGAACAACGTCAGGGGTCTGGGTCCTTTGTTCGCGAACCCGTAGCGAAGGTTGAACAATCGCTGTCCCATCTGACATCGTTCACCGAAGACATGGAGCGGCGCGGGCTCAAGACGACCTCGACATGGCTGGAACGTGGGGTTTTCCTGCCATCCCCGGAAGAAATGATGGCATTGGGCTTGTCGGCAAATGAACAAGTCGCGCGTATCTACCGCCTGCGAGAGGCAGGAGGACGCCCGATGGCGTTGGAAAAAGCGGCCCTTCCGCTCGATATCCTGCCGAACCCCACCGAAGTGACGGGGTCGCTTTACTCTGTTCTTGAACAATCTGGTCTGCGACCGGTGCGCGCGATCCAGAAAATCTCGGCCATCAACCTCGAACCGCCCGAGGCAGAGCTTCTGGATGTTGCGGAAGGTACGGCCGGGCTTCGGATTCAACGCACCTCATATCTGCAAAGCGGACGGGTCGCTGAATTGACCCGCTCGATCTACCGCGGTGACGCCTATGACTTTGTGGCCGAGCTGCGCCTGTCAAATTGAAAGCCTGGGAAAATGCCTGACACAACCACTCAGATGCGGCGCGAGATCGATGAGATTCCCGACGCCGTAGACCGCCTTCTGACCGAAGGTGCAGATTTGATCGCGCAAACCGCCAACGAGATCCGGGCCAGCGACCCGCGGTTCCTGATCTCGGTGGCGCGCGGATCCTCGGATCATGCGTGCAGCTTTCTGAAATACGCCTCGGAACTGTTGCTTGGATTGCCGATGGCTTCGGTCGGACCGTCGGTAAAGTCCATCTACGGGGTCGACATGCGGTGCGAGGATGCAGTCTGCATCTCAGTCTCACAATCCGGTCAGAGCCCGGATATCGTGCAGCTCACGCAGTCGCTCACATCCGGCGGGGCTTACTCGGTCGCGATCACGAACAACCCTGCCTCTGCCCTGGCCGAGGCGGCTGCGGCAACGCTGCCCATTCACGCGGGCCCCGAACTGAGCGTAGCGGCGACAAAGACATTCGTGACGTCGCTGGTCGCCGGGCTGTGGCTGATTGCGCAGGTGAAGCGCGATGATCACCTGTTGCGCGCAATCCATGGGCTGCCGGACAGTTTGTCGACCGCAATCGCCTGCGACTGGAGCGCCGTGGCGAACGCGGTGGATGGGCGTTCTTTGTTTTCCTTGGGCCGGGGCCTGACTTTGGCAATCTCCAACGAAGCCGCGTTGAAATTCAAGGAAACCTGCCAGATCCACGCAGAAAGCTATTCGGCGGCCGAGGTTCTGCACGGCCCGGTTTCCATCGTGGATCAGGGCTTTCCCGTGCTTGCCCTGTCGTCCGGGGACGCAGCAGAGGACAATCTGGCCGAAGTTGCGGACGCACTTGCGTCCAAAGGCGCTGTGGTTTTCGCCACAACTGGCCGCGTGAAACACGCCACAGAACTGCCCCATGTCCGGACGTCGCATTGGATGACGGACCCGATACCGACAATCGCTGCGTTTTACGGAATGGTGGAGAAGGTGGCCACACAACGCGGGATCGACCCGGACACACCACGCCATCTGAAAAAAGTGACGGAAACGGTATGACCAGCTCTACTGTTACCTTTACGGGCGGCCCAATCTTCGATGGCACTGAATTGCGTGAAGGATACGCCGCACGGTTCAGAAACGGTGTGCTGGATGCGTTGCTGCCTGCGGCCCAGATCGCACAGGATGACCAGATCGAGGATCTGCATGGCGACATCCTCAGCCCCGGCTATGCGGACTTGCAGGTGAACGGCGGCGGGGGCGTGATGTTCAACGACGATCCATCGGTTCACACGCTGACCCAAATCGCCAGCGCTCATCGCGCGCTGGGTGCCACTCGCATCCTGCCAACCCTGATCACGGACACGGCCGAGAAAACCCGGGCCGCGATTGATGCCGCCATCAAGGCCGTTCAGACGGGTGTTTCGGGCATTGCGGGCCTGCATCTGGAAGGTCCGCACCTGTCTGTGCGACGCAAGGGTGCACATGATGCCGCCCTGATCCGCCCGATGCAGCAAACCGATCTGGAGACTCTGATCGACGCTGCAAAACACCTGCCTGCATTGATGGTCACGCTGGCGCCCGAAAGCACAACTCTGCAACAGGTTGAAGCATTGAAGCGCGCGGGGGCCATCGTTTCTCTGGGGCATACGGACGCCCCCTTTGAGACCTGCCTGGCGTTTTCAAGGGCCGGGGCGCAGTGCGCAACGCATCTGTTCAATGCGATGAGCCAGCTTGGCAGTCGTGAACCGGGATTGGTCGGCGCGGCGCTATCCTGCGGGTCGTTATCGGCGGGCTTGATCGCGGATGGCATCCATGTACATCCCGATACGATGCGGATTGCCTGGGCCGCCAAGCGCGGACCAGGGCGGATTTTCCTTGTCAGCGATGCGATGGCGGTCGCCGGAACGTCACTGACCGAGTTTCGGTTGGAGGGACGCCGCATCCGGCGGGAGAACGGCAGGCTGACTTTGGAGGACGGCACTCTGGCCGGGGCCGACTTGTGCCTGACAAAAGCGGTGCGGGTTCTGACGGAACAAGCAGAGATCCCCGTTCAGGATGCACTCGCCGCAGCAACAAGCGTTCCGCTTGGGATGATTTCCGCTAAAAGCAAAGGGCTGATACCTGACCTGTCGCACATGATACGGATTGCCCCGGATCTGTCCGGGGTCAGACCGGTGCAACCCTGACCCAATCCTCGTTGATCCGACCGGCTGCCCAGCGCGCGCATGATGCCGATGCTGCGCGCGCTTACTGACGGCCAATTTCTGATTTTTCAAATCTTCACGAATAGAGCTGTCAACTTTTTGCGGGTGGTCCGCCCCGATCCTTCGGCGCATATTTCAGGCATATGACATTTTTCAGGAGCATGCATGACCGCCAAGTATTATTCGCCACACGGTGGGCATCCTGGTCAGGAGCAATTGCTGACTGACCGCGCCGTATTTACTGACGCTTATGCAGTGATCCCAAAGGGAACGATGCGGGATATCGTGACCAGTTTTCTGCCGTTTTGGGACGACACCCGCTTATGGGTGATATCACGCCCGCTCAGCGGCTTTGCCGAAACCTTTTCGCAATACATCATGGAGGTTCAGCCCGGCGGTGGCTCTGACCGGCCCGAGACCGATCCCGAAGCCGAAGGCGTTTTGTTCGTGGTCGAAGGCACAGCGACCTTGACGGCCGACGGCACGACCCATGAGCTGACTCCCGGCGGCTATGCCTACCTGCCCGCTGAATGCAACTGGACCTTACGAAACCGAGGCGGTGAGACCCTGTGCTTCCATTGGATTCGAAAGGCTTATGAAGCGGTGGAAGGGCTTGACCGCCCGGACGTTCTGGTTCTCAACGAAAATGAGATCACGCCGACGCCGATGCCCGGAACCGACGGCAAATGGGCCACGACGCGCTTTGTCGATCCAAGTGACCTGCGGCACGATATGCACGTGACCGTGGTGACTTTCGAGCCCGGCGCCGTCATTCCTTTCCTTGAAACACATGTGATGGAACATGGTCTGTATGTTCTTGAGGGAAAGGCCGTCTACAGGCTGAACAATGATTGGGTAGAGGTCGAGGCCGGCGATTACATGTGGTTGCGCGCGTTCTGCCCGCAGGCCTGCTATGCAGGCGGGCCGGGTAAATTCCGTTACCTGCTGTACAAAGACGTGAACCGTCATATGGCATTGCGGCCGGGGCCAGCGGCTTATCCGCAGCACCGGAGCCTCAGGACAGCGGCGCAGAAATAGTCCCGCCGATGGCCAGAGTTAACTGACGCGCCGCCTCGATGACGGGGCGGCTTAGGCGCGCGATTTCGGCTTCGCTGACGCGGCTTGTCGGTCCGGATACCGAAATCCCGGCGACAGCTTCTCGGTTGATGTCGAAAACCGGCGCAGCGATACATCGCATACCCACGTTTTTTTCTTCGTTGTCTATCGAGAAGCCCTGTGCCCTGACCTTGGCAAGATCTTCTTTCAGCACGGCCGGGCTGGTAATCGACCGGTCCGTGAAGGCCCGCAGTTCCGTCTTGGCCAACAGCCGATCCAGCCGATCTTCATCCATATATGCCAACAGAGCTTTCCCGATGCCCGATGCATGCATCGGAGACAGCGTGCCCGGAGGGAAAAACGCCCGGATGCTGGCATGGGTTTCAACCTGGCTCAGGAACAGCACCATTCCTTCTTTTTCGACCCCAAGGTTTGCGGTCTCGCCGGTGGTCTCCATCAGCTTTCGCATCACGGGTCGGGCCCGGTCCACAAGGCTGGTGCGACGCAGGAAGCGCGAGCCGATTACGAACGCACGAGGACCGATATGCCAGACCTGCTCGTCATGATCGAACTCGACAAGTCCCCTGCCCTCTAGTGTAACGAGAATTCGGTAAACCGTGGCGGGCGACTGGCCCATTTCGTCGGACAGCGCGGTCAACGCCTTGCCCTGCGCTTCACTCAGATACTCAAAAACTTCCATCGCACGGTCGAGAGATTTGATCGTGTTTTGCGCTGTCTTGTCGTCCCATCCCCGTGGTCTTCCACGGGCTTTTCTGCGGACTTCGCGAGTATTGTCTTGAGAATCCATAAAAACCCTTTGATCATTCGTGAAAGACTAGTTCATCATATGAAAAATATAACACACTGACAATTATAAATTAAATTCAAAACGTGGTGTTTTGAAAGTCTTTTTCAAAAATGTATCGGGCAGAGTGACGGATGTTTATCGTGTGGTCAACGACGGAAGGAGACCACCCATGAGCTTTCAAAACCCCGTTTTCATTCCGGGCCCGACCAATATCCCCGAAAGCCTGCGTAAGGCTTGCGACATGCCCACGATCGACCACCGCTCGCCGCTGTTCGGGCAGATTCTGCACCCAGCACGCGCGGGTGTGCAAAAAATTCTGAAAAGCGACAGCGCCGAAATCTTCATCTTCCCGTCGACCGGAACAGGAGGCTGGGAGACCGCGCTGACCAACACCCTGTCGGCCGGTGACAAGGTTCTGGCGGCGCGCAACGGCATGTTCAGCCATCGCTGGATCGATATGTGCCAGCGCCACGGTCTGAATGTCGAGATCGTCGAAACCCCTTGGGGCGAAGGGCTGCCAGCCGATCGTTACGAAGAGATCCTGACCGCCGACACAAGCCACGAAATCAAGGCTGTTCTTGCCACGCATAACGAAACGGCGACCGGTGTGAAATCGGATATTGCTGCTGTACGCAAGGCTCTGAATGCTGCCGGGCACCCCGCAATGCTGTTCGTCGACGGTGTTTCATCGATCGGATCCATGGATTTCCGTTTTGACGAATGGGGCGTTGATGTGGCCGTCACGGGCTCGCAAAAAGGGTTCATGCTGCCTGCGGGCCTTGCCATCGTCGGGTTCAGCCAGCGGGCAATGGACGCGACCAGCACAGGGACCCTGCCCCGCACCTTCTTTGACGTGCACGACATGGCGAAAGGCTATGCCAACAGCGCATACCCTTACACACCTGCGGTTGGCTTGATGAATGGCCTCAATCAGGCCTGTGACATGCTGCTGGGTGAAGGTTTGGAAAACGTCTTTGCCCGGCATAACCGTATTGCCGAAGGCGTACGTGCCGCCGTGGGCGCCTGGGGGATGGACCTGTGCGCGGCGAACCCTTCGGTATATTCTGACACCGTCAGCGCGATCCGTACGCCAAACGGTTTTAACGCCACCGATATTGTCACGCACGCAGCCGAAAAATACGGCGTTGCCTTCGGTGTCGGCCTTGGCGAGGTCGCGGGCAAGGTATTCCGCATCGGACACCTAGGCAGCCTGACGGATGTCATGGCCCTGTCCGGGATTGCCACCGCTGAAATGTGCATGGTCGACTTGGGCCTGAACATTCAACTGGGTTCGGGCGTGGCGGCTGCGCAAGAATACTATCGCGGTCATTCAGGCGCCATTCAAAAGGACGCCGCGTGATGAAGGACTGCAACATGTACATCCCGACCTACGAGGACATGCTGGCGGCACATGATCGGATTGAACCTTTCATCCGCCGCACACCGGTACGTACTTCGGACTTTCTGAACGAGCTGAGCGGTGCACAGCTGTTCTTCAAATGTGAAAACTTTCAGGAACCGGGCGCCTTCAAGGTTCGCGGCGCTGCAAACGCCGTGTTTGGCCTTGATGACGATCAGGCCAGGAAAGGCGTTGCAACCCATTCTTCGGGCAACCACGCCTCGTGCCTGTCCTATGCGGCAATGAAGCGGGGCATACCGTGCAACGTCGTCATGCCGCGCACAGCGCCACAGGCCAAGAAAGACACGGTGCAGCGCTATGGTGGGAAGATCACGGAATGTGAGCCCTCCACCTCGTCGCGCGAAGCAACCTTTGCCGAGGTTCAGGCCGCCACGGGCGGGGATTTCGTGCACCCCTACAACGATCCGCGGGTGATTGCCGGGCAAGGCACCTGTTCGCGCGAGTTCATCGAGCAGACTGACGGTCTGGATGCAGTTGTCGCACCTATCGGCGGCGGTGGCATGGTGTCCGGCACCTGTCTGACACTAACGACGCTCGCCCCGGAAACCGCGATCATCGCGGCAGAACCAGAACAGGCCGACGATGCCTATCGCAGCTTCAAGGCCGGCCACATCATCGCGGATGACGCACCCAAGACGATTGCCGACGGGCTGCTGGTGCCGCTGAAGGACCTCACGTGGCACTTCGTGTCGAACCATGTCTCTGAAATCTACACGGCCTCAGAGCAAGAGATCATCGACGCGATGAAGCTGACGTGGAAACACCTTCGGATCGTGATGGAACCATCTTCGGCCGTTCCGCTGGCCACGATCCTAAAGAACACGGACGCATTCAAAGGCAAGCGTGTCGGCCTGATCATAACCGGGGGCAATGTCGATCTGGACAGGCTGCCCTGGCTGAACGCGTGACATCAATCCCGACATAGGAATACGGAAATGAAAGATATGACCAATCTCGACGAATTCGAAGTAGGCTTTGACATTCCGGCCAAGCCCGGAATGGATGAAGCAGATATCCAGACCCCCTCTCTTGTGCTCGATCTCGACGCGCTTGAACGCAACATCAAGAAGATGGGCGACTATGCCAAGGCGCACGGCATGCGCCACCGCGTGCATGGAAAAATGCACAAATCGGTAGACGTGGCCAAATTGCAGGAGAAGATCGGAGGCGCTGTTGGCGTCTGCTGCCAGAAAGTTTCAGAGGCCGAAGTGTTCGTGCGCGGCGGTATCAAGGACGTTCTGGTCTCGAACCAGGTGCGTGACCCCGCCAAGATCGACCGTCTTGCCAGCCTGCCAAAGTTGGGCAGCCGCATCATCGTCTGTGTCGATGATCTGGACAATGTCGCGGATCTTTCAGGCGCAGCGGTGGATCACGGAACACAGTTGGAGGTCTTCGTCGAAATCGACTGCGGCGCTGGCCGGTGCGGTGTGACGACAACATCCGACGTGATCGAAATCGCCAAAGCGGTCGAAGCAGCCGAGAACCTGAAATTCACCGGCATTCAGGCCTATCAGGGCGCAATGCAGCACCTCGACAGCTATGAGGCGCGCAAGGAAAAGCTCGACACCGCAATTTCGATGGTAAAAGACGCGGTTGAGGGCCTCAAAGCCGAAGGCATCGAGTGCGAATTGGTCTCGGGCGGCGGCACCGGCTCATATTACTTCGAATCCAACTCGGGCGTGTACAACGAACTGCAATGCGGGTCCTACGCCTTCATGGACGCCGATTATGGCCGGATCCTGGACAAGGACGGCAACCGGATCGATCAAGGCGAGTGGGAAAACGCATTCTTCATCCTGACCAGCGTCATGAGCCACGCTAAGGCGGACAAGGCGATCGTCGATGCGGGCCTCAAGGCGCAATCGGTGGACAGCGGTCTGCCCGTTATCTTCGGCCGAGATGATGTCGAGTACATCAAATGTTCGGACGAACACGGCGTCGTGATGGACCCGAACGGTGTGCTGAAGGTCAACGACAAGCTCAGGCTGGTTCCGGGGCACTGCGACCCAACCGCAAATGTACATGATTGGTATGTCGGCGTTCGCAACGGCAAGGTCGAGACCGTCTGGCCCGTATCCGCCCGCGGACGCGCTTATTGATTCGAACTTGCTCTGTTTGGGAGGGCTGGCTCGGAAGCAGCCAGACAGCCGCCCGCGTGTATGCTCTCCTTCCGGCGGTGGCACGCGGGCGCACGAATGTTTGATTGGAGAATGAAATGCTGATCGTACCCGAGCGTGAGATCGCTGACCTTATGACCCGACAAGCGGCTTTTGACGCGGTCGAACAGGTCTTTGCCGCAATGGCGTCCGGCGACGCCTACAACTTCCCTGTCGTGCGTGAAGCCATCGGGCACGAAGATGCACTGTACGGCTTCAAAGGGGGGTTTGACAGCGCCGGCCTGACGTTGGGACTGAAGGCGGGCGGCTATTGGCCGAACAATCTGGAAAAACGCGGGCTGATCAACCACCAGTCCACCGTTTTTCTTTTCGACCCCGACACGGGCAAGCCATCTGCGATGGTCGGCGGGAACCTTCTGACGGCCCTTCGAACGGCGGCAGCATCTTCGGTATCGATCAAGCATCTCGCACGCAGGGACGCCAAGGTCATAGGCATGATAGGCGCTGGCCACCAGGCAGCCTTTCAGCTTCGCGCGGCACTGGAGCAGCGCGCCTTTGAAAAGGTCATCGGCTGGAACTACCACCCCGAAATGCTGCCGAATATCGAGAAGGTCGCCAATGAAGCCGGTATTCCGTTCCAGGCGGTAGAGCTTGACGAAATGACTGAGGCGGATGTGATCATTTCGATCACTTCGGCGTTTGCGCCCTCGCTGATGGCGAACCATGTCAGCGCCGGAGCTCATATCGCCTGCATGGGCACGGACACTAAAGGAAAACAGGAAGTCGAAGCCGCCCTTCTGGCCAGGGCAAGCGTGTTCACGGACGAAGTCGCGCAATCCGTCAGCATCGGTGAAGCGCAGCACGCGGTGGCCGAAGGCCTGATCCAGGAAAGCGATGTGGCGCAGCTTGGCGCGGTCATCAACGGCACCGATCCGGGCCGGATATCGGACAATCAGATCACGTTGTTCGACGGCACGGGTGTGGGCCTTCAAGATCTTGCGGTCGCCGCGTCCGTGGTTGACCTTGCCGTTCGGAAAGGGGTCGCGATCGAGGTCGATTTCTGAAGCCAGACGGCGACACCTTGTTGAGCATTGTCTCGGCGGTCCCTTTGGGCGGAGAACTTTTGACAGTAGATCTCCATTAAGTGGTAACCAAAAAAATGAAACGCGGCGCGCCAAGGCGCGCCGCTTCATGTTTTTTCAGGGCGATCAGTGTATCAGGTCGAACGCATCAGATGTGGTCGTCTTGCTCGATGGACCCAAGACCATGTCCGGCCATGCCGCCCGAGACCTCTTCCGTCGCTTCGTCGGAAAGTTCTTCGGGAAGCACCAGATTCAATACAATAGCGATGACGGCGGCGGGCAGGATTCCTGATGTCGCCAGAACCTTCAATGTGCCAGGCAAGTATTGCAACGCGTTGGGTTCCAGTTGCAAACCCAGCCCAAGGCTCAGGGCGATTGCAAAAATCACCATGTTGCGCCGGTTCCAGTTCACGTCCGACAGCATCGAAACCCCTGCGGCAACAACCATGCCGAACATCACGATCACGCCGCCGCCAAGAACCTCGATCGGAATGGACGAGATTATCGCCCCGATTTTGGGGATAAGCCCGCAAACGATCAGGAAAAGCGCGCCGATGGTCACGACCATGCGGCTCATGACGCCGGTCATGGCAATCAACCCGACATTCTGGCTGAACGACGTGTTCGGCAGCGCCCCAAACAGGCCAGAGATCGCAGTACCAAGACCATCAGCATAGGTCGCGCCCTGTATTTCCTTGTCGGTGGCTTCGCGGCCAGCGCCCCCTTTGGTGATACCGGATACATCCCCAACGGTTTCAACGGCGGAAACAAAAGACATTGCACAGAAACCGATGATGGCCGCGACCGAAAATTCAAGGCCAAAATGCAAGAGGTTCGGCAGAGCAAAGGATGCCGCATTGCCGACGTTGCCCAGATTCACCTGGCCAAGCAGGAAGGCCACGGCATATCCGACCAGCAGTCCGATCAGAACCGCCGACACCGACAACATGCCCCGGGCAAAGAATTTCAGGCCAAGCGTGACCACGATTACGGTTCCGGCCATGAACCAGTTCAGACCCGAGCCATATTCCTCGGTGCCTATGGCGGGCGCACCGCCGGCGGCATATTGAATGCCGACTTTGACAAGGGCCAGGCCGATCATGGTCACCACAAGGCCCGTAACCAGCGGCGGGAGAGCAAAGCGAATGCGCCCTATGAACAACCCGAGGCAGGCGTGAAACAAGCCACCGACAACAATCCCACCCATCAGGACGGCAATGGCGTCAACGCCTTTTCCCACCACCAGTGGAATCATGATCGGGATAAAGGCAAACGATGTCCCCTGCACGATCGGCAATCGGGCACCGACCGGGCCTATGCCAACAGATTGAAACAACGTGGCGACACCCGCGAAGAACATCGACATCTGGATCATGTAGATCATCTGCGGGAAATCGGGGCTGTTCGAGCCAAAGCCGAAACCGGCCGCGCCGCAAACGATAATGGCTGGCGTGACGTTGGACACGAACATCGCCAGCACATGCTGAATTCCAAGCGGCACCGCCTTCAGCAGCGGCGGAGTATAATTCGGATCGCGGAGTTGTACCGGCGTTCCGATGGATGCATCTGTCATTTGGTCTTTCCTCCCTTGAGGTTCGCAGCCGGCTCCTCTTCCGGCAACGCGCCTCATTCTGTGATTTCAAACGCCTCCTCGAACCAATGCTCTTCGAGGTTGGGCCCGGCTCCAATTCGGTCGACCACCGCAAAAAGTCCGGGCGCATGAAGCGGGGTCAGAACGCCATGCCAGGTGTTGCGATGATAATTCACTCCCTGCCCGGGCGCTGTTTTGAAGGCGATGGGCCGCCCGGGTGTTCCGTTTTCATCCGGGGCCACAACCACGACAAATGGCTTGTCCGACAAAGGCAAAAAGGCTTGGCTGCCATCCGGATGGCGTTCCACCATTTCCAACTTGATCGGCAGGCTGAAGGCTTCGGACTGAAACAGGCTGATACCCGCGCGCCCATCATGGAAATCCAACACGGCCCGGTCGTGATAGCGGGCGCATCTGCCCTGATTTATAAGCTTGTCCACCTGGCCAGCCGCTTCGATGACATCGCCGAAAGGTGCAAATGCCTCTGACGTCAAGGGGCGGAGTTTCAAGGCAGCCGTCATTGCGCGAACTTCTCGATCAGGCGCAATTCGGCAATGCGTTCGACCTGACGGCAGGCTTCGGCAAATTCGCTGTCGCGGTCATTGTCGATGCGACGGCGAAAGGCTTCCAGAATGCTGGCCTTGGTGTTGTCTTTGACGGCAATGATGAAAGGAAAGCCGAACTTGGTCGTGTAGGCTTCGTTCAACGCCGTGAACGTTGCGCGTTCTTCATCAGTCAGCAGGTCCAGACCCGCACCGGCCTGTTCCGCAGTGCTTTCCTTGGTCAGGCGGCCGGCGGCGGCCAGCTTGCCCGCCAGGTCCGGGTGGGCTGTCAGAACGCCGAGGCGCTGCTTGGGCGAGGCGGAACGGAATACACGCGCCAGCGCGTTGTGGACGCCAGCGGCATTGTCATGCGTCGGGCCCAGTTCCAGTTCATACGCACCTTCTGCAATCCACGGGCTGTGCTCGAACACGCCGCCGAATTCCGACACAAAGGTTGGTCGATCCATTTCGGACGGGGTCAGACCTTGCACCGGCGGGTGTTCCCTGGCCCAGTGATCGGCAATCTGCTCGCGCGTTGCGAACCAGACACCGTCGTGTTTCCTGAAGTAATCAAGGGCGCGTTTCAGCGCCATGGCACGACCCGGGCGACCGATCAGACGGCAGTGCAGCCCGATCGAGAGCATCTTGGGCGCGCCCGCCTCACCCTCGGCATAGAGCATGTCAAAGCTGTCTTTCAGATAGCTTTCGAATTGTTCCCCATTGGTGAACCCAGCCTGGATTGCAAAGCGCATATCGTTGCAATCAAGTGTATAGGGCATGATCAGTTGATCCTTGCCCCCTGCCTTGATCCAATATGGCAGATCGTCGGCGTAGCTGTCGGCGATATAGGCAAAGTCGCCTTCCCTGGCGGCCAGTTCGACCGTATTCATCGAACAGCGCCCCGTATACCAACCACGGGGCGGCTGACCTGTAACCTCTGTGTGCAGGCGGATTGCTTCGCGGATCTGGGAACGTTCTTCTTCTGCGCCCATGTCCTTGTGTTCAATCCACTTCAAACCGTGGCTGGCGATCTCCCACCCGGCATGCGTCATCGCCGCAACCTGTGCAGGTGCACGCGCCAAAGCGGTTGCAACGCCATAGACGGTGACAGGCAGATCCTGCAAAAGGCGATGCACGCGCCAGAACCCCGCGCGGCTGCCGTATTCATAGATCGATTCCATGTTCCAATGCCGTTGCCCCGGCCACGGGGCGGCTCCGGTAATCTCGGACAGAAACGCTTCGGATGCGGCATCGCCGTGCAGAACGTTGTTTTCACCGCCCTCTTCGTAATTCAGCACGATCTGAATGGCGATTTTGGCGTCGTTCGGCCAGTTTGCTTTGGGAACTTGCCCACCGTAACCGGTCATGTCTCGTGGATAAGGCTTCACATCGGTTTCCTTCTTCTTGAATTGATCAATACCCCAGATAATCAAAGATGTTTTTCAAAAAATGCAGAAAGCAGCTTCCCACAGACTGCCTTTGCTCCTGGATGCGAAATCAGACTAGTAACTGTATAACTTGAGGAGTAGCGCAAATGACCGGTTACCTTACAACACATGTTCTGGATACGGCGCGGGGGTGCCCCGCCGAGGGATTGAAGATCGAACTGTTCCGCATTGAAGGTGCAGACCGCCAGTTGCTGAAAACTCTGGTCACCAATGACGACGGCAGGACCGACGAACAGATTCTGCCCGAAGCAGAGTTTTCAACAGGTGAATACGAACTTGTCTTCCATGCCGGGGATTACCTTGATGCCTGCGGCACACCACCGGAAAACCCGCGCTTTCTGAACGTCATCCCGATCCGGTTTGGGATGTCCGAACATTCGCATTACCACGTGCCTCTGCTGCTTTCGCCCTTCGGGTACTCGACCTATCGCGGCAGCTGAGCGACCTACCGGGCCGTATTTGCCGCCGCGATCGACGACCCGATGCGTTCGATTATGAATTCCATGAAAAGCCGCGTTTTGGGGTCCTGCATACGGCGGTGCGTAAACAGACATGCCATCTGAATCGGTTCTGGCGGCGTCTTTTCCGCCACCGGAACCAATGTCCCGGCCTTGAGATGTTGAGCGATCTCAAAAATCGGCTTCAACGCGATGCCGTGTCCGCCAAGCGCCCAGTCTGTCAGCACGTCGCCATCGTCTGACTCGTACCGCCCGGAAACCCGGAACCGTTTTGGCCCCGTATCGGTCCTCAAAAGCCATTGAAACTCGGTCGCGCCCGGGAACCGCAAATTGAGACATTCGTGCTCATTAGCGATCAACGCGTCCCCGCTTTCGGGCATCCCGCGCTTCTTGATGTATTTCGGGGATGCACAAAGCACTCTTTCGACATCCGCGATCTTGCGAATACGCAGGTTGCTGTCCTCTGGCTGACCAAGAAAAAATGCCAGGTCCAGACCTTCGGTTGTCAGATCTACCTTTCGGTCGGTCAGCCTTAGCCGGACGTTCACCTCGGGGTACTCGGCAAGAAATTTCGGGACCTGCGGCGCAATCAACCGACGCCCGACCCCCAACGGCGCCGCGACATAAAGTGACCCTTTCAGGTTCTCGGTCAGATTGACGATCTGGGCTTCGGCACTTTCGACTGCTTCAAGGATCTCTGCCGCGCCACGATAGAAAGATTTTCCCTGCTCGGTGGGGGTCAGGCTGCGTGTCGTGCGTTGGAACAAACGCACGCCAAGATGCTCTTCCAATTGCGATATACGCGCCGACGTGACGGCTGGCGAAACCCTCAGATCACGGCCCGCGGCGGACATGCTGCCCAATTCATAGACCCGGACAAAGGTTCTGATGTTATCAAGGTAGGACATTTTTTTGCATTTTTTGATACTGCTTGGTCTTTACCAGCAATACCAGAACAAAACACACTCGCATAGAGTAACCGGAAGCAAAGAATCTTAGGAGCAAAGCCATGTATGACTTGGCCGTGATGTGGGAGTGGATCGCCTTTTCCGTCCGCTGGCTGCATGTGATCACCGCGATGGCGTGGATTGGGGCGTCATTCTACTTTATCGCGCTGGACCTCATGCTCAAGCCGAACCCAGCCCTGCCGGACGGGGCCTACGGCGAAGAATGGGAAGTACATGGCGGCGGCTTCTACCACACCGTCAAATACCTGGTTGCGCCCTCGCGTATGCCCGAGCACCTGACCTGGCACAAATGGCAGAGTTACACGACCTGGCTGTCAGGTGCGGCGTTGCTCATGATCATATACTGGGTTGGTGGCGAGCTGTTCCTGCTTGATCCGACCAAAGTGGACCTGGCGCTGTGGCAGGGGATTCTGATTTCCGGCGGATCACTGACCATTGGTTGGCTGCTCTACGACCAGATGTGCAAATCCAAGCTGAGCGATCACCCGACCGTTCTGATGCTGCTGTTGTTCGTGATCCTGGTGATCATGTCCTGGGGTTACAACCAGATCTTCACCGGTCGTGCCGCGCTTTTGCATCTTGGCGCCTTCACTGCGACGATCATGACGGCCAACGTGTTCTTTCAGATCATGCCGAACCAACGGATCGTGGTCGAAGACCTCAAGGCCGGTCGGACACCTGATGCCAAATACGGCAAGATCGCCAAGGTACGATCCACGCATAACAACTACCTGACTTTGCCGGTCGTGTTCCTGATGTTGTCGAACCACTATCCGCTTGCTTTCGGCACCGAGTATTCCTGGATCATCGCCAGCCTGATCTTTCTGACGGGCGTCACCATCCGTCACTATTTCAACACGATGCACGCAACTGGGAAAGGCCCGCACTGGACCTGGGGCGTGACGGTTCTGCTAATGGTCGTGATCGCCTGGCTTTCTTCGGTGAGAAACACCGAGACATGGGAAGACGCCGAAGCGCGCGAGCTGACGCCATACGAGCAGAAATATGCGTCCGCCGCAGGCTTCGAAGATGCCTATGACACGGTCTTGGGCAATTGCTCGATGTGCCACGCCCGCGAGCCGGTGTACGGCACCATGAAATGGGCCCCGAAGAAAGTTTACCTTGAGACACCCGGCGATGTCGCCCGCAACGCCGATCAAATCTATTTGCAAGCCGGGATCAGCCACGCAATGCCGCCACCATCGGCAGTGCAAATGGATGAAGAGGCGCGCCAAACCATCATCGCATGGGTGCGTGAAGTCAGAAACCAATAGTCGCCTGCGTGCAAAACGATGACAGCGAACCGGGCCGTGATGCCCGTTTTTTCTTTATGCGAAAAAGCGTTTGCTGTGTTGCGCGATGTGTTCGACAAACAGGCGCACCTTGGGATCTTGCAGCTTTTTGTGCGGATAAAGACACCCGAAAATCGTTGGCAAGGGGGGCGTCTCGGGCAGGACCTCGACCAGCCGCCCATCCTCGAGAAACTCCCGCACGTCAAAGCGTGGCTTGTTGACGATCCCACGACCGGCCAAGGCCCAGTCGGTCAGGACATCACCATCATCCGCGTCATATTTACCGCCAACTTCAAGCTTTCGCGGTCCCATGTCAGTGCGAAGGGTCCAATAGTATTCCGGAGACCTTGGATAACGCAGCAACAGGCAGTTATGGGGCATGTGCAGCAAATCATCCGGTGTTTTGGGCGTCCCAAACTGCGACAGGTAATCGGGCGAAGCGCACAGAACACGATCACAATCCGCGAACTTCCGCAGTTTCATGGTTGAATCGCCGGGTTCACCAATGAAAAAGGCGATATCCAGACCGTCGGCCAGAATGTCTACCTTGCGATCAGACAGACGCATGCGAATCTCTGTTTCCGGGTAGCGGTCAGAAAATTCCGGCACCAGAGGCGCAACGATTCTGCGCCCGACACCCAAAGGCGCGGTGATGCGGATCGCCCCCCGAGGCGCATCGGAAAAGCTGGCGACGCGCGCTTCGGCGTGATCAAGCGCCAGCAGGACCGCCTTGGCTTCATCGTAGAAAACCGTCCCCACTTCGGTTGGTGTCATCGACCGGGTGGTTCGGTTGAACAGCCGCACACCCAGATGGTTTTCAAGCTCTTTCAACCGTTTGCTGGCCACCGCCGGGGTCAACCGAAGATCACGCCCGCCAGAGGTGATGCTGCCCAGCTCCATCACTCGGACAAAAACACGCAGACTTTCGATGTAAGACATTGGAACCTCCCAGCAGCGAAAGAATGCGCCATGGCCCCATCTTTTTCAACGATCTGTTGAAAGTATTTGCCGTTTGCAGCGATTTTCCACCTCAATCTTTGCTCCTATGGTTCCACTGACCACCCTCCGGAAGGAAGGGGCAGAGGGAGAATTCCATGACGCATCGCACTCACGTCCAATTTGTCCTCAATGGCAAGGATGTCTCCGTCCCGGACGTGTCGGCAGGCCAGACACTTCTTGATTTCCTGCGACTGGAACGCCGACTGACAGGAACGAAGGAAGGCTGTGCCGAAGGCGACTGCGGCGCGTGCACCGTGCTTGTCGGACGGCTTGGGCGCACGGGCCTGCACTATGCTCCGGTCAATGCCTGTATCCGGTTTCTTGCCTCTGTCGACGGCTGTCATGTCGTGACGGTTGAACATTTGTCCGGGCCTCAAGGCCGGCTGCACCCGGTTCAACAAGCCATGGTCGATCACCATGGCAGCCAGTGCGGGTTCTGCACACCGGGCTTCGTCATGGCCCTCTATGCGCTTTGGATGCAAACTCCGGAACCGACCGAAGTGCAGGTTGAAACCGCATTGCAGGGCAACCTGTGCCGCTGCACCGGGTATGAGCCGATCATCCGAGCGGCCATTGCCGTCAGCCGCTACGGCACCCCGGCATCCGATCATCTGAACACCGAACGCGAAACCATGACCGCGCGTCTGGCGGCCCTGAAGGACGGGCGGCGCGTGGTCTCCGGACCCGAAAACAACCTGAGCATTCTGCCATCCAGCGTCGATGATCTTGCCGAATGCCTGCAAGCATATCCAAACGCCACGATCGTGGCCGGAGCCACCGATGTGGGCCTGTGGGTGACCAAGTTCCTGCGCGACATTGGCCCCGCCATCTTCACCGGTCATCTCGAAGACTTGAAAACAGTCGAAAGACAGGGGTCTCTCCTCCTGATCGGCGCCGGCGCCAGCTACACCGATTGCCAGGACCTTCTGTCTGAACACCTGCCACACCTGTCCTCCTACTGGGATCGCATCGCAGGGTGGCAGGTGCGGAATATGGGAACCGTGGGTGGAAACATCGCCAACGGCTCACCCATCGGGGACACGCCGCCGGTTCTCATCGCGCTCGGCGCGGAAATCACTCTGCGGCGCGGTTCCGAACGCCGAACCCTGCCTCTGGCTGACTTCTTCATCGACTATGGCAAGCAGGACCGCCGGCCCGACGAATTTGTCGAAAGCATCCGCGTGCCCCTGCCCCGACCCGATGATCTGGATGCGGCTTACAAAATTTCCAAGCGCCGTGACGAGGATATTTCTTCCGTGGCCGCCGGACTGCACATGAGCGTCACAGACGGGATCATCAACAATGTGCGCATCGCATTCGGGGGCATGGCCGCCACGCCTAAACGCGCATCGACAGCTGAGGCGGCGCTGAACGGCCAACCCTGGGCACGCGAAAGTTTCGAAGCCGCCGCTGAAGCGCTGGCCGAGGATTTCGCGCCTCTTACAGATTGGCGCGCATCGTCGGACTATCGGATGCTGACCGCCCAAAACCTGCTGCGCCGGTTCTTCCTTGAAAACGACGGCGAAACCGACACCCCCGTTCAACTGGCTTGTGCCTGATCAGGAGACGACAACATGAAAGACAACGTTTCCATCATTGGATCGGCTCACACCAATGTAAACCATGACAGTGCGGTCAAGCATGTCACGGGCCAGGCCGATTACACGGATGACATTGCGCTGCCACAAGGCGCGCTGCACGCGTATCTCGGTGTTTCAGACGTCGCGCACGCCAAGCTTCTGGGTATCGATTTCAGCGACGTTCTGGCAATGCCCGGCGTGGTCGGCGTGCTGACCGCAGATGATGTGCCGGGGGCTAATGATATCAGCCCGACCCACCTGAACGACGAACCGGTTTTCCCGACCGACGCAATACAATTCCACGGCCAGCCGTTGTTTGCCGTGATTGCCGAGACCCGCGACATCGCGCGCCGCGCCGCTGAACGGGCAAAGATCGAATACGAAACCCTGCCCCACGCGCTGGACCCGATCACCGCGCAGAAAGCAGGATACCCGCATGTCACAGCGCCCCTCAAGCTGGAGCGGGGAGACGTGGCACCGGCTCAGGCGGCCGCGCCCAACCGGATCAAAGGCCGGATGAGCGTCGGCGGTCAGGATCACATGTACCTTGAAGGTCACATCGCCTTTGCGATTCCCGGCGAAGACGACGATGTGGTGGTGCATTGCTCGACCCAGCACCCGTCCGAGGCGCAGCATATGGTGGCGCATGTCCTTGGGGTGCCGTCCAATGCGGTTGTGGTCAACGTCCGTCGCATGGGTGGGGGATTTGGCGGCAAGGAAAGCCAGATGAACCTGTTCTGCGCAGTGGCGGCCATGGCTGCAAAAAAGTGGAACCGCGCCGTCAAAATCCGCCCCGACCGGGATCAGGACATGACCGCAACCGGCAAACGCCACGACTTCGTGATCGACTATGATGTCGCCTTTGACGACGATGGCCGCATTCAGGCGGTCGAAGCCAGCTTTGCCGCGCGCTGCGGCTTTTCGGCAGACCTGTCCGGCCCCGTGACCGACCGGGCGCTTTTTCACGCGGACAACGCCTATTTCTATCCGAATGTGCGTCTGAACAGTCGACCGATGAAAACCAACACCGTATCGAATACCGCGTTTCGTGGGTTTGGCGGCCCGCAGGGCGTGATCGCGGCGGAACGGATGATCGAAGAAATCGCCTATGCCACGGGGCAGGATCCGTTGGATGTGCGCAAGGCCAATTTCTATGGCACCACGGACCGCAACGTGACCCCGTATCACCAAGAGGTCGAAGACTGCATTCTCGACCGGCTGGTCGGAGAGCTGGAAGAGACTTCGGAATACCGCCAGCGCCGTCAGGACATCATCGCGTTCAACAGGACATCGCCGGTTCTGAAAAAAGGCATCGCGCTGACACCGGTCAAGTTCGGCATTTCCTTTACCGCGACCTGGTACAATCAGGCCGGTGCGCTGGTGCATGTCTATAACGACGGGTCGATCCACCTGAACCATGGTGGCACCGAAATGGGCCAGGGTCTGAACACCAAGGTTGCTCAGGTCGTGGCCGAGGCCTTCCAGGTCGATTTCAACCGGATCAAGATCACCAAGACGACGACTGAAAAAGTTCCCAACACCTCGGCCACTGCGGCGTCCAGCGGGACCGACCTGAATGGCATGGCGGCGTTGAACGCGGTCGAACAGATCAAGGAACGTCTGGTGAAGTTCGCATCCGAGACCTGGAACGTCTCGCCAGAGGAAGTGTCCTTCCACGCCAATCAGGTGCATATCGGCCAAGACGTCCTGGCCTTCGATGCATTCATCAAACAGGCCTATCTGGCACGTGTGCAACTGTCGGCGGCCGGGTTCTACAAGACGCCAAAAATCCACTGGGACCGGGCCAAAGGACAAGGCCGCCCGTTCTATTACTTTGCCTATGGCGCGTCCTGTTCAGAAGTCACGATTGACACACTGACCGGTGAATACCGCGTGGATCGGACGGATCTGCTGCACGACGTCGGACGTTCGTTGAACCCTGTGCTGGACAAAGGTCAGGTCGAAGGCGCATTCATTCAAGGTATGGGATGGCTGACCACTGAAGAGCTTTGGTGGGACGATGCCGGCCGCCTGCGCACCCATGCCCCGTCGACATACAAGATCCCGCTGGCGTCAGACCGCCCGCGCATCTTCAACGTGAACCTTGCCGATTGGTCGGAAAACCGCGAGCTGACCATCAAACGTTCCAAGGCCGTCGGCGAGCCGCCGTTCATGCTGGGAATTTCGGTGTTCGAGGCCCTGTCGATGGCCGTGGCCTCGGTCGCTGATTACCGGGAATGCCCCCGCCTTGACGCGCCGGCCACGCCCGAACGTGTGCTGATGGCCGTCGCGCGGCTGCAAGCCGGGTCCTGAGCCATGGTTGCCCCGGGTTCTCTGAGCGAATTTCTGTCCGCGCAGCATTGCGTGATCCGCGTTGCGTTGACCCGTGTCCGCGGGTCTTCGCCGCGCAATGAGGGGACAGAAATGTTCGTCGCGCCCGGGGCGTTGTGGGGAACCATAGGCGGTGGACAATTGGAATTCCTCGCCATCAACGCCGCGCGGGACATGCTGCGTGACGGTGCGTTGCATCAGGATCTGGACGTGCCACTTGGCCCCGAGATCGGGCAATGCTGCGGCGGCCGGGTCGAACTCAACCTGTCCCGTATGCGCGCGTCCGACAAATGGGCCGCGACGGAACGCGCGGCCCGGAACGAAGATGCTTTGCCTCATGTCTATGTCATGGGCGCAGGCCACGTGGGGCGTGCCCTGGCCAATCAGTTTCAGTATCTGCCGGTGCGCTGCATCCTCGTCGATACCAGACCCGAAGAGATCGCGCTTTGCGCCGCAGATGTCGAAACCCGGGTCAGCGCGATTCCCGAAGCCGAAATCTGGCGCGCGCCCGCAGGCAGCGCCTTTGTCGTTCTGACCCATGATCACGGGCTGGATTTCCTGCTGACGACCGCCGCGCTGGAACGAAAGGACGCCGCTTATGTGGGGATGATCGGTTCCGCAACAAAGCGGAAAAAACTCAGGAACTGGGCGCAGAAACACTGTGACGGACAGTCCATCGAACATTTGAAATGCCCCATTGGGGCAAGCGGTAGCCGCGACAAGCGGCCCAGCGTCATCGCCGCCTTCGTGGCGGCCGAAGTGATGGCTGAATTGACCTCTGAAACTGCCGCGACCGCCCTGACCGGGGCAAACCAGGCGCCCCTGCGGGGCCACCAACACGACCGGAAAGGGAGATCGGCCTGACACCAGTCGGGCCAAACCGGTCACATCAGAGGAGGAGACCGTCATGGACGGGAGGACCTATGAATACAAGCTGTTTACCCGCAGCGACTTCAGCGCTTTCTGGGCGCTGTTTACCGACAACCTTGTCAACTTGCTGATCCTGTCCGGGGTCTGCCAGTTCGTGTTTCAAATGCCTGCGGACATCGTCTTTGGCCGCATCGTTCCCGGCGCTGCCATCGCGATTTTGGCCGGTGTAACCGTCTACGCATACCTCGCCAAATGGGCGGCAAACGCGCAGGGCAAAGACGTAACCGCGCTGCCCTACGGCATCTCGACGCCAGTCATGTTCGTCTACCTGTTCGGGGTGATCGGACCCATCTATTGGGCGACAAATGATCCAATGCTTGCCTGGCAAGTGGGCATCGGCGCCGGGTTCATGGGCGGCATCGTCGCGGCTCTGGGCGCCGTGGTTGGGCCGTATCTCAAGCGGATCACGCCACGTGCGGGGATGCTGGGGACGCTGTGCGGCATTGCCCTGGTCTTCATCGGCTCTGTGCCGCTGGCCGAAGTGTTCGAGAACCCCATCATCGGCTTTACGTCGCTGCTGTTCATCCTCTGGGGTTTGATCGGCCGTTTCCGCCTGCCGGGCAATGTTCCGGCCGGCCTTGTCGCGATTGCTGCCGGTACCGTGATCGCCCTTCTGCTTGGCGAGTCCAAAATTGATGTCAGCAGCATCGGGTTCTACCCGCCGATCCCGTATTTCGGTGATCTGATCGCCGGTGTGCAATACCTGTTCGCCAACCCTGAGCTGTTCCTGGTGCTGATCCCCGTGCAGATCTACAACTTCATCGAAACGATGAACAACGTGGAATCCGCCGAAGCGGCAGGCGACCATTACCCTGTCGGGCTCTGCCAGGTGACGGACGGCGCAGGCACGATGCTGGGTGCTCTGTTTGGTTCGCCATTCCCGACAACCGTTTACATCGGCCATCCGGCCTATAAGCGGCTGGATGCCCATGCGGGGTATATTGTCGGTGTGGCCGTTGTAATTGCCGCCGCCGCCTTTCTGGGGTTCCTGTCCTTCCTTGCGGGGCTGATCCCGATCGCCGCAGCCGCACCGGTACTGGTCTTTGTATCAGTCAGCCTGATCACCAACACGGCCTGGGCCGTTAAACCGATGCACATGGCTGCGGTATCCTTTGCGATCCTGCCCCATATCTCGGCCTTCCTGATGGTCAAATGGGGATCTTTGATGAACGCCCTGCGCAGCAGCGGTGTCGAAGGGCTGCCATCCTTGGGAGATCCTGACCTGACCTCGGCCCTTCTGATGGAAGGGGCGCATTACGAGGGGCACCTTGCCCTGAGCCAGGGGGCGATCATCACCGGTCTGGTCTGGGGTGCCATCGTGGCCGATGTGATTGACGGGCGCTTCCGGATGGCCGGCACGTTTGCTGTCGCAGGTGGGCTGATGTCTTCGATCGGCATCATCCACTCCTACACGCTACAGATGCCTCAGTTCGACGGGATAACCATCGGCTACCTGATCATCGGCGCGTTCCTGTACGTCTACCCGGTGTTCGCCCCCAAAGAGGATCTTGAGCATCGCATCATCGTACCGGACGAGCCCGACCTCATCGATGACGACTCACCCGCTCAACAGGCCTGATCGGAACCGGGGCAGTCGCATGGCTGCCCCAAACCCATCCCTTCCCGTTCAATCGCGGCCGTTCATGAGACAGAATTGGCTCTGCGGTCGCTTGCTGATCTTTCTCTCAGCTATCTCAAAGTGATGGCACGTGGTTCGAAAGGGTCTTGCAGAGGATCGCCCTTGCGAACCACGCATCTGCGTCGCCTGAGCATCTTCCATCACGAACACAGGCGCCGCATCGGCTGGGTCACACAAAACAGACGACCACAGGTGACGTGCGCGGGGTCAAGACCCTCACCCGCAAGCCCCGCAATCGGCCAGGCGTGACGAATTTTGTCGTTTGCAGGCATTTTTGTCGCTTTCCGGCTTGTTGCAGCATGCTGGTGTGAACAAGAATACCTGCTTATGAACAATTGTTTTCCAAATCCCATGGACCGCCGCGCCACCGGCTGTGACCTTGTGATCCCAGCCTGATCTCAGGGCCTCTGGCCCTTACGCATCACGCTGTGACTACGGATTTTTCGGATAACCTCATGACAACTCAAGCGCTGCGCCTGGCCATCGATATTGGCGGCACGTTCACGGATACGGTTCTTGTCTCTGGCGAAGAGACGATACTTGCCTCGACCAAAACCCTGACTACACATCACAACCCCGCCGACGGAGCCATGCAAGGCGCAGCGCGCGTAATGCAGCAGACAGGGCACCGTCTGAGCGAAGTCACCGGTTTCATTCACGGCACCACGCTGGCCACCAACGCGCTGATCGAAAAACGCGGCGCGGTCGTGGCAACCGTGACAACCGAAGGGTTCAGGGACATTCTGGAAATCGCCTACGAGCGGCGCTATTCGCAATATGACATCAATCTGGAAAAACCTGATCTGCTGGTGCCGCGTGAGCGCGCGCTGACGGTCCGCGAGCGCGTTTCGGCGGATGGCAAGGTATTGATACCGTTGGAAGACACAGCCATCGACGCGCTGTTGAAGGACATCGACGCCAGCGGAGCAGAAGCCATCGCCATCTGCCTGATGCACGCATATGCTAACCCCGAGCACGAGCGCAGGCTGCGCGATATGCTGGCGGACAGGCGACCCGATCTGACCGTCTCGATTTCGTCGGACGTCAGCCCCGAAGCGCGCGAATTCGACCGGCTGTGCACGACAGTCGCCAACGCCTATATCCAGCCTCTGATGGCAACGTATCTGGCCCGGTTTGTCCGGCAATTCGAGGCTCAGGGCGTCACCTGTCCGATCCTGATGATGACAGCGGGTGGTGGAATGTGCACCATGCGAACCGCCGCGCGGTTTCCGATCCGGCTGGTGGAATCCGGACCTGCGGGTGGTGCCATTCTGGCCGCCCGCGTTGCCGCCCGCGCCGGTCTGGGTCAGGTACTGTCCTTTGACGTCGGCGGCACCACCGCCAAACTGTGCCTGATCGACAACGCCCGTCCCCAGACCTCGCGCCAGTTCGAGATTGCCCGCGCCGCACGGTTTATCAAAGGGTCCGGAATGCCGGTACGTATACCGGTCATCGAAATGATCGAGATCGGCGCCGGAGGCGGTTCGATTGCCGGGGTTGACCGGTTGGGACGGCTGACCGTGGGGCCAAAATCAGCGGGATCCGAGCCCGGCCCCGTCGCCTTCATGCGCGGTGGAACCGAACCCACGGTGACGGACAGCGATATTGCACTGGGATATATCGTACCCGACACGTTTGCCGAGGGGCATATTCAGCTTGATCCCGAAGCTTCGAAACGGGCGCTGAGCCGGGTGATCGGGTCAAAGCTGGATCTGGATGCCGTAGGCGCCGCCGATGGCGTCAGCCGTATCGTCGACGAAAGCATGGCCAGCGCGGGTCGGATGCATGCGGTGGAATCCGGCAAGGACCTCGGCCCACGAACAATGATAGCGTTTGGGGGCAACGGGCCATTGCACGCCAGCCGGGTCGCGCGATCCGCCGGGGTCAGCCGCATCTTGATCCCGCCCGATCCCGGTGTCGGATCGGCTGTCGGTTTCCTGTTCGCTCCGGTGTCTTTCGAAATCGTCCGCTCGCGTTATTCGTTGCTGGGCAGCATGGACCTGAACGGGATCAACACGCTGTTCGAGGCCATGATTTCCGAGGCCAGAGAGGTCGTCTTCCAAGGGGCCGGCGATGTCCCGACCCAGACGCTGCGCACTGCTTTCATGCGCTACCACGGACAAGGGCACGAGATCGAGATCACCCTTCCCGACCGCCCCCTGACCGCCGAAGATATCGTGCCGCTGACCGCTGCTTTCGAAAAGGAATACCGCAAGCAATTCTCGCGCCCGGTGCCGGGAATGCAGATCGAGATTCTCAATTGGGCGGTGCGGGTCGCGACCTGTGACAGCGGCGTGCCGGCGGTTCCTGAAACGCCCCGGTTGAAGACGATCTCGGCGCCGGAAACCCGTCCGATCACCTGCGACGTGGACGGTGTATCGAAACCAGCGGCCTTCGTTGCCCGAGCGGATCTGAAGCCCGGCGACCACCTTCACGGCCCCGCATTGATCACCGAGCCGCAGACAACCACGCTCGTGTCCGCCGACTTCTCGGCGCATGTGGATGCCATGGGAAACCTCGTCCTTGTACAGGACCGGAAAGGAGGCGCATGATGTCGTCCGATCTTTCACACGATCTTTCGCCCGCCCGATTGCAGGTGATGTGGAATCGTCTGCTGGCCGTGGTCGAAGAACAGGGCCAAACCCTGATCCGCGCCGCCTTCAGCCCGATCGTACGCGAATGCGGCGACATCTCTGCCGGGATATTTGACGCCGATGGCCGGATGCTGGCGCAGGCCGTGACCGGCACGCCGGGGCACATCAACACCATGGCCGAAGCGGTGCAGCACCTGCACCGGGCTTTCCCGGTTCAGACCATGAAGCCGGGCGACATCTACATGACGAACGACCCATGGCTTGCCTCGGGGCACCTGAACGATTTTCTGCTGATGATGCCCGCATTCAAGGATGGCAAGGTGGTGGGCTTTACCTCCTGCACCTCGCATCTTGTTGATCTGGGTGGGTTGGGTATGGGCCCCGAAGGTTCCGACATCTATGACGAGGGCCTGCTGATCCCGCCCTGCAAGCTGGTGGAAGAGGGCACTCCCAACGCTTTGCTGCTGGACATCATCCGCGCCAACAGCCGCGAACCCGTCGCCAATGATGGCGACATCTATGCACTGATCGCCTGTTGCGAAGCCGGGGTTGCAAGGCTGCTGTCGATGATGGAGGAATTTGGCCTCGACGATCTAGGGACGCTCGGCTCGTACATCATCGACACGTCGCGCCGCGGCACGCTGGAGGCCATCGCCGACGTGCCCGAAGGTGTCTACAAGAATGTTCTGAAGATGGACGGCTATGAGAATGAGCTGGAGTTGCACGCGACCCTGACCGTAAGAAAGGACGGCATGCATGTGGATTTCTCGGGCACCTCGGGCTGTTCGCGCAAGGGCATCAACGTGCCGCTGAACTATGCCACCGCCTATACGGTATTTGCCTTGCGCTGCATTGTCGGCGCGGACATTCCCAACAATGCGGGATCGCTGGAGCCGTTTACCGTTGACGGGCCAAAGGGCTGCATCCTGAACGCGCAGCGCCCGGTGCCGGTTGCGATGCGGCATACCCTGGGTCAGGTCACGCCCGATCTGGTTCTGGGCTGCCTGCATCAGGCCCTGCCCGATGCGGTCCCGGCCGAAGGTGCAAGTTGCATGTTCGACCTGCCCATGCGCCACGCGCCCGAAGTGGCCCGTGATGGCGGTCGCGAATTCGCGGTGGAACCCGTGCACAATGGCGGAACCGGCGCGCGACCTCATGCCGATGGTCTGTCGGCCACGGCCTATCCGTCGGGCGTGTTCGGCAGTCAGGTCGAGATCACCGAAAGTGTCGCACCCGTGACGATCTGGCGGCGCGAACTGCGCCCGGATTCCGGCGGCGCGGGCAAGTATCGCGGCGGGCTGGGGCAACGGATCGAGATGACCTCGTCCAACGGGGCGCCCTTTATCGTGTTCCTGTCGGTCGAACGGCTGAAATACCCGGCGCTTGGCCGTATGGGCGGCAGACCCGGCGCGCCCGGTCGCATCCGTTTCAGGGACGGTGCAAACGATATTCCGGGCAAAGGAGAATTGCGGGTGGAGCAAGGTGATTACCTGATCTTCGATACACCGGGCGGCGGCGGCTTTGGCGACCCTGCCGAACGCGACCCGGATGCGCTGGCACTGGACATCAAACGCGGGTTGGTTACTGCGCAAGGCGCCAGGATTTACGGGGGTGACGCATGATCCGGCCGGTTCCTTACGTTGGCGCCATGGACGCTTATGCGCTGGCTGATCCGAACGGCGCAGGCACGATTTCACTGGCGCAAAACGAAAGCGCCTTTCCCGCAAGCCCCGCCGCCGTTGCGGCCGGGCAGGCAGCGCTGGCGGATCTGGCCCTTTATCCCGATCCGGAATGGGCCGAAATGCGCTCGGCCATTGCCGAGGTGCACGGGCTCGACCCGGCGCGCATTTTATGTGGGGCGGGCTCGATGGAACTGATTGGCTGTCTGATCCGCGCCTTTGCCGGGCCGGGCGATCAGGTGTTGGGCGCACAATATGGCTATGCCTTTGTCGCCTCGGCCACAGCACAGGCACAGGCCGAATATGTGGCAGCGCCCGAGGTCGATTTGACCGTATCGGTGGACGCGCTTCTGGCCGCTGTCACACCTGCCACCCGCATCGTGTTCGTCTGCAATCCGGGCAACCCCACCGGCACGCTGATCCCGAATGACGAAATTGTCCGCCTGCGATCGGATCTGCCTGGCGATACACTGCTGGTGGTGGACCAGGCCTATGCGGAATTTGCCGATGCCACGAACGATCCTGCGCAGATCTTTGCGCTGGTGGATCGGGGCGACACCGTGATCACGCGTACATGTTCCAAGGCCTACGGGCTGGCGGGGGCACGGGCCGGCTGGGGCTGTTTCCCAAGCGAAACCTCGGGTGAGGTCCGCAAGCTTTTGAATCCCAACAATATCTCGATTGCCTCGCAGGCAGCGGCTGCGGCGGCGATGCGCGATCAGGCCCATATGCGCAACGTGGTCGCACGGACAGCCGAAATTCGGGACCGGTTTGCGCAGGAATGCCGCGAACTGGGCCTGAGCGTGCCGGAAAGCCACACCAATTTCGTGCTGATCCGCTTTGCCTCGACCGCGCAGGCACAGCGCGCCGACACGGCCCTGCGGGCTGAGCGCCTGATGATGCGCGGCATGGGCGGCTATGGTTTGTCGGACTGTTTGCGCGCCACGATCTGTGCGCCCGAGGTGATGGACAAGGCCCGCGACGTCTTGAAAGGAGCGCTGACATGACCGAGACCCGCACAGCAGCCAAGATCGGTGTTCTGGTGCCCTTCACCAACACCAATCTGGAACCGGATATGGAGATGCTGCGACCGCCAAACACTACCATCCATTTCCAGCGCATGGGCGGCTATGACGTGGATGAAATTCCCGGCTCGGATCAAATGGCAGGTTTGGGCGCTTCGGATATCAGCCACGATCTGCGGATGATCTCGGGGGTGCGGCCCGATGTGGTGCTGTACGGCTGCACCTCGGCCACACTGACCCATGGGCCGTCTTTCGACGCTGAGCTGGCGCAACAGATCAAATCGGAATCCGGTGCGCTGTCGCTGACCGCGGCCGGATCATTGATCGCCGCAATCAAGGCACTGGGGGCCACAAAGGTCGGCTTTTCCTCGCCCTATCTGGGCGAAATAAACGCTCAGGCGATGGATTTCATGGCCCAGAACGGAATCGAGACCGTTCGATGCGCCGATGTGGGCCGAAAGCTGGGCAATTACGGTCAGGGAGAGCTGACCCCGGACGAGGTCTATGAACTGGCCTGTCAGGCCGATCACCCGCAGGCACAGGCCATAATTCTCAGCTGCACCGACATGCGTTCGGTCGAGGCGGTCGACCGGATTGAAGCCACGCTGGGCAAGCCGGTGGTTACCTCAAATCAGGCGATGATGTTCTGCCTTATGCGGGCGCTGAACCTGCCGCGTCACGACGCGCTGCCGGGGCGATTGTTCGACCTGCTCTGACCGGATCAGGGCGCAGGGCGACAGTGTAAAAAAGCAAGCTCACCTCGAACGGGTCTTGGATCACCCAGACTTGTTCCCAGCTCCGATTCAACCTGAGCAGCGGGCGACAAGACCGTCGCCGCGCCGCCATCAGGACCAAGGGTGTCGATGTGCTGGCCGAAATGCGTTGATACGGCAGCTTCGGCAGGTTTTACGTCTGGTCGGCGGGGGCGTAGATCAACGCGCCAAGGTCCGAGAATTTCGCGCCCTGCGCGCCCAGCCCCAGAACCGCGTCACGAATGGCGGCAGCACGGGATGCACCCAGCGATGGTGTCGCAAATTCCATGAATTTGTCGATCACTTCTGCCTCATCCATTGGCGCCTCGGGTCCGCCGCGTGCATGTACGTCGCCCGACTCGAGTATCCGCCCGTCGGTCAGGGTGATGCTGACATCGGCGAACCGGCTTTCGGGGAAACGGTCGGAATGGCGTGCGGCCTCTGCAACCGAGATACGCTCGACGATCGAGGCGACCAGCGGGTCGGCCAGGCCCGCACCGGTGATGTTCTCGACCCCGATCCGGCCATGCGCAACCATTGTCGCGACGGCAAATGGCAGCGAATACTGCGCCTTGGACGTATCATCCGGCATGCCCTGGAAAAGGCAGGCGCTTTCCCGAAACGTGTTTACATGAACCGCGGCAATATCCCGATGAGTCAGGTCGTTTTCACGCATGAGCGCACGGGTGGCATCAATTGCCGCGTGGGCCCAGCGGCAGATCGGGTAGGGTTTGACATATTGATGCTCCATTTGCCAGAAATCGCCCAGATCCTGCCAATGGGGGGCAACGTCTGCCGCTTCGATGGTGATGGCCGGCGCCCCGGTAAAGCCTTTCTCGGCCAATACCGCTGAAGAAATGCCAACCAACGCACCCCAGCCCGAACCGTCATGCAGCATGGTGGGATTGGCGATCTCGCGCATCATCTGGCTGCGCGGGCCGTGATATTCGGCAATCCCCATGGCCTGCCGCATCTGTTCGGCCGTCAAACCGCGCAAGCGCGCCGCCACGGCCACCACACCAAGCGCGTTCCAAGCTCCGGATGTGTGATAATCGCTGACGGTGTCATGCAAAGAAATGCCCGCGCGTCCCGCGACCTCGTATCCAACGATCACCGCCGCCAGCGCTTCGGGGCCTGAAAAATCCTGAACGGTTTCAGCCAGTGCCGCCAGTGCGGGAACGACGACAACCCCGATGTGGCCTTTGGTCGGATTGTATCCATCATGTCCGTCCAGATTGTCGGTCTGTGTGGCTGCTGCATAGGCCGCGCCCGCGACGCTGACGCGACGACCGTCGAAAAGCATGCGCGCGCTCAGCCCCGGATCGCCCGCGCCAAACAGCGCTGCCGCGCTCTCGCGCGCAATCCGTCCGGCCTGCATCGGCCCCGATCCTATGGTGATCCCCAGCGTATCCAGCAGCATCAAAGCCGCTGCCTTGCGTCCGGTGTCAGGAAAATCCTGCGCGGCACGATTCAGCGCAAAATCTGCAACGGTCTGAAAGGTATCTGTCACGGTGTCCAGTCGAGGTTTTTCTTTCGGGTTCCGGTTACAATAAAAAGCCTATGTGAGTTTGCGCATAGCGGCACGAAAACAATGATGGGGCAATGGCCCCGGATTATTTGTGACTAGGACCAGATCACATTTCGAGGCAGAACCATACGTGTGAGTCGCTCATGGGCAAGACAGCAAGCCCTGGGCTTATTAATTCTTTGCGATGTGCCTTGCCTGAGAAACGTCCGCCATGATGAATCTTCCACACCTGACCTTTCTGCGCTCGTTCGAAGCGGCGGCACGGCACCTGAGCTTCACCGCTGCTGCCGAAGAGCTGAACTGCACCCAATCTGCCGTCAGCAATCATGTCCGCTCGTTGGAAGAGTTTTTGCAGCGCCCCCTGTTCGTGCGCCATCCCCGGTCCCTGTCCCTGACAGATGTGGGCGAGGCCTATCTGCCGTCAGTGCGCCATGCCCTCCAGGAAATCAACGCTGCCACGCAATCGGTCATCGTGCGGTCGCATACCCGCAAAGTGGTGGTATCTTGCCCGGTCAGTCTGGCCGAGAACTGGTTGCCGGATGTGATCCGCGGTTTCAGCGCTGTACATCCCAATATTGATCTGACGGTTCATGGCACTGTCTGGACTGATGTCGAACCAAATGTTTCGGACATCTCGCTGACAATCAATCATGTCGACGATGTGTCGCCGGACGCCCAACGTTTGTGGGTCGAAAAGCTGGCCTTGGTCTGTGCGCCCGGCTTTCTGGTCGATGGCGCGCCGCTGACCGACCCCAAGCAATTGCAGAATGCACCGCTGATCCACATCCTAGGCCGCCCCTCCTATTGGGAGCACGCGGCGCGGCATTTCGGGTTGTCCGATCTGAGCCAGAAGGGCGGGTTGCGGACGAATGTCTCGAATCTGGCGATGGAAATGGCCGCCAAGTCGCTGGGATGCGTCGCCCTGCCCCGGTCGCTGGCCCGGTCCTATGTCGAGCGGGGGCTGCTGATCGAGCCTTTCCGGTTTGATCTGAACAGTCCCTGGACCTATTTCATGCGTCTCAAGGAAAAACCCGTTTCACCACCGGTCCGGCTGTTTCAGAACTGGCTGTTGCAAGCCGCCGCTGAAATGGACAGCTGATCGACCGGTCATTTGCCGGGGCATGTCACGCGGCCCCTATTTTCCCTTGCCAGCCAGCTTTTTGGTGGCGAGAACGCGCAATCACTTCCGCGCGTCATCAATACCCAAGGCAGGGGCTATTCCAGCCCTCAACAGCACCCTCTTTGCAACCGAGTCTCGACGCCAACCGGTTCTTCCTGATCCTCGGTTCCGCTGAACAAAGCGGACATGATCATGGTTTCGAAGGGCTTTGCACCATCTGCGCTTCTATTGCCTCAATATCCGCAAGAATCTATGGGATGCATCACGCAAGTGCTGACGGCCATTGAAACCGGCGTCAGTTTCTTTGATTGTGCCCACGCCGTCCGTGGTAATTGGTAAAAAGGATTTTTGGATGCGTATTGCAATGATCGGCACCGGTTATGTTGGCTTAGTGTCCGGTGTATGCTTTTCGGACTTTGGTCATGACGTGATTTGCGTCGACAAGGCTGAGCAAAAGATCGACATGCTCAAGGCCGGAGAAGTGCCGATTTATGAACCGGGCCTGGATGTGCTGATGGCAAAAAACGTTGCTGCCGGTCGCCTGAGTTTTTCAACCGATCTGAAGACGGCAGTTGATGGCGCCGATGCGGTTTTCATCGCGGTCGGAACTCCAACCCGACGAGGGGACGGCCACGCGGATTTGACCTATGTGATGGCCGCGGCGGAAGAGATCGCCCAAGCGGTTACCGGTTACACGGTCATCGTCACCAAATCGACCGTGCCGGTGGGAACAAACAGAAAAGTTCAGGAAGTCGTTGCGGCCGCCAACCCCACAGCCGAATTCGACGTGGCCTCGAACCCTGAATTTCTGCGCGAAGGCGCTGCAATCGACGACTTCATGCGCCCCGATCGCGTCGTTGTCGGTGTGGAAAACGATCGCGCCGCCGAAGTGATGGCCGAGATTTACAGACCGCTTTATCTGCGTGATTTTCCGATCCTGACCACCGATCTGGAAAGCGCCGAGATGATCAAATACGCCGCCAACGCGTTTCTGGCGACCAAGATCACCTTCATCAATGAAATCGCAGGCCTGTGTGAAAAGGTCGGTGCGGATGTCAAGGAAGTTTCCCGCGGCATCGGTTTGGACGGACGAATTGGCAACAAATTCCTGCACGCGGGGCCGGGCTATGGTGGCTCTTGTTTTCCCAAGGATACCGCCGCGCTGGCGCGGATCGGGCAGGATCATGCCTATCCGATGCAGATCACGGAAACCGTCATCCGGGTGAATGACGAGGTCAAGAAGCGGATGATCGAGAAAATCCGCGACGCCTGCGACGACCGCCTTAACGGCAAGACGGTGGCGGTTCTGGGTGTCACTTTCAAACCCAACACGGACGACATGCGCGACGCGCCATCACTGTCCATCATTCCCGCTTTGATCGGCGGAGGGGCCAAAGTGCGCGTCGTCGATCCGCAGGGCAAAGCGGAAGGCGATGCATTATTGCCCGGGGTCGAATGGTGTGACGACCCCTATGCAGCGGTCCAAGGGGCTGACGTTGTCGTGTTGCTGACAGAGTGGAACGAGTTCCGCGCGTTGAACCTGACCGAGCTGGCCGGTTCCATGAACTCTGCCCGAATGGTGGATCTGCGCAATATCTATTCAAAGTCACAGGCGCTGAAATCCGGCTTTGAAACCTATGTCGGCGTTGGACGCTGAACCCACACCACCTGTTGTATCAAACGCACCCACCGGACCCGCTTGGGTCCGGCAGGGATCTGCCTTCCCGGGCTATTCGGTGGCCCAGATCTTGCGGCGGCGTTCCTTGACCATGTCATTGCCTTCATCGGTGCCGTCGTGGAACGTGTTGAACCATTCATCCCAAGGGGTTTCCCAGGTGCCGTAGTTGCAGTCAAAAAACCGATGATGCAGCTGGTGAAAGAAATCCCCGACCTGAAACTTGGCCTTGTTGCCGAACTTCACATGCTCGAACCCGGCATGAGAGGTCGGAGCGCCGATGCCGTGATGGAACAGCAGGAAAATGGCGTGGATCGGATGAGACGGCAGCAGGAAGAAGATCATCGTATCGAACATCAGAAAGAAACTTTCGACCGGATGCATCGCAAGCCCCGACCAAGGACCGGTATTGATGTTGCGGTGATGCCAAGCGTGGACTCTTGTATAAAGCACACCCACATGCAGCAGCCTGTGCAGCCAGTAGAAATGGAACCCGGCCCAGATCGGCACAAAGACGGTCATGGCGATGAACCAGATCGGGTTGCCGTCTAACGTGATCATCGTGATCCAGCCATTGGCATAGGAATACAAGATCAGACATTCCCAGAACGTCCAGAACGTCAACGCCGGGCCCAAGGTCCAGAACATGTTGTCCCAGACCTGATTTTTGAAAGTGAACACCTTGGCGCCCTTCATCATCGGGCGCATGTCATAGCGGAATTCGTCCTGCTGCGTGCGGAACCTCCAAAGGGCCAGGTGCAAGCCGCCTGCAACCACCATCAGGATACAGAAATTGCGGAACCAGATTTCCGCAACCCAATCCCAGCCGAAGGTCTCGATCCTGCTCAGTGAAGGCGTCAGATAGGTCCAGGTGATGACCGCAAAGACCAGCAGCAGCGCCCGCAATGCAAGCGGATTCCAGCTTTGCAGCAGGTATTTCAACGCGGCCAGAGGTTTCATCGGCCAATCCCAATAGGGCGCGGTCTGAATCGGCAGCTGAGGCGTGTAATTCCAGATCTTGCGCTTGGCTCGTGGCGGCAGGGCGGGGTCTGACATAGAAGGCTCATTTCATCTGTTCACTGATCACAAGCCTAAGGCGTGGGATCAAAAGCTCAGACCTAATTGTCTTGCCGGAGAGGCTAAGTTCTGCTTAGCCTGTCGGAATGAACACCCGCGTCCCTTCCCTCAACTGGCTGCGCGTATTCGAGGCTGCGGCCCGAACCGAAAGCTTTGCCCGCGCCGCGACCCAGTTGAACATGACGCCTGCCGCCGTCAGCCAGCAGGTCAAGGCGCTGGAGACAAGACTGGGCACACCCTTGTTTCACCGTCACGCGCATGCGGTCACTTTGACCGAGACCGGGCGCGCCTATCTGCCGTCGGTACAGCAATCCTTGCTCATGCTGGAAACGGCAACCGCCGGTCTGTTCGGCGAAACCCGCGAGCAAAGGCTTTACGTGCAGTCGGTGCTGCTGTTTGCACATGGCATTCTGGCCGGGGGTGTTCCCGATTTTCAGGCGGCGCATCCTCAGATCAACCTTTCGCTTTCGACCGGCAATGTCATGTCGGATTTTGCCAATCGGTTCACTGACCTTCAGATCGTGTTCGGAAACCCCGCGCTGTTCGGCTCGGAAAGTGACGAGTTGATGCGCGAACATCTCTATCCCATCGCCCCACCCGAGGTTGCTGCCCGGATCGAGACGGCAAGGGACTTGTTCGACTTCACCTTGATCGAAGTTTCGACCCATCGGGCAAGCTGGCCGCATTGGTTCGAACACCAGCGGCTGCCAGCAGGCCAGGCACGGTATTTTTTTTCCGACAATTCGGTGATGGCGGCCGAGCTCTGCGCCAGAGGATGCGGCATTGCCTTGGCGCGCGCGCCCGCGTCAGATCGCATTATGAAGCTTTCCGGTTTGGTCCCCTGCCTGCCGGACTTCTCCTGCCCGGGGCAGGAAGCCTATCATCTGGTCTATCCCTCCCGCACGGCGCTGCGCCCGGCAGCGCGTATGTTTCGCGATTGGCTGATGGATTACAGCGCCGCCGTCCAGACGCGGTAACGCCCCTGCCCGGTGACCTCGCGAACCAGACCCCGCTGCGCGAACAGGTCGAAATTGCGCTGTACCGCGGCGCGGGAAGCCTTGGTCAGGTCTTCGGCCAAAGGCGCGGATACCATGGGCCAGGCCGTCAATGCATTGATCAGGCGCGGTGGGGTGCGGCCGCTTAGATCCTGCGTGACCTCTTTGGCTTTCGCCTCCCACGCGCTGATCCGGTCCAGGTGCAATAACGCTGCAAGGGCAGCCTGACCTGCGCCGCCGATCCATGCGCTCAGTTTTTCCGACGGATCCCCCGAGCCGCGCAGCGCGCGCGGCCCGGACAAGGCCAAGGGCATGAACTGCGCACCGCCGCGCCCCATGGAGGCCGCATGCCGCGCAGCTATGACGGCTGCTTCCGTGTCCTGTCCGATGCCTTGTGACAACGCCCGCCACGCGTGAAACGCAATTGCCGACTGCGTCACAGGATGCAACCCTTCGGCATTTTGCATGACCTCGGCCAGATCAATGATGGATTCCGGGGTCGCGTCGGCCCCCTGAGCCAGTCGGTCAAGAAACGCGGTCAGCCCCCGTTCCCAACCGCCGGCAGCAGGCGGCGCGCCCGAACTCAGGCGTCGCACGGCCCATCCGGCCCGGAACAGGGCCTGCACGTCATCATGAGTCGCGCCGATCCGCAAACCAGTCCACAAAGCCAATCGATCCACGCTGATCCGGTCTCCGGTCCACCACCCCAGATCGGACGTCTCCATCAATGCCAAGCGATGCGTCCAGCCTTCGGGGCCCGCTCGCAACCTTTCATCCAGCGCGCCAAAAGTCAGGGCCAGATCTGCAAGTTCCGCAGAAAGGTCGGACTGCGCAGCCCGCCAATCACACGGATCGAACAGCAGGCGCTGTTCGCGTCGCGGCCCGGGCAGGAAGAAACCCTCGTCTTCCTCGACTTCATCCGGTGGCAAGAACCACAGGTCGTCCTCTTCGGACGGATCGCCGTCATAGATGCTGGCGGGGCCAAGATCTTCGGCCTCGTCTTCAGGAAGGGGCAAGGGTTTCTTCGACGTCATACCCCGCATTCTTCGGGCATTCCCGTTGCTTCACAAGGGGTATTCCGTCAGCTCGCAAAGGTTCGGGTCAGAACATCCAGTTCGCTGCTCAAATCGGTCTGCGGAGAGCTGCCCAGCAGCATGTAACCATAGCCATCCTGCGCCCAGGTCACTGTTGCCAAACCGCTCAGAACGGCCTGTTTGACCTCTGCCTTCGGGGCGTTCGGCCCCTGACGTATAACACAGAAGGCAAAGGGTTGGCCCTGCTCATCGGCGAAAACGACCTGAACCAGGGGCTTTCCCTTGAACGAAAGAACCTGTGCTCGCTTCAGCTCCAGCCCTGGCAGGGAGTCCAGCGTTTCACGGTTCAGAGACCTGCCAAGTGCTGCCTCGGCCATCGCGAATTGTTTGTCCAGCGATGCCTCGGAACTGTCCAGCGAGACTATCGTCTCGGGCACATAAAGCGACTGATAGATCGCTGCCTGCTGCGCCCACCCCAGTTCTGCCGGGCGCGTCGCCCAGAACGTCAGCGCGACAGCTGCGACCCCGACGCCCGCGGCCACGGCCAGAAGGCGCAGAATTCCGCCATTGGCGTGATGCGCCACGGGTTCCGGCAAATCGACCTTCGGCGCCTCGGTGGGCAGTTTCTCAAAAACGTCCTGAACGACAGGCGCGAACGGATCCAGCGCCATCAGGCGGCGTTCAAGCTCGGCATCATCCTCAACCGCGGCCTCGATGGCGCGGCTCTGAACCTCATCCAGCGTGCCTTCCAGATACGCCAACAGCGTCTCGTCGGAAAACGTCATTTGCCACTCCGTCGCGCGGCGTCCGCCGCATCAAACTGCATCACGGTTTTCAGTTTCTGCCGGGCATTCGATAGCCGGCTCATGATTGTGCCGATGGGAACGTCCAGCAATGCAGCGGCTTCGCGGTAGCTGTACCCTTCGACGAATACAAGCATGACCGTTTCCCGCTGCGCTTCTGGCAGCTGCATCACTTGAGTAAACACTTCAGCCGCAAAAATATTCGTTTCTGAATCCGGCAAAGTTGCGACCAGTTCCGATTCTGGGGTCACGGACATCGCCTGTGCCCGCTGGACGGAACGAGACCGCACTTCGTTCAACCAGATTGACCGGCAGATCGTCATCAGCCAACTGTCCAGACGATCATGCGACGTTACCTGATGATGCCGCTCGAGCGCACGCAGGCATGTGGCCTGCACCAGATCGTCCGCCACATCCGATGCCCCCGACAACGCCAGAGCAAACCGCCAGACGCGTCTTGAGTGCATCTGTACGGCGTCACGAACGGCCTGTTCGGAAGTCATCTCGGCACTCATCGAATAAAACGCGACCTGTGTGTGTTTGTCAGAAACGGACCCGGCCCGCAGGGCCAAAACTGACATAAACCGCGGAGGAAAGAAATGAAACTTCTGTTGAAGGCAGTCACGTTTGCGTCGGCAATTGTTGCAACACCCATATGGGCAGCGGGTTGGACACTGGAGTCCGATCGCTCGCATCTGGCCTATGGAACGATCAAGAAAAACGCGGTGGGCGAGGTCAACAGCTTCACCAGCCTGAGCGGACACGTGACGCAGGAGGGCGTGGCCGAAATCGAGATCGACCTGTCCTCGGTCGAGACCAACATAGAAATTCGCAACGAACGGATGATCGAATTTGTATTCCGCCAAGCACCCACTGCGCGCCTGACGGCCGAATTCGACATGGCGAAGGTTGCAGGGCTGGCCGTGGGTGAAACCACCACTCTGGATGCTGCTTCTGTGCTTTCGCTGGCCGGCACGGAAGTTGAGTTTGACGCGGAAATGTTCGTCGCACGCTTGTCCGAGACGTCAGTGCTTGTTTCGACAAACGACATGGTGTTTCTCAGCACCGAAGACGCCGGTGTCAACGCCGGCGTGGACAAGCTTATGGAATTGGCAAGCCTGCCCGGCATCACCCGAACGGTACCGATTACAGCCCGGCTGATCTTTCACACGGATGAAGAACAGGCCGCGACGGCATCGGAAGCGACAGAGGTTGTTACTGCCGCAGCTGTTCAGGGTGACGTGACGGCCGGCAAAAAGGTGTTTCGCAAGTGCAGCGCTTGCCACAAATTGAAAGAAGGCCGCCATGGTGTTGGCCCTTCCCTGCACGGTATTCTCGGCACAAAGGCCGGTCAGGCAGAGGGATTCAAGTATTCGACAGCGCTGGAAAGTTCCGACATCGTCTGGACCCATGAAACCCTGAGCGCGTTCCTGTCGGATCCCAAAGGGTATCTTCAGGGCAATCGAATGCAGTTTCGCGGCCTGAAAAAGGACAAAGATATTGTTAACCTTCTTGCGTATTTGCAAGAAGAGGGGTGACGGCAACACCCGAGAGACCTGGCAACAGCGCTGAATTTCGATTTCACGCAACCGGCCCCGGGGATCGGAAAAGATGCTTGTACCCGTCCCCTGTCTGGTTTCGGATCAACACGTGTTCAAAGCCAGGAATTACAGCCTTCTGTCAGCGGCTCCATGCCGGACACACGACTCGTTTGTGGCGAAACAGGCCGCGTTTTAGGGCGTTTTTTGCGGATCCTGTCGCGCCACCAACCCTGTCTGCGCGCGTACAAAGGGGCAGATCGCGGTTGTCCTTGCGCTTTCCAACTCTTGTCCGATCGTCAACCAGCCATTATTTAGCGGGCGTACAGCTCAGATGGTCGGGATGGGCCGCTCTGCCGCAGCTTGGCATCTGTCCTTTTGGCCCGACAAAATATAGGTTAACTGAGCGTGCGCACAGTTTCACGATTTGGAGAACGCAATGATAAAGCGCGCCTGGAACAAGTGGCGATCAGGCTATATGGGCCGCCTTGTAGGTGAAAGCTTTTACGCGCAAGGCAAGCTGTATGGTATTGCGGTTCTGGCAATGATTGCCGTGGCGGTCACCACGGCCGGCTCCGCATATATGATGGAATACATTGTCGATGCCATGACCAGCCCCGACTTGCAGGGTTGGGCACATGTGATTGCGCTGGGGGTTGTCCTCCTGTTTCTGGTCAAGGCGGTCGCATCCTATATTCAGGCTATTTACCTTGCCCGCGCAGGCAATCGGATCGTGGCGGAACAACAGGACAAGGTTTACCGCAAACTGCTCAAACATGGGGTCGCGTTCTTTTCGACCAATGAATCGTCGGACCTTCTGATGCGCACCACCCATGGCGCGCAGGCAGCCAGAAACCTGATCGATGTGCTGGTCACCGGGTTTGTCCGAGACGCTCTGACTCTGGTCGGGCTGGTTGCTGTCATGGTGTATCAACAGCCCGTTCTGTCCATCTTGTTCTTTGTGGTGGGTCCGATTGCCCTGTTGGGTGTTCGCTATCTGCTGAAGAGCGTACGCACGATCATGCAGGCCGAATTCAAGTCACTGGCGGAAATCATTCGGGTGCTGCAAGAGACCTCGGCAGGGATCAAGGTCATCAAGGTCTTCTCGCTCGAAGACCGGATGATCAACCGCATGGACACGGCCATCCGGAAAGTTGAACAGCGGTCGAACGATATCGCCAAGTTGCAGTCCATTGCCAGCCCTCTCATGGAGTTTCTGGCCGGCCTCGCCGTGGCGGGTGTACTAGTGGTCAGCACGATGGGAATCGCAGGTACGGAACAACCCAGCGCAGGCCAGTTGATGTCCTTTATCACGGCGTTGCTCATGGCCTATGAGCCGGCCAAGCGCTTGTCGAAAATGCGCGTTCAGATCGAAACCTGCATGGTTGGTATCAGCATGTTGTTCGGCCTGCTGGATCAGGACGACACGATGGTGGAAAGCCCCGAGGCCCATGACCTGATCGAAGGCCCCGGCCAGATCACGTTGCGTGATGTGACTTTCGGCTATCAAGGTGCCGTACCTGTAATTGAAGACATGAATATCACGTTCGAGGCCGGCAAGACCACCGCGCTCGTCGGTCAGTCCGGCGGTGGCAAGTCTACGATATTCGGGCTGATCATGCGGTTCTACGATCCCGATCAGGGCAGCGTCGAGATTGATGGCCAGGACCTGCGCGAGGTCAGCTTTGCGTCCCTGCGAAAAAAAATCTCTTATGTCGGTCAGGATACGTTTCTGTTTTCGACGTCGATCATGGACAACCTGCGCTGCTCGGCCCCTGACGCAACCGAGGAAGAGGTCATTGCCGCGGCCAAAGCCGCACATGCGCACGAGTTCATCATGGACCTGCCGGAAGGGTACGAAACGCAAGTCGGCGAAAACGGAACATTCCTGTCAGGTGGTCAGAAACAGCGAATTGCGATTGCACGCGCAATACTGAGAAATTCCGAGATCCTGCTTTTGGACGAGGCCACAAGCGCGCTGGACGCTGAATCGGAATCGCTTGTCAAAAAGGCTCTGGACACCCTGACAAAGGATGTAACCGTCGTCGTCATTGCGCACCGACTTTCGACTGTTCTGGAAGCGGATAAGATTATCGTGGTTCAGGATGGCTCGATCGTGGAACAGGGCAATCTGGACGAGTTGATGAAAAAGAACGGAGCCTTCCGCAACCTGTTCGATCAGCAATTCAAAAAACACGAACCCTCGGCGGAAGTGGCAGAGTAGCCCCTGCATTCGGCCTGGCACATGGCTCCCTTCTCCGGGCAAGACCTGACCGGAAGAGGGGCGGAGTATTCTCATCACGCGCGTCCGTGCATCGAAATCATCAGGCCCAAGCCCCCAAGGGATATGGGCAGCTCGGGCCGCATCTGGGAACACGAACGGTCCTGTCTTGCGCACGGGTTGGAAGATTGCGGTCTTCGGCGGTAGCGACACAAACATGTGGCATGGTCGCCCACGCCTGCGCGCCGTTCCTGCCAGCGCCTTGGCGGGGTGGTTCTCCCACAAGAAGTCAACGTCGCTTCTATTGCGACCGCCCTGTTTGCCACTGCCTCACGCCACGCAAAAACCTACTTGCACTACAAGGGGTACAGACACGCGACCTGATGCGTTTCTCCGGCCAGTTCAGGCAATGTTGCCCTGCACTGATCGGTTGCCAGCCAACATCTTTGCGCAAAGGCGCAACCTTTTGGAATATTCATCGGCGACGGCAGTTCGCCCTCAAGCTTGATCCGTTCTTTTCGGGCCGTGGGGTCGGCCCGGGGCGTCGTGGACAGCAACGCCTTGGAATAGGGGTGGCGCGGCGCGGCGAACAGCTGTTCTTTGGGCGCCTTTTCAACAGCGCGCCCCAGATACATCACGATCACGTCGTCGGCAAAATGCCGGACCACGGAAAGATCATGCGAAATGAACAGATAGGCGAGGTCAAGCCGTTCTTGCAAATCCACAAGCAGGTTCAGGATCTGTGACTGGATCGAGACGTCCAGTGCCGAAACCGGTTCATCCAGAACCAGGACCCTGGGATTCAACATAAGCGCGCGTGCAATGGCGATACGCTGACGCTGCCCGCCAGAGAACATATGTGGATAGCGATCATAATGCTCGGGCCGCAATCCCACCATCTCGATCGTGTCGCGCGCTTGTGCCTCGCGGTCTGCGGCGGACATGTCCGGGCGATTGATGATCAGCGGTTCCTGCAAGATCTGGCCGATGCGTTGACGTGGATTCAGCGATCCATACGGATCCTGGAACACGATTTGCACCGTTTCCCGCATCTTGCTCCACCGCGACGGGGTAATGTCGACACCGTCAATCGTCAGCCTGCCCGACGTCGGCTCTTCAATCATCGTGACCAATCGCGCCAGTGTTGACTTGCCACAGCCGGACTCTCCGACGATGGCCAGAGTCTTTCCCGGTTTCAGTTCGAAATCCACCCCCGAAAGGGCCTTTACCGTCGCTGATTTGGACAGCAAGCCGCCCTTCACCGTGTAAAACCGGGTCAGATCTTTCGCCTGAACGATGGGGTCGGTCATGCCAATTCTCCGGCCGCAATTTTTTCAACGTGGTGACAACGTGCCTTGCCGAAGGCATCGGCATGAGGGGTCGGCGGTATTTCGGCGCAAGTTGCATCAGCGAACCGGCATCGCGGGCTGAACAAGCACCCTGCGGGGCGATCGAATTGACCCGGCACAACGCCGGGAATCGTCGGGAGGATCTTGGAGGTCGCGCGCTCGGGCAAAGCGCTCAGCAGGGCGGATGTGTAGGGATGACGCGGCGTGCGGAACAAATCGCGCACGGGCTGCTCTTCGACTTTTTGTCCGGCATATTGCACCTGAACCCGTTCGGCGGTTTCGGCCACCACCCCCATGTCATGAGTGATCAGCACAAGGCCCATATCGTGTTCGTCCCGCAACCGAACCAGCAGGTCGAGTATCTGCGCCTGAATGGTGACATCCAGCGCAGTGGTCGGTTCGTCCGCAATCAACAGCTTGGGCTTGCAGGCGATGGCCATCGCGATCATGACGCGCTGGTTCATGCCCCCTGACATCTGGTGTGGAAAGGTGTTCAGGCGGCTTTCCGGAGCCGGGATGCCGACCTGGTCGAACAGTTCAATCGCGCGCTGGTGGCGGTCCTTGCGGTTCAAACCAAGATGGATGCGCAGGGCCTCTTTGATCTGGAATCCCACCGTGAAACAGGGGTTCAGCGACGACATCGGCTCCTGAAAGATCATTGCCATGTCCTTGCCGATGATCTTGCGGCGCTCACGGGCCGAAAGCCCGGCCAGATCCACCCCCTCAAAGCGCATCTCGTCAGCGGTGATCGTCGCGGTCCAGGGCAACAACCCCATCAGCGCCAGCATCGACACCGACTTGCCCGAGCCGCTTTCGCCGACGATGGCCATCAGCTCGCCCCTGTCGACCGACAGATCGACACCGTCCACGGCGCGGAACTTGCCCGAGGCCGTGGCGAATTCAACAGTCAGGTTGCGGATCTGCAAAAGGCTCATGCCATCAGCTCCGTTTCAGTTTCGGGTCAAGCGCATCACGCAGGCCATCACCCATCAGGTTGATGGCAAGAACGGTGACAAGAATCGCCAGACCGGGGAAAGTAACCACCCACCAGGCGCGCAGTATGAATTCGCGCGCTTCGGCCAGCATGGTGCCCCATTCCGGAGTGGGCGGCTGCGCGCCCATGCCCAGAAAGCCCAAGGCAGCTGCATCCAGAATTGCTGTCGAAAAGGACAACGCCGCCTGTACGATGATGGGTGCCAGACAATTGGGCAGCACGGTGATGAACATCAACCGTGACCTGCCAGCACCGGCCACGCGCGCCGAAGTGACATAATCCTTCTGACGTTCCGCCAGAACCGACGCGCGGGTCAGGCGCACGTAGTGGGGTTGGAAAACGATGGCGATGGCGATCATCGCGTTGGTCAGCGACGGGCCAAGGATGGCCACCAGCACCAGTGCCAACAGCAGCGATGGAAAGGCCAGAACGATATCCATCACCCGCATGATCAGCGTATCGACCCATTTGGGAGCAAAGCCCGACAGCAGGCCAATCATCACGCCACCCGATACGGCCACACAGACGACGACGATTCCGACAAAGAAGGAATAGCGCGAGCCCATGATCAGGCGCGACAGCATGTCCCGACCCAGCGGATCGGTACCCAACGGGAAAGCCCAGCTTCCGCCCTCCTGCCAAGCAGGCGGTTGCAGGATATGATCGCGGAACTGCTCGGTCGGGTCATAGGGGGCCAGAAGGGGCGCAAAGGCGGCACAAAACACAAAGGCTGCAAAAACCCAAAGCCCGATGACAGCGCCGCGGTTTTCGCTGAAGTAGTACCAGAACTCGCGCAGGGCGCTGGGGCGGTCTTCCGTACTGGGCGGGGTTGAGGATAGTTCGGCCATCACCGCCTCCGAATTTTGGGGTTGATGATGCCATAAAGGACATCGACCAGCAGGTTCACCAGCATCACGATCACCGCGATCATCAGCAATCCGCCCTGAACAACCGGGTAGTCACGGCGAAAGATGCTGTCGACCATCCACTTTCCTATGCCCGGCCAACTGAAGATGGTTTCGGTCAGAATGGCCCCCGCCAGCAATGTGCCCACCGACAGGCCGATCACCGTAACAACCGGAATCAAAGCGTTTCGCAGCGCGTGCAATCCATTGATCCGCGTTGGTGACAAACCCTTGGCGCGCGCGGTGCGGATGTAATCTTCGCCCAGCACTTCCAGCATCGCCGACCGGGTCTGGCGTGCGATGACCGCCAGCGGAATCGTTCCCAGCACAATCGTCGGCAGGATCAGATGGCGCACGGCCGATCCGAATGCCCCTTCCTGACCCGACAACAGGCTGTCGATCAGCATGAAGCCCGTGACGCTTGGAAAGTAATACAACAGGTCGATGCGGCCCGAGACCGGCGTCCAGCCCAGATTGCCCGAGAATATGATGATCAACAGCAGCGCCCACCAGAAGATGGGCATCGAGTACCCGACCAGCGCCGATGACATCAGCGCCCGGTCAAAGAACTTCCCTCGGTTCACCGCCGCGATCACACCTGCCGGCAGACCCAGCGCAACGGCAAAGATCATGGCGCACAGCGACAACTCCAGCGTTGCGGGGAACAGCGAAAAGAACTCATCCCATACGGGTTTCCTGGTGACAAAGCTTTCGCCCAGATCACCTTGAAGCACTCCGGTGAGGTAATCCCAATACTGCTGCAACACCGGCTTGTCGAAACCCAGCTTTTCGACCATTTCCTGATAACGTTCTTCCGTCATGCCGCGTTCACCGGCCATCACGATGATCGGATCGCCGGGCAGCACCCGGATGAACATGAACGAAATCAGCGTCACGCCCAGAAATGTCGGAACAAACAGGCCAAGGCGGGTGAGGAAATAGCCAAGCATCAGCGACCTATGATTGTAAGTTCTTTGGGAAAGCGGGTCAGTGACCGACAGCCATCCCCGGTGACAAGAACGTCATCTTCTATGCGAACGCCGAACTTGTCCAATGCATACAGACCGGGTTCGTTGGTCCAGACCATGCCCGGCAGGATTTTCTGGCGGTTGCCGCGCATGATATACGGCGCCTCATGCACGTCCCGGCCCAGACCGTGACCTGTCTTGGTCCGGATACGATCGGAAAAGGGCGAGGCCTCAAGCACGCCTGTGACGGCGTCGTCGATGTCATGCGCTGTCACGCCGGGGCGGCAGGCTTCGAACCCGGCTTTGTTGGCGCGCAAAACCGTGTCGTAGACATCCCGGCCTTCGTCCGTGACGTCCCGAACGAAAAAAGTTCGCGTGATGTCGGCCGCAAAACCATGTTTTCGAGCGCCAAAGTCGAACAGCAAGGCATCGCCTGCCTTGATCCGGTAGTCGGCGCGCGCCTTGCCGTGCGGTCGTGCCGAGTTGTCCCCCGCAGCCACGATGGGGGAAAAGGCCAACGACTCGGCGCCTTCCGCAAAAAGCGCCTGTATCAGCGCCTGTTCGATCTGTTTTTCGGTCTGACCTGCGCGTACATCTGCGATCACACGCTCCAACGCGCGTTCCGAAATATCGATGGCCGCTTGCAGCGCGGCGATATCTTCTTCGGTTTTGATGATGCGAAGGCCTGAGATTTCGCGTTCGCCGTCCACAATCCGCAGATCCGGAAATGCGCGGGTAAACGCGTCTGACACGAAAAACCGCATCACCTGACCTTCGACGGCCAGCGATCTGATCGGACTATGCGCTGCCAGCGCGGAAAAAGCGCCGTCATAGCCGGTCTGATCGCGCCAGTCGAACACGGCACCCTCAAATCCGACCAGATCCCATGAGGCGAGTTCCAGATTGGGCACGATCGCCGCCGGATCACCCAGGGCCGGAATCACCACGACAAAAGGGCGCTCGTGGCTCATGAAGGATTTGCCCAATGCGCGGGTGAAATTCGGACCGGGCACCAGGGCCACTGCGTCCACTGACATATCCTTTGCCAATTGGCGGTATTCGGACAAATCCGGCATTCTGCCCGATCTCCTCGATAAGAAAGCCGGAGCCACCAATCTGGTGGCTCCGGTTTGTGAGTGGTGGTTTATTCGACGCTCACACCATAGAAGATGTGACCGCCCAGAGGGTGCACCTTATAGCCTTGCACCTTGTTGCTCATGGGCATGTAAACGACCGAATGCGCGATGGTTGCCCACGGAGCCTGCTCTTTGAACACAACCTGCGCTTCTTCATACAGTTTGGTCCGCTCGGCCTGATCCGTGCTTTGCTTGGCCTTCAGGATCAGGTCTTCGAATGGCTGATGGCACCATTGCGCCCGGTTGGAGGCTTCGACACCGTCACAGCCCAGCAATACCGCCAGGAAGTTGTCCGGGTCGCCATTGTCCCCGGTCCAGCCCAGCAGAACGGCACCGTCCCGGTTCAGTTCTTTCGACCGAGACAGGTATTCACCCCATTCGTACGAGACGATTTCGACGCCCACACCGATCTTGGCGAAATCCGCCTGGATCAATTCGGCCATGCGACGGGCATTGGGGTTGTAGGGGCGCTGGACGGGCATGGCCCAGATTTTCATCGACAGGTCCGAAACACCTTCGGCCTCAAGCATCGCCTTGGCCGCTTCGGGATCATAGGGGTCGTCCACGATGGCATCGTTGTAGCCCCACATGGTAGGCGGGATCGGGTTTTTGGCCACCTGGCCCGAGCCCTGGAAGACCACGTCGATGATCGCCTGCTTGTCGATCGCCATGTTCAGCGCTTTGCGCACCTTCGGATTGTCGAATGGCGCCATGGTGGTGTTGTAGGCCAGATAACCAACGTTCAGGCCCTCTTGTTCCAGCATGTTGATGTCCGGATCATCCTTCATTGCCTGAATGTCGGCAGGGTTCGGATAGGGCATCACATGACATTCGCCTGCTTTCAGCTTTTGATAGCGCACAGACGCATCCGGCGTGATGGCAAAGATCAGGTTTTCGACCTGCGCTGGGTTTTTCCAATACGCATCATTGGCCGCGTAACGGATCACGGCGTCTTTTTGATATGCCACGAACGAGAAAGGTCCGGTGCCGATGGGTGCCGTATTCAGTTTTTCCGGCGTACCGGCTTCCATCATTGCCGCAGCGTATTCCGCCGACACGATCGAGGCAAAGTCCATCGCCATATTGGCGACAAACGGTGCTTCGGGCTTGGACAGGGTAAATTTCACCGTGTAGTCGTCGATCTTTTCGATGGACTCGACCAGATCAGGCATCCCCATACCCTGGAAATATTCCCAGGTTCCCCCTGACGCTTGATGATAAGGGTGGTTTTCGTCTTTCTGACGCATGAAGGTGAAAATCACGTCATCCGCGTTGAAATCGCGGGTCGGCGTGAAATCGTCATTCGAGTGGAACTTGACGCCCTGGCGCAGCTTGAAAGTGTATTCCAGACCATCATCGCTGGCCTCGACACTTTCGGCCAGGCCGGGGACCACATTGGTCGTGCCCGTTTCAAATTCAAGCAACCGATTGTAGATTGGATGAGAAGACGCATCAAAGGTCGTCCCTGCGGTGTACAGCGCAGGATCGAACCCTTCAGGTGATCCTTCGGAACAATATACAAGTGTATTTGCCTGCGCCACGGCACCCGTCAGGGCGATCGCAGTGGTTGCGGCCAGAAGTTTGAGGTTCATGATTTTCTCCCAGAAAAGGACTTATAAAGACAATCGCATGGCTCTTTGTCGCCAGAGCATTCAGTGACAGCACAGGTCGTCGCGATCCCTCTGTCTAATGTATCCAAAATACAAAATCTAATGTCAACAGTGTCTTTCTGCGGAAATCTTTGAAGGCTTTTTCTGCCATTGCACCCTGATTTCCGGATTTCACTCTCATCTTCGCTGCGCAAACGATACGACGGCCCGAAAACCTCTGCCGCGCACTCAGAGCTTTCTGTTCACGGGTGCGAATTGCTTGCTCTGACGGCCTGCACGCTCACGTCTTGTCCGTATGCGTAACCGCACGCCAATCCCGTGAGGGAGGGTTGGTCAAAAGTTTCGTTGCGCGCAACTTCATGGCGACGGACACTGGGTCCCCGCCCCGCATTTTGTCCGCGGCCTCAAACGCAGCTATCGCCTGCTCGAACCGGCCGGAACGATAATGCGCAAGACCTTGTTCGTAGGTCTCGATCCAATCAAGGGATCCTTCGAAACCGTCGGCCATCGCAATCAGCTCATAGACCACCAGCTCCTCGGTCCGGCCAAAGACCGCGAGCGTGTCCAGCTCTCGGACGACAATTGCGTCGCCTGCTTCGCGCCGGGTCTCGGGGCCGATCAGAATACGCGTGCCATACTCCTTGTTGGCCCCTTCCAATCGGCTGGCCACATTCACGACGTCACCGATCGCCGTGTAGTTCAACCGCTGCTCTGACCCAATGTTGCCAACCAGAGCTTCACCGCTGTTCAACCCGATCCTGACACGCAGGGAATTTCCGGCCTCGTCTTTGATGCCCGCATCTTCCACGGTCGCGACAAGATCCAGTGCCGCGCGGCAAGCATTTTCGGCATGGAACGCATCCTTGCGAGGTGCCCCCCAGATCGCCATGACCGCGTCACCCATGAACTTGTCGATCGTCCCGTCGTGGCGCGCGACGGCTGCTGCGGCCGCAGAGAAAAAAGGCTCCATCAACTGGATGATTTTGGGGCCGAGTTTTTCCGACAACCCGGTGAATCCGGTCACATCGCAAAACAATACGGATATCTGCTTCATTTCGCCACCGGGCTGCGTTTTGATGCCCTCGGCGACTAGCATCTTCACAAGATCGGTCGGCACGTATTTTCGGAACGCGGACAGTCCTGCTGCCATGCTGGCCGTTGCCGCAGACAGATTGGCAAGCTCGGACAGGTTTGAAGGCCGGCGTGGAATGCGTTCGACGTCGAAGCGTTCGATCTTGCTCAGATCCTCGGCAATGCGCGCCAAAGGATTGGCCACAATTCGACGGATCAACCAGATCGCCAGAGCGGTTGAGACGATCACGACCCCGATCAGGATATAGATCAGGTCTATCAAGGTTGCATTGATACCCGACAAAAACGCCGCCTCCGGAATGACCGTAGCGACGCGCCACCCGTAAAAGCCCAAAGGTGTCAGGGCCACCGCATAGGGGACGCCATCGATCACCACGCGTTTCGTCGAACTGCCCGCAGTATTGCCATCCGGGTCGCCCAACAGTTTTTCCCCCGAGATCTTGGCAACCTCGTACAGCTCACCCTCGCCCATGCGCGCCGGTGTAACTTCGTCCGCTTTTGCATCGGGAACAGCAATTACTTTGCCATCGGCATCCAGAATAAAGGCGGCTCCGAATTCGCCGGGCTCGAGCGTCGCCAGAAAGCGTGACAAACGGTCGGTTTCGATTGCGACCGCAAGAACACCCTGCCGTGCCCGGTTGACATCGATCGGCCCCGCAAATGCGTATACGGTCTTGTCACTGCCCGGAAGATCGCGTGCTTCGATCCATCCCATCGTGTCCAGGGACATAAAATTGTTGAACCAGGCATGATCGCGAGGATCATAGGAGGTCGGAACAAAGGTCCTTTCTTCGAACTGAATATCCCCGGGAATAAAAATGTATCGATCGGTCCGCAAGTTCCGGTCGCGGATGTCCTTGTCGATCTCTATCATCTCAAGCCCGCTGTCGCCCAAACGATGCGACGCGAAAAAATTGCCGTCCGGCCAACCGAAGAAAATCCAGGAAATATTCGGTTGCGCCTGCAACTGAGACAGAAAGACGAACTCTCGTTTATCGGCCTGCCGTGTTGCGATGACATTCTGTACAAAGATCGTGCGCACCGCCGACCATGCGGCTTCGGCGGATCTGAGGGTTGCCCCGACTTCGATGCGGACCGCGTTTGCGATCTGGCTGTTGATCTCAGCGGCAAGCATGCGGCTGTTGTCACGCGCGGTCGTCCACCACAGCGAATGAACAACGAAGGTCGACACGCCGATGGATACGGCGACCAGCATAGATACAGCAATGCCGACACTGAACCGCATGAAAACCCCGAAAAGAATGTCCTGTACCACAGTATTCGGTTGAGATGGCAAGAAGCGCAAAGCTTAGTTTGCTCCAACCCCGAAAAATCACGCAACTGTTAAGCACATGTGTATGCCGTGACCGAAATCCACGGCACCTGGTCACTTGCCAATGCCCAGAGGACAGACCTTGTCCGTGGCGGAAATCAACTGCCCTTGGGTCCGGATTTGCGACGTTTTGGAACTGCGTTGCCACCCTTGGCGGATTTGACGGCCGCCGCGCGTGCACGATTCTTCTTGCTGTTTGGCTTGCCCTTTGGCGGCGGTGGACCTTTCGGCGCGTCTCCGGCTGGTTTGGAGCGACCTCTTTTTTGTTCAACGCTGCCGGGTTTGCGCTTTTTCGGTTTTGCACCCGAAGCGCTGAACTGGCTTTTTGCGTCGTCATCCGACGCTCGGCGGGTTTCGGTCGCGGGCACGGTCTGGGCAGGCTGAACCTCGGGCTTGGATTGGCGGCGGTGGGCTTTCCGCTCAGCCGGAGAGTTTTCCTTTTTGTGTCCCGTAGGTCTGCCTTTGAACTTTCTTTTGAGACCGGACCGACCGGTTGACGACAGGTCCGGTGCTTTGTCCAACCGCACAAGGTCTTTGGTTTCTTCGATTTTCATCTCTGGACCAATGGCGGTCAGAAAGCGGTCGACACTGGCTTCACTGATTTCGAAATAAGTTACGTCCTCGGCAATCCGGATGGCACCGATGTCGTCTTTTGTCAGATCGCCCGCCTTGCAGATCATCGGCAGCATATGACGGGGAGACGCATTCTGATTGCGTCCTTCGGACAATGAAAACCAGACGCCTGGCCCAAAAGATGCGCGTGGTTTTGGGGCGGCCTGATCGACCGCCGACAGCTCTTCCGGGGCGGAATGGCGCAGTTTGTATTGCCTCAGGTAAGCGGCTGCGATTTGTTCGGGCGTGAAGCGAGCAATCAGTTTTTCAACAGACGGGCGTTCGCTTTCCGTGACCTCGACCTGCCAGTCCTCTGATGCCAGCATCCGAGCCTGATCACGCTCGTTCACCTCGTCGGCAGACGGGGCCGATCCCCATTCTGCTGTCAGCTTGGCAAATTTCAGAATGCGCTCTGCCTTTTTGCGCGATGATGGCGCGACGATCAGGGCACTGACGCCCTTGCGCCCAGCGCGACCCGTGCGGCCAGACCGGTGCAGCAGTGTTTCATGGCTGTTGGGCAGTTCGGCATGGACCACCAGATCAAGGTTGGGCAGATCGATGCCGCGGGCCGCAACATCGGTTGCGACACAGACCCGGGCCCGTCCATCGCGCATGGCCTGCAACGCGTTGGATCGTTCGCTCTGGGTCAGCTCACCTGACAGGGCCACGACCGAAAACCCCCGGTTCGACAGGCGCGCGGTCAGGCGCGAAACCATTGCTCGGGTGTTGCAGAAAACGATGGCATTGGGGGCCTCGTAATATCGCAGCACATTGATTATCGCGTTTTCACCATCACGCGGCGCCACCGTCATGGCCCGATACTCGATATCCGCATGCTGGGTCAGTTCGCCGACCGTGCTCACACGTTCCGCGTCGCGCTGATACCGCTTGGCCAGATTGGCAATCGCGCGTGGCACAGTGGCAGAAAACAACAAGGTCTGACGATCCGCGGGTGTTTCATCAAGGATGAACTCAAGATCCTCGCGGAACCCCAGATCCAGCATTTCATCCGCTTCGTCCAGGACAACCGCTCGGATAGCTGTCAGATCGATTGACCCTCGGTTGATATGGTCGCGAAGTCGCCCCGGAGTGGCCACAACGATATGAGCGCCTCGGGCCAACGCGCGACGTTCATCCCGAATGTCCATGCCCCCGACGCACGAGGCCAGAAACGCTCCCGCTCCGGAATACAACCAGCCGAGTTCCCGTTTCACCTGAAGTGCCAGCTCGCGGGTCGGTGCGACAACCAGCGCCAACGGCGCTTCGGGTTTGCCGAGCGTTTCTTCATCGCCCAGCACCCTGTGCGCTATCGCCAGACCAAACCCAATGGTCTTCCCTGATCCGGTCTGGGCCGACACCAGCATGTCGCGCCCTTCCAGCTCGGGCTGGGTGACGGCTCGCTGAACTTGGGTCAATGTATCATAGCCCTTGCGCGCTAGCGCATCTGCAATGGTTTGTTTCACGGTGGTGGTTCTTTGTATCGGCCAGGTGATAGGCGCTGTGCGGAATTGCGATCAGCGGATCATCCAAGGGTAAAGACAGCCCCATACCGGCTGCCATCCCGGTTGTATAGACGGGAAAACGGCCATTTTCGCCGAAAAGCTTCTCATAAGGGAACACCCTGACAGGTCAGACCCTGACGCAACCGTCAAGGCCGGGCCGCGTCAAGCCTGGGTCAACGCGGGAACACAATTCAACATCTTGCCGGCAGCTGCCTGCCGTTGGGCGTCAGAGACACGCACCGGGCACGCATAATCGTGCCTATCATTTCGATGACATGGCCGTCGTCGATGCGACATGGGTCAAACAAGAGCCCGAGCGGGATCGTTCCTGGTGTTGTTGGCCCAATCTCAAGCCCCTGTTGCCCGATGAAGTACTCTGCCACGGGTCAAGCCACTCACTTTTTCGATGATGGCATCGGCATCAATACAGTGGTGGCGATAGAGATCACCGATCGTTCCTGTCTGGCCAAAATGTTCGACCCCCATCGGAATGGTCTGATGACCGCGCACAGCGCCCAGCCACGACAATGTTGCAGGATGCCCGTCAATCACGGTGACCAGATTGCAGTGCGCCGGCAGGCCAGACATCAGGGTCTCGATGTGGGATAGTGCGGCGGGGTTGCCGCGCGACCGCGCGCGTTGTGCAGCCGTCCAACCGGCATTCAGCCGATCCGCGGACGTCACGGCCAAAACACCGATATCGCGACGGCCCTCGCCGATGATACCGGCGGCCTTGATCGCCTCGGGCGCGACGGCACCTTGATAGGCGATTACAACTTCGCAATTGGGCCCCGGTTTTCGCAACCAATAGGCCCCGTCAATGGCACCCTGCCGAAACTCGTCATCCACGCGTTTGCCGGGCTGCTCAATCGGGTTGGTCGTCAGACGCAGATAGACGGAACCGCCGGTTTCATCGCGCAGCCATGTGCGCTCGTCCGGTTGTCCTTCACCGTCGCGTTGCAGATAGTCGAAGGCCCATTCCATGATCACCGCCAGTTCATCAGCAAAGGCGGGTTCAAATGCAGCCAGCCCGTCCTGGCTCATCCCAATCAGCGGTGTGCCGACGGATTGATGCGCTCCGCCTTCAGGCGCCAGTGTCACGCCTGACGGCGTACCAACCAGAATAAAGCGTGCATCCTGATAGCAGGCATAGTTCAGCGCATCGAGGCCGCGGCTGACAAAGGGGTCATAGACGGTGCCGATCGGGATCAACCGTTTGCCAAACAGGGAATGCGACAGACCCGCCGCACCCAGAAGCAGCATCAGGTTCATTTCGGCGATCCCAAGCTCGATATGCTGCCCTTCCGGCGTGAATTCCCATTTCGCCGTCGAAGGGATCCGATGTTCTATGAAGGCATCGGCTTGCGTGGATCGGGCAAACAGCTTGCGCCTGTTCACCCAAGGCCCCAGGTTCGTCGTGCCGGTGACATCCGGAGAGGTTGTCACGATGCGTTCGGCCAACGGGCCATCACCTTTTGACAGATCGTCAAGGATCTTGCCAAACGCCATCTGGGTCGAGATTTCGCGGCTGGTGTCGACCTCGATCCGTGGCACGTCCAGCTTGTCATCGAAATAGCGGCGCGGACCCTTGGCAAAGAACGGTGCCTTGGCCAGGAAATTCTTGAATGCGGCGGGGTCCTGCACTGTCGCAAGCGGCTCCCATTCCTCGCCTTCTGGCACGCCCATATGCGACTGCCACGCGGCGAACTGGCTGTTGTTCATCAGCCCGCCGTGATTGTCCTTGTGGCCTGCGATGGGGGTGCCCCACCCTTTGACGGTGTAGGCCAGGAAACAGGTCGGGCGATCATGATCGATGGCGGCAAATGTCCGGGCCATGGTCTCGACGCAATTGCCGCCAAGGTTTTCCATCAGGGCAGCCAGCTCTGCATCCGTCCGCCGTTCGATCAGAGCGGTCACGTCCCCCTGATCCCCCAGATCGTCCATCAGGCGCTGCCGCCAGACTGCGCCACCCATGAAGGTCAAAGCCGAATAATCCTGATTGGGGCACGCATCGATCCAGTCGCGCAGGCGATCGCCGCCCGGTTCTTCAAAGGCCGCGCGTTGCAGAACCCCATATTTCACGCGCACGACATCCCAACCGAACGCATCGAAGATCTTTTCAATCCGTTCGAACAGCCCTTCGCGGACGATGCCATCCAGGGATTGCCGGTTGTAATCAACGATCCACCACGTATTGCGCAGGTCGTTCTTCCAGCCTTCCTGCAAAGCCTCGTAAACATTGCCTTCGTCCAGTTCGGCGTCGCCTACAAGGGCCACCATCCGCCCCATCGGAGCATCCGAGCCCCAGCTTTTGGCCTTGATGTAATCCTGAATGATCGAAGCAAACGAGGTGATCGCGACACCCAAACCCACAGACCCGGTGGAAAAATCAACGTCGTCGATATCCTTGGTCCGGCTGGGATAGCTTTGCACACCGCCAAAACCACGGAAGTTTTCCATCTTCTCGCGCGTTTGATTGCCCATGAGATACTGCATCGCATGGAAAACCGGCGAGGCATGGGGTTTGACAGCCACCCGGTCTTCAGGGCGCAGGGCCGAAAAATAGAGCGCGGTCATGATCGACACCATCGAAGCAGACGACGCCTGATGGCCACCGATTTTGATCCCATCCACCTTTGGTCGGACATGGTTGGCATGGTGGATCATCCAATGAGACAACCACAACAGGCGCTGTTCGACGATCTTAAGTTGGGTGGGATCGATGTGCATGGCGGTCTCCGGGTTCAGGCGGCGCTGCGGGCAGGATACGGCAAAGCTTGCTCCAGGTCTGCGAGGATATCTTCGACATCCTCAAGTCCGACGGACAAACGAATCAAACCATCGCTGATCCCATGCGCGGCCCGTTCCTCCGGGGTATAGGTCGAATGAGTCATGGATGCAGGGTGCTGGATCAGCGTTTCGGCATCGCCCAAAGACACCGCGCGCTGGATCATGTTCAGACGATTCATGAATTCGATCCCACCGGACAGGCCGGACTTGATCTGGAACGCGATCATGGCGCCGGGTTGGGACATTTGCCGCTGCGCGACATCATGCTGGGCAAAGCTTTTCAGCCCGGGAAAGTAAACCTCGCCGACGGCGGGATGGGCCTCGAGGAAATCAGCGACGACCCTGGCTGACGCGCAATGACGATCCAGACGCAGGTTCAGTGTTTTCAGGCCACGCAGGATCAGCATCGCGTTGAAAGGGGCCATGACCGCACCGGTCATATCCTTCATTCCGACCAGGCGGATTTCGGCGATCTGTTCGGCGGTACCGACAACCAGACCAGCGACCACGTCGCCATGCCCGCCGAGATATTTGGTGGCAGAATGCAGAACGATATCCGCCCCGTGCTCGATCGGGCGGGTCAGATAGGGGCTGGCGTAGGTGTTGTCGACGACAACCGTTGCGCCGACCGAATGCGCGATCTCGGCGCTGGCGGCAATATCCACCAGGCGCATGTTCGGATTGGCCGGAGTTTCGAAAAAGACAACGCGGGTTTTGTCAGAAACGGCAGCTTTCAGGTTCTCAGGGTCTGTCATGTCGACATGGGTGATCGTGACCCCCCATTTTGCCAGTCCGTGGCGCATGAAGGCGAAGGTGCAGCCATAAAGTGTTTTGTCCACGATGACTTCGTCACCTGGCGACAGCAGGGTCCAAAGCACTGCCGTGATCGCCCCCATGCCGCTGGAAAGGGCCAGTCCAGCCTCGGCCCCTTCAAGCACCGCAATGCGTTGTTCCAGAAGGTCACATGTGGGGTTCGAAATACGGCTGTAGATATGACCTGCGCGTTCACCGGCAAACATCTCTCCACCAGCCTCTGCGGTTTCAAAGGCAAACGTGGACGTCAAATGCAGCGGTGGGGTAAGGGCGCCGTCATTTTCCAAAGGGTTGTAAGCGTGGTGAATGGCGCGGGTGGCAAATCCGGTTGAACGAGTCATTGCAAGCTCCTGTTTCAAGTTGGCGCCAGTTTGCACCTTTACTTTGGGCTTTTGCTTGCAAATAGTACCAATGCCGCGATCCATATTGGCAGATTCTGCCAAGTTTTAGGTTGAAATGGACGATAAAGACAGACAGATCATTCGGGCGCTGCAAAAGGACGGGCGCATGACGAACCAGGACCTTGCCGACGAGGTGAACCTGTCTCCGTCGCCCTGTCTGCGCCGGGTCAAGAACCTCGAAGCGCGCGGGATCATAAAGGGTTACAGCGCAGATGTGGACGCCGCCGCATACGGCATAGGCATTACCGTTTTTGTGCGTATCCGATTGGAGCGGCACAATGAAACGGACGTTCAGAATTTCGAAAAACGCGTTCGGATGATCGACGAAGTTCTTGAATGCCACGTGCTGACCGGGGCGATGGACTATCAGTTGCGGGTGTTGGTATCGGATCTCGAGGCATATGAAGAGTTCATTCGAAACAGAATTCACCCGATCGGTGGGATTGCTTCGATCGACACCAGCTTTGTTTATGGAACGGTAAAGAAGACCGCCGTTTTTCCACCCTGATGGAACGCCCGGCCAATCTGCAAACTCAGGTTGAGGTGCATGTTTAACGGGCGCTGGGATCAGGATTCACTGCCAACCTATGACGATGGCGACGCGGGCGAGAGGACCTTTGAGCCTCGGTCGCATAGGGTTGCGACGCGCCGAGAGCCGTTGATCCTGTCGAACATGATCTAGGAACGATTGCGCCGCTTGGCGTGCTTTGCAGGCAACCCGCACTGTTTGCATCCCCGGATTCTGGCACGCATCCCAGAGATCAGACTTGTTCACCGCTCGTTTTTCGAACCGTGAACACGCTGACCTGCCGAATTCAATGGGTTCCGGGCCTAGTAGGCGACCATCGTCAGAAGCTCATATTCCGCAACCATTTCATCATCCTGCTGGGTCAGGGTGACATGCCAGCGGACTTCGCCGTATTCCTCGTTCCGTTTGGTCTTGGCCTTGACCGTCAACCGCACCTTGATGGTATCACCCGCCTCGACGGGCTTCATGAATCGCAACCCGTCAAGACCCGTGTTTGCCAGAACCGGGCCTTCGTTCGGTTCAACAAACAACCCGGCTGCAAATGACAAAAGCAGATACCCATGGGCCACACGGCCCGGGAAGAACGGGTTCCGTTCCGCCGCTGCCTGATCCATATGCGCGTAGAACGTATCGCCGGAGAAATTGGCAAAGTGTTCGATGTCTTCCATCGTGATTGTACGGGGCGCCGTGTGGAGCGTCTCGCCAATCGCCAGCTCGTGGAACCGGCGCGTGAACGGATGGGCTGGCCCTTCGACCTCGGTCGCGCCGGGAACCCATTTGTTCCCGATCGCGGTCAGCAGATCAGGCGATCCCTGGATGGCTGTCCTCTGCATGTAATGCTTCACGCCACGCACGCCGCCCATCTCCTCGCCGCCACCAGCGCGTCCCGGTCCGCCGTGAACCATATGCGGCAGAGGAGAGCCGTGGCCGGTGGATTCCTTCATCGAGTCGCGATTGTTGAAGTACAGGCGCCCATGATACGCTCCTGCCCCCAGGGCAACGTGCCGTGCCACATCGGCGTCACGGGTTATGACCGATGCCACCAACGACCCCTGTCCGCGATTTGCCAGTTCGATCGCATGGTCGAGATCGCGATAGCCCATCACCGTGCTGACAGGGCCAAAAGCCTCGGTGTCGTGGACACGCCGGGCCTCATCCGGATTGGCACAATAGTACAACATCGGCGGCAGGAACGCGCCTTTCTCGGCATCCGCCCCATCAACCACAAAATCGTCAGGGTTGCCGAAAACGCGTTCAGCTTCCTGCCCGATGATTGCCGCCTTTTCCAGAACATCGCGTTTCTGACCGTTCGAAACCAGCGCACCCATGCGTGTGGTTTCCAGCCGTGGGTCACCGATGACCGTTTTGGCCAGTCTCGCGGACAGGGCTTCGATCACCGCCTGCACCTGAGGCTCTGGGGCCATGATCCGGCGGATTGCGGTACATTTCTGCCCAGCCTTCGTGGTCATCTCGCGCTGGACTTCCTTGACGAAAAGGTCGAATTCCGGCGTTCCGGGCTCGGCATCAGGGCCCAGTATCGAGCAGTTCAGACTGTCCTGCTCGGCCATGAAACGAACTGAATTCTCCAGAATCACCGGGTTGGACCGCAGTTTCGACGCCGTGTCAGCAGATCCGGTGAAACTGACCACGTCTTGCATGGTCAGACGGTCCAGCATATCGCCCAGACCACCCGAAACCAGCTGCAACGCGCCAGCAGGCAAAATGCCGGAATCCAGCATCAGCCGGACGCACAGTTCGGTGACGTAGCACGAGTTCGTCGCCGGCTTTACGATGGCCGGAACGCCTGCCAGAAGGGTTGGAGCCAGCTTTTCCAGCATCCCCCAGACAGGAAAGTTGAACGCGTTGATGTGAACTGCCACACCGTGCAACGGGGTGCAGATATGCTGCCCCAGAAAGGTGCCATTGCGCGACAACTGCTCGACCTCACCGTCCAGATAGACATGTCCATCCGGCATCTCGCGCCGACCTTTCGAAGCGAAGACGAACATCGTGCCGATGCCGCCGTCAATGTCGATCAAGTGGTCGGACTGGGTGGCACCCGTGCTGAAAGACAGGTCATACATTGCCTGTTTGTGCTGACCCAAATGAATGGACAACGCCTTGAGCATCTTGGCCCGCTCATGAAACGTCATCTTCCGCAACGCCGGCCCGCCGACATCGCGCGCATAGTCCAGCATCCCCTGCACATCCAACGCGCTATTGCCGGCCGAGGCGATCACCTCGCCGGTGACCGCGCTTGCAATATTGCGGGCACCCGCACCGGGCGAAACCCATTCACCGGCCGCGAAGCTGGAAATCTGTTGGATTGTCATGAGCGTCTCCTCATCTGTTGTGTGATCTTCGCGCAGCCGTATGCCCGTCTCACGAAACCATAATATAAACCGTACGGTCGGTCAATAATTTGGCGAATTGGTAACCCGAACCGTACATCTCAGACTTGCGCTGGCAGTCGCGCGAAACCCCGAAACCGAATGCGTCCGCCCCGTTCAGCACCGTCAGTGATGCGATAGGTTGGGAATCGCGCAAGAAACCGTCCGACGGCCACGCGACCCTCCATACGCGCCAGGGTCAGGCCGACGCATGTATGGGGACCTCCGGCAAAGGCGTGATGCTTGTTGGGACGTCGATCCAATACAACCTCATCAGGCTGTGCAAACTGCCGCGGATCGCGATTGGCCGCGCCGATACACAGGTGAATGTCCGTTCCTGCCGGAATGGTCTGACCGTGGAACGTTACGTCTTCGGTGGTCAGACGATTGCCAAACTGATTTGGGCTTTCCAGCCGCAGAAACTCGTCGACTGCCGTGTTGATCAGATCCGGATTGGCCAGAAGCGCGGCCCGTTTGTCGCGGTGCCGTTCCAACAGTTCCACTGCGTTCCCGATCAGGTTGGTGGTGGTCTCGTGCCCTGCATTCAGAATGAAAATGCAGTTCTGGTACAGCTCGATCTCGGTCAAACCACCATCGGTGTCATCCTGCATCAACCGTGTCAGGACATCCGTCGCAGGATCTCCGGGGTTGGCCCGGCGATCTTCGATGACATGCCGAAGATAGTCCTTGAAATCAGATACCGACCGGTTGCCCCACTCTTCCTGCTCGGGCGTCAATTGGGGTTCCAAAGCGCCCAGAATAGCCAAAGACCAATCCCGCAAAGGGCCACGTTCCGATCTGGGAATGCCAAGCAGGTTGCCGATGATCTCGATCGGGATGGCGCCGGCGAAATCTTCGATCAACTCTACCGAGCCCTTGGCCTGCATCTCGTCCAGCAGCCCATCCACAAGTTGAATCAGGCCCGGTTCCATCTGCGCCAGCGCCCGTGGGTTCATCGCACCGACCATGACCTTGCGGACGCGGGTATGCAGAGGCGGATCATTGAACACAAGGCTGGTGGTATGGTGTTCGTACAGCGGGCTGTCGATACCGTATTTGGGGCCGAAAACCGCCTTTTTATCCGATATGAAACGCTCGGTATCCCGGTACACCAGATCCAGGTCGTCATATCGCGACAGGACCACCGAACCATCGGGCTGCCAGCAGACGGGCGTGTCTTCGCGCAACGCGGCGTAGGTTGGATAGGGATCCGCATGAAACCCGTCCGAAAGCGCAGTCAGAGAAAACATCAGTGACCCATCGCTCCCATTTGTTCGGGAAGGACCAGAACCAGCCACGGCACCAGAACGATCAGAGCCAGACGGAAGATGTCTGCCACCCAGAACGGTGTGACCCCCTTGAAGATTGTTCCGGTCGATACGTCCCCGACCACGCCTTTCAGAATGAACACGTTCAGACCCACGGGCGGCGTGATCAAACTGATCTCGGTCACGACGACGACAACAATGCCGAACCAGATCGGATCATATCCCAATGACGTGACCAACGGGAAAAAGATCGGAACCGTCAGCAACAGCATCGACAGCGATTCAAAGACGCATCCCAGAATGATGTAGATCCCGAGGATCATCAGGATCACGACGAAGGGCTCCACCTCATATGCGGTGACCAGGGCGATCAACGCTTCGGGCAGACCGGCCAGGTTGATGAAGTTCGAAAAGATCTGCGCGCCGATCAGAACCGAGAACAGCGCCGCGGCGGTGAAACTGGTTTCCTTCAGCACTTCAAAGGTCGACCCAAGGGTCAGCCCGCCGCGCGACAATGCGATCAGGAATGCCCCCATGGCGCCCATACCGGCGGCTTCGGTCGGGCTGAAGGTCAGGTTCAGAGGATAGAAATCGAACACTCCGTACAAGCCGCCGATCACCAGGAAGAACAGCAGCAACACCGCCCAGACCGAGCGCAGGGCCGACAGGCGTTCGCCCCAGCCGTGGCGTTCACCGGCGGGGCCGGCCTCGGGCCTGCGCCAAACGGTCCAGCGCACCGCGAACAGATAGAAGAGGATGCCAAGCACACCGGGGATGATGCCCGCAACGAAGAGTTTGCCGATCGATGTTTCGGTCAGCAGGCCGTAGATCACCAAAATGACCGACGGTGGGATCAGGATACCCAGCGTGCCACCGGCGGCAATCGACGCGGTCGACAGCTCATCCGAGTAGCGGTACCGGCGCATTTCGGGCATCGCGACTTTGGACATGGTCGCGGCCGTTGCCAGCGAGGAACCGCAAATGGCCGAAAAGCCGCCGCACGCGGCAACCGTCGCCATGGCGATACCACCTCGGAAGTGGCCCAGGAAGGCGTTTGAAACCGCGTATAACTCGCGCGCGAGCCCGCCCTTGTTTACGAACAGACCCATGAGGATGAACAGTGGCACGACCGAAAGGCCATAGTCCTGTGCCGTGTCCGTAATCTGGCGACCCACCATCGACATGGCGGCCTTCAGCCCGCGCTCGGACAGGATGCTGCCACCGCGTTCATATGCGAACCCAAGCGTCCCCACGAGGCCCATCGCAAACACGATGGGCAAACGTACCAACACAAGAACCAGGACAAGGGCGAAACCGATCAGTGCGGCAGTCATCAGGCGTGCTCCGACAAGGTTTGGGGGGCAAAAATGTGCAAAAGACCGGTGATGACCATCGCAACGGCCGTTATTGCAGTGAAGGCGGCGATGAACCAGCCGACATAGAAGACGGGGATCGACAGGTATTCGGTGACATCCCCGTAATCCCGCGCACGTTCAGCCAGAACCCAAACGCGCTGAATCGGCCAGATCAGCATGATGCCGGACACCAGATAGACTATCGCATCGCGCGCCCTGCTCAGCCGCAGGCGGGAAAAAATTCCATCGGTCAGGTCAACGGCGATTTGCCCCTTCCCGGCCGAAATCATCGGCAAAACCGAGAACACAAGGATCGCCATCAGAATCCGCGTCAGTTCGGTTGCCGCCTCGATCGGAGCATTGAAGACTGAGCGCAGGATGACGTCAAAAAAGGTCATCACCATCAGGATGAACAGCGCCACACAGGCCAGCACCGTCGGAATGATACTGACGCGACGCGCGAAGGTCACGATAGATTGCATGATTGGCCCCCAACGGGTGAAGATGGCTGGCGGGTCAACCCCGCCAGCCCGGCTGCGTTACTGGGCAGCCATTTCGTTAACGATCATGTCATAAGCGGCTTGCGCATCAACACCGGTGCCATTGACTTCTTCGATGACCTTGGCACGCACATCGGCAGCGATCGCATTGAACTTTTCCAGATCTTCAGCAGAGGCTGCATTGATCGCGTTGCCCTCGGTCTGTTCGGTCGCTTCACGGCCGATCGCGTCGATCTCATCCCAGATTTTACCGATTTCGCGGCTCAGCGGTTCGCCGAAGACCTGTTCTTCCAAAGCGGCCTGCACATCGGCGGGAAGATCCGCAAAAGTGTCTTCGTTCATGATGAACGCAAATGACCCGCGATACAGGCCACCCGGAACTTCATATACGTTTTGCGCCACTTCGGTCAGCTTGAAACCCTTGCGGGATTCAAATGGCATGACCACACCATCAGCAGCTTTCGACGCGAGTGTCTCGTATACTTTCGGCGCAGGAACCTGAATTCCGGTTGCGCCCAGCGCGGTGCCGACATCTCCGCCGACACCACCCGGGATACGCACCTTGAGGCCCGATACCTCGTTGAGGTTGGTCACCGGGCTGCTGGAATGAAGCTGTGCCGGGCCGTGTGTGTGCAGGGCGATCACTTTCACACCGCGATGTTCGTCCGCCGCCTTGAGATACTTGTCGTATGTACGCCAATACGCGACCGAGGCCGCTTCGGCCGAGCCCTCATATCCGGGCAGCTCAATCATCTTGGTGGTGACGAAACGACCGGGCTGGTATCCGTGGAAGATGATCGACGCATCCGCCGCGCCATCCATGATAAGGTCCATCTGCGCCGGCGGCGGGGCAATTCCCAGCTTCAGTTCAGCTGTGACTTTGCCATCGGTGGCTTCTTCGACCATTTCCACGAATTTCGGCCACATCTTCGCGTTGATGCCGTGGGTCGGCGGTGCCCAGCTGGAAATCGTCAGCGTATAATCCGCCGCCAGCGCCACTGTGCCCGAAACGGCCAGTGCGGCCGAGGCCAAAAGGGTGCTCAACTTGGTGAACTTCATGGTTTTGTCTCCTCCCTGTGAAACATGACTCGAGAATGCGTTAATGGTCACTTTTGTAACCATCAACATGTTAATTGTTTTCCAATTGGCCCGCGAGGCGCCATGAACCTGGACTTTCTTTCGCTACGGTTAGCATATTTGCGGCGCACCGGCTGATGCCGATTTCGTTGCAATAGTTCATCGGTCCTCCTCTCCAGCGGGGAAAGCCGTATCCATGGATTTGAACCATATCGACAGCTTCGGCGTTTTCCGCGATCCCCTCTTCAATGATCAAAGCGCCCTCGTTGGCCAAGACCGCCAGCAACCGCGAACAGATTTCCTCGTCCGAAAAATCCTTGCGGGTGATGCCCTGCTGGTCGGAATATGCTTCGATCAATGCCTCAACTTCGGGATCCCGAACCGGATCGCGACTGCCCTCTTCGTAGCGGTACCAGCCTTTGCCGACACGCTGGCCGAAACGCTCGCGCTGACAAAGCTGGTCCGCGATGGCGACATAACGTTCGTTCGGGGCGCGGTTGGCGGCATTGCGTTTGCGGTTTGCCCAGGCAATTTGAAGACCGGTCAGATCCTGAAGCTCGTAAGGCCCCATGGGCATCCCGAACGCCCGCATTGCACGGTCCACCTGATAGGGAAGCGCCCCATCTGCCAGCAGATAATCGGCCGCGCGCCGATAAGCGGCCAACATGCGGTTGCCAATGAACCCATCGCAGATACCCGACAGCACCGAAACCTTACGAAGCTTTTTGCCAAGCGCGACCGCGGTTGCGACCACTTCAGCAGAGGTTTGCGGAGCTACCACGACCTCGAGCAGTTTCATGACATGGGCCGGGCTAAAGAAATGCAGCCCGATGCATCGGGCCTGATTGCCGACGTCCGCGAAAATTTCGCGCGGGTCCAGATAGGACGTATTGGTGGCCAAAATCGCATCGCTGCTCATACGCCTTGCCAGCTCGTCAAATACCTGCTGCTTGACGGACAGGTCTTCAAAGACGGCCTCGATCGCCAGTTCGGCATCCGCAGCGTCTGCATAACTGTTCACCGCACGAAACGCAGCAAGGCGATCCCGAAGCTGCGCCTCGGACATCTTGCCTCTCTTGACCGCGCCTTGCAGCAGACCCTCGACCCGATTGTGCGCTGCGGCCGCAGCGTCAGCGTCTCGCTCGATCAACGTCACGGACAGCCCGCCGTTCAGGGCCGCAGTTGCGATCCCTGCCCCCATCAACCCACCTCCGACAACGGCGATCCGTGTTATGTCACGGGCGGCCACGTCTTTGATCAACGAAGGTTTGGACACGGCACGTTCAGCAAAAAAAGCGTAGCGCAAAGCGCGGCTTTCCGGGCTTTGGCGCAACTCGAGATGGCGCGCGCGCTCTTTCGGTTGTGCGGTGGCAAATGGCTCAACCGACCAACCAAGCGCCGTCAGGTTTTCCAACGGCGATTTCTGACCCTTGGCGCGTTTTTTCAAAGCCTCGCGGCTCGCCTCCAACAGATCCGGCGCAAACTCCGCCACAGCACGCTGGCTGACAGGTATTGGGCGTTCGGGAAGGTCGGCAACCAATGCCAGGACAGCAGCCCTGGGGTCTTCGGCGACGCGGTCGACGCCGCCAAGCTCGGCCAGTGTCTCTGCCCTGAGAATTTTGCCCGAACAGGCCATGTCAATTGCAGCCTGCATCCCGACCAGACGCGGCAATCGTTGTGTGCCCCCTGCCCCGGGGATCAAGCCCACATTGACTTCCGGCAAACCAAAACCCGTTCCCGGCGCTGCGATCCGCCACGCACAGGCCATGGCGATTTCGAACCCGCCGCCCAGCACGTTGCCATGCATGCAGGCAATGAACGGAACCTCGCTGTCTTCGATTTTCTGAACCACGTCGGGCAAGTGCGGCTCGACCGGCGGCGCATCGAATTCGGACATGTCGCCGCCTGCGACAAAGGTTTTTCCAGCACAACACAGCACCGCCACGCGCGCGCCCTTGACCGCATCAACCGCGTCAGACAGCCCTTGCCGAACACCTGTCGACGTCGCGTTTACCGGCGGGTTGTCAATGGTGACCCACGCCACGTCGCCCTTAAATTCAACGCTCACCAGCGACGACTGCGACATTTGCAATCCCTTTGATCGGTTCAGATTCGGTTCGGGTTTATATATTGACCAACCGTTCGGTTAATGCAATGATTAAGTTGAAACGAGACCGGATGAGACAGTCATGAGCGATACGATTCTTGTACAAGACAACGGGAACTGGGCCGAAATCACCCTGAACCGCCCGGACAAGCTGAACTCGTTCAATGAAGAAATGCACCTGGCGCTACAGAATGCGCTGAAAGCCGCGCGCGACGACGGGGCCCGCGCGATATTGCTGACCGGTGCCGGGCGTGGCTTTTGTGCCGGTCAGGACCTCGGTGATCGCGACCCGTCAAAGATGGATGGCCCACCGGATTTAAGCAAGACGGTACGCACGTTCTATGCCCCTCTTGTCCGTTTGATCCGGTCCATGAATATCCCGGTGATCTGCGCCGTGAACGGAGTAGCCGCCGGGGCGGGTGCCAATCTGGCGCTGGCCTGTGATATGGTTCTGGCCGCGGAAAGTGCGAAATTCATTCAGAGCTTTTCCAAGGTGGGCCTGATTCCCGACACGGGCGGCAGCTGGCACTTGCCGCGCCTGTTGGGCGAGGCGCGCGCCAAGGGGCTGGCCCTGACAGCCCAACCCCTTCCGGCCAAACAAGCCGAAGATTGGGGGCTGATCTGGAAGGCAGTGGCCGACGATCAATTGATGGCCGAAGCGCGCGCTCTTGCCGCGCAATTGGCAAACGGCCCCACCCTCGGGCTCGGGCTGACAAAACAGTGCATTCAAACTGCTGCCACCACGTCGCTCTCGGATCAGCTTGAGATCGAAGCAGACGCAATGAAGACCTGCGGGGAAAGCGCGGATTACGCCGAAGGCGTATCCAGTTTTCTTGAAAAGCGGGCGCCGAATTTCCAGGGACGCTGATGATGACACCCAAAGAACGTGCCACGAAATCCGCTGAAGCGATGTGGGCGAATGACCAAGCCAGCAAATGGTTCGGGATGGATCTGGTCGAAGTCGACGAAGGCCGTGCAGTTCTGACCCTGACAGTCGGGGACCATCACTGCAACGGGCACGGCATTTGCCACGGGGGCGTCACTCATGCCCTGGCCGACAGCGCCTTTGCCTTCGCCTGTAACAGCCGCAACGTGGCAACCGTCGGCCAGCATACGATGATGAGCTACCTCGCGCCCGGAAAAAAAGGGGACCATCTGACCGCAATCGCGTCAGAGGTTGCCGTCACCGGCCGCAGTGGCATCTATGACGTCCGCGTCACCAACCAAGACAACACCCTGATCGCCGAGTTTCGCGGAATGTCCCGCGCGGTCGGCGGGCAGAATTTTCAGGAATAGCTTCGCGACTGGAGGAGTGACGCGATGGAAGACCTTTCCCCAAACAAAGCGGATCTGGACCCGATCGAGATCGCCTCGATCGACGAAATCCGCGCGACGCAGCTTGAACGCCTCAAATGGTCCGTTCGCCACGCCTATGAGAACGTTCCGATGTATAAGCAACGGTTTGACGAAACCGGTGTGCATCCTGACGATCTTCAGCAGCTTTCGGATCTGGCGAAGTTTCCGTTCACGTACAAGAATGATCTGCGTGACAACTATCCGTTCGGCCTGTTCGCCGTTCCACGCAGCCAGATCATTCGCCTGCACGCCTCGTCCGGTACGACGGGCAAGCCGACGGTGGTGGGCTACACGAAAAACGACATCGACAATTGGGCGGATCTGGGCGCAAGGTCCCTGCGCGCATCGGGGTTGCGCAAAGGTGACATGGTGCACAATGCCTATGGTTACGGGTTGTTCACCGGCGGTCTTGGTGCACATTACGGGATCGAGCGGCTTGGTGCGACCGTCGTCCCCATGTCCGGCGGGCAGACCGAAAAGCAAGTCAACCTGATCAACGATTTCCGGCCCGACGGGATCATGGTTACGCCTTCCTATATGCTCAATATCCTTGAACAGTTCCACAAGGCGGGGCTCGACCCGCGTGAAAGCTCGCTGAAGGTTGGCGTGTTCGGTGCCGAGCCCTGGACAGACGCCATGCGCGCCGAAGTCGAGGATGCGTTTGATATGCATGCGGTCGACATCTATGGCCTGTCCGAAATCATGGGGCCCGGGGTGGCCAATGAATGCGTGGAAACCAAGGATGGCCCGGTGATCTGGGAAGATCACTTCCTGCCTGAAATCATTGATCCCGCGACCGGAGAGGTCCTGCCCGATGGCGAAACTGGCGAGTTGGTGTTCACGACCCTGACCAAGGAAGGTTTGCCGATGATCCGCTATCGCACGCGCGATCTGACCTGCCTGCTGCCGGGGACAGCACGATCCATGCGCCGGATGGCCAAGATCACCGGTCGCAGCGACGACATGATGATCCTGCGCGGCGTCAACGTCTTTCCCAGCCAGATCGAAGAACAGGTCATGGCGACGGGGGGCCTTGCCCCTTATTATCAGATCGAGCTGTACAAATCCGGCCGCATGGACGCCATGCGGGTTTATGTTGAATCGTCCCCGGATTCCACCGACGAACTGTCCAAGACGGCCGCGGCACGGATGCTGACCAAGCGGATCAAGGACGTCGTTGGCGTCTCAACGGAAATTGTTGTAGGTGACCCCGGCGACGTCGAACGCTCTCAGGGCAAGGCGAAGCGCGTCGTCGACAATCGCGATAAGGAATAAGCCGTGGCCCGTACAATCGCCAAAGATCACGACCAGAAGCGGAAGCAAATCCTGAAAACGGCCGCCAAAGTGTTCGCCGACCAAGGGTTTGATCGCGCCTCGATGACCCTGTTGGCAAAAGAGTGCGGGATTTCCAAGGCAAACATCTACCACTATTACGACAGCAAGGATGCCATCTTGTATGACATCCTTGAAACCTACCTGCGCGAGCTTCGCGACCGTATCTGCAATGTGGATCTGAACGGTCTTACGTCTGAACAGAAGCTGCGGAAGGCGGTGCGCGAAATCCTGTTTGCCTACCAAGGCGCAGATGATGAACACCGGGTGCAGATCAGCGGCATGAGCGCCTTGACCGAGGAACAGCAGAAACTTCTGCGCGGGTATCAGCTGGAATTGGTGAATTTTGTGCGCGAAATCCTGAAAGAGCTGGCGCCGACAGCCTTCAACGATGACAAGGACAAGCTGCGCGGCACCACGATGTCAGTTTTTGGGATGCTGAACTGGTATTACATGTGGAACAGCGGAGCAGGGCCCAAGGCCCGCGAAGACTATGCCGATCTGGTCAGCACTCTGACCGTCCATGGTATCCACAAGCTCTAGCTGGGGCCTTTCGGGCAAAACCGGTCCAAATTCAACACAGGGGTGCCTGCCTTTGACCCGTTGCCACAGTGGCAGGTTCAGGGCCGCAACGTGTTTTCCTCATCCTGACCAGTCAATGCGGAACTCTTCCCGAAACGCAAAACGCGCCAGATGAGCCTCGATGACCTGTTGCCATCGGGCCAGATCACCGCGCGCCCGGGTGGCGGCGATTACGGTCAGGCTGGTGTCGCCCGCCGAAAGGGTGACGCGGTTCCCGACCGGAAAGCTCACGCTGCCTTGTGTTTCATCGAATGTTACCTGAGCCTTGTGCGACCAGTGTTTGCAAAGCTGTTGCAGGTATTTCGACGCCGCGCCTGTCTGCGCGATTCCCGAAGCCACCTGATCGGGCAGCAGGTTGAGCCCATCAGCGGCAGCGGCCCGGATAGCCTTGGCGAACAAAGTCACATCGATGTCCGTGGCCACGAATGTCGCCCCCAGATCCAGGCATTTTCGCTGCATGACCGGGTCCAGCGACAATATCCCTGCCGGCTTGCCTGCCGCAACGATGCGCCGGATCGCATCAAGAACGGCCTCGATCACGTCCGGGTGCCCGGCATCACCGATATGGCCCATATCTGCGGCCAGATCCGACGGGCCGACGAACACCCCATCGACGTCGGTCGCCAGGATGTCGTCCAGCGCCTCCAGCCCAAGCCTGTTTTCGACCTGCACCAAAAGACAGATCTGCTCGTCCGCCGTTTTCAGATAATCCGGGATAGCCGCAAAACGCGAAGCCCGCGCCAAAGCGGAGCCTACGCCCCGGACGCCACGAGGTGGATACTGCACGGCCCGCACCAGTTCGCGCGCCTGATCGCCGCTTTCCACCATCGGCACCAGAATGTTCTGCACACCGGCATCAAGATATTGCTTGATCATCCAGGTCTCGCCAATCGGCAGGCGGGCGACGGGGGTACTGCCAGATCCTTCAATCACCCTCACCTGCTCGAGGATCGAGCGCAGATCGTTTGGCGCATGCTCTCCGTCGACCAGCAGCCAGTCAAACTGCGCGGTTGCGGCGATCTCGGCGGTATAGGCATTGGCCAAGCCGATCCAGCACCCGATCAAAGGGGTCCCCGACGTCAGCGCGGCCTTGAACGTATTGATTGGCGCAGGCATTGGCGCTCCTTTCAGGCGAAATTGATATCGACTGAGCCGAACGGTCCGAAATCCGCGTGGATTTCTGTTCCCGGGGGGCATTCGACCGGGCGGATGAAGCTGCCGGACAGAACAACCTGGCCCGGCGCGATGCTCTGACCGTATTGCGCCATGCGTCGCGCCAGCCACACGACGCTTTCGACCGGATCGTTCAACACCCCCGCGCCCAGACCGGTTTCCTCAATCTCGCCATTGCGGAAGGTCAGCGCCCCAACCCATCGCAGATCAAAGGCATCCACCCTGTGGCGATCGTTGCCCAAAACGATACCGGCATTGGCGGCATTGTCACTGATCGTGTCAAAAACAGTGCGGGCCTTGCCGGTTTCGGGATCCACCCGTTGAATCCGCGTATCCAGAATTTCGATGGACGGCGCGACGTAATCCGTCGCCGCGATAATATCTGCGCGGGACACGTTTTCCCCGCCTATGGCCGATTTCATAACAAAGGCAATTTCGGCCTCGATCCGGGGCTGAATGAAACGCCCGGCCGGAACGGTGGCACCCTGTGCAAACACCATGTCGTCAAACAGAATTCCACTGTCAGGAATGTCGATGTTCAACACGTATTGCATGGCTTTCGAAGTCAGGCCGATCTTCCACCCGATCACCTTGCGCCCTTCGGACAGTTTCTGGCGACAGATGGCGTTCTGCACCTCGTAAGCGTCATCCATGCCCATCTCGGGGTGGCGCAGGCTGAGCAGGCCAATCTGTTCATGCGTTCGTTCCGCCTGCAACAGGTCAGCGGCCGCGCGCGCATGGTCTTCGGGCGTCATACTTTTTCGTCCTCAACCGTGTTTCGCAGAGTACCGATACCGTCGACCGAGACCTCGACCACATCACCGGGTGCCAGGTATTTCGGCGGATCGAACCGCGCGCCCGCCCCGGTTGGTGTACCGGTCACAATGATATCGCCGGGCTGAAGCGTCATGAAAGTCGAGATATATTCGATCTCGCGCCGGATCGGGAACATCATGCGGTTCAGCGTATCATCCTGTCGCAGCTCGCCATTCACGCGGGTTTGAAGACGCGCCTCATCCAGCTGAGCCGCATCCGTGAAGGGAACCAGCCACGGGCCGATGGCCCCGGACCTGTCCCAGTTCTTGCCTTGTGTGACGTTGAACTTGGCGTGTCGAACCCAGTCGCGAATGGTTCCCTCATTGCACAATGTCAGCGCGGCGATGTGATCATACGCGTCCTGCTGCGGAATGCGGCGGCCAGCCTTGCCAATCACGATGGCCACTTCGCCTTCGTAATCCAGCGTGTGGTTTTCCGGCGGGCGGATCAGAGGCCGGTCATGGCCGGTAAAGCCACTGGCGAAACGCGGAAACAGGGACATGTATTTGGGCTGCGCGCTGCCATCTTTGTATTCTGCGTTCCGGTCGGGAAAGTTCACCCCGACGCAAAGGATACGTCGCACATCCGGCATCACCATGTCATAGGTGAAATCGGGATGGGTGACAGGTTTGCCCCCGGCCGCCTCTGCCAGCTGATCGAACGCCCCGGCCGCGATCACCTCATAGAGGCTGTCGTATTCCGGGAATTCCTGGTTCAAGGCAATGGCACCACCGTCGGTGATTGCCCCGAAGAAACGTTCTTCGCCCGAAACGAAAGTGGCAAACCTCATTTCATGGCCTCCCACACGTCCCGGATCACGTCCGCCGCCATCAGCACGTCGTCGCGGGTGGTATCGAACTGCCCGACCTGAAAGCGGATGATTTTGCGGCCGTCGAACATGCCCTGCGTCAGGTAAATCCGGCCGTCGTCATTCAGCGCGTCCACCAGACGCTGCTGCTGAGCATCGTCCCCCGGGCAGCGAAAGGAAAACAGGCTGAGGATCGGGCCGGTTGTGATCTCGAACCCCTCGATCGCACCAATCTTTTCCGCCAGTTCGCCGGCCCATGCCACATGGTTGCGGATGCGTTCGCGCAATCCCTCCAACCCGTATGACCGCAACAGGAACCAGATTTTCAACGCCCGGAACCTGCGGCCCAGCGGGATGGTCCACTCCGAGTAATTCGTCACCTCGGCTCCGGTCGTCTTGAGGTATTCCGGTTCGATTTTCAGCGTATCGAGCTGCGGCGTGGCGTCCCTCAGGAACTGGATGGCACAATCGAATTGCGCACCCATCCACTTATGCGGGTTGAAGACGATGCTGTCATAGCGGTCGGCGCCCTGCCACAAAGCCCTGCGGAATTCGGGGCAGATCATGGCCGAACCCGCCCAGGCGGCGTCAAGATGGGTGTAGAGGTCGTATTTTTGCGCAATATCAGACACGGCCATCAGATCATCGCAGGCCCCCACACCTGTGCCACCGGTAATTGCAACGATCCCGGCCGGGATATGTCCGGCGGCGACGTCATTCTGAATGGCGGCCTCAAGCGCCGAGGGAACAATCCCGAAATTCGACCCCTGCGTGGGCAACTTGACCAGATTGTCCTGACCGATCCCGGCAACCCAGCATGCCCGGTCAATCGACGAATGCACCTGATCGGAACAATAGATCCGCAACGCCCCCTTGGCGTTCAGGCCTTCCCGGTTGCCGGTAAAGCCGGTGGCCCGTTCCCGCATGGTCAGTACCGCCGACAAGGTGGCCGAAGAGGCGCTGTCCTGTATGACGCCGGTCATACCCTCGGGCAATCCAAGGGCCTGCCGCAGCCAGTCGACCATGACGCCCTCGACCTCGGTCGCGGCAGGCGAGGTCTGCCACAACATGCATTGGGCCGCGATGGTCGTCACCAGCATCTCGGCCAACATGGACGGGGGTGCTGCGTTGGCCGGGAAATACGCAAAAAAGCGCGGATGCTGCCAATGGGTGATACCCGGCATCACGATCCGTTCGAAATCGGCCATGATGGCGTCCATCGGCTCGCCTGTCTCGGGTGGCGTTGCAACAAGCTGTGCCGCGATTTCCCCCGGCGCGGTCTGCGCCCGCACGGGACGTTCGGCAAGTGTCTTGTGATAATCCGCCGCCCATTTCGAGATGTGCTGACCCCAATACGAAAACGTGTCCCAGTTCATCTACTGACTTTCCTTTGTGACGGGATCACCGCCAAACCCTTTTGTTCCGTTGCGTGCGTCACACCGAAAAGCTGACATTGGCCTGACCGGTGCCAGAGCTGCCGAAATACGGGGTGTAAATGTCGATCTCACCCTTGTAGCTTCCCCACCCCAACGCACCAAACAGCAAAGCGGTGTCATTCATGGCGCATTCACCGGTGCATTTTTTTGCATAGTCCGGCAGCATTTCCAGAAACTCTTCAAATCGGCCCTGCTGCCACAGCTCCAGAACGCGCATGTCCATCTGGCGGTTGAACTCGCCATTCACGGCATTCAGCCCGTCGACCGAGCGTTCATTCGGCGTAAAGTCGTGGCTGAGCGAGCCGGACGCCAGAATGGATACATTGCGGTCCGAACGTCGGATACCTTCGGCAATGGCCTCGCCCCAGGCCCGGTTTTCCGCGATCGATGAGAATTGATTGACCGCCACCGGCAAAACCCGGGCATTCACGCCATCATTGATAAAATGCATCGGCAGCAGGGTGCCGTATTCCATGCCCATGTCGGGGTGCGAATGGCCCAGCGCCCGCTCTCCCCGTTCGCGCAGAACGTCAAGGATGGTTTCCCCAAGTTCATGATCGCCGCGATAGTCGAACTCCATATCCGCCAACATATGCGGCAATTCGTGACTTATGAACCGGCCCTTGTGATGTTCCTTCGTGTTCAGGTGAAACCCTTGATTGGTGATCCAATGGGTGTCGAACACGATGAACGTCTCGACCCCGCGGTCGATCGCGTCCTGACGCAGGCGTGCATATCCATCAATGGCGGATTGCCGGATGCCCTTGTACTTTGGCATCGTGTGGGACATCCAGATGCTGGGTACATGCGTGATTTTTGCGGCCTGTACTATCTTTCCCATGGCAATTCCTCCTCGTGTAATGGGCTTGCCCCAGCCGGGGTCGGCCTACGTGATCTATTTACCCAACTGCATGATCTTGTGCTGACCGGTGGCAAAGCCGATATGTTTCTGTTCCATATAGAATTCAAAGCTCCAGTCGCCGCCATCCCGGCCGATGCCGGACGCTTTGACCCCACCGAACGGCGTGGGCAGGTGTCGCACGTTCTCGGAATTCACCCAGATCATTCCAGCCTCCAGCCTGTCTGTAAACCGAAGCGCGCGGGTCAGATCATTGGTCCAGACATAGCCGGTCAGGCCATACGGCGTGTCGTTGGCGGTCTCCAGCGCCTCATCCTCGGTCGAGAACGGGATCGAGGTCAGGACAGGGCCAAATATCTCTTCACGCGCGATGCGCATCTGGTTGGTGGCATTGGTGAAGAGGGTCGGCCGGACGAAATAGCCCGCATCCCCCACCGTGACTCCGCCAGCGGCGACAGTTGCGCCATCTTCCTTGGCGATGTCGAAATAGCTCGTGACCTTGGTGTAGTGTTCTTCGGTCACCAACGGCCCGATCTCGGTATCGGGGTCCAAGGGGTGGCCCACCTTGATGTTGTTGACGCGCTCAATCAATCTGGCTTCGAAGTCTTCCTTGATCGTGTCCTGCACCAAAAGCCGCGAAGACGAGGTGCAGCGCTCGCCATTGATCGAATAGATCATGAAGATCACGGCATCCAAAGCACGGTCCAGATCCGCATCATCAAACACGACAACCGGGTTTTTTCCACCCAGTTCCAGATGGTTGCGCTTATGGGTATCTGCGCCTTGCTTGACGATCAGACTGCCGGTACGGCTTTCGCCCACAAAGGCAATGGCCTTGATCAGCGCATGCTCGCACAAAGCCTTGCCAGCGTCGGGGCCAAACCCGTTGACCGTGTTCAGCACACCTTTGGGCAGCCCTGCCTGTTCGGCGATTTCCACCAGAAGACGGGCCGTCAGAGGGGAATCCTCGGCGGGTTTGTGAACCACCGTGCAACCCGCAGCCAACGCAGGCGCGATCTTCCAGGTCGACAGCATGAACGGCGTGTTCCACGGGGTAATTACGCCAACCGGGCCAATCGGCACACGGGTCGTCACATTCATCAGCGTCGGAGACTTCAGGTGCTGCCCATCCCGCGCCTGAATCACCTGATCCGCGAAATACCGGAAGTTCTCTGCCCCGCGCAAAGCTGCCTTTGACATGAAGCGCAGGGTCTGCCCCGTGTCCCAGCACTCGCACAGTGCTATTTCCTCGGCGCGCGCTTCAATGGCATCAGCCACATTCAACAAGATGCGACGGCGTTGGGTGGCGGGCATGTCTCGCCACTCTGCAAAGGCTGCGTGGGCGGCCTTGGCTGCCGCGTCGATGTCATCTGCCGTGCCATGGGCAACATCACAGATCACGGATTTATCGACGGGCGAGACCGACTGAAACACTCCGGCAGATCCGTCTCGGTCTTCACCCGCGATACGGTTGCGGATGCCCGTTTCCCGGAACCGGTCCAGAAAGCCGTTCAGCTTTTCGATGTTTGTGTCCAATGCGCTCATGCGTCAGGTCTCCTGCGTGGTCGCCGACAGGTGGTCGCGGATCGTACCGGCCTTGGGCGACAGCTTGGGGTCGATGTCACGCATCTCAAGCGAGAGCGCGATGGAATGCTGTGAAAAAACCGGCGCCAGATATGTTTTGACCGCCTCGAATATTCGCTGTGTCGCATCTTCTTTGACATCCGCGGATCGACCCGCCCGCAGGCGGATCGAGATATCAATGAACCCGTGCGCCGGGTTGCCGTCCGCTATGGCGTAATGATCGACCCGTGTCGCGCGCACACGAATACCGGGCATGGGAAAGGTCTCGATTCCGGCCGCCGTTGACCGAATGCACTCGCACAGGCCATCCATGTCGATCCTGTCTTCAAGATTGCCGGAATATTCGACATGGAAGTGAGGCATGGTCTCTCCTTTATTAGTTAACATGTTTAGTTTTTAATGCACCCCCTGTCAAGAGATTGCTTTGTTAATCTTTGCAATTCACGGAACAGCGTTCTAGAAGGCCGCATGAACACTCAAAGCCATTCCAAAAGCACCGCCCGGTCCCTTCCGATCGCGTTGCTGCGTGCCCGCGAAACCGTCATGGCTCCGATCCGGGATATGCTGCAAGGCATCCAACTGACCGAGCAGAAATGGCGCATCCTGCGCGTTCTGGACGAGTTGGGCGAAGTGGAGCAAAGCACCATCGCGCACGAGGCGTGCCTGCTGCTGCCCAGCGTGACCCGCATTTTGCGCACGATGGAGGCCGACGGCCAGATCACCCGCCGTCAGGACAGCAACGACAAACGCCGCACCATGGTCAAGATCACCGAAGCAGGAAGCGCCATCCTCAGGGAAAACCTGGCCACTTCACTTGCGATCTCCAGCAATATCGAAGCGCAGATGGGCAAGGAGAAGCTGGATCAGCTGCTGGATCTGCTCGAGGAGCTGCAAGCCATCAAAGTCTGACCCCGCCAGGTTCCGACGGGGTCGGTTGACCGCCTACTGACCGCCTACAAAGTGGCAAGACCGGTATCCAGCGCCGACAGAATTTTGGCCACATCTTCCGAAGTGACGATCAGCGGCGGCGACAGAATGATGTTGTTGCCAGACACACGCACCATCACGCCATCTTCATATGCGGCTTTCTGAACCTGAAGCGGCAGGTGTTTTGCGACAGGCGCCTTGGTCGCCCGGTCCGAAACCAGTTCCAATGCACACATCAGCCCCTCGCCGCCCCGCACGTCCCCGATCGCGTCATGCTTGTCGGCCAGCTTTTGCAAGCCGGCAAACAACTCGTCCCCGCGCGCAGCAGCATTTTCCCAGATCCTCAGCCGGTTGATCTCGGACAGGGCGGCCAAGGCCGCGGCCGCCCCGACCGGATGGCCAGAATAGGTGTACCCCTGATCCACGGACGCCAGGCCCGTGGTGTCACTTTCAAACACCTCTGCGACCGCACCGGAAATCATGGCCGCGCCAAAAGGGAAAAACCCGTTGGTGATCGCCTTGGCCGTCGTCATGATGTCGGGCTGAACACCCCAGTGCCGCGCACCGCTCTCGCTGCCGGTACGACCAAAGGCGGTGATGATCTCGTCCGAGATCAGCAGGATGCCGTGTTTCGAACAGACCTCGCGCACCATGGGCATGAAGCTCTTGTGAGGCGGGATCACACCGCCCGCGCCCAGCACCGGCTCCATGATGAAGGCGGCAACAGTGTTTGCACCCTGAAAAGCGATCTCGGCCTCAAGCGCCTTGACGCAAAGCTGCGCCAGACGCTCGGGGTCGGTTTCGTCAAACGGGTTGCGATAGGTCCACGGCGCCGGCACGTGAAAACAGCCGGGCATCATCGGCTCATATACCGCGCGGAATTTCTGGTTGCCGTTGACGGAAGCGGCGGCGAAATGGGTGCCGTGATAACCCTGTTTCAGGCTGATGAACTTGGTGCGCCCTGCTTCACCCCGGACCTTGTGATATTGACGCGCAAGCTTCAGCGCAATTTCGACCGAATCCGACCCGCCCGACGTAAAGAATGAACGGGTCAGCCCGTCGGCCTCGAAGAACTGGGCCAGCTCATAGGACAGCTCGATCGCCTTGTCGTTGCTGGTGCCGCGAAAGGTCGAGTAATAGGGCAGCGCGTTCAGCTGATCCGCTATGGCCTGTTTCACCGGCTCACAGGAATAGCCCAGATTGACGTTCCACAGCCCCCCTACGGCGTCCAGCGCCGTGTGACCATCGACATCAGTGATGTTGACCCCTTCACCACCGCTGAGAATGGTCGGCGGGTTCTTCCGGCTGTCGGCGGGGTGCGCCATCGGGTGCCAGAAATACCGGGCGTTGTTTTCCTTCAGAAAGTTGGAGTCTTTCATGTCGCGGGTCTCCGAGTGTTGAATCCGCCCCGGGTCACGGGTGGAATCCGGTTGGAAAGGAGTCGGGCAACTGGCCGCCAAAACCAGCAGTCAGATCAGCCGAAAGTGAATGCAACGTGGACAGTATTGCCAGAAGGCGGTCGCTGGTTGCCCGGGCTTCCGGGACAGCTATCGCGATGGTTCCCAACGCGACCTGATCAATGCCGAAGATCGGCGCGGCATATCCAAAAACACCTTCTTCGTAACTGCCACGGCTGTCGGCCCAGCCTGAAACTCTGATCTTTGCGACCCGTTCATTGATAAGCTTCGGATCAGTAAGCGTGGCTTGCGTAAACCGTTCCTGCATGTGCTGATCCAGCTGCTCCAAAAGGTGAGCCGGCCCGAAACTGAGCATGCAAAGACCTGATGCCGTCGCATTGAGAGGAAGCATCTCGCTGGGATCCAGACTGACACGGACACTGTGCTGCGTTGTTTCCACCACAAGCGCCGTCTGCAACCCCGTTTTCTCCAGCAAAGACAGATGCAGGGATTCACCGACCACCTGCATGGCGGCCTGCATCTTTTGGCGCGCGCCCTCGATGCCGGGCCTGGCGATCTCTCGCAGCGCGGCCAATCGCAAAGCCGCCGGCCCGATCGCATAGGATTTCGTCATCGGATTCTGCTCGATCAACCCGAACTCCTCAAGCGCGCGCAGGTGCCGCAATGCCGTTGCTTTGTTCAGCCCGGACAACCGCGCAAGGTGACTCAGCCCGATCTCCGGGCGGGCATTGGAAAAGTAGTCCAGCATTTTTAGGGCGTTAAGGGCTGTACCCATGTGCGTGTGGTCCTCTTGCTCAGGTAATACTTGACAGAACTAACTTAACAAAGCAACATTATTATTGTTAACGCGGTTCAAATAATGAACCACTAACGGGAGGTGTCAATGAAGAAATTTCTAACAGCCGCCGCTTTTGCGGCTTCGGCCACTGCCGCACTGGCTGAATACCCTGAAAAGCCGGTAAGTTTTGTCGTCCCCTGGCCTCCGGGTGATCTGGAAGATGTCCTTACCCGGATGATCGCCGACGAATTCCAGGCCATGTACGGTGTGCCTGCCGCTGTCGTGAACAAACCCGGCGGCGGAGGCGGCCCATTCCCCGGCGCGGTCGAGGTGGCAACCGCTCCGGCGGATGGGTACACCATCGGCTCATTCGTCATCGGCGTACCTGTCATCGGTCCCGAAATCGGAATTCCCGAACTCAACCCGAATCCTTTTGATCCAATCGGCATCTTCCTGACCTATCCCTTCGTCATCGCGGCCAGCAAAGACGCGCCGTTTTCAAATTGGGAAGAGCTGGCCGACTACGGCAAGGAAAATGACGTGGCGCTTGGCCATTTCGGATCGGTTCTGCCCCCCACGCAGGTCACATTTGCAGCTGCGGTCAGCAGCGGGTTCGACTTTGCCAGCGAAGCGGCTTTCGACGCCCTGGATTGCAACACGCTGGCCTCGGGCGACGTGGATGTCATCAATACGACGCTACAGCTGATCCTTCCCTGCCTTGATCAGGTGAACGTCCTTGCCAGCATCGGCGGCGAGCGGATTTCACTGGTTCCGGATACGCCGACGATCGTGGAACTCAATCCGGATCTGCCATTGGCCCTTTGGAACGGGCTGTTCGTACACAAGGACACGCCTGCCGACGCGCGTGAAAAGATCTCGGCTGCCGCGCAGAAAGCGTTGTCCTCGGACAAGGCCAAGAAGCTGGCTGAGGAAACGGGCGCCCTGATCTACTGGCAGGACCCGGACGCTTCGAATGCTCAGATCGAGCAGGACAAAGCCTCTTTCGCCAAGATCGAAGAGATTCTGGGCGAATAATCCGAAACAGGCCCGGCCAGATCGAACATCGCCGGGTCTGTTTGATTCAAACAGGAGGCCAAGATGATAGCAAAGACGCTGCAAGACATGTTCCGACGGTATCGACGTCCTGGCGATATTGTCTTTGCCTTGCTTTTCTTCGGCTTCTCCCTGTTCCTTCTCAGCCAGATCGGCGCTGAGACTCAGGCCGTCAAACGAACCAAGTGGTTTGCGCAACCCGCCCTGTGGCCCAAGATCGCGATCTGGGGCATGGTTTTGTTCAGCGGCCTCCACTTGCTGGGCTCCTTCCTGTCCCCACGCATTCCCGGACGGTTGCGAGAGGTGACGTTCTGGTTGATGTCCCTCGAATACGTTGCCTACTTCCTGATCTATGTCGTGGCGGTTCCGTGGCTTGGATACCTGCCATCGACCATGCTTTTTGCAGCCCTGCTGACGATACGATTGGGGTTTCGATTGCCCGGCGCTTTTTGCGTTGCACTTGCCTTCGGCGCGGTCGTGGCAGTCGTTTTCCGCGCGTTGCTTCAGGTGAACATTCCTGCCGGTCGGATATACGAATACCTGCCCGACGGGCTGCGCGCCTTTGCGCTGACCTACCTGTGAGGCCAAGATGGACAATCTGATTTCCGGCTTTGCAATTCTGGCGCAGTGGCAGGTCGTCGTGGCGCTGATCATCGGATCGGTGGGCGGGGTCATCATCGGCGCGTTGCCCGGCGTCGGCGCTGCTGTCGCAATTGCCATCCTGCTGCCCGCCACCTTCGCGTTCGAGCCCATCGTCGGCCTGACCCTTCTGTTGGGCATCTACGGGTCGTCCATGTATGGCGGCGCAATCCCCGCCATCCTGATCAACACGCCCGGTACCGCCGTCAATGCACTGACCACCTATGACGGCTATCCCATGACCAAGCGCGGCGAGGGCCACCGGGCCCTGTCGCTGGCCTATTCGGCGTCGTTTTTCGGCGGCATCTTCTCGATCCTCTGTCTGATCATCCTGTCACCCGTATTGGCCTGGGTTGCCCCGCATTTCGGCAGCCGCGAGATTTTTCTGGCCGCACTCATGGGCATCCTTCTGGTGATCCTGGCTCATCGCGGGCAAACCTTCTCGGCCGCGATGCTGGCGTTCTTCGGCATCTTCCTCAGCACCGTCGGTCTGGAACCCGTCAAATACACCAAACGTTTCACCTTTGACCAAACCTGGCTTTCGTCAGGTATCGATCTGATCGTGGTGGTTCTTGGGCTGTTCGCCATCAGTCAGGCGCTGCTGTTGCTGGTCGACAAAGAACACGCGCCGGGCGAAGCCCATGTGCGCGGCAGCATCTTCGCGGGCCTCAAAGAGCTGCTGGGCCTGAAACGCATCGCGACGGTTTCGTCATCGCTGGGTGTGCTCATGGGCATGATACCGGGCACAGGCGAATTCACATCACAGTTCCTGTCATACACATACGCACAGAAAACCTCTGAGGACCCGGACAAATTCGGCGATGGATCACCCGAAGGTCTGGTGGCGTCCGAGGCGGCCAACAATGCCGTCCCCGGGGCTGCGATGATTCCACTGCTGGCGCTGGGTATTCCGGGCGAGGCGCTGACCGCGATGATGCTGTCCGTCTTCTACGTTCACAACGTGATCCCCGGACCGCAGCTATTCGCCGACCAGATGGATTTTGTCATGGCGCTGTACATGTCGCTGATCCTGCTCAACGTGATCGTTCTGGTCTTTCTTTTGTTCTCGACCAACCTGCTGCTGAAGATCATTCAGATCCCGACGCGCTTTCTGGGGATCATGATCCTGACGCTGTCCTTTGTCGGGGTATTCAGCCTGCGCAACTCAGTCACGGACTGCGCCATTGCCGCCGGGTTCGGCGTGTTCGGGCTGATCCTGAAGCGCCTGAACCTGCCCATTGTTCCGATCATTCTGGGCATGGTTCTGGGCGGGATCATGGAAGTCAAACTGCGCAGCGCCATGGCGCGGGTGAAGTCACCACTTGATTTCATCGACCGACCGATTGCCGCAATTCTTTTCATCATGATCCTCGGGATCCTTCTGCTGCACGTTCGCTCGCTGATCAAGGAACACAAGGAACGTATCAGACCGCAGCCGGTTCTCGACGAAGACTCAACTCAGCAAGGATAACCCCATGGACCAATCCTCGATTGATGCGCTGCGTGCGCAGGACATTGCTCCGCGCGGGCATTTCATAAACGGCCGCAGTCAGGATGGTGAAACCGGGGCCCGGCATCAGGTTCTGTCTCCGATCAACGGCCAACCTCTGGCGCTGATCGCCGAAGGCACACCGGCCGATGTCGACATGGCCGTGCGCGCGGCGCGCGATGCTTTCGAGGACGGGCGATGGTCGCGCATGGCCCCTGCCGGCCGCAAGAAAGTGCTGCTGAAGCTGGCCGACCTGATCGAAGCCCGCGCGCTTGAACTGGCCGTGCTGGGCGTACGCGACAACGGAACCGAGATCACCATGGCCTACAAGGCCGAGGCGCTCTCGGCGGCGGCCACTTTCCGGTATTATGCCGAGGCGATCGACAAGATCTACGGGCAGATCGCCCCGACAAGCGGTGACGTTCTGGGTCTTGTGCATCACGCTCCGGTCGGGGTTGTCGGGGCCATCGTGCCCTGGAACTTTCCACTGATGATCGGCAGCTGGAAAATTGCACCGGCACTGGCCGCAGGCAATTCCGTCGTGCTGAAACCTGCCGAAAGCGCCTCACTCAGCCTGCTCAAGATTGCCGAACTTGCCGCAGAAGCCGGAGTGCCCGATGGGGTGTTCAACGTCGTGACCGGGCGTGGCTCGGTCGTGGGTGAGGCGCTGGCCCTGTCGATGGATGTCGACATCATGGTGTTTACCGGGTCGGGCACGACCGGGCGGCGGCTGCTGGAGTATTCGGCGCGGTCGAACCTGAAACGCTGCTATCTTGAACTGGGCGGCAAATCCCCGAACATCGTTTTTGCCGACGCCCCTGATCTGGCCGAAGCGGCCAAGGTTTCCGCGGCGGGCATCTTCCGCAACTCTGGTCAGGTCTGCGTCGCCGGATCGCGCCTGTTGGTCCAGCAAGAGATCTACGAGGACTTCGTCGCCGAGATCAGCCGCCACGCCGAAGGCTTTCGCGTCGGCGACCCGCTGGATCTCAACAACCAGATCGGTGCGGTCCACAGCCTGCCAGAGCTTCAGGCCAATCTGGATTTCGTCACCAAGGCCGAGGCCGAAGGCGCCGAGCGCCGGACCGGCGGAAACCGCATCCTGACCGAGACCGGAGGCTATTACATGGCGCCGACCGTGATGGCCAACGTGAAAGAGACCGACACCCTGTTCCAGAATGAGGTCTTTGGCCCTGTTCTGGCCGTCACGCCCTTTGCCGACGAAGACGAAGCGCTGCGCCTTGCCAATGCCACCGTATTTGGGCTGGCCGGTGGTGTCTGGACCTCGAACCTCAGCCGCGCGCATCGCATGGTGGCCGGCATTTGCGCCGGCGTTGTTCATGTCAATACGTATGGCGGTGCCGACCTGACCGTTCCGCTGGGCGGCGTTCGCCAATCCGGCAACGGGCACGACAAATCGCTGCACGCGATCGAGAAATACTTCGATCTGAAAACCGCCTGGATAAAACTCTGAAAAAAGGCCGCCCGCATGACCCTTCCAGCAAAATCCGCGGAACTCATTGAACGCAGGGCCCGGTTGCTGGGGCCCAATGTATCGACCTTCTATGACGAACCCGTTCATTTCGTGAAAGGTGAAGGCGTCTGGCTGTGGGATGCGGACGGGCGCAAGTATCTGGATTGCTACAACAACGTGCCTCATGTGGGGCATTGCAACCCGCGCGTGGTCGAGGCGATCTGTCGTCAGGCGCGCACGCTCAACACGCACACCCGGTATCTGCATGACGGGATTCTGGACTATGTGGAAAAACTGACCGGAACGATGGACGAATCCCTGGATACGGCCATCCTCACCTGTACCGGTTCCGAGGCAAATGACATTGCTCTGCGAATGGCCGAGGCGATGACCGGAAAACGAGGGATCATTGCCACCGACGCCACCTATCACGGCAATACCGCGCTGGTCAGCCAGTTGAGCAAATCGAACATCCCGACGGTCGGCTTCGGTCTGAGCCGGTATTTCCGCTTTGTCAGCGCGCCCGACAGCTATCGCAATCCCGACCCGGATGGGTCAAAATTCGCCGATGCCGTGGCGGAACAGATTGCGGAACACGAAAAGGCCGGCACCGGTTTTGCCGCATTGATCCTCTGCCCTTACTTTCTGAACGAGGGGTTTCCCGAGAACCCGGACAGTTGGCTGGCTCCCACGGCCAAGGTCGTCCGCCAGGCCGGGGGCCTGTTGATCTGCGACGAGGTGCAATCAGGCTTTGGCCGAACCGGCACCCACATGTGGGCGCATCAGAAGTTGGGCGTTGTGCCGGATGTCATGACCTTGGGCAAACCCATGGCCAACGGCCATCCGGTGGGCGGCGTGGTCACAGGTTCCGAGATCATTTCGGCATTCCGCAAGGGATATCGGTACTTCAACACGTTTGGCGGAAACCCTGTTTCCTGTGCTGCCGCGATGGCGGTTTTGGAAGAGATCGAAGACCAGAGCCTGGTCGCACACGCCAGATCCGTTGGCCACCATGCGCGAAAACGGCTGAACCTTTTGAAAGAAAAGTATGACGTCATCGGAGACATACGCGGCTCGGGGCTGATATTCGGGGCTGAAATGGTCCTTGATCGCGACAGCAAGGAACCCGCCGGAGAATTCACTGACCGTATCATCAACGCCATGCGCCAGCGCGGGATCATTCACTCCAAGCTTGGGCGTCACAAGAATACTCTGAAAATTCGCCCGCCCATGCCATTCTCTGTCGAAAACGCGGATCTTCTTTTCGACACGCTGGACGACGTGTTGGCGGAAACGCCACTGGTCGCATGAAGCAGATCGTGGAACAGGCGCTGACCCTTTGGGGTCTGGCTGATGGCCGGGCGTCTCTTGTGGCGGCTCGGGAAAACCGCGTCTATCGCGTTCAGGCAGGCCAGACCGCCTATGCCCTGAGACTGCATCGCAAGGGCTTGCGAACGGATACCGAACTCCGGTCAGAGCTACAGTGGATGGCCGTTCTGGGCAAAAACGGGGTCCGGGTTCCAACGCCCGTTCCGGCCGCAGATGGGCGCTATCTGCATCTGGTGGACGGCATTCAGGTCGACATGCTCGACTGGCTGCCGGGCCGCCCTCTGGGTGCGACAGGAAAGGCTTTGACGCATCAGGACCGGACAGGCGTCTTTTGCTCAATCGGCCGGGAAATGGCACGGCTGCACCACATCAGCGACCAATGGACACCTCCTCAGGACTTCGTGCGTTGGTCATGGGATCGCAGCGGGCTGCTTGGAGACGCCCCTGTCTGGGGTCGTTTCTGGGAAAACCCAACGCTTGGAAAAACGGACCGGGCCCTGTTCCTGGTGTTCCGGGATATCGCAGATCGTGACCTTCGGCGCGTGGAAAATCAGTTGGATTACGGGCTGATCCACGCCGATCTTGTCCGCGAAAACGTCATGGTTGACGGTGACGTACTGTGGCTGATTGATTTCGACGATGCCGGGTTCGGTTTTCGCCTGTTTGATATCGCAACGACGCTTCTCAAGAACCTGCACGAACCTGATTTCAACCGGCTGCGCGGTGCTTTGCTGGCGGGGTATCGATCTGAACGACCGATCTGTACCCGCCAACTCGACCTGTTCATGGCACTGCGCGCGGTAACCTATGTGGGATGGGTTGCATCCCGCCTGAACGAAGATGGATCGGGCATACGCAATGAGCGGTTCATTGAAACCGCGCGGGCGTTGATGTCCCAATACCTTCAACAGCACACTTAGACAGGAGGCACCAATGGCCGAAAAGACAATCCTGCTGATTGGTACGTACGATACCAAAGAGCCCGAAATGCGGTTTATCGAAAAGGCGGTCAGAGCACAGGGCGCTGACGTGCTGACCATGGATGTATCGGTTCTGGGTGATCCGTCCGAACCGACGGATATCTCGAAACACGACGTTGCCGCTGCCGGTGGCATGACAATAGAACAGGTCATCGCGCAAGGAGACGAGAACAAAGCCTTTCGCGTGATGTCCACAGGGGCCGCAAAAGTTGTTGCACAAGCCTGTTCAGAAGGTCGATTTGACGGGATGCTGGCCACGGGCGGGACCATGGGCACAGACCTTGCGCTGGATTGTGCACAGGCTTTGCCGATGGGCGTTCCCAAATATATCGTGTCAACGGTCAGCTTCTCGCCTCTGATCCCTCCGCACCGGTTGGCGCCGGATGTTCAGATGATCTTGTGGGCCGGCGGCCTGTATGGCATGAATTCGATCTGCAAATCGTCGCTCAGCCAAGCTGCCGGGGCCGTCGTGGGCGCAGCCAGGGCGGCGACCGCCCCTGATCGCAGCAAACCTCTGATCGGGATGACCAGCCTTGGTTCGTCCTGCCTGCGCTACATGAAAATTCTGAAACCGGCACTGGAAGACCGCGGCTTTGAAGTGGCCGTTTTCCACTCTACCGGCATGGGCGGCATGGCCTATGAAAAACTGGCGGGCGAAGGCGCGTTTGCCTGCGTGATGGACTTCTGCATGCAGGAATTCGGCAACCTGATGGCGGGCTCTGTCGTGTCCAGCGGCGATGACCGGGTCACCAATGCCGGGCGCGTTGGAACGCCCCAGATGGTGGCACCCGGTGCGCTGGATCTATTGGATTTTGCGGGCTGGCAGGACATCCCCGAACAATATGCCGATCGCCCGTTCCACGAACACAATCGCCTGATCAAAAGCTCGGTCTTCAACGGCGCCGAACGGCGCGCCTGGATTCGGGAACTCGCCAACCGGCTGGAAGCCGCAACCGGGCCGGTGCATTTCTTTTTGCCCGTTCAGGGCGTCGAGGCCTGGGACAGGGAAGGCGAAGAGGCGCATGATCCAGAGGCTCTGGCCGAAATGGTGGACGAGGCGCGCAAGGTCATGCCCGGCCGGGTGCCGATGACCGAGCTGGATGTTCACATCAACGACGCGGCTTTCTGCGAAGCTGTTCTGTCGCGATTTGACACGTGGGTGGAAACCGGCGTCATCAGAACAGACTGAACGCCATTGGCAGCATCGGGAAAGGGAAAAACACCCTGCGCGTTGTCTGACAGCGAATTCTGGCACCTGTCCGGGTTGTGCAGGTCGGTTCCGTGACCTTTGAGCACCCAGTCCTCAGGCGGAGGGTTCCAGAACGTGTTGGGGTTGTCTTCGTCCATCCCGGCCCGGTGCAAGCTGCGCCGCGCGGACCGGATCAGAATGGCCGGTCCTTCATTGGGATGTTGCGCCAAAAGCATCTCCACAGTGTTTTGAACGGTTGGATGATCGGCTTGCTCCCACCCCCAAGACGATCAATCAGCCAAGGGCATTTCTTGAACAATTGATCCATCCCGTAGCCGGGTACGGGCCCGTATCGCTGCTGGTGGTAAATTTTTTATGGATGTTGGATCCAATATCCTTTATTCGTGATCACATCTTTGATTCAGGGAGGATCACATGCTCAAGAAACTCGTCGCTTTGGCGGCCTTCACCACTTTCACAACAGGTCCTGCGATGGCGGACACGCTCGACGATGTCGTTGATCGCGGCACTCTTCGCTGCGGCGTTGTTCTAGACTTTCCGCCGATCGGGTATCGCGACGCCAACAACGAACCGGCGGGTTTTGACGTGGATTACTGCAATGATCTGGCCGCGGCGCTTGAAGTTGAGGCGGAAATCCTGCCTTTGACCTGGGCAGAACGCCTGCCGGTCATCGTTACCGGGCGCGCCGACGTCGTGTTCGGCGCAACCTCGGACAGCCTTGAACGGGCGCGGACCGTGGGCTTCAGCATTCCCTATGCAATCTACTATGCGCAGGGCGTCGTGAACGCGGACAGCGGGATCGAAACCTTCGAAGACATCCGCGGCAAACGCGTCGCCGCCGCGATTGGCACCGTGCCGGAACAGGAATGGCTGAAGATTGCCGCCGAATGGGGTGAGGAAGGCAATTATCAGGGCTATCAGTCGGAAAACGAGGTGTTTCTGGCGGTCGCGCAGGGCAAGGCCGATATCGGCATCACCACCAACACCGCCGTTCTGCCGATCACCCAGCAGTATGAAACCGTGCTGGCCGGCCCCCGTATGCCCTGGACCACCGACTACACCTCGGTCGTGGGCAAACGACAGGACGTCACCTGGCTGAACTTCCTGAACCTGTTTGTCACGCATCAGGTGCGTTCGGGCCGGTATCAGGACCTGTGGGGCAAATATGTCGGAGGCGAAGCACCCGAGCTGCGCATCCCCGGCGTGATGTACTGATTTCACCCCCCAGTGCTCTTTCGTCTGGTTTCGGCCGGGCGAAAGAGCCGGTCAATTCGGAAAAAACCCGTGTTCGATTACAACTTCCACTGGCGGCCGGTCATGAAAAGCCTGCCGGACTTGCTTGAGGCATCGCTGCTGACCTTGCAAGTCGCGGTGCTGGCGATGATCCTGGGCATCCTCTTCGGCCTGTGTCTTGCGCTGACGCGGCTGCACCTGAAAGGGCCTCTGTACTGGTTCGCCTCGGCCTGGGTTGAACTGGCCCGAAACACGCCCGCCCTGTTTCAGCTGTTCTTTTTCGGCTTCGGGCTTGGCGCATTCGGCCTGCACCTGTCGCCTTACTTCATCGTGCTGGCGGGTTTGACCTTCAATTGCGCCGGCTATCTGGCCGAAAACTTTCGCGGAGGTTTCCAGGCCGTCCCCGAGACGCAGTTGCGGGCCTCTCGTTCTCTGGGCATGACCGCGTGGCAGGCTTACACACGCGTGGTGATCCCGCAGGTGTTTCGCATCGTCTACCACCCGATCACCAATCAGATGGTCTGGGCCGTGCTCATGTCCTCGCTGGGCATGCTGGTCGGTTTCCGCGAGCTGTCAGGCGAGACGCAGTTCTTTGCCTCGCGCACCTTCCGCATCTTTGAATATTTCGCCGTCACCGCGATCATCTACTACGTGATCGTCAAAATCATTCTCGGAGCCTCACGCCTGCTGGCGACCCGGCTCTTTCGCTACTGAAGGACGCTCGGATGGAACCCACTGTCAGCTTTTTCAGCGGCTTCACCATCAATGATCTGTGGTTTCTGGGCGAAGCGGCCCTGCGGACACTCTGGATTTCGGTTCTGTCGATATCCATCGGAACGCTTCTTGGCGTGGTATGCGGGTGGATCCTGTACGAAGGCAAGCTGGCCGCAGCACTGACAGTGGCCCCGTTTCTGGATGTTTTCCGTTCCGTCCCGCTGATCATCCAACTGGTGCTGTTCTACAACTTTGCGCCCATTGTCGGGCTCAATCTGGACCCGTTCGCCTCGGGCGTGGTGATCCTGTCGATCTACACGGCTGCATTGGTTGCGAATGTCGCACGCGGCGGGATCGAGGCCGTCGGTGCGCCGATGCGCCGTGCCGCGCGCAGTCTGGGCATGACCTATTGGCAGGATCTGCGCTATGTCGTCTTCCCGATTGGCGGGCGCGCGGTCTTCCCGGCCTGGGTCGGTGTCGCACTGGGAGTGATGAAGGACAGCGCGTTGGTTTCGGTGCTGGGCTATGTCGAACTGCTCAAGGCCAGTCAGATCCTGATCACCCGGACGCAGGAACCTTTCCTGATCCTGACAATCGCGGGCGCGTTCTATTTCGCGCTCAGCTATCCGATTTCGCGCTATTCCGCGTCTCTTGAAAAAAGGTGGGCCCAATGATCGAAATTCGCGACCTGCACAAGTATTTCGGCGCGCTGCATGTGCTGAAGGGCATCGATCTGGACGTGCCGAAAGGAGAGGTCCTGTCGGTGATCGGCGCATCGGGCTCCGGCAAATCGACCCTGCTGTATTGCATCAACGGGCTGGAACCGATCCAGCAAGGCTCGGTCAGGGTCGATGGCACAGATGTTCATGCCAAAGGCACCGACATCAACAAGCTGCGCACAAAGCTGGGAATGGTGTTTCAGCAATGGAACAGCTTTCCCCACCTGACCGCATTGGAAAACGTCGCGCTGGCCCCCAAGATCGTCAAGGGACTGTCAAAATCAGAAGCCCGCGATATCGCCGCCCGCCAACTGACCCATGTTGGCCTAGGCGAAAAGCTGGGCGTCTACCCATCTGCTCTTTCGGGTGGCCAGCAACAGCGTCTGGCCATCGCCCGCGCGCTGGCGATGGAGCCGGAATACATGCTTTTTGATGAGGCGACGTCAGCGTTGGATCCCGAACTGGTGGGCGAGGTTCTCGACACGATGCGCCTTTTGGCCGAAGAAGGGATGACCATGATCTGTGTCACGCACGAGATGGGTTTCGCACGCGATGTGTCGGACCGGGTTGCTTTCTTCCATCAAGGCGTGATGGAAGAGATCGGTCCGCCCGGGCAGATATTCGGTGATGCGCAATCAGAGCATACCCGTAAATTCCTTGCCAACGTGCGCTGAGTGCACTGGCCCCCTGAAACAACGAGGAAGATCACCTTCATGTCCAAGAATATCTTCACCGGCACCATGCCAGCCCTGATGACCCCGTGCAAAGCCGACCGGACCCCGGATTTCGATGCCCTGGTGAAAAAGGGCAAGGAAATGATCGAGGCCGGCATGTCGGCCGTGGTGTATTGCGGCTCGATGGGCGACTGGCCGTTGCTGTCGGATGCCGAACGCATGCAAGGTGTCGAACGCCTGATCGACGCCGGCCTTCCTGTCGTCGTCGGCACCGGTGCGATAAACTCGAAATCTGCCGTGGCGCTGGCTGCACATGCGCAAAAGGTCGGCGCGGCAGGGCTTATGGTCATCCCACGTGTGCTGTCGCGCGGATCGTCCATCCCGGCACAGCGCAACCACTTCAAGGCAATCCTGTCAGCCGCGCCGGATATCCCGGCCATCATATACAACAGCCCCGTCTACGGCTTCGCCACCCGTGCTGATTTGTTCCTGGAATTGCGTGCAGATCATCCGAACCTTGTCGGGTTCAAGGAATTCGGAGGCAAAGGCGACCTGCGCTACGCCGCGGAACACATCACCTCGAAGGATGATCAGGTCACGCTGATGGTGGGCGTGGACACCGAGGTTTATCATGGCTTCGTCAACTGCGGCGCCACGGGTTCGATTACCGGTATCGGTACCGCCCTGCCCAAAGAGGCACTGCTGTTGGCCGCCCTGTGCCAGAAAGCGGCGGCGGGCCATGCCGAAGCGCGCCTGCGCGCGCGCGAGCTTGAAGAAGCTTTTGGCGTGCTGGCCAGCTTTGACGAAGGCACCGATTTGGTGCTGTACTACAAGCATCTGCTGGTCCTGAACGGTGAAGAGGAATACCGCTTGCACTTCAACGAAACCGACGAGTTGACGGATGCCCAGCGCAACTATTGCGAACAGCAATACAAACTGTTCCGCACCTGGTTTGCCGACTGGTCCAGCCAGGGCGGGGTCATCGCTGAATGCATGTGATCGACAGCCATACCGGAGGCATGCCCACGCGGGTCATCCTGAACGGCGGCCCCGATCTGGGGTCGGGCCCGCTGGCCGAGCGCGCGCAACGCCTGGCCACCGAGCACAAGGATTTCTACAAATCGGTCCTTCTGGAACCACGCGGTCAACCCGGCATGGTCGGGGCGCTTCTGGTGGCCCCGGAAACGTCTGGCTGCGAAACCGGCGTGATCTATTTCGATGCCGATGCCGTTCTGGGCATGTGCGGTCATGGCACCATCGGCCTTGGGGTCACTCTGGCCCATCTGGGCCGGATCGGTCCGGGGACGCACAGGGTCGAAACGCCCGCCGGCGTCATCTCGGTTGACCTGTTGGACGCCAATACGGTGCGCGTCACCAATATCGAAAGCCGCCGGGTCAGGGCTTCGGTGTCGGTAGACGTCGAAGGCCATGGAAAAGTGACCGGCGATCTGGCCTATGGTGGCAACTGGTTCTTCATTGTCGATCCCAGCCCGATGGACGTGACGCCCGGCAACATCCGTGCCCTCACCGATCTGACCATTGCAATTCGCAAAGCCTGCATCGACCAGAATGTACGTGGCGAAAACGGGGAACCGGTGGACCACGTGATCTTGCAGGACAAATCCCTGGGCAAAGGCATTCACAGCAGAAATTTCGTCCTGTGCCCGGACGATCAATATGACCGATCCCCGTGCGGGACCGGCAGTTCTGCGCGTCTGGCCTGTCTGGCCGCGGATGGAGTTCTGGTTCCGGGGCAAGAGATCGTGCAGGAAAGCGTGATCGGCAGCTCTTACCGGCTGAGCTTTCAGCCCGGTCCCAATGGCGGCGTCATTCCAACCCTGACCGGGCAGGCGCATATCATGGCCGAAGGCAGATTGATTTTCGCGCAAAACGATCCGTTCCGCGGTGGGATCCTTCTTTGACAAAATTATCGGGGACTGGCGCAATCCGGCCCCCGGAACCGAGCCACAGTTTGAGAAAATCTGGCCATGCTGCAAGACAACCCGACGGATATCGTTGTGATCGGTGCCGGTATCATCGGCATCAGCACCGCACTTGAATTGCAAAAACGCGGCCGGCGCGTGCTGGTGCTGGATCGCGAAGGCGTAGGAGCCGGTGCCTCGAAGGGCAACGCCGGAGCCTTTGCCTTTACCGACATCGTGCCATTGGCCACCCCCGGGATAATGCGCAAGGCTCCGAAATGGCTGTTTGACCCGCTGGGTCCACTTTCAATTCCTCCTTCTTACGCTTTGAACATCGCGCCGTGGATGCTGCGGTTCTGGCGGGCCAGTTGGCAGGATCGCTATGCTGCGGCCTTGTCTGCACAGGCTGCTTTGATGGATCACAGCCGCGCGGCGCTGGAACGCCAGATCGCGGATGTCGACGGCGAAGCGCTGATGCAACGCGACGGCCAGTTGCAGGTGTTCGAGGGTGAAGGCGAATTCCGCGCCAGTCTGCCCACATGGGACAGGCGCAAGGATCACGGCATCCCCTTTGACCTGCTGGACAGCCCCGACGCGATTGCGGAAATCCAGCCCGGGCTTGACCGACGATTTACCCATGCGGGTTTTACGCCCACCTGGATGAACACGGTCGATCCGGCCAGCTGGACAAGACATTTGGCCACCCGGTTCACCGCCCGTGGCGGTCAGGTTGAAATCGCGACAATCAACGCGCTCACACCCATGGATGCGGGCGTTCGCCTGACGACTTCGATCGGTGAAATTGATGCAAGACAGGTGATCGTGGCCGCCGGGGCGTGGTCTCATCACCTGGCGAAAACCCTGGGCGATCGCATCCCTCTGGAAACCGAGCGCGGGTACAACACAACCCTGCCCCAAGGGGCCTTTGACCTGCGCACCCATCTGACATTCGGTGGCCACGGATTTGTGGTGACGCGGATCAACGGCGGTGTGCGCATCGGTGGCGCGGTCGAGTTGGGCGGGCTGGAGCTGCCGCCCAATTACAAACGCGCCGACGCGCTTCTGGCAAAGGCCGGGCACTTCATGCCTGGCCTGAACTTGGAAGGCGGCACGCAATGGATGGGCTTCCGGCCGTCGCTGCCCGACAGTTTGCCGCTGATCGACCGCTCGGCGCGTGCGCCACAGGTGTTTTACGCCTTCGGACATGGCCATCTGGGTTTGACGCAATCCGCAGGCACGGCGGAACTGGTCGCGGATCTGGTCACGGACACCAAGCCCGCGCTCGACATGAAGCCTTTCGCATCCACACGCTTCTGATCAGGAGAACACCTCATGAAAATCACTGCACTGAACGTATATCAGGTGGATCTGCCGCTGAAGGAAGGTCGCTATAGCTGGTCCAATGGCAACTATGTCGAAGTCTTCGACAGCACCGTTCTCGAGATCATCACGGATGAAGGTCTCAAGGGGTATGCCGAATGCTGCCCGTTGGGATCGGCTTATCTTCCGTCCTTTGCCCTGGGCGTCAGGGCCGGGCTGGCGGAATTGTCGCCACATCTGATCGGGCAGGATCCGCTGAATATCGGCCAGATCAATCGCACCATGGATGCCGCCCTGCGTGGCCACCCCTATGCCAAGGCGCCCGTTGATATCGCCTGCTGGGATCTGCTGGGCAAGGCGACCGGGCAACCCCTCTACACCCTGTTGGGCGGTGCCGCGCAACAGGACGTGGTGCTGTATCGCGCGATCAGCCAGGAAGCACCGGATATCATGGCGCAAAAGATCGAAGGTTATGCGGCCGAAGGCTATACGAAGTTTCAACTGAAAGTGGGCGGCGACGCCAATGACGACATCGACCGCATTCACGCCACCCGCGCGGTTCTAAAAAAGACCGACCTGCTGGTGGCGGATGCCAACACTGGCTGGACCCGGCACGAGGCCGCGCGTGTCGTAGGCGCCATCGCGGGCATGGATGTCTATGTGGAACAACCCTGTTTGACCTATGAGGAATGCGTGTCGATCCGCCGGCGCACCGCGCTGCCCTTCGTGATGGATGAGGTCATCGACACGCCCAACACATTGGTCCGCGGCATTGCCGACGACGCCATGGACGTGATCAACCTGAAAATCTCCAAGGTAGGAGGTTTGAGCAAAGCAAGGCTGATGCGCGATCTGTGCGTCGCACATGGTATCCCGATGACCATCGAAGACACCTGGGGGGGCGATATCACCACCGCCGCCATCGCTCATCTGGCGCGGTCGACACCGTCCGAGTTCACCTTCTCGGCCACCGATTTCAATTCCTATGGTACCGTGGACATCGCCGAAGGTGCGCCAAAGCGTATTAATGGCCGGATGACCACAGCAGATCGTCCCGGTCTGGGCGTGACTCCGATCTTCGACGCGCTGGGTGCCCCCGTCGCGCAATATAGCTGAGGTAAACATGCGCAGCAGCAAAACCGTACATGTGATCTCGGCCCATGCCGAAGGTGAGGTTGGGGATGTCATCGTGGGGGGTGTCGCCCCACCGCCGGGCGACACTCTCTGGGAACAGCGAAGCTTCATTGCGCGGGACCAGACCCTGCGCAACTTTGTTCTGAACGAACCACGCGGCGGTGTGTTCCGCCATGTCAACCTTCTGGTTCCGCCAAAACACCCCGAGGCGGACGCCGCCTGGATCATCATGGAACCCGAAGACACGCCGCCCATGTCGGGGTCCAACTCGATCTGTGTCTCAACCGTGTTGCTGGATGGCGGGATCATTCCAATGCACGAGCCGGAAACCCATATGGTGCTCGAGGCACCGGGCGGGCTGGTCCGGGTGCGTGCGGAATGCCGCGATGGCAAGGCACAACGCATCTTTGTCCAGAACCTGCCCAGCTTCGCCGACAAGCTGTCCGTCCCGCTCGAGGTATCCGGACTGGGCACGATCACGGTAGACACCGCTTATGGCGGCGACAGTTTCGTGGTCGTCGATGCGCAGGCGCTTGGGTTCGCGATCGTCGACCACGAGGCCCGCGACATAGCCCGGCTGGGGGTAAAGATCACAAACGCCGCCAATGAGCAGCTTGGATTCTCGCATCCCGAGAACCCGGACTGGGATCATATATCGTTCTGCGCCTTTTGCGGCCCGTTGTATGAAACGGAAACCGGTCTGAGCGGCAAGTCCGCCGTGGCGATCCAGCCGGGCAAGGTCGACCGTTCGCCGACGGGCACCGCTGTATCCGCGCGCATGGCGCTGATGGCGGCCAAGGGGGTGATGAAACCCGGCCAGACCTTCGAGGCTGTCTCGATCATCGGATCGCGCTTTACCGGGCGGATCATTGACACAGCGCAGGTCGGTAGCCGCGCGGCGATCGTTCCTGAAATCAGCGGTCGCGGTTGGATCACCGGAATTCATCAGCACATGTTGGATCCTGACGATCCATGGCCCGGTGGCTATCGTCTGTCTGACACCTGGGGTGTTTGATGTCAGCAGGCACGTTTTTCAAAACGGAAAAGTCTGAAGATACGCGGCCTCTTTACGGTTTCATCATCAGATTCAGGCCTTTTTTTTGATCTCGGGCAGGGGTCGAACATGGGTCGAAATCCAAGTTCGACTTGGAAAAGTCGGTGATTGCGGGTAATTGTATCCAAAAAACCGTGGCGGGATATTGGAAATGGCAGGAAAACGCGCGATCACGAAACAAAGCCTACCGGACGTCATCGCAAATGATCTGCGTGAACGTATCCTCAGCGGCGAACTCGCCGAAGGTGAGACGATCCGGCAGGAAGCCCTGGCCGAGGAATATGATGTCTCTCGCATGCCGATCCGCGAGGCTTTGAAACGCCTGAATGCCGAAGGTCTGGTGCAATGGGCCAACAATCGCGGCGGCTCGGTGACCAAGCATTCCCTCGACGAAATCGGTGAAATTTTCGATCTTCGCATCCTGATCGAAGTCGATCTGTTCCGCCGGGCCATCCCGAATATGGGCCCAGGGGAATTTGCGCGTTGCGACGAAATCCTCAATCAGATGGAAGCGTCGTATGATGAAAATGACGTCGGCAAGTGGGGGATATTGAACTATCAGTATCACTCGGCGCTTTATGCGGCGTCACGACGGAAGCTGACCAACGAATTGCTGGACCGCGTCAACCTGCAATCGGATCGCTATGTCAGGATGCACCTGAGCGTGATGAAACAGCGCGAACCCGCAAAAAAGGAACATCGTGATCTGTTGCGGCTGGCCCGGGAAGGCAATGTGGACCAAGCCTGCGAGGTCTTGGCCCAGCATATTCGCCGGACCAAGGAACAGCTTCTGGAAATGATCGCCTCGAAGCGCGGGACAGACGAACCCTAGGGCGGTCTTGCATGTCCTGTCATTTTGGATACATTATCCATTAATCTGGACATCCCGAAACACGAGGCCCAAATGACCTTTACCCCGCATGGCAAGCATCTGATCGCCGGCAACTGGCTTGCCGGTGACGATTTCTTTGCATCACAACCCGCACATGGGCCATCGCATGACTTTTCGAAAGGTCGCATTTCAGACGTCGACGCCGCGGCGCAGGCCGCGGAAGAGGCGTTTTGGAGTTATGGCTATTCCACTCGGGAAGAACGCGCCGCCTTTCTGAACGCCATTGCCGACGAGATCGAAGCGCGCGCCGATGCAATCACCGAGATTGGCACTCAGGAAACCGGCCTGCCCGAGGCTCGGCTGCAAGGTGAGCGGGGCCGCACGTCGGGGCAGCTGAGGCTGTTCGCAACGCATATCCTCAGCGGCGATTATCTGGACCGGCGCCACGACGGCGCGCTGCCGGACCGTTCCCCCCTGCCCCGGCCCGATCTGAAAATGATCCAGCGCCCGATCGGCCCGGTCGCGGTGTTCGGCGCATCAAATTTCCCGCTGGCATTTTCCACCGCCGGGGGGGACACCGCCGCCGCACTGGCTGCCGGCTGCCCGGTTGTCGTCAAAGGCCACGGCGCCCATCCGGGCACCGGCGAGATCGTCGCCGAAGCCATCCTTGCGGCCAACCGCCGTTGCAACATTCATCCCGGCGTTTTCAGCCTGATCCAGGACGGCGGACCGGCTGTGGGTTCAGCCTTGGTGCAGCACCCTCTGATCAAGGCGGTCGGGTTCACCGGATCGCTTGCGGGCGGTCGCGCCCTGTTCGACCTGTGCGCCGCGCGCCCCGAACCGATTCCGTTTTTTGGCGAGCTTGGATCGGTAAACCCCATGTTCATTCTGGACGCGGCACTGGCAAACCGGGGTGAAGACATCGCCAAAGGCTGGGCCGGCTCGCTGACGATGGGCGCTGGTCAGTTCTGCACCAACCCGGGCGTCGTTGTGATGCCGGCAGGTGAAGCAACGGACCGTTTCGCCGAGATCGCACAGGCCGCATTGACCGAAGTTCCGACGCAGACCATGCTGACCGACGGCATCGCCAAAGCCTATCGCAACGGTCAGGCCCGTGTTGCTGAAACCGCTGGCGTTCACGAGATTCTGGCTTCGACATGCGATCAGCGCAATGCGCGCCCTTTCCTTTACCGAACAAGCGCCGCAACCTGGCTGGCCAACACATCCCTCGCGGAAGAGGTGTTCGGCCCGCTGGGCATCATCGTGACTGCCGAGACACCCGACGAAATGCACGACGTCGCGCGCGGATTGCACGGGCAGCTGACCTGCACCCTGCATATGGACGAGGCCGACATGGGCATGGCGCAGTCCCTGCTGCCGATCCTTGAACGCAAAGCCGGGCGCGTGTTGGCCAATGGCTTCCCCACGGGGGTCGAGGTATGTGACAGCATGGTCCATGGCGGCCCCTACCCGGCTTCGACCAATTTCGGTGCCACATCCGTGGGCACATTGTCGATCCGGCGTTTCTTGCGTCCTGTCTGCTATCAGAATCTGCCGGATGCATTGCTGCCGGAACGCTTCTCATAGGGAAATCAGTCGACACCCGCCGATACTCTGGAAGCACGTTGCACAGCAGGGTGTCGGCGGTTGCAACTGCGCAGTGTCAGGGGAATGAGGCACACGCCTCTGGATCCAATTGCACAGTTTCTTTTGGGTAACAGTGCTTTTGTTCATTCGGTTCAGGGCAACGCAATCCCGGCCCGATCCGTTGGCACTTTGGTGAACTACCTGTATGAAATGACCCGTGTTGCCCAGCACCACGACCAATTCGCCACGACCCATGAGATGATCGCCTCATTCGAGATCAATTTCCTCGCTGCATCCACCTCTCTTTTCATATCTCAAGAAAGGTAAACCTGATGGCTAACCCTCTGTATGACGGCCTGTTCGGCATCCACGCCGGCAAAGGCACACCTTTTTTGCAGCTGCTGGACGGGACAACGATCTCTCACCAGGATTTCCTGGGCAAAGCGGCGCAGATTGCGCATGTGGCGACGCATCTGGGCCTGAACCCCGGTGACCGCGTTGCGGCGCAGGTTGAAAAACCCCCCGAGGCGCTGGCGCTTTATGCTGCCTGCGCCCAGGCCGGTCTGGTGTTCCTGCCGCTGAATACCGCCTACACGGTCGATGAATTGACCTATTTCATCGAAAACAGCGGGGCCTCGCTGATTATCTGCGACACCGAAAGAGAAGGAAAACTCACCCCTGTCGGCGCGCAGCTGGGCGCCCGGGTAGAGACGCTGAACGCGGATGGCACCGGGTCTCTGACAGATTTGGCCGCGACCATGCCGACACGTTTCGAAACCGTCGCCCGCGATGGCGAGGATCTGGCAGCGTTCCTTTACACGTCGGGAACCACAGGCCGGTCCAAGGGCGCCATGCTGACCCAGAACAATCTGCTGTCGAACGCACGGACACTGGTCAAGGAATGGCGCTTCACCTCGCAGGATGTGCTGCTGCATGCCCTGCCGATCTTTCACACGCACGGGCTGTTCGTCGCGACCAATATCATGCTGTCCGCAGGTGGATGCATGATCTGGCTGCCCAAATTCGATCTGGACCAGATCATCGACAAATTGCCCTGTGCCACGTCGATGATGGGCGTCCCAACCTTCTATACGCGCCTGTTGGACGACCCGCGTTTTACCAGGGAACTGGCCACCCATATACGCCTGTTCGTTTCCGGATCGGCACCGCTGCGGGCGGAAAACCATGTGCAGTTCGAAGAACGAACGGGTCATCGCATCCTTGAACGCTATGGCATGACTGAAACCAACATGAACACGTCAAACCCATATGACGGCGAGCGGCGCGCCGGAACGGTCGGGCACCCACTGCCCGGGGTCGAACTGAAGATCTGTGATTCAGACGGCAATACCCTGCCTGCGGGCGAGATCGGCATAATTGAAGTGCGCGGGCCCAACGTCTTCAAAGGGTATTGGCAGATGCCTGAAAAAACCGCTGCCGAACTGCGCGACAACGGCTTTTTTATCACCGGTGATCTGGGCCGCATCGACGAGGATGGGTACGTCCATATCGTCGGTCGCAACAAGGATCTGATCATTTCGGGCGGCTACAACATCTACCCAAAAGAAATCGAGATGGTTCTCGATGATCAACCCGGTGTTCTGGAAAGCGCTGTGTTCGGCGTGCCTCATCCCGATTTCGGTGAAACGGTTGTTGGTGTCATTGTGGCAGAGCCCGGCCAGACCCCTGATCCGGAAGCGATAACGGGCGCGGTCCGCGAAGGTCTGGCCCGGTTCAAGCATCCGCGCAAGCTTATCGTTCTGGATGAACTGCCCCGCAACACGATGGGCAAGGTTCAAAAGAACATTCTGCGTGACCGATACAAAGATCTCTTCATGACTGTGTGAGCGAGTCTCGGCAAAGCGGGGATCAGCGGATGCAGCCCCCTGAAAAGAAAATCAGGCGAGGGTGTCCCCGCCTGATTTATTACATGATTCAGGCAACCAGATCGAACCGGTCGTTGTTCATGATCTTGGTCCATGCCGCCACAAAGTCGCGCACGAACTTCTCGGCATTGTCGTCCTGAGCGTAGACCTCAGCATAGCTGCGCAGGATCGAGTTCGATCCGAAGACCAGATCAGCGCTGGTTGCGGTGAACTTGACCTCACCCGAGGCGCGGTCGCGCAGTTCATAGGTGCCTCCGTCAACCGGATGCCAGCTCAGCGACATATCCGTCAGGTTGACGAAAAAGTCGGTTGTCAGCTGGCCCACCCGGTCGGTGAAGACGCCATGTGGCGATCCGCCATGGTTGGCACCCAACACACGCAGACCACCGACCAGAACGGTCATCTCGGCCGCGGTCAGACCCAGCAGTTGCGCGCGATCCAGCATCATCGCCTCTGGCGAGACCGCGTATTCCTTCAGCTGCCAGTTGCGGAACCCGTCCGCCAGCGGCTCAAGTACCGAGAAGCTGTCCACGTCGGTCTGCTCGATCGACGCGTCGCCGCGACCGGCCGAGAACGGAACCGCCACGTCAAAGCCTGCGGCCTTGATCGCCTGCTCCAGCCCGACATTGCCCGCCAGAACGATCACGTCGGCAATCGAGGCACCGGTTTCCGCCGCGATCGGCTCCAGCACACCCAGCACTTTCGCCAGACGTTCGGGTTCGTTGCCTGCCCAGTCCTTTTGCGGCGCCAGTCGGATGCGCGCCCCATTTGCGCCGCCACGCTTGTCCGAACCGCGGAAGGTTCGGGCACTGTCCCAGGCAGTGGTGATCATCTCGGCGATGGTCAGGCCGCTGTCTGCGATCTTGGCCTTTACGGCATTTGTGTCGTAATCTGTCGAACCGGCCGGGATCGGATCCTGCCAGATCAGGTCTTCCGACGGCACGTCCGGGCCATAATAGTTGACGCGCGGACCCATGTCGCGGTGAGTCAACTTGAACCAGGCACGTGCAAATGTATCGGCAAAATAGTCCGGATCCGCCATGAATTTCTGACAGATCGCGTTGTAGGTCGGGTCGACCTTCATCGCCATATCCGCATCGGTCATCATCGGCATGCGGCGAACAGTGGGGTCGGTCGGGTCGACCGGCTTTTCGTCTTCGGGCATGTCGACGGGCTGCCACTGATGGGCACCTGCGGGTGATTTGCCCAGTTCCCACTCGTAGCCGAACAGATAGTCGAAATAGCCCATGTCAAATTTCAACGGCTCTTTCGTCCACGCCCCTTCGATCCCCGAGGTAAAGGCGTTGGCCGCTTTGCCGTTCTGATCAGGGTTTTCCCAACCCAGACCCTGGCTGGACACCGGGCAGGCTTCGGGCTCGGCGCCGATATTGTCACCGGGCATCGCACCATGGGCTTTGCCGACGGTATGGCCCCCGCAGGTCAATGCCGCGGTCTCTTCGTCATTCATCGCCATACGCGCAAAGGTTTCACGGATATGCATCGCGGTTTTGGCCGGATCCGAATTGCCGTTCACGCCTTCGGGGTTCACATAGATCAGTCCCATATGCACCGCACCCAGAGGGTTTTCCAGCGTGCCGGGGGTTTCCAGATCGCCATAGCGGTTCTCGGACGGGGCCAGCCACTGGTTTTCAGAACCCCAGTAAACATCTTTCTCGGGGCCCCAGATGTCTTCGCGACCAAAGCCGAAACCAAAGGTCTTCAATCCCATGGATTCATACGCCACCGTGCCCGACAGAACGATCAGATCGGCCCAGGACAGCGCGTTGCCGTATTTCTTTTTCACCGGCCACAGCAGACGGCGGGCTTTGTCCAGGCTTGCATTGTCCGGCCATGAATTCAGCGGCGCGAACCGGATGTTGCCCGAACCGGCGCCACCTCGACCATCCCCCAGACGGTAAGACCCCGCCGAGTGCCACGCCAGACGGATCATTAGCCCGCCATAGTGACCCCAGTCAGCCGGCCACCAGTCCTGGCTGTCGGTCAGCAACGCCTCGACATCGGCACGAACCGCCTTGAAGTCCAGGCCCTTGACCGCTTCTCGGTGATTGTAATCCGCATCCATCGGGTTGGTGCGCGTGTCGTGCTGGCTCAGAATGTCCAGGTTCAGCGCATCCGGCCACCACTTGGTGACGGAATTGCCCGTCCCAGTATTGCCGCCATGCATGACAGGGCAGCCGCCGGATTGGTGATTGTGGGGGGTACCGTCCATTGTAAATCTCCTGAGTATTTACCTAGGGGTTCAGATATCTTGACTCGTACCCCACGGCTTCGATAATTGGAAATTTGTAATTACTATCGTTGTGATTAATTTTTCATATGAAAGCACTCACCCTCAAACACCTGCGCTATTTCGAGGCGCTCGCCACGCACGGCCACTTTGGCAAGGCCGCCGCGGCCAGTGCGATATCGCAGCCTGCGCTTTCCATACAAATCAAAGAGCTGGAGGCAATTATGGGTGGGCCGCTGGTCGAACGCGCGGCCCGGCAAACCCGCCTGACTGCACTTGGCGAAGACGTGCTGAAACATGGCCGCGAAATCCTGACCCGGGTCGAGGATTTGGGGAAATTGGTGCAATCTCCCTCGGGCCCCTTGTCCGGCCGCATCAGAATCGGGGTCATTCCCACGGTCGCACCCTATCTGCTGCCCTCGATCATCAAAGCTCTGTCGCAGCGTTTCCCACAACTGACCATCGAACCCAAGGAAACGATAACCAAGACGTTGATCGGTGAAATACTGGATTCGAAACTGGATTTCGGTGTCGTTGCCCTGCCCGTCTCGGAACCCAACCTCCGAGAGTTCTCGCTGTTCAACGAAGATTTTCTGCTGGTTCGCCCGGCGCAGGATGCCAACCTGCCGATGCCAAGTTCCTCGCAGCTGAGAACCATGCGCCTGCTGTTGCTGGAAGAGGGGCATTGCTTCAGGGATCAGGCCCTGTCCTTCTGTTCGATCCGCAACATCGAACCGCAGCACATCATGGAGGGCAGTTCGCTTTCCACACTGGTTCAGATGGTCGGCGCCGGCATCGGTGTGACCCTGATACCGGAAATGGCGGTCGGGCTGGAAACCCGATCCGCGGATGTGTCCATTGCCCGGTTTCAGGACACGCCGCCGACACGGACGATTGGTCTGATCTGGCGAAAGACCAACCCGCTCAGCGAAAACCTGTTGAAGATCGGCGCGATCATCCGCAAAACAGCCGAGGAAAACACGTGGGGCGTGAAACCGTCACAGCCCGCAACAACAGGCTGACCCGCCCGAAACGATGTTCCTCGGCACGGGGTCCAGACCCGGCGCAACCCGTCAGTCGTCACCCTTGTAATAGCCGATCACATCATTCTCGGTCGTTGCACCCAACCCGTTCAGCAACCGATTTGAATAATTGAAATAGGCGCAGACCTGATTGACCTCCAGGATCTCGCCATCCTCACAGCCAGCAATCTTGAGCGCTTCGAAGTCGGACTTGACCATTTTGCCAACATCCGTCGTCAGCTTGGCGGCATAGCGCAGCAGCGCCAGTTCCTTGCCCTCGAATTCATCCTCGGGCCGATGCGCCTTGAGCGCGACGAAAATCCGGTCACTGCGCGGCTGATCCTTAAGCAGGTTGCGCACGTTCATGAAGTGATGGGTCAGTGAATAGGTGCAATCGTTCAGGATCGAAGTATAGCTGGCGACAACTTCGAGGAACCAGAATGGCAACTGGTTGTCATCGGAATGCAGGACCGAACGGTACAGCGTCACATGCCCGTTCATCGTTTCGGGCCGCAATGAATGCACACGCATGACCGTATCCACGGTGCCATGAGGGGTGCGGGCCTTGTCCAGCAGCTCTTTCAGGCGGCCCTTGGCCTTGTCGTCCGAGATCATCTCGATCCAAGCGCTCATTGCTGTGTCTCCTGTCTTGTTCGGGCTCAGCTTATGTACAAAGCCCACAGGCATGTCAGTTAATTTTTTTCTTAAGGTGAAATTTTTTCTGGATCACGGAAACGTGAAAGATGTAAAATACCAGCGCGGGGAATTTGTTGAGGATCAACGCGAATGCACAGTCCAGATCTTATGGCAGGTGCCGAAAACCTGTTGTTCAGATGCGGCGGCCTGACGGCGGGCGACCAGTTGCTTGTGGTCTGCGAAGATGCGGCCAACGGGTATTACGATGCCGAGATCACCGAGGCTATCTTGGACTGCGCGCGACAGAACCGGATCAAGACCGCAGTTCGAACCCTCGCATTCGATCCCATGGGTTCATCGCTGCCAGCGGATCTGAAAACGGCGATGGAAGCGGCGGATCGCACCTTGTTTCTGTCCCGCTCCGGCGATCAGATTCGTTTCGACGCAGGAATGAGGGACGTTCGGCCCATCATGTCATATGCGCTGGACGCCGGAATGCTGGCCTCGGGTTTCGGGCGCGCCAACTACACCGGGTTCGTTGAATTGAAAAACGCGGTTAACCGGCTGCTGGCCAATGCCGGGCACATCCACGTAACCTGCCCACTGGGCACCGACTTCGCGGGCCCCGGCGCCGCCTTCCCCCCAGCAGGTGCCGCGGATGTCAGCGTGGCGCGTTTTCCGATGTCGGTTTTTGCCCCGGTTCCCGCGCAAGGGTTTTCCGGAGCGCTGGTTCAGGACGGGTTTCTGGTCGGCACCGGTTCGAAATTCTACGAACCATACGGCTGTGATCTGCGCGAACCGCTGACCATACGGTTCGAAAACAACCGCCTGACCGGCTTTGAGGGCCATCCCATGGATGTGCATTGCGCGCAGATGCATTACGAAAAAGTCGGCAGGATGTTCGGCCTTGACCCCCTGACCATGCACTCCTGGCACGCAGGCATCCACCCGGGCTGCGCCTACACGACCCCGGCGCGAAGCAATTTTGAACGTTGGAGCGGGTCCGCCTTTGGCAATCCACGCCTGCTGCACTTTCACACATGCGGGCATTATGCGCCGGGTGAGATTTCACTGAACGTGCTGGACCCGACGATCCGCGTGGATGGTGTTTCGATCTGGGATGCCGGTGTTCTCCGGGCCGATCTGTTGCCCGGTGGGGCTGAAATTCTCGACCGGTATCCCTGCATCAAAGCGGTGTTCGACGCCCCGGCCCGACACGTGGGCCAGGGCGCGAACGGGCGCTTGTCGGCCTGATGATCAGCCGGCCTGCTGCGCGATCAGCTTTGCAACCCGTGCGCGGAACCGCATCGCGCCTGCGTCCAGCCCGAGGTTGATATAGCCGGTCTTGCGCCGCGCCATGCCGGTTTGAACGTGTTCCAGAACCTCTTTGTCCTCGTTGAAGGCCATGACCGCGCCTTCGAACATGCGCTGCGACATGGCCGTGTCATCCGCGTGCATGTTGCGGTGCTGGAACCAGAAATACCGCGATGTTTCCGCATCGACCGGTGTGATGAAGTTGTACGAAATATTGACAAAGGCATTGGGCGAAATCGGCCGATCCGCCCCTCCTTCTCCGGCCGGAGTGTAAATGGACATGTTGATCGCAGTGGACGGCAGACGGCATTCGTAATGCTGCTTGCGGTCGCAGCTTGGCCCAAACGGCAGTATCGGCGCATAGTAGGGCGGCGCGGGTTCATCCGCGATCCAGCGCGAAACAATGACGCCGCTTTCGGTTTCTTCAAGATCCAGCGGGCGGTTGTCGGTTCCCGCCCCGGCAAACGAGGTCAGATGCACCCAGGCCACATGGCTTGGATCCAGCAGGTTGTCGATAATGTAAAGGTAATGGCACGCCATCTCCATCGCCCCGGTCCGGGTCTTGCCCCAGGACGGGTTGTCGAAATTGGGGATGTCGATGATATCGTCTGTGCTGGCTTTGTCCGGGTCCCCCATCCACAACCAAAGAAACCCCCAGCGGTCTTCGGCCGGGTATGCATGCACGGCGGCGCGGCGCGGAGGATTGTCCAGCTGTGTCGGGGCGCTGACACATTCACCGCCGCAGCCGAATGTCAGACCGTGATAGCCGCAAACCACATGATCCCCTTCGATGGTGCCCCGAGACAGCGGCAGCTTTCTATGCGGGCAAGCGTCCTCCAACGCGATTGCTTTGCCCGCTGTGTCACGATAGATTACGATATCATCGCCCAACATTCGCACGGCACTCAGGCTGCGGCCAAAATCCTCGGACCGTCCGGCGACGTACCAGCTGTTGCGAATAAACCCCTCTGCTCCGGCCAGATCAGGACGCATGTTTCTTACTCCGAAAACTCGTCAAAAGCCCTGAGCGCCTTGGCGCTGTAGGCATAGGACGGCCCGCCGCCCATATAGGTGGCCATGGCCAATGCCTCGCACATCTGAGCGCGGGTTGCGCCCAGCCGAACCAGCGAACGCACGTGGAATCCGATGCAGCTGTCGCAGCGGGTCGCGATCGCAATGCCGAGCGCCATGAACTCCTTGGTTTTCTCGCTCAGCGCCCCGTCAGTCTTGGCCGCCTTGCCCATGATGCCAAAGCCGCGCACGGTTTCCGGCACTTCTTTCGAGAAGGTTCCGATATTGGCCTCGGTCTCAGCCATGAAATCTTTCCAGTTCATTTCTTCACTCCTTATCCGCGCTCGTCCGCGCCCATGCGACGCTCCAGCCAGCGCACCCCGGCTGAGATGATCAAAACCAGGATCAGGTATTCGAAAATCAGCAGGGTGTAGATTTCCAGCGGGCGGTATTCCGTCACCACCAGTTCATTCGCCCGGCGGGTCAGTTCCTGCATCCCGATGACGCTGGCAAAGGCGCTCATCTTGACGATGTAGATGAACTGGTTTGCCAAAGGCGGCAGAATGCGCCGGATCGCCTGCGGCAGGATCACATAGCGCATGGTCTGCACATAGTTCAGCCCGATGGTCTGCGCTGCCTCGCGCTGTCCACGCGCAATGGATTGAATGCCTGCGCGATAGATCTCGGCCGTAAAGGCGCTGTCTGAAATCGCCAACGTTATGATCGCCCCCCAGAAGGGATCGATGGGGATGTTCAGACCCATCGACTGAAACATGATGGGCAAGCCGTAAAACACCCAGAACAGCATCGGCAACAGGGGAATGGCGCGGATGAACTCCACGTAAACCCGGTTCACAACCCGCCAACCACGTTTTTCGGACAATCCCGGCAGGGCGACCAGCAATCCGATGACGATCGACAGAACGGCGGCGATCAGGGAAATCTGGATCGTCGCGCCCATCCCCGAGATCAGGAATTTCACATTGGTCCAACCCGAGGCCGTCGTCGGATCGATAACGTACCAGCCCCAGGTCTGCGACGACGAACAGCCTGCCAGAAGAAGCAGAGGCAAAATGAGAAGAAGTTTTTTCATCGGCCCCTCTCAGTGTTGCAGGATCTGGGACAGGAATTTGCGACACCGATCGGACTGAGGATTGGTGAAGAAATGTTCGGGCTTGCCTTCTTCGACGATTTCACCGGCATCCATGAAGATCATCTTGTCGGCCACCTTTCGGGCAAACCCCATCTCATGCGTGACAACCACCATGGTCATCCCCTCATTGGCCAACTCGACCATCACGTCCAACACTTCCGAGATCATCTCGGGGTCCAGTGCCGAAGTCGGCTCGTCAAACAGCAGCACACGTGGCTCCATGCACAGCGACCGGGCGATGGCGACGCGTTGCTGCTGACCACCCGACAAATGAATGGGCTTTTTGTCGGCCTGATCTGGAATGTGCACCCGGTCCAGATAGTGGCGCGCTTTTTCCTCTGCCTCTTTGCGGCCGAGACCGCGCGCCTTGATCGGGCCCAAAGTCAGGTTTTCCAATACGGTCAGATGCGGGAACAGGTTGAACTGCTGGAACACCATTCCAACCTCGGACCGGATTCTGGCCACGGATTTCTCGTCATCCGTCAACTCGATCCCATCTACGCGGATGGTGCCTTTCTGATGTTTTTCCAACTGGTTGATACATCGCACAACGGTGGATTTTCCTGACCCGGAAGGCCCGCAAATCACCACCTTTTCGCCGCTGTTGACCGTCAGATTGATGTCCTTGAGAACGTGAAACGTGTCGAACCACTTGTTCACGCCCACAAGTTCGATTGCGGCGTCTGGCATAAGATGAACTGCCCCTGTTTTAGTCCCAGTATAATATTTTCTTGAGGTTATCTTTCCCTTTGGGCTTAAATCAATGAAGAATACGGCCACAAGGTCGAAACGCCACCAACGGGAGAAACCGATGAACACTTTTTGGAAAGCTGCGGCAGCCGCTGCGCTTGGACTTGTCTTGTCAGGCGCTGCGCAGGCGCAATCTGCACTGAACGAGGTGCTGGATTCCGGCGTGCTCAAGGTGGGCACCACGGGCGATTGGAATCCCATGTCGCTCCGCGACCCTGCAACCAACAGCTACAAAGGGTACGACATCGACATCATGAACGAGCTGGCCGCCGATCTGGGGGTCGAGGTCGAATATGTCCCCACCGACTGGAAAACACTGGTCAACGGTGTGGTGGCAGGCAAGTATCACCTGACCGGATCGGCATCGATTTCGCCGCCACGCATGAAGGTCGCAGGTTTTTCCGACAGCTATATTTCGGTGGAACTCTTCCCCTATACGACCAAGGACAAGGCCGACAAGTTTGACGGTTATGACTCGATCAACCAGCCCGGAGTAAAAGTCGCGACCACCCTGGGCACAACATTCGAAAAGCGTGTCCGCGAATGGTTCCCGAACGCAGATATCAAGGTGGTCGAGGCTCCGGCCCGCGGTTTTCAGGAAGTAATCGCAGGACGCGCGGATGTCTTCATTACGTCGAACATCGAAGGCTCGACCCTCGAGGCGAAATTTCCGGTGGTACGCGTGAAGAACGCAGGCCCGCGTTCGCCGTCACCCATCGCGATGATCTTGCCACAGGCCGATCAGGTGTGGATCAACTATGTAAACAACTGGATCGAAGTCAAAAAGGCGCAAGGGTTCTTCGAGGAAAATCGCAAGAAATGGGGTCTCTGACTTTTCTCGGATCACTGAAATTCCCAAACGCCCGGCCCGGTCGCCGGGCGTTTTTCAATTGTCGCCCGACACGGCCTTGGCAACCACGGTGACAAAGCTGACCGTGTCAGTTTTCAACTCCAACGGCCCATGAGTGGCGTTTGAATCAAAACTCAGGCTGTCGCCCGGCCGCATGTGATAGGCGGCTTCACCGCAGCCATAGACCATCTCGCCGGCGGTGACGTGGATGAATTCGACACCCTGATGTTGGTAAAGCGGGCGTTCGTCCAACGGACCTTCCAATGTAACGCTGAAACTCTCGAAACTGACATGTTTCGCTTCCGCCCGACCGATCAGCTTGTAACTGTGCCCGAAACCGGTGCCCAACCGTTGCACGGTTACACCTTCGCCCGCAGCCACAAATGACACATCCGTGCGTTCGACCGTACCGGCGAAGAAGTTGATCAACGGAACGCCGATTCCGCCGGCCAGGGCCTCAAGCGTCGCCAGTGAGGCTGACACCTGACCGCGCTCGATCTTGGAAATCATCGCCGTGGACACGCCGGACCGCTGAGACAATTCGGCCAGAGTCAACCCGGCCAGCGCGCGATGCGTTTTCACCGCGGACCCGACAAGGTGATCCAGCGGCGGTTTTTCGGCGGAAAGCACAGGTGAATCTTCCATTTGCGAAGCCTATCGACACGTATGAAAAAGGCAAAAGAAATGTCACCGGACCATTGGCACCAGTTCGGCGGCAAACTCTCAGCGTCCGTTCAGGATGTCTCCTGTAAGATCATTCAACTTTGCCAACCCGTTGCGCAGATGATCTTCGGGCAGGGCCGAGCTGAACCGAAAATGGTTCTCGACCCCGAACCGCGACCCCGGAATGACCAGCACGTCTTTTTCGCGCAACAGGCGCATGCTGAACGCCTCGGATGCGATCGGTAGATTGAACCGCACGAACGACATGGCCGACGCCTGAGGTGGTACAACGGAAAACACCCCCTGATGCCGCGCCAGTTCTTCCGTCAGAACGTCAAACCCCGTGCGGATCAGACGGCGCGCGCGGGCCTTCAACTTGGACCGTGCCGGTTCGGCAAGCGCCTTGTCCGCCAGTTCCATCGACAACATGGATGCCGCGATCGAGGCATATTCGTGCCGCCGCCAGCAGTGCTGAATGATGTCTTCGGGCCCAACCAGCCATCCCAGCCTCAGCCCCGGAAGCCCATAAGCCTTGGACATGGAGTTCACCACAAGAACCTTGTCCGTACTTCCCCAGAACGAAGGCGTTTCGGTGTCACCTTCGCGCTCGGTTCCGGCATAAACCTCGTCTGAAACGATCCAGGCACCAACGCGCTCGGCAGCCGATACGATACGGGCGCGATCCTCTTCGGTCAGAATACGGCCCGTTGGATTGTTCGGGTTCACCACATGGATGATGCGGGTTCTGTCATCGACCGCCCTCTCCAGCGCCTCTGCGTCTATGCCCCACCCTGCGGATTCGATCAGATCGACCCAACGCACTTCGTTGCCCAGATTGGCGGCGTTTCCTGAAATCTGTTCATAGGTCGGTCGGAAACACACAACATTGTCGCCGGGCTCCAACAAGGTGTTGGCCACCAGCGTGTTCGCTTCGGTTGCCCCGACCGTGACCAATACCCCATCTGCCGAGGCCCCTGGATACAAGCCTGCGATGGTGTTGCGCAGGGATTGCTTTCCATTGACTTGCGGATAGTCGATCATCGTTGTCAGCAGAGCGTCGAGATCAATCCCGGCCAGCTCTACCAATCCCTGCAGCGACATGGGATGAACGCCGCTTTCCGAGAAATTGAAGGCCACCCCGTGTTCCGTTTCGGACAGGAACTGTTCGACCCGAAATGGTTGAAAATTTCGGTTGATCATGATGCATCCTTTGCTCGGGCGTGCTGCGCACCTGACAGCCTCAATCGGCTGCGTTTACATGAACCGTTCTGATACTGGGATCGACGCGGCTGTAGGCGGCCAGCAATCGTGCCGTCCATTTCTGTGCAATGTAATCCGCCATGAACCGCGAGGGTGCAACCAGAATGACGCGCCCCCCTGCCCTTTCCGACTCGGACAGATGCTGGAACCAACTCGCCCACAGCTCGGGATCGCGCCCGTGAAGGATTGACTGCACCTGCGACCAGACATCCTCGGGCTTGGCTTCGGGGGTGTTGATTTCAGGCCCCGGGGATTTTGCTGCGAAAGGCACGACATTTGTAACGGGCTCGGAATCCTCGCTCATCCGGGCCTGGAAATCGGAGCCTATGATCGGCCAGACCTCCTGCGTATCGATCATGATCTGTTTGAGGTCGATTTCATAGACCGCGACCCGGCCCCGTGCAGCAGGCCGTTTGACCGTTACCCAACCTAATGCGCGAAATCTGGCCATTTCGCGCTTTACAGTCCTTTCGTTCACTGACCAAAGGCGCGAAATTTCTTCGCGTCCAATCGATAATTCGTTGTTTCGCCAGTTATATCGTGTCGTAATCAATGAGATGACACGCAGTACGCTGCGTTGCCGATGCTTGTCGCCTGACAACGCATATATGGTGAGCGCAGAAAGTATATCATATTTCAAGGCCGCCGCATTTCGCCCGACCGGTTTAGCCAGCTGCATACCCGTTCTCACCGCTCTATCTGCCTCAGACGGGTGTGTCCCGCCGATCTAGCGCTGTTTGCCAACGCTTTTCGTCATCGTGGCCTAATTAGCGTCCAAAGCTTCGATTCTGTCAAGAAGAGTCTGAAACAGGTCAGAAAATTGCGCCAATCCAGATCAAAAAATAAAAGAAATCTGGTGAAGTATTGGTGAAGGGGGACGTTCAGGATGACCCCTTATTGGCTTGTTATGTCCCCCCATATATCGCCGGTCCAGTAAGAATGCCCCCCTAAATACGGTTGAGGGCGTGTTGCGAATCATCACCCTTCAACTTCTGCGCTGCCGAATCGGCGATGCCCTTGCAGGGCCTTGTTTTCTTACCCGTGGGTAAGATTTGAGTTTCATCATATTTTCTTTTGCGTAAAGCGCAAATCGGGCGTAAATAGGAAACGAGCAGAAATTTACGTTCCAAACAAAGAGACATGAGGCATGTACACGCACGAAGACCTGAATGCATTGCGCAATCAATCTCTCAAACTCCAGGGGTGGATTCGTCAGCAGACCTTTAGCCCCGAGATGGAGAAGACACTCCGCCGGTTTTCGAGCTGGGAAGTGTCCGAGCTGATCTTCCGGGTCAACCAGTCAACCTTTCGCGGAAAGCTGGCCGCTGATCCGTCTCTGCCCGGAGGCGAGGTTGAGCCCGAGGGGCGGCAGCGCTGGTTCAGCCTGGAGGAGGTGAATGAGTTGCGGCGGCGGCTCAAGGTGAATCGTAAATCCCTCATGCCACCGCGTCCCGAGGGCAAGCGGGCCATTCGCGCGGCCGTAGCGAACTTCAAGGGCGGGGCGGGCAAGTCAACGGTGGCGTTGCATCTTGCGCATGCTGCCGCGCTTGATGGGTACCGTGTTCTTGTCGTTGACTTCGACCCGCAGGCCACGCTGAGCCATTCAATGGGCCTGACCGATGTCGCCGAGGATTACACTGTCTGGGGGATCATGGCGCGTGACCTGATCCGCGAGACCGAGCGCATGAACAACCGGCCCGCCGCGGCCGAGTCCGGCACCGCCCTGCCCCGCCGGGAACTGCCCCCGGCGATCACGGATATGGGGCTTGGAGATCTGCGGATCAGCGATTTCATCAGGCGGACGTCCTGGTCCACCATCGATGCGATCCCATCCTGTGCGAACGCGGCCTTCGTCGAATTTGCCTCGGCACAGTATCGCCACCTGAACCCTGAATGGTCTTTCTTTGCCGCAGTGTCCCGGTATCTGGATCAAATCCCTGACGACGCCTATGACCTGATCCTGTTCGATTGCCCGCCGGCCATTGGGTATCAGTCCATGAACGCGGTGTTCGCGGCGGACATGTTGTACATTCCGTCTGGCCCCGGGTACTGGGAATATGACTCGACCACGTCTTTTATCGGTCAGCTGGCAGAAGCTTTGGAGGACCTGGCCTACGGGTTCGACAAAACCTTACCCACGGGTAAGATCGGTCTTCCCAAAACCTTCTGCGAACTGCGGTTCCTGCTTACAAGGTACGAGCCCGGAAACGCGTTGCATCTGGCGATGTTCGACGCGTTCCAGAAAGTCTTCGGAGACCACGTCGCCCAGCACCCTGTTGAAATGACCCGCGCGGTCGAGCAATCCGGCCGCTTTCTGAGCTCGGTGTACGAAATGGATTATCGCGAAATGACCCGCGAAACCTGGCGTCGGGCCCGTTCGACGTTCGACAATGTTTACGAGGAATTCCGAGGTGTGATGCTGTCTGCCTGGGACAAGCTGGAGGATGACGCATGAGCCGCAAGCGCAGAATGTTTGATATCGACCTGCCCGCAATGGATGACATTCCTGTCGGCAAGGTTCCGGACAAGGTTCTTGAAAAGCGGCGGGGCCCGATGGCTGCGGCCATTTCGGAAAATGCCGATGCGCTGCGCGACCAGCAATCGACGGAAGAAACCATTCGCGCAGAAAACGATCGTCTTGCGCATGAACTCGTGCGCCTGCGGTCCGAAGGTCTGGTGACCGAACGCGTAGCATTGGCTGACATTCTGTTTGAAAAGCTGACGCGGGATCGCAAACCAGGGCCGGATCCGGAACTGGACGAGCTAAAAGCGTCAATTCAGGAAATCGGATTGTCCAACCCCATTCGACTTGAGCGTCGCTCAGACGGACGATTTGAACTGATCCAGGGGATGCGGCGCCTGTCTGCCTATCGGGCCTTGTATGAGGAAACGGGCGATGAGTCTTATGCCAGAATTCCAGCGGGTATTTCAGAGGCGGGCGATCTCGACAGCAGCTACCGGCGCATGGTTGATGAGAACCTGATCCGCAAGGATATCTCGTTTGCGGAAATGGGGGCTCTGGCGCGCGCGTATGCCGAAGACCCGGCAAATGATTGCCCGGATGTAGACAAGGCGGTTTCCACTCTGTTCAAATCCGCCAGTTACACAAAGCGGAGTTACATTAGGTCATTTGCCAGTTTGCTGATGATGTTGGACAAGGTTCTGAAACATCCGAACGACATTCCGCGCAACGTAGGCGTAGAGCTGAAGCGCAAGCTGGATGCAACGCCCGGTTTGGTGCGCCAGGTGAGTGCCGCGGTCATGAGCGAGCCGGACCGTGACGGAGCGCGTGAGGTTGCTATCCTCAGGTCATTTCTGGGCGCGCCGGAAACAAGCGTGGCGAAGAAGACTCCGGTTGAAAGCGCCGATAAACCACGACGTGCAAAGACCACGTTTCAGGTGTCAGGACGGGCAGGGATCGCCAAGTGCTCGGCATCCAGTGGTCGAATTGAGTTGAGATATGATTTGGACTTTACGCGTGTTGATCGCAGCAAACTTGAGGCGGCAATAGCTGCTTTCATCGATGCTCTTCCCGAAGAAGACGATCTTACCCACGGGTAAGGTTTGGTTTGAAGGCCCGAGAAAAGGCGCCGGTTGAATCCGGCGCCTTTGTCTTGTCGCTAATGCCTGGGCGTTCTCAGCAAGGGAATACTGCCCATAATTTTTTTGCCTTGAAATCGTGTCCCTTGATCGATGCCGCCGCAGCTTGAGACGGGGCTTGTGGCTTCGATCATTGACGTTGGTTCAGGAACGGTCAGTTTCACGGAGTGTTGTCGGGGCCTAAAACCACGGGGTCTTGTTCGGGTTCGCACGTTTAGATCACGGAAGGGCGCCCGATACCTGCTCGAGATTTCGGCATGCAACATGTGACAGGGTCATAAGGTGATATGACGGCTACTCACTGCACACAATCTCGGCTAGAACAATTATATATGATAAGAAAAATTATCAAATGTTATAGTGAAATCGTGCTGTGGAAAAGTAAGGATCAAAAATCCAAAATTATGCGCACAAGCGGAGAGGCGGCCTGAAAACACCAGCGGTTGGCAATGCTTTGCTGCTCTACAGTGTAATAAAGAAATCCGACTTCATTCTTCCCTATGTTTGACATGCTTTCGACCCACCACCTGACCGCGATGATACGGTGGCGGTTTAACCGTGAGTGAGTGTTTTCAGTACGTTCTGCACTCGGGGGCTGGTTCCCCCGAGTGGCATTCAACCGACCGTGAGTGTGGTTTCATGGAGTTCAATAGTTACTCTGGCCAGGCCAGTTGTGCGCCTCGTACACAGTTCGCAATTGGCCTGTGATCGATCTCAGACAACCGGACCCTCTCAAGTCGCGGCATGAACACGGATGTGACGACCGCGGGTCAATCTCGTGATGGTTGTAGAGATCACAAATGGTTCCCGTCTGGCCAAAACGCTCGGCACCGAGCCAGATCGTATGGTCTCCAGCCACACCCCCAGCCATGCGAGGGAGGCCGGGTACCCATCAATGGCAGCGACGATCTTGCAGTGCGACGGTAATTCGCCCATCAGGGTTTCGATGTGTGACTGGGCAAGAGAATTTCCTAGCGAACGGGCCCGCCGTGCGGCAGTCCAATCAGCATTAAGCCGTTCAGCTGACGCCGGTTTTATCGCAAACTCTGTCTCCACCTGTCAGCTTGAACGAAGTTCTGTTAACGCGGGCTAGAATATGACAGGAGCCAATCGCGACGATCTCTTTCAAGGGCGCATTTCCGAAAGACGTCATCTTGTACTCGGATTTCGTCTTCCTTCGATACAGTGTGTCGTGCCGTGACCTGGAAGAAATCATGGCGGAATTCGGCGTTAATCTGGATCATGCAACACTGAACCGTTGGGTCACAAAATACGCTAGTGCAATTGCCGATGTCGCGTGCAGGCGAAAGGGGCCGTGCGACTGTTCCATGAGAATGGAAGAGACTTGCATCAAGGTAAAAGGAGCGTAGGTCTGTCACTATCGCGCTGTCGACAGGAACGGAAAGACACTTGATTTCATGCTTTCGCAGCGTCGAAACAAACCCGCCGCCGCCACATTTTTCGCGTAGCTGCTGGAGGTCAACGACCACCCGAGAAAGATTGTCATCGACAAAAACGGAGCTAACACGGCTGGCATCAAATCCATAAACAAGATGCTGAAAGGCTTTGGCTGCCCGATACCAATCGAGATGGTCAGACGGAAGTATCTAAATAACATCTTGGAAAAGGGCCATAGCTGCATCAAGAGACGAACACCGCCTATGTTGGGGTTCAAGGCCTTCGCTTCAGCGGCGGCTACATTGGACGGGATCGAAGTGGCGCATATTATCCGCAAAGGCCAACTCACGCCTGGGGTTTGCCCGTTTCGCCAGTTTGCAGAACTGGCGGCATAAGCCGCGGGTTCGGTTTCAACTCTTCGGTCAATAAAGCACTTTGCAACAGATCCGTTTCGTACTGTTGCGGAGACGACGCTGAGGCGCTTCGGCACCCTTATATTATGCGCACGCCCGGTCGCAGCTTGGTATACCTGACATCCTTGAGCTGACACGGAAACTGCCCCCGTACGGCACATTTCAAGACTTTTTGCGCGATGGGTTCAAAGTCGGCGCGGAAGTGGGTTGTGCTTTTGACACATAGTATCCGAGCGTCTGCCGGCTCCAGATTGAACAAACGTATTTGCGCCAGATCCAGACATTGATTTCGAATGCTGGTGACTAGGACATGGATTTGCGTTCCAATCAGCTGTAAGGCGGCCGACGGACCCATCGTAGCAACGCCGCCGCCATACATTTCGCCCGAATAACGACATCGGCCATCGCTTAGGTGATGCACGCGCACCTTTGAGGCCAAAGGAACGTCGCCGGGACCTCGACCACCAATCTCGGCTTCGAGTTCCGCGCCTTCGCCCAATTCGTGGGCCTTTGCCGCCAGTTGCGGGTCGTTCAGCAACCCGAGAATGGCTGAGGGGGCGTTTTGTTGCATCAACTCACGTAGCAACCCTGTCGTGTCGGCCGACGCTCCAGCCCCCGGATTGTCCTGCACATCAGCGATTACTACAGGCCCTTTGCCATTTGCATGCCGTGCAGTTTCAACAGCATCTTTCGGACAAAGCAGAGACGTATCGAACTGCGTTTCCGCCGCTTGCAGCTTTGCGAATATCTGCGCGGCCATTGCATCGGCATCGGATTGTGACTCGCCGTAAGCCAGGACAGATGGTCCACAATCGGCCGTATCCGCTGCAGTAAACCCAACGGCGAGTTCAACCAGGCGCGCGTTTGGCCCGTCGAAGACATCCAACGCGGCGTACAGCGTTTTGGCGGGGGCGACTTCGGTATACTGGCTGTGCAGCGGGATCAGATATTCCCCCTGCCGCCACGCTTTTGCGGGCGGGCCATTTGTGCAGATTTCGCGCATCATTCGAAAGGCCCGCGCGCCTGTTTCTGCCATGTCGAGGTGCGGATAAGTGCGGAAAATGGTCATCGCGTCCGACAGATCCACCATCTGCCTCGAGATATTGGCATGCATATCGAGGCTTGCAACAAGCGGCAGGTCCGGACCGATGACCTGTCTGATCCGCGACAACAGCTCTCCCTCCCCATCATCCAAAGATTCTGTGACCATGGCCCCATGCAGGTCCAGGTAGACCCCATCAAGCTGCGTCATGTTCGCAAGCGCATTGGTGATGCGTCCGGCAATAGTATCAAAGGCGTGATCCGCAACCTTGCCACACGGTTCAGCAGCGCACCACAGGATGGGTTGTAATTCGACCCCATCCGCCAAGGCAGTTTTTGCGAAACCGGCTATGGGCAGGTTCATACCTTGGGTTATCTTCAGAACGTCTTGGCCCCAAAGCAATTCCGGCCAGCTGTCTGCCTGCTCAAAATCGCTCAGTTGCGTTGGAGTGGCGACGAAGGTATTGGTTTCGTGTTGAAATCCTGCGATAGCAATTCTCATCTGACCCTTCAGCCGCTTATTGCTGCACCAATTCGGCGGTCAAAATCTCACGCAGTTTTGCCGCTACGATTTCTGGTTTGTGGCGGGTCATCGAAACATGACCCAGGCCAGGAATCTCATGGAACACGCCGTTCGGCGCAAGATCAGAAACCACCTTGCACATGACCGGAGCGGTTTGAACATCCTCGGAAAAGGCGATGACATGCATCGGGACCGGGCAGGTTTTCAACCCTTCACGACAGTCGAATTTCAAACAGGCTTCCCACTGATCAATTGTTGCCTGCGGGTCGCGATTACGAAAACGCTCGGTGTAGGATGCTTTGAGCTGCTCCCAAAGCTCAGGCTCGTGCAACGCTTTGGCCGGAAAGGCGTAAACGGCGTAGTGCGGGGCCAGGAAATAATCAGGCAGAGTGATGCCGTCCTTGCGCAAGTCGATCTCGGCCTGCATCCAGTCGCGAGTGAACCCGTCGATATAGGCCGAGGTGCCCATCGGAATTGCCAGCCGCACCTTTTCCGGGAAGTCGATTGCGGTTTGCTGCGTGACCAGCCCGCCCAGTGACAACCCGCAGACAGTGGCCTGACCACCAGCGAAAGCATCAATCACCGCAGCGCAATCGGCCGCGTAATCCTGCATCGACCAGGGCGGAGGGGGCGAGTGGGTGTCACCCGCGCCGCGTGGATCATAAGTGATGCATTTAAAGTGATCTGACAGGCACGAGAATTGTTCGGAATAAGCCTCAGCCGTCTGATCTCCGCCGGGGACGAACACGACCGGAGGCCCTTCGCCTTCAACGACGACTCGCATGGTGACGCCGCCCATGGTCAATTGATGTGTTTCTGATTTTGGACCAAATTCGGGGAAGACTGACATTGGAAGGCTCCTGTGGCCGCAAGGATGCGCTACATTCCGTTGCGGGGAATGATGTGCGTCTTTTCTTCTTCGAAAATGAGTTCATCACCTGACCAGGCTTTTAGGCGTGAGGTCAGGTGAAACTCGGTTGCCGTTGCCCGTTGCTCGGAATAGGTCCAGATTTTCGCGGACCAGTCGTCCCGATCGAAACCGGCCGTTTGCTCCATTGTGGCGACGGCAGACAAGGGATCGCCGGGGTGGATCGTGTAGCGCCGGTCGGACACATCGCTGAGCACCGTTCCGATGTCGTCAAGACGGAAATCGCCGACCGGACCAAACACACCGCCATCCAGAAAGAACCGGTGGGTCACTTCGCCATTCGTCAGATCAGTGTGGACCGAGCGTTCCATTGAGCCATTGCGAACATGGGTTTTTCGCGGGGCTGCGTTTGGGGGCTCCGGTTCCGGCAGCGGACGCGGCTCGGCGCTGCCGTCAGGCTGGACTCTGATCGGCAAGGTCAGCCGGGACATGCCGGACTTGATCATGAGTGTCACCGGCTGTGGCGCGGGCCACAGAACAGGCCAATAGGCTGAGGCGATTTGCAGTGTGATGCGGTGGCCTTCGGGAACATGATAGCCGGTTCCGTACAAGGGAACCGTAACGGTCATGTCTTCGCCGGGCGTGATCAGCGTAGGTTGGGTATCGCTGTCGCGGTGGTTGAGATTGCAAAATCCCCGCGCGATCAGCGTTTGCGCGCCGTCCGGAGCCTCATCCACCAGCAGCACGGCGACATAGGCTTGCGTCTGATCCGCCGACACCGTCAGGTCAACGCTGGGCTGACCCAACAAGTCCAGCGGTTCGGTCAGGGGTGACCCCTTGAACTGTAATGCCCCCCCAGCGTCGATCCGGCAATCCGCTGCCATATCGCCGGGAATGGCAAAAGAGCACATATCGCCCGCAGCGGCACCGAAGCTCTGTGGCGAGCATATGGACATCGCAGACCCTGACCGTGCCGTTTCGCCCAGAGTTTGGTCATTCAGCCAGAACGTTTGCTCGGCGATATTGGGCGACGGCCAAGACGGTTCTTCGACCCAGCGCCCCGTGCGTTGCAGATGGGTCCCCGAAGGCGCCGCGCTGTCCTGCAAGAAAAACCGCAATGGGGGTTCATCCATTAACCCCGTGTCGATCCCTTTCAGCCAATGATCCCAGAAACGGATTAACTCGCCAACAAAATCGGCCTTGGGGCCGGGCACCCCTTCATGTGGGTAAAGATGCGCCCAAGGTCCCATCAGGATTTTGACTGGTCCGCCGAGGTGTTCTGCAATGCGGAAGGGCGTGTCCCGATACAAATCCATCCAGCCGCCAAAGAAGTAGACCGGTACCTGTAGGTCAGAGTAATTCTCGCAGATCGAACCACGTCGCCACATCTCGTCGTGGGTTTGGTGCTCCAGCCACATGGCGGGCCAGAATTCAGCGCCTTCCAAACGTTCGCGCCACATGTCGAGCCAGCGATCACCTCCGACAATTTCGGGGTCCGGCGGCATAGCGTTGTAGAGCTGCATGATTGAGCCCCACCAGAAATTGTCATTCGCCAAACAGCCGCCGTAGAAGTGAATATCCTCGCGCCATCGGTCATCCGTGCCCATCACCGGAGCGATTGCCTTAAGGGCCGGGGGCCGGGTCGCCGCAACTTGGAACGCGTTATACGCCCCCCAACTTTTGCCGAACATGCCGACATTTCCGTCGCACCAGTCCTGATCGGCTATCCATTGGACAATGTCATGGCCGTCCTGGATTTCCTGGTGGGAATACTCGTCCTCGGACACGCCTTCACTGTCGCCATACCCTCTTATGTCGACACGGATTGAGGCGTACCCGGCGGCTGCGAAATGCGGGTGCATGCTTTCATCGCGCATACGCGTGCGATCCCGACGCCGGTAGGGGATGTACTCAAGGATACAGGGCATCGGTGAAGTTCTGGCTGTTTCGGGCAGCCAGAGCCGGGCAGCAAGCTTGGTTCCGTCAGGCATTGGAATCCAAACGGTTTCAATGACCTCGATATCGTTCATGACGCTGCCTTTTCTGCTAGTTCCGGCGGGCGGGCGCCGGGTTCCAAAGGGAAATGACAGGCGACAGCGCGCCCGTTTGCAACCTGCCGCTCCGGCGCATCCACACTGCAACGCGATTGCGCCCATGGGCAGCGGGTGTGGAACTCGCATCCCGATGGGCGGGCCAGCAACGAGGGGACTTCGGCCGGCAGCGTGATCCGGTCATGTGTCTTATCCGGGTCGGGCTCGGGGTTGGCTGACAGAAGCGCCGCCGTATAGGGGTGTTGAGGCGCACTGAACACCTGTTCGGTGTCTCCGGCCTCGACAAAGCGGCCCAGATACATGACTGCGGTTCTGTCCGCCACATGATGCACCACATGCAGGTTATGGGTGATGATCACCATCGCCAGACCCAGCCGTTCGCGCAGATCATTCAGCAGGTTCAAAACTTCACCCTGCACCGACACATCCAGGCCCGCAGTGGGTTCATCCGCGATGATCAGCGCCGGGTCCAGCGCAATGGCGCGCGCGACGCCGACACGTCGGGCCTGTCCACCCGACAGCTGATGCGGGAAACGCGACGCGAAGCTGGTCGGCAAACCCACTAGTGTCAGCAGGCGGTCAGCTTCTTCCCGCAGATTGCGCCCCTCTATACCGTGAATTCGGAAAGGTTCAGTCACCAGATCGCCGACGGTCATGCGGGGCGAGAGGGAGCCTACCGGGTCCTGAAACATCATCGACATGCGTTTGCGAACGGGCTTCATCGCCTTTCGGTCCAACTCGTCGATGCGCTGGTCCTCAAAAGTGATGGCGCCGGCGCTAATCTCCTGCAAACCGTTCACGGCCCGCGCAAGCGTTGTTTTGCCAGAACCGCTTTCGCCGACCAGGGCAAAAGTCTCGCCGCGGTTGACCTCAAAACTCACCCCAGCCACACCCAGGATCGCGCTGCGGCGTCCCAGTCCGCCGACCGGAAACGAGACCTGAACATCTTCGACCTTGAGAATCGGATCGCTGCTCATGCTGTCACTCCGGTTTCTGCTGGTGAGTCTGCGACAAAGCAGCGGGCGATATGGCCTTCCCCGATGTCCTTGTCGGGTGGCGGGGCGGAACACGCGTCGCTTACCCGGTCACAGCGGTTGGCAAAGATGCAGCCCGCGGGCCGCGCGCGCAGGTCGGGAATTTCTCCGGGGATCGTCGGCAAGTGCCGCGTGCGTTCGCTTTGCCGCGCTGGGTCGCATTCCAGCAGCCGCGCTGTGTAGGGGTGGCGTGGACCCTGGAATATCTGACGGACGGTACCGCGTTCGACCACTTCCCCGGCGTACATCACCACGACATCGTCACAAAGCTCGGCGATGACACCCAGATGGTGCGAGATGAACATGACTGAACAGCCGATCTTTTGCTGAAGGTCCTTGAGAAGTTCGATTGTCGTAACCTCAAGCGTCGCATCCAGCGCCGTTGTGGGTTCGTCCGCGATCAGCAGAGCGGGCTCCATCATCAAGGCCATGGCGATGGCGATGCGTTGCTTCATCCCTCCCGAGAACTGGTGCGGATACCGCGCCAGCGCCGCACGGGCATCGGGGATGCGCACCAATTCCAGCATCTCGACCGCGCGGCTTAGCTTTTCGTCCTTGGAAAGGGGTGAGCGATACTGAATGTTCAGCATCTGTTTGCCGACCGAGATCACAGGGTTCAGCGCGCCCATCGGGTCCTGAAACACGGTTGCGATGCGCGGGCCACGCAGGTCCCGCATGCGCGACGGGGGCAGGGTGGTCAGCTCATCCTGCCCCTCAAACAGGATCGATCCGCTGTCGATGCTGCCATTGTCGGCCAGCAATCCAAGAATGGCGTTGATCAGGGTGGATTTCCCACAGCCAGATTCGCCCACGATACCGACAATCCGGTTTTCGGGCACATCGAAGCTGACGTTTTTCAACGCGTGCAGCGGCCCGGCCTCGGTCGAGAAGCTGACGTTCAGATTTTCTATGCGCAGCGTGGTCATCAGCGTCCTTTCAGCCGGGGATCGAATACGTCCCGCAGCGTCTCGCCCAAAAAGGTAAAGCCCAGCGTTGTGATGATGATCGGCACGCCGCCAGCAATCGCGATCCAGGCAGTATCGCGGATATTGGTGAATCCGTCATTCAGGATCGAGCCCCAGCTTGGGGTCGGGGGGCGCACTCCGAGGCCCAGAAAACTCATCCCTGCTTCGATGCCGATGACGACCGGAATGTCCATCGATGCGAGGATAACCAGCGGACCGATGACGTTCGGCAGAATGTGCACCCGCAGGATACGCGCCGAAGAAGCGCCCATGCTTTGCGCCGCCGTGACATATTCTGACGTCTTCAACGCGATAGTCTGAGTGCGAATGATCCGCGCGTAACCCGGCACGGTGACCAGAACAACGACGACCATAACGGCGGTCAGCGACGGCCCCATAAGCGTGACCAGCGCAAGGGCCAGCATCACGGTCGGAAAGCTTTTCATTGCGTCGAACAAAAGGATCATCAGATTGTCCAGCCAACGCGGCCCATAACCCGCGATCAAGCCCAGAACGATGCCAATCACCAGCGACACAGCGGTCGAGACCAAAGCCACAAAAAGCGCAATCCGTCCGCCATGCAGCACCCGGGCAAACAGGTCTCGGCCCAGCTGATCGGTGCCCATCAGATGCTGCGCACTTGGGCCTTGGAACCGGTCACGCGGGTTGATTTTCGTCGGGTCCCAGCTGGTGAGAAAATCGGCAAACACGGCGCCAAAGATGACAAACAGCACAAGGAAAAGTCCCAGCGCGCCCAGCGGTTCACGCAGGATTTTGCGGATCGGGCGCCACAGCTCGGCCATGCGCCCGGGGGCGGGGTTAGAAACTGCTTCTGACACGGGGATCCAAAGCTCCGATGATGAGGTCTGCCAACAGATTGAGCAGAACGAACAGGACAGTCGTGATCAGAACGGTTCCTGTCACGATGGGGAAGTTGCGGGTCAGGATGGCGTCATAGACCAGCTTGCCAACGCCGGGGCGGGCAAAGACGATCTCGGCAAAGACAGCCGATGAGAGCATCTGACCGATGCCCACGCCCAGCAACGTGACCGTGGGCAGGATCGCAATCGACAGGGCGTAGCGGTAGGTGATCGTTCGATCCGGCAGGCCAAAGGCGCGGGCGGTGCGGATATGGCTGGCCTCAAGCACTTCGAGCATAGAGGCGCGCACCATGCGGGCAATATAGCCGACCCAGCCCAGACCAACCGCCAGCGAAGGCAGGACCAGGTGCGTGAGTTGATCGCCGAGATTGCCGGGTTCGCCTGCGCCAATGGCGGGCAGCCAGCGCAATTCAACGGCAAAGATCAGCAGCGCATAGATCGCGATCACGAACGAGGGCACGGCAATCACTGCAACAGACAGGATGCCAACGATCCGGTCGGCCCAGCTGCCGCGGCTGACCGCCGCCCAGCAACCCAGCGGAATACCAAGCGCAACCGACCACGTGATACCGCCGACGATCAAGGCCAGCGTATAGGGCAGTTGTTCGAACACGACCGTAGTGACTGGACGGCCCGATAGAACCTCATCCCCTAAATCACCTGTCCAGGCTCCGATGTAAAAGTTCCAGAACTGAACCAGAACCGGCTGGTTCAGCCCCATTTTTTCGCGCAGGGCGGCGCGCATTTCCTCGGTTGCCCGAGGCCCCAGCGCAACCGAGGCCGGGTCGCCGGGGATCAGGTAAATCATGCAAAACAGCAGGAACATGGCGACCGAAACGATCGCGGCAGCCAGCCCAAGCCGTTTGAAAAAATAGCTCAGCATACGCGCCCCCCAAAAGGCCGTGCGGGCGGCGGCCATACGCCGCCCGTTTGCGTGGATCAGGCGGGTTTGAACAGCGGCAGCAGCGGCTCGCCATTCGGCTTCAGGCCCGGATTGACCGTATCCTTGTGGATCAGGCCGACCACTTCGTGCGTCAGGAAGACATAGCAGCCACTTTCATCCATGAGACCTTGCATCTTCTTGTAGATCTCATCGCGCTTGGCCGGATCGCTTTCGACCAGACCTTCGTCGTGCAGCGCCTTGTATTCCGCGTTGTTGAACCGTTCCCAGTTCCAGACGCCAACCTGTTCCGGCGTGAACCAGACCGTCGCCCAGCTTGGGTCAGGGTTCATCGAAAACCGGCTGAGCACCAACTGAAGATCCATGAAATAGTCGCCGTCCTTGGAACCAAGCGTCCAGAACGTCCCACTGTCATTTTGCTTGATCTCGCAGGTGATCCCCACATCGGCCAGATTGGCCTGTATGACCTGAGCCGCCGTCAGGCGTTCGGACTGGTTCAGGATGTCGAGCGTGACGGTCATGCCTTCCGCACCCGCTTCGGCCAGCAGTTCGCGCGCTTTATCGGGGTCGTAGTCGTATGTCACGCTATCCCGGCTGCCCGGCAGGCCAGGGGCGATGATACCGTTGCCTACGGCCGCTGCGCCGAAATAGGCCGCGTCAACCACAGTCTGCCGGTCAATCGCGTGCTGAATGGCACGGCGGATGCGAACGTCTTTCAGTGCTTCGTTGTCCTGATTCATTCCCAGCCAGACATAGGCCAGCGAGGGTTTTTCCTCGACAACCGATCCCGCCGGCGGGTTTTCCTTAAGCCGCGGCAGAGAGGATACCGAAGTCCAGGTGTAGTCCAGATCACCAGCTTCAAAACCCAGCTCGGCTGTCGAGGGGTCCTCAATGGGTAGGATGTGGATTTCCTCATACCCACCAGGTTCATAAGCCCAATCCGGGTTGCGCTTTAGAACGGTTTTCTGCTTGGGAACCCATTCGGTCAGAATGTACTGGCCGGATTGCGCCACAGGCTCTGACCCGATCTTTCCGCCGATTTCCTCGACCGCTTTGCGCGAAACGATACAGGAGGCGGGGGTCGGCAGCGTGGTTGTCCACAGCGGCACGAATTTGTTTTTCAGATGAATCAAGCCCGAAAGGGTGTCTTTTACTTCGACCTCTTTCAGCGCGCTCCAGTCACCCGCATAGGGGCTTTCATTCGCTGGGTCAGCGATACGCTCGATCGAGAACTTCACGTCATCGGCGGTCATCTGACCAAAACCATCCGTGAACCCGATCTTGTCACGCAGTTTGAAGGCGATGGTCAGATCGTCCAGCTGTTCGATGCTTTCAACAGCAACGGGCCGCCAGTTCCACTCATCGCCCTGTTGGTTTGAGACCAGCGGGGCATAGATCGACCGCATGATGTCGGCCTCGGGCAGAGCCAGCCAGAAGGCCGGGTCCAGCACTTGCAAATCGCTATAGGAGCGGATGGTCAGAACTGAGCCATCTGCACTAACTGCCATATGGGGAAATGCGAGGCTGGCCGCGCCCAATGCACCGGCACCGGCCAGAACGGAGCGTCGGGAAACGTCCCCTTTGAAAATCGAACTCATTTGCTTACTCCCTGTTTGTCTTCGTATCCGGGCATCTGTCCGGTTTGGTTGCTTGCGGGCAGGCGTGCCCGCGACTTCAGGTGCCAGCAGGCGTTATCCGTTCTTTTTCTTGTGTGACTGTGGCAGTTGCTCATCAGCGCCGAGCGCTGAGAATCTTGGAATGATCACGGGTGAGTTCACCCAGATCATGCGCGCAGGTTGATTGGATACGTTGCGCAGGACGTGAAGAATGTCTCCGGGAAAGCTGAAACTGTCACCGGTGCGCAAGGTTACGGTTTCGTCCTCGAGCACCAGTTCCAGCTCACCGTCCAGAATGACCCCGTGCATCTCGCCATCGCGCGAGAAATATTGGTCTACGACCTGTTCGGAATAGGGGCGGTAGTCCGAGACGCCCATACAAAACCCACCGCCGATGGAGCTGGACAGTAACTGATCGGCATAACCGGATTGCTCGGCCGGTTCGTCATACAGCATGTTCAGGTTTCGTCGGTTGGACTGGCGCACGACATAGGCGCGCTCCAACGGGCCAGAGCCGGGGCGGTGGTTGAAAAACCATTCCTCAGGAACGCCAAGAGCATCGGCAATGCGCGAGATCTTGTTGAGAGACGCGCTGACGGTTCCGCGCTCGATCGCGCTGAGATGGCTGATCGAAACACCGCTGCTGGTCGCAAGCTCGGCCAGGGTCATCTGGCGCGCTTTGCGCAGCTGGCGCACCTCGGCACCGAAGGCTGCAAGGCCCTCTTCGCTGGCGGTGCGGGTTTGTTTTTTCGATTTGCCCTGGCTCACGAATCCTCCCTACGCTCGCTGGGTATGTCGGAAATCCTACGTTTGTTTTTCTTCTCCGCAAGAAAAATTATTCAAAATTCCTGTATTGGCGCTGCCTCCCTGCGCTTGCTACCATTGGATGCCCATACGCAGGGCGTCGTAGATTGCTGCGTGAATGTTGCGTGCCGATACGGCGTCACCGATGCGATACAGGTCAAATCTGGCGCTGGGATTGGGTTGCGGAAACAGGTCGCCTGTGCCGGAGACAAGCGCACCCTGATTCACCGCTCCGCGATTGCGCGACAGAGGTTTAAGATCAAAATAGAGATCGTCCAGAGGCTGCGTGCCTTGATTGACAACCACCTGATCATATTCCCTTTTTTCGACCAGATCAGAATAGTCTGTGCCGATATGGGCTTGCAGCTGATTGCCTGATTTTTCGATCGCTTGCAGCGTTCGTGCGACGGTAAACTTGGCTCCGGTTTTCTGCAAAGAGCGCATATAGGGCACCAGATTCATTGCCATAACCTCGGGCGCGAAGCTGCGGTCACGGGTCATGATTTCGACCCGTGCGCCGGAGGCGGCGATGACCTCGGCGGCCATCAGGGCGGGGTGATCTCCTGCATCGTCATAGATCAGCACGTTTTCGCCCGGCTGCACGTCGCCGGATAGGATATCCCAGGCGGATACCGCCAGCTCATTGCCCGAATCGAGGATCGTTGAATTCGGCAGGCCCCCGGTCGCAATCACGACCAAATCCGGTGACAGCGCGGTCACGTCACTGGCTTCGGCATATGTGTTGAACTGAAACTGAACGTCCCGCGCAGCACATTGCGCCATGCGCCAATCGATGATCCCGATCATCTCGGCCCGGCGCTTGGATTGTGCTGTAAGGCGCACCTGCCCACCAGGTTCGGGGGCGGCTTCCAGAACGGTGACATCGTGCCCGCGTTCTGCGGCGACGCGCGCGGCCTCCAACCCACCGGGACCTGCGCCGACGATGACTGCCCGGCGGCGCGTGTCCGCCGCAGGTATTACATGCGGCATGGTCAGTTCACGCCCGGTGGCAGGGTTGTGGATGCACAGCGCTTCGCCTGCCTGATAGATGCGGTCGAGGCAGTAGGTGGCACCGACACAAGGCCGTATGTCATCTTCTTGCCCGGCTTGGATTTTAGACACGATCATCGGATCGGCCATGTGCGCGCGGGTCATCCCCACCATATCCAAAAGCCCCGAGGACACCGCATGTCGCGCCGTCGCCACGTCAGGGATGCGCGAAGCATGGAAGGTCGGCATGCCCGTTTCGGCCCGCACCCGCCCGGCGAAATCCAGATGCGGCGCGCTTTTCATGCCCTGCACAGGGATCACGTCCGTCATGGCAGGGTCGGTGTGAATGCGCCCGCGAATGACATTCAGGAAATCCACCTGACCGCTGTCGCGCAGCCTGCGCGCGATCTCGAGCCCTTCTTCCTCGGTGATGCCGCCCTTTTCAACCTCATCGGCAGTATAGCGAACGCCGACAATGAACTCTGGTCCTACACGGTCGCGGATCGCATCCAGTACCATGAAGCCAAAGCGCAGTCGGTTGTCGAGATCACCTCCGAACGGTGCGTCCATCGTGTTGGTCAGCGGCGACCAGAACTGGTCCAGCAGATGCCCGTAGGCCTGCAACTCGATCCCGTCCAAACCGGCGGCCTGCATGCGTTCGGCCGCATCGGCATAGTCGGTCACGATCCGCTCGATGTCGAAGTCTTCCATCTTCTTCGGAAAGGCCCGATGCGCGGGTTCCCGGTAGTGCGATGGAGAAACTGACGGTAACCAGTCACCTTTGTTCCAACCGGTACGCCGACCCAGGTGGGTCAGCTGGATCATCACGGCGCAGCCATGGGCGTGGCAGGCATCCGTCAATTCACCCATCCAGCGCACGACCTCATCTTTGTAGGCGAGGATGTTGTTGAACACCGGGGGGCTGTCACGGCTGACGGTGGCAGAGCCAGCGGTCATCGTCATCGCAACGCCGGCTTTCGCGCGCATTTCGTGATAGGCGCGATAGCGTTCCTTAGGCATTCCGTCTTCGGGATAGGCGGGTTCATGACTGGTGGTCATGATCCTGTTTTTCAGGGTCAGGTGCTTCAGTTGATAGGGTTGCAACAGGGCGTCGCTGCTCATGAGGACGTTTCCCGGTTAGAAGGCTGCGTTGCGACGACATCCTTGGGAATGACGACAGGTGAGACGGCCCAGATCAACCGACAGACCTGATCGGTGCGGTTGCGGGCATGGTGCGGGATGCGTGCGTCAAAGCTGTAGCTGTCCCCGGCGCGCAGGGTGATGAACTCATCCCCGATCTGCATCTCCAGCTCGCCTTCCAAAACCAGCCCGTGCTCTTCGCCTTCGTGTTTTTGCAAAGGGTCGTCCGGGCGTTCTGAATGTGGTGCGTAGACCGCCATGCCCATATAGAATTGTCCTCCGATCGAGCTGGACAGCAGATGATCGGTATAGCCCAGCTCTGCCACGTCCTGACCGTACAGGGTATTCAGGGCTCGACGGTTCTGGGCGCGCACAACAAAAGCCTGTTCCATTGGACCCGCCCCAGCGCGGCGGGCAAAGAACCAATCTGGCGTGACGCTGAGTGCGCTGGCGATAGTTTGCAATACGTCAACAGAAGGCTTGGATACCCCGCGCTCAATCGCCGACACGTGGCTGAGGGAGATGCCCGCTTCTTCGCTCAGTTGCTTCAGCGTAAGCTGACGGGCTTTGCGTAATTGCCGAACCTCGCTGCCCAGCGAAGAAATAGCGGATGGCAAGGCGACAACTTTGTCAGATGACATGCGGGTCTCCGAAAAATGAGTGGAGTGGTTAAACTCTATCCAAATTGAAAGCAGACTAGAATTTTAAAGTCAAATTCTATTTTTGGACGAATAGCACGAAACTATTGCATGTTCGATCTGGATTTGCAGAAGTGAGGCAGACATGGATTCCACGCGGCGGATCAAAATGACCGATCAAACCGATCATCCCTTCAAAGTGTCAGAGACAGACCATCTATGGATCGAAATGCCTGATGGCGTACGTTTGGCAGGCCGTCTGTGGCGCCCGGTAACACAGATGCCTGTTCCTGCCATTTTGGAATACATCCCGTACCGCAAAACCGACATGGTGCGCGCGCGAGATGAAAGGAACCACCCCTACTTTGCAGCCCACGGCTACGCCTGCATTCGGGTTGACATGCGGGGCTCGGGCGACAGCGAAGGGCACATGCCGGATATGTATGCGCAGGCTGAATTGGACGATGCGCGACAAGTGATCAAGTGGCTGGCTGCGCAACCTTGGTGCAATGGCCGTGTGGGAATGTTCGGCACGTCCTGGGGCGGTACGGCATCGTTGCAGGCCAGTGTGAATGCGCCCGATGCGCTGAAGGCGGCGATCGCTGTTTGCGCAACCCATGACCGTTTTGAGGATGACATCCACTATATGGGCGGTTGCGTTTTGTCGGATACGTTCGAATGGGGTGCGACGCTTCCGGCTATTCTGGCCTCGCCTCCAACGGCAAATGTCGGGACAGATTGGAAAGCGCTGTGGAAAGAGAGAATTGAGAACCTTACGTTTCCATTGGAAAACTGGCTGCGCGAGGATGGTAGGGGGCAATACTGGCGACACGGTTCTGTCATTCATCAAGCAGATGCACTTTCTGTCCCGGTTCTGGCTATTGGAGGGTGGAGCGATCGCTATTCCAATTCGGTAATGTCTCTGGTTGATGCGCGACCCACCCGGGTTTGGGGGGTGGTCGGCCCTTGGGGTCACCACTATCCAGATCAAGGGTCGCCCGGACCCGCCGTCGGGTTTCAGAAACTGGCTCTGGATTGGTGGGATCACTGGCTGAAGTCAGACACGTCGCAAACGCCAAACTGGCCGCAGCTTCGGGTTTGGTTACGCGAATACGTTGATCCGAAGGATTATTTATCCATGGCCACAGGGAAATGGATAGAAAGTGGCCCAACGATCCAAGAAACAAAAGTTCAGGAAATTTCCCTGTCTTCACTAAAATCCAATACCAACCACGAGCGGTGGATCGTTCCAGCAGATCCGACGGTGGGGCAAAGCGCAGGGGATACAGGGTATTTTGGCCGAACCGGCGGTTTACCCCTTGATCAAAACTTTGATGATTCCCGTTCTTTGGTTTTCGAAACAGCGCCTCTTACAGAGGATCTGATAATCTATGGGTCGGTCGTTTTGAGGTTACATGGAGAAACGAAAGACAAACCAAATCAGATTATCGCAAGACTCAGTGATGTAAATTCTGACGGCGTGTCGGCACGTATAACCTATGGCGTCAGGAATCTGTCGCTGGATGAGAACCTGGATCGCATTTCGCCCTCTGCAAAATCCGACGCATTTAACGCAGACATCCGTTTTCACTCAACCGCCTACCGCATCCGCAAAGGACATCGCATCCGACTAGCGTTCTCTTCGTCTTACTGGCCGCTCATTCACGCGGCGGCACCGAAAGGTGACTTGAGTCTGGATGATGGAGAATTTGTTCTTCCTTTGATGGCCAATAAGCCTTCCGACTTAAGCGAACCTCTTCCGCCTGCAGAAGATTTGCCAGAAGAGAAATCGCATTTCACTTCTGCTGCTGACAGGCTGACACGTTGGAATAAAACCCGTGACAACTGTATCGAGATGGGCTGGCGCCAACCACTGGTGAAGACTGCATTCCCTCAGATGGGTACTGTTTTTAGCTACGAAACAGGCATGGTGCATAGATTGAAGACCTCGGATGTCGTCGAGCAGGAGACAAACGTTGATCACAAAATGATTTTTGAACGACCTGACGGAACCGCCGAGGTTTCAGTTTCTTTGACTGCGTGTTCATCGCTCGGGCATACGACGGTGGATGCTGAACTGATTGTTACATGGAACAAAGAAATCTTCATGACACGGCACTGGCGTAAATCTTAATCAATGCAGCGCAAGTGGTTTCCTCCAACCATTGTTAGCAGTATTTCAGGTTTTCAATGTCTCGGCACTGGTTGCAATCAAGTAGAAACGTCGTTGGTTCTGCGAAGTGCAAATATCACCATAGTGCGCGGCGGCAGCAAAGCCTGACAGTGCAGAGGCTTCATAAATCGTAGCCCCTCCTGGCTTTGCGGTTGTTGATGCGCTTACGATCAGCCAATGAGATTCAACCGTCATTGCGATGACGGTTTGGCTTGTATCTTGAGCGTTGTTTGCCAGCACATCGTTTCTTCAGTGGCGCTTTGTCCTGTTCTTCTTCGATGAACTCCGGGACGGAACTGAGGCGCTTGTTCTCGGTGATTGCGGCATGGGTGACGCGCTGATCCTTGTCGAAGACACAGTAGGGGGGCAAGACGCCCTTCCAGCGATTTCCCAGTCCTGAAGCGCATGCGCGACGCGGAGCACCGGCCCATCCTCAGGCTCGTCTGTGCGGAACTTGCAACTCCAATTCATGAGCACCGGATCGGGGCCAAGCGGTATTGCCACGATACGCTTGGACGCCACATGTGGCGCGACGGCCCATTGCGCCAGAATGCTTGTACCTTGGTTGGCAGCAACCAATTCGACAATGGCTTCGGGCAACTCGACGGCTGCAGTCCAGTTGGGATAGCGACGTTCTGCACGAAACAGCCTTGCAAATTCTTGATCAGGCTCGGGGATCTTGGTGAATGTGATAAACCGTTGCCCTTCGATATCACGTGCAGATACCGATGCAGCCCCGGCCAGCGGGTGTTCTGGCGCGCACACGAATACAAGAGGATCCTGAAAGAGATGCAATGACCGCGTCGCTGCATGGCTCGACTCTCCGGCGACGATGGCCAAGTCAATCTGACGGTCCAGAAGCGACGTGACCATGTCACGACGGCAACCAGCCATTATCTGAATATCGATCGCTGGGTGTTTAGCGCGAAACATTTGCAGAAACGCGGGGAACCAGTGATAGGCGCTGTAGTTTTCCACCGCGATGCGCACGACGTGATCAATGCCCGCATTCATCCGACGCACTTCATCTTCGATCACATACATCTCGCTCAGAAACTTGTCGCTGAATCGGGCAAGATACTCGGCGGCAGCCGTCATGCGCAAACGCTTGTGCATGCGTTCAAACAGGGGCACACCCAGCCTGCGTTCTGCTTCGCGGATTCTGTGGGACAGCGCTGACGGTGTCAGGCCCAACTCATCGGCCGCGTCAACGACGCGACCGGTTTTCCCAATGGCGCGGATCATCTGCAGGTGGCGGATGTCTAGTCGCGGATTTTCCATACTGATCTCTGCATGAAAGTTGTTCATGAAAACCTACGATTAACGCGAGTGTTGCTCAATATTTTTTCGCCAAGAATACGCCCGGCACAGATGATCAAGATCCATATGGACAAGCTCGCAGACGTCGATTCACCCCGCGCTTGGGACCGTCAGTTCCATGTGCATGGACAGACGAACGCCCGCCTGCACCAGCGAGATGGCCCCAACGCGATGGTGACGCGCGGCCAAGGGGTCCGGATTGAAACGGATGATGGGCAAAGCATCATAGACGGCTTTTTCGGGTTGGGATGCGTGTCATTGGGTAATCATGACGACCGGCTGGCGCGGGCGGCCATGGATCAGATTCAGGAATTGCCTTTCGCGCCGACATTTTACGGGAGGTCCCATCCAAGAGCCGCGGATTTGGCGCGCGCACTAACGTCGAAAGCAGCGGTGCTCTGTCCGGCCAGCCTCACATTCATGCGGGCTTTGGTCTGCCGATACATGATTTTCTCAAGCTGTCGACGTCGAACTACTATTTAAATGCCGAGGCCAGTGAAACCGAGGAGGAATTCTCTGCCCGAATGGCGGCCGAGTTCGAAGCCACCGTGCTGGAGGCGGGACCAGACACAATCGCCGCGTTTCTTTGCTGAGCCGATGCAATCCGGCGGCGGCGCGATCCGCCCGCCAAAGGGAAAGTGGCATGCGATGCAGACCGTGATCCGGAAGTATGACATTCATTTCCATGTGGACGAGACCGTTTGCGGCTTTGGCCGCACCGGGCATTACTGGGGCGTAGGGGCCTTCGATCTAACCCCTGATAGCACCACCTGCGCCAAGGCGCTGACCGCTGCGTTTTTCCCGATATCGGTGATCATGTTCCGGCAGGATTTCTTTGACGGTCTGATGCTGAGCTCAGACGCATCCAGCGTGTTGGGCCACGAGTTCACCTATGTTGGTCACCTTGTCGGTGCCGCCGTCGCGTTGGAGGCGCTGAAAATCTATGGCGACATAGATCTGATCGGTCATGTGCGCGGGATCGGTCTGTTTTGCGGTATTCAACTGGTGCAGGGCAAAGGGACGCGTGCGCTGTGGGATCCGGCGCTGAAGGTGGGGACAATGGTGCAGGATCGCGCCCACACGCGGGGCTGCACTTACGGTCCGTCCCGCCCGATCGGATTAGTTTTTTGCCGCCGTTGATTATCAACGAAGATTAGATCGACGAGGCAACTGCGATCCTGAAAGCCGCCTTGGACTATGTCCGGGCCGAGGTGAAAGGGCGCGCCTGGGGCTCATCCAGAACGCGGCCAATACGGTAAGAAATCAGCAATTTCGTCGCATCGGCCCAATTGAGTTTCAGACAAAAGAAAAAGGTGCCTATTCATACAGACGCCTTTAGTCGTTCAGGCCTTCATTTTCAGATTGTCCGGGTCATAGACATGGGGATTATGCCGCCGAGCGTTGCGGGGCTGGCCAAGCACACGCACCGTGCAATCGGCCCCCATACCCAGTGATCCGCGCTTGATATAAGCCAGAACACAATGTGTTCCGGTGCGATAGCCTTGGCTGGCTGAGGTCACGTACCCGATCCATTCGCCATCCTTCAGGATCGGATCAGAGGCAAGCGGTTCGGGGCTGTCGTCACTGATTTCCAGCCCGATCCATTCCCAGTTGGCCTCCTCGTCAGACTGCCGCTCGACCGCGTCGCGTCCGATGAACTCCCCCTTTTTCATATTGGCAAACCGGTCCAGACCCGCATCGTAAAGCGTATATTCCGTGCCGAAATCCGAACCCCATCCGTGATAACCTTTTTCGATCCGCATCGCGTTCAGCGCGTAGGAGCCGAACTGGCAGCCGCCAACCTCGTTCACGCGCGTCATGATCGTGTCGTGGACCGCCACAAGGTGCTCGGAGGCCAGATGCAACTCCCAACCCAGCTCACCGACGTATGATACGCGCATCGCGGTGACAGGAAAGCCGGCCAGCGTGATCTCGGCCACTGATAGCCACGGGGCAGCAGCGGCAGAGAGGTCTGCATCGGTCAGCGGGGCAAGCACCTCTCGCGATTTGGGGCCCATGACCATCAAAGCGGCATCGTGTTTGTAGCCGCGGCTTAGTGTGACGCCCTCTGCTGGTAGGTGGGCGTTCAGCCAGTCAAAGTCTCGCAGATCGGCCAGGGTCGGGCCACATAGAAGGAACCTGTCACTCGCCAGTCGCGCAACGGTGGCTTCTGACCAGATGTGCCCCTTGGGGGTCAGCATATAGCTGAGCCGGACGCGTCCCGGTTTCGGAACACCGCCGCACAGGACGCTGGATAGGAACGCCTCAGCGCCGGGGCCGCGCAGATCGTATTTGGTGAAACCGCCGTGATCCATGACGCCGACGCTTCTTGCCACGGTTTTGCATTCTTGCGCGACAGCGTCCTGCCAGGGTTCGTGGTGGAAGGACAGGTCGGCATCGCCATTGTCCTTGATCGCATCGGTTTCGAACCAGAAGGCGCGCTCCCACCCGGCGATCTGGCCCATGACGGCGCCCTGATCCTTCAGGCGTTCATAGAGCGGGGTACATAGCACCGGGCGGCCACGCTGCATGTTCCGATGCGGAAATGGAATGGCATATTGCAGATCATAGTGTTGCGAGGCACGGGAATGGGCATAGTCCTGCGTGGTCCAATCGCCAAAGCGGCGCGGATCCCACGCACTGAGGTCCCATTCTGTTTCGCCTTCGGTGATCCATTCGGCCATCGCTTTGCCGATAGCGGCCGAATGGGTGATGCCAACCTGCACGCCAGTCGCTTGATAGAAATTCGGCGCACCCGCCGCCGGACCGACCAGCGGCAGGGCATCTGGGGCATAGGCGATGGGGCCGTTGACAAACCGCTGCGCGCCCGCTTCGCCAAGCAGCGGCACATGGACCATCGTCGCCTCCAGCACATCCAGAATATCCTCAACACTGTCAGGGAAAAGCTGATGCGCAAAGTCATCCGGCGGGCCGTCCTCCTCCCACGCGGGGCGACCATCATGGGCGTAGGAACCAACAAGGAAAGCGTTGCGTTCGCGGCGCAGATAGAAGCGGATATCGGGGTCACGCACCAGTGGGAAAAGACCGGCATGATCCTCCAACGCTTTGAGCGGTTCGGTCACAAGATACTGGTGCTCGAGCGTGACCACCGGGGCAGGCAATCCTGCCATCTCGGAGATTTTGCGGCCGTAGAAGCCACCTGCGTTGATGACGATCTCTGCCTTCACTGTGCCTTTCGCACAAGTGACCAGCCATTCCCCTGACGCCTTGCGGTCAATGGCTTTCACGGGCGCAAACCGTTCCACCTGCGCGCCCAGATCCCGCGCGCCCTTGGCCAGCGCTTGCGTTAGCTGGCTGGGGTCAATGTCACCTTCGTAAGGGTCCAGAATGCCGCCCAGAACGGATTTGTCCGGGTGCCAGAACGGGTGCATCTTGTCCATCTCGGACGGGCTCAGCATCTGCAGATCGAAGCCTGCGCTTTCTGAAATTCCGCACAGATGGCGGAACAGGTCCATCCGTTCCGGCGTATGGGCAGGCCAGAACGCCGAGGTATGACGATAGGTGATCGCGCTGCCCACCTTTTCGGCCAGATCTTTATAGATTGACCAGCCGTAGTTTCCTGCTCGCATTCCCAGCCATGAAGTCGCGTAGGTCGGGATGTTGCCCGCTGCGTGCCAGGTCGAGCCGGAGGTCAGTTCGTTGCGCTCAAGTAGAAGCGTATCAGTTACGCCGGCCAAAGCGAGATGATACAGGATTGAGGTGCCAACGGCCCCCCCGCCAATCACAACAACGCGGGCAGTGTCTTTCATGGGGCTATTTTCCTTCGGGCAATCGGATATCGAAAGCGGCGCGTATCGCGGCCTCCCGGTCCTTGGGCAAATGGGTTGGTTGCTCGCGCAACATCTCGGCGCTGCGATCAACAGCGACATCCCAGATCGTGCGCGACCCGGCATCTTTCCAATCCGAAATACTCTGCCGGTTGCCGAGGCTCGGATAAGTGTATTCGGATTTCATGAGTTCCAGTGTCTGCGCCTCGCCCAGGTAATGCCCTTCGCCGGTCGCCACGGCTTCGATCCGGCTGAGGTCGATCGCGGTTTCGGTCAACTCGACCCCGCGAACCGACCGTAGGATCGCGCCACACATGTCATCGTCGATCACCAATGCCTCGCGCGAGGCGGCCATGATGGACCCGAGCATGCCAACAGACAGGTTGATCATGTCTGCCCCGGCTTGCGCTGCAAGAGCCACCGTGTACCCTTTTTCATACCCCGCCTGCGCATCGGGGGTTTTGGCATCGGTCATTCCCGCAGAAGCGGTTGACGGCAAGCCTAGATGCAACAGCAATTGCGCGGCGGCAGCGGCGGCGACGGCAGCTTCGCCTGATCCACCTGTCATTGCACCGGTGCGCAAATCGGAAATGAATGGCATGAACGCAAAGATGCAGGGATACCCCGGCTCGAGGGCGTCGACGACCATCAACCCAGCCAGCGTTTCCGCAAGACCCTGCGCCAGCGCGCCCGCCAAAGTGACAGGGCTGGTTGCCCCCGCCTGCGCCGCGGTGCAGATCTGCAGCGGCATTCTGTGGGCCATGGCCCGTTGCATAATCTCTAACCCTTCGGGCGCAAAGCGCAGCGGCGAGACCGCATGCACGATCACGCCGAAACAGAAGGGTTGCGCTCGAAAGGCGCCCTCGTGGCCCAGGGCCATATCGAACATGGCGATAACCGGATCCAGATGCGCGGCGCTGTCAAAGCTGATCCCGATGGGTTTGGGGCAGGCCCTGAGACAGGCAAACCCGGTGTTGAGGTCCAGCAGCAAGGGCTGGTCCATGTCCCGTGCAATCACCGGGCGCAAACCGTAGTGGATGTTCGGCAATCGTCCCACCAACTGCATAAGATCGTAGAGATCGTACAGCTGGGCACCGCGAAACTCGCCGGTGGCGCTGTCCAGAACCTCTGTCGCCGCTCCGCCTGTTCCGATATGCACACGGCCGCCGCCAACGGTCAGGCCCATATCCTCCACAAACCCTGGTAGATTGACGCGCCTCGCCGCCCGCGCAATGGCGGTTTCCACCATCGATTGCGAAAAGCAGACCCGCCCATCCGAACGTCTGGTTGCCCCGGCATTGACGAATTGTTCTGCGATGGCGTCGGGGCATTCTGCGATCCCGGTCTGCGCAAGGATATCAAACGCGGCCTGCACGATCCGATCTACCGCAGCAGCATCCAGTGGCGCAAACCGCCCACCCTGTGGAGGCGGAGTGATGCGGGGCGCGCAACTGTCGGTTTTTGAGCGGGTTCTGCGGGCCATCGGGCGGTCCTTAGAAGAACAATCTACGCAAGGATTGCGCAAACTCACGCAATGGCAATTCGAAAATTCGCGCACTCAGACCAGAATCTTTCATGCAAACGTCGGCTTTTCCTGCGCAATACTACAAACCAGCATTTGACGTTCTACGACTTCGGCGGGGTGAACATGGCGAGGATTGCGTTTATTGGCTTGGGCACGATGGGCCGTCCGATGGCGCAAGTTCTGCGGGACGCAAGCCATGACGTAACGGGCATGGATATCAGCCCCGAAATGCGTGAAGCGTTTGTCGGTGCGATCGCGCCGTCGTCGGATACCATCGCAGCGGCAGAGGTCATTATCACCATGCTGCCAGAAGCCGATCACGTCGCGCGCGTTCATGAGACACTGATCCGAGCGGCTGCCAAACCCGGCGCGCTGGTGATCGATTGTTCGAGCATTGATGTGAACACGGCGCATGCGCTCGCCCTTGAGGCGATGTCTCATGGGTTGGCAATGCTAGACGCGCCCGTTTCCGGCGGCCCTGCTGGGGCCGAGGCCGGGACACTTAGCTTCATGGTCGGCGGAGATGCGGCGAATGTCGAACGGGCGCAACCAATCCTGCTGGCAATGGGCTCCAAAATTACCCATTTCGGTGGACCCGGAACGGGGCAGGCCGCGAAGGCCAGTCACAACATGATCTGCGGTATTACCGCGATGGCGGTGATGGAAGGATTTGCGCTTGCCGACGCCTTGGACCTCGATCTCGACAAATTCTATGCGTTGTGCGCGGGGGCCGCGGCGCAAAGCTGGACGCTTGAAAACCGCTGCCCGATACCCGGTGTGGTTCCCGACGCCCCATCGTCCAACAACTTTGACCCCGGCTTTGCAGTGCGCCTGATGGCAAAGGATTTGCAACTTGCTCAGGCGGCGGCAAAGTCGAGCGGACAGCCCACGCCTTTCGGGGCCGAGGCGGCCAAAGCCTTTACAAAATTTGCCGAAACGCGCGGCGACCGCGACTTCTCGGCCTTTTACACCACGCTTCGGGCGTTGCCCGAGCACCAGAAGGAATAACATATGGCAATTCTGGATTATACCTTGCCCACAGATGGGTTGGCCGGGTCCTTCATAGACGGGCAATGGCATTGGCCCGCAAGCGGAGAGATGCTGGCAGTTGAAAACCCCTCGCGGCGCGAAACGATCTGCGAGATTGGCCGGGGGACCAAAGTAGAAATAAGCCTTGCCGTTGCCGCCGCTGAACGGGCGCGCCGGGACTGGGCCGCGCGACCCGCCGCAGAACGCGGCGCAATGCTGACCGAGCTGGGCAACCGCCTGACTACACATGCCGAAGAGGTCGCCCGCGTTCTGGCCGCCGAAAGTGGCAATGCGGTCCGCACACAATCCCGGGGCGAAGCGATGGGCGCGGCTGGAGTGCTCAAGTATTATGGCGGTGTTGCGGGTGAGCAAAAGGGCGAGACGCTGCCCTTTGGCCCCGGGCTCATGTCGTATTCCACGCGCGAGCCATTGGGCGTTGTCGGCTCGATCATCCCATGGAACTCGCCCTTGCAATTAGGCGCGGTGAAGATTTCCATGGCGCTGGCCACGGGCAACTGCATCGTCCTGAAACCTGCCGAAGATGCGCCACTCGCCGTTCTGAGGCTGGTTGAGCTGGCTGCCGACATCTTTCCACCAGGTGTCTTAAACGTGGTCACCGGGCTTGGGGAAGAGGCCGGCGCGGCGCTGGTCAATCATCCCGGTATCGCGAAAGTGTCGTTCACCGGATCGTCCGAAGTGGGCAAACTGGTGGCTCATTCCGTGGCGGGTCGGGTGGCCAATGTAACGCTTGAACTGGGGGGCAAAAGCCCCTGCATCATCTTTCCCGACGCTTGCGCACCAGAGCGTATCGACGCCACGGCGCAAGGTGTGGTCAATGCCATGCGATTTGCACGTCAGGGGCAAAGCTGCACAGCCGGATCTCGCCTGTTTGTGCATAAATCTGTCTGGGATGACCTGATGCCTTTGGTCGCAGAAAAGGCTGCTGCGATGAAAATCGGCGATGCGCTGGATGAAGACAGCGACATCGGGGCCGTGGTGAATGAAGAACGCTACTCTGAGATTTGTGCCTATGTCGCTGAGGCCGAAGAGCAAGGCGCCACATTCCTGACAGGCGAAACGCCAAAGGCAACAGACAATGGGTTTCATCCGATCCCCACAATCCTGACGGGGCTAGACAATTCTTGGCGGATTGCCCGCGAAGAAGTGTTTGGCCCTGTCCTGGTCGCAATCCCGTGGGAGGATGAGGCCGATATGATCGCGCAGGCCAACGACACGCATTACGGGCTGGCGGCGTTCATTTTCAGCTACGACATGAGCACCGTCATCCGCATGACCCGCGCGCTTGAGGCCGGCTGGGTGCAGGTCAATCAGGGTGGCGGGCAAATCCCCGGCATGTCTTACGGCGGGATTAAGCAATCCGGAATGGGCAGCGAATATTCTATCGAAGGCGCGCTTGAGGCCTATACCTATCGTAAGTGCGTGACCGTGGCGCTGTAGGCATGGAAACAGACCGGTTCGGGAACACGATTGACGCTTCGGTCGGCTATGCGCGGGGGCGATATTTGTCCTCCAGCGCAGCCGAAATCCGCCGGCTGCGCCATGCGCAAGCGGTTGCGGCAGAGGTCTTGGAAACGCGCGGGGCTGACGGAATTGGGATTTTTACAGGTAACCCGCGTTACTTTCCGCTGAAACCGGATGATCTGTCGACCTATTGCGAAGAATGGGTGGGACCGGGCCTGTTTTCAGCGGAACTGACCCAGGCTGCCATCGCGCATTTTGGGGGCGGGGATACGGTCGCTGTCACCAACCGCACAAGTGCAGGTATTGTGGCGGCCATATTGGCGCTATGCGATGGGCGACCCGTGGTCTCCGTGGTGCCCGATAAGGACCGCAGCCACGCATCGGTTGTGCGCGGATGTCGGCTGGCGGGCGTTGAGCTTGTGGAAATCGAAGGATCGGCGGACCCAGGGCCAGCGATAACCACGCACGCGCCCGCATTGGTGGTGATCACGACTGTCACAAGCACGTTGGCGCGATTGCCGGACGCTGAGACGAGCCGCGCCATAGCTGAGGGGCGGGCCGCTGGCGCCACCGTGTTCATGGACGAAGCTTATGGCGCGCGTCTGCGCCCGGTGCTGCATGGCGGAGCGCTGAGCCTTTCCATGGGAGCGGACATAGCCATCACGAATGCGGATAAGGCGGGCCTATGCGGCCCGCGCGCGGGCATCCTTTGTGGGGCGTCCGCGCCGGTACTGGCCACGCTTGCCAAGGCGTCGGAACTGGGCCAGGAGGCACGCGCACCCATAGCGGCCGGCGCAATGCGCAGCCTGCAGGCCTTTGACCCGGAAGATCTGCGAATCGAGGCAAGCGACGGCGCGTCCATTGCAGAAGCGCTGGCCGGGGCATGGGGTGCAGAGGTTGTGCAGCGGTCTGATCTGGGGCCGATGCTGGATGAAGAGGACGTGTTAGCGCGGGTGCTGTCACTGGCAGGACGCGACAAGACCGACATTGTCCCGGCAGAGGCGACAGCGGCCATCGGTATGCTATTGCTGAAAGAGCACAGCGTTTTGACCGTGAACACCCATGGCGCGCCGGGCGGAAGGGTTTCGCTGCGCCTGAAACCGACCGCCGGAGCTGTGACCGCCGTGGGTGGGGTTGCCGCTTTGGTGTCGGCGCTGGACGCGGCCACAGAAGAAGTGTCGCACAGGCTTGACGATGACGCGTGGTTCACGGCGGTTTTGTTCGGAGACGAGTCATGAGCGAATTCGCAAAGTATGATGACAGGCTGGACCGGCTGGTGAACCTCGACCTCGGCAACCGGGGGATCGAGCCGCTCTATGACGCCTCGCGCGCCTTGGCGGGCCAAGCGTTGTGCGGCGCCGCGGCGGATTTGCTGCTTGCCATGCCCGAAAGTGGGACGGCAATTGTCACCACGGGTTCCGTGTCGCGGGCGTGGCTGTCTCCGGCTTTGGGCGAAAACGATGGCCCATCCGGGGCGGCGGCCCTCATTCGCGCGCTTTGGCTCGCCCGAAAAGCAACCTGCGTATTGGTGATTGAGGAAACGCTGATCCCGCCCATGGCTGCTACCTTGCAGGCCTGTGGCGTCGCGATCGTGGATCTTGAGACGACGCGCAAGGCCAGTGCGGATGGCTCAATGGCCTGCGCAACCTTGCTGTCGTATCCGGTGACAGATGCCGAGGGCGCTGTTGCGGCGGCCAAGATGCTGAATCAGCTCAAGCCCGATATCATGGTCTCGACCGAACGCGTGGGGCGCAACGAAAACGGCATTTATTACAACATGCGTGGGCGCGACTACGGCTTAGGCCGGGCGCGCATCGACATGCTGTTCGATGCTGCCATGGCGCGAGGTATCCCGACGCTGGCTGTGGGTGATGGCGGCAACGAGATCGGCATGGGGCTGGTCGCCGATATCGTGAAAACCGCCGTTCCTTTTGCTGCCCCCGGCGATTGCGCATGCGGCGGTGGGATCGGCGCGACCTCTGGCGCCGATATCCTGATGACCGCTGCGGTTTCGAATTGGGGCTGCACAGCGATTTGCGCGGCCATGGCCATGCGCACAGGCGACGCCCGCCTGATCCACACCCCAGCGATGGAAGCCCGCCTGTTGAAGGTCATGACCGCCAACGGGCTGATCAATTCTGCCGATGGGATCATCGACCCCCATGTGGACGGCATCAAGGACACCACCCATATCGCGCTGGCGGAAATGGCCGAGGCCATTACCCGCAAAGCGCCGTCATAGCAGAAAGACCCAACCGTGATCACCGAAACACTCCTTCGCAATATCCGCGACCCCATCGCTCATGTGAAAAATTGCCCTGTGACGGGGGCTCTGTTGCAAAGCTTTGGCGGTTGATGCGTCTGAGTTTAACGTGCGGGTGGCTTTCGGTCCCAATTGAAAACGTAAGGTTGAAATTTCCTGATAGCATTGTTGAGCAAGGCCATCGGTTTAACAAATGTCTGGCAGAGCCAATGCTATGGTCTAAGTCCATCGATACTAAAATATCTGTCCTTGCGGGAATGGACCTGATCGACATGGCCGGCAATGTTCAATACTCGTCCGGCCGCTCTGCCCGGTTCAGCAGGTTGCTCAGCTGGCGGGCTTAACGGATCGCCATTACCATCAAGGCGGGTCTCAAGAAATTTTGCGAGAGACCCGTATCCCAGATAGAATGCGCGTCACATTGAGAGGGGCTGAATGCGCTATCTGTTGTTGCAAGTATTGGCGATTGTCGCTTTTGCAGGCGCGCTTTGTGCAGAGAAGAGCGATTATATCGAACTTGCACAGAGAGGATGGGGGTATGAACTGCGGTCCACGATGCTGGGGCGTGACATGGCGATCCCCGTTCACATCAATGGCCGCGATCAGGCCGGTGCAGCCTTGTGCCTGGTCGGCGAAAAACCGCATCCGCAAACGCTTGTCGTTCTGGATACCTTTCGGGCGTTGCTGAAACACAGCTTCGGCCACCCGACACCCATGCGCTACGCAGGCCCATCTGCGCGCGATTGCGGAACCGGTCGAACCGTGGTTTTGCGATTGTATTCCGGGTACCCTCCCAATCGGGACCTTTCGTCAGATATCGACTGGCTCAGCGAACTCCACCAGCTTGGTTTGCCTGCGGGTCGAAACTATGTGGTGACATCACCGGCGATGGCACAGACCTTTTTTGGTCATCGGGGGCAGGGGACCCATATCGTGGTCAAACAACCGGCGCATGATCGGCCCAGCAAGCTGGAAAGGGATTTTCACAAATCGATCCTGCTGGAAGAGCTGTTTCAGTCCTTCACCTTCGGCATGGACATCCTGCTATATGACAAGTCGTCAGGGTTTTTGTCGAAATTGCAGGAAACGCCGGTAAACTTGCAGCGCCTGCCTTGGAGTTCGCACGACTTCATGCGCGCATTGCTGGATTCGAACCCAAGCGGTCTTTGTGCGTTTGACGTCTTCATGATGCATGCTGTCGCGCAATCCCCGGTGGATCAAACCATAGACCCCGGCTTTATCGAATACATTGATGCCCAATATGACCGGCTGTGGGCGCAGGCGGACGAAACCCTCGCCAATCCCAGATTTGCAGCCCTTTTTGATGAAGGCTGCACCAATTCGGTTCGTGTGGCCAGGTAATACCATCTGACGTGTTTTGTCGGGCGGGTGACTCCGGGTAGCCTGAGCGCAGGCAACGCGCCCTCAGAGGCTATGGGAGGACATATGGATACGAGGCCTGAAAACCCGCCACGCGCCATTGCGGGATTGTCCGCGTATCTGTCGCAGGGGCTTATCGGTCACGCGCATCTGGTGGACTCTCTTTTGATCGCGCTGCTGGAAGGTGGCCATCTTCTTGTAGAAGGTCCGCCCGGGCTGGCGAAGACACGGGCGGTCAAATGGCTGTCAAACGCTGTCGAAGGCGGCTTTGCCCGTATTCAATGCACACCTGACCTGATGCCCTCTGATCTGACCGGAACGCCAGTCTACCAGCCTCAGGAAGGCCGCTTTGAGTTTGTTCCGGGGCCGGTGTTTCACACGCTGGTGCTGGTTGACGAGATCAACCGCGCGCCGCCAAAGGTGCAGTCTGCCTTGTTGGAGGCCATGGCAGAACATCAGGTTACGGTTGGTAATGAAACATACGCCCTGCCGGATCCCTTTCTGGTTGTGGCGACCCAGAACCCCATTGAACATGATGGAACCTTTCCCTTGCCCGAGGCGCAGTTGGACAGGTTTCTGCTGCATGTCATACTGACATTGCCGGATCTGGAAACGGAACGTGAGATCCTTGATCTGGTCATCGCCGAAACCCGGAATGGGCCTCCGGACGCGCAGCGGATGACGCTTGAGGAGCTGAAGATTGCCCGTGCCGAAGCCCAGTCGGTTCACGTCGCGCCAGAATTGCGGGACTATATCGTACGGCTTGTGCTTGCGACCCGTGAAGGTCCGTTTTCCGAATATATTGAACACGCAGTCTCGCCGCGCGGGTCATTGGCCCTGGCCTCGGCATCGCGCGCGCGCGCCTATCTGCGGGGCCGGGATTTCGCCCTGCCTGAAGATGTCGCCGCTGTTGCACCCGATGCGCTGGCCCACCGCATGGTGCTGACCTGGAGAGCCGTTGCAGATGGGAAAAAGCCGCGCGAGTTGGTGGCCGACATTCTGAATGCGGTGGAGCCGCTGTGACGGGGGTGCTGGCACATGCGGGGGTTCGCCTGACGACCGAGGCCTTGATTGCATTGCGGCATATCGCATTGACCGACCGTGGCAACCCGACAATGACGGCCCTGCCCGGAGGATTTCTGACCCGAAAGCGCGGGCAAGGCGTCGAGGTTGCAGATGTACGCGAATATGTGGACGGGGATGACATTCGTCATTTGGATCGCGGAACAACCGCCCGCACGGGGCGTATGCATATCCGGCAGTTTCAGGAGGAACAGGACCGCGTCGCCCTGTTGGTTGCGGATTTTCGTGCACCGATGTTCTGGGGCATCCAGCGGGCGTTTCTGTCAGTCGCTGCCGCCGAAGCCTTGACCCTGATCGGGTGGTTCATGGTTGAAAGCGGCGGGCGTGTTGGTCTTTTGGCGCTTACCGCCGGCGCACCCGTCATCGTACCGTTGCGAGGGAAAACGCGCGGAATGCTGGACGTGATCGGTGGCCTGGTTCAGGCTCATGCGCGCAGTCTGACCGCGCTGCAAAAAGGTGAGGATGAAAGCTGGACGCTGGAACAGGCACTTGCCGGCGTTGAGCGCCTGACGCCGACGGGGGCCGAGATTATCATCGCGTCTGGCTTCGATCAGCAGGGAGACGGTTTTTCGGACGTGCTGGGCCGGCTCGATCATCGCCGCACCCCCAGACTGCTTCTTGTGACCGAAAGCAAAGCGCATGAGATGCCAAGAGGCTGGTATCCGATCCGCCTTTCAGATGGGCGGCAAAAGCGGGTCTATCTGGCCCGGGCAGAGCCTTCCGGTGAACTTGCGTTTCAGAAGGTGGCAACACATCCTGCGCTTGTCCTGAATGCCAGTGACCCGGTCGAACAAACCTCTCGTCGCATTTCGTCGGTTTTCGCGGCAAGATATGTGGCATGAGTGAGAAAGCACTCTCTGAAGCCACGATGCTGGCCAGCCTGCGGGATATCCATTTGCCCGCCGAGGCCGCAGGCGGGGCGGTTGCGGAATACGCGGCTGTTCTTGGTATCGCGGCGCTGGCCTCGGTCGGCTGTGTCGCAATCTTGCGGTTGTTGAGTGTCAGGACCACAGCAAACAGGCGGCCGGATCCACCTGATCGATCTGTTGAACAACCGGGGTGGTCCTTGGATCGCCGCAGGGTGGCTCTTTTGCACAAACTGCGCGCTCAGAATCCGAAGCGTTATGCAGAGTTGACGGGTGATCTTTATCAACCCGGCGGCGAACCGGATCTGGCGACCCTGCAAGAGGAGGTCGCGGGTCGTGTTTGAGCTTGCTGACCCCTGGATCTTGCTGGCGCTGCCATTGCCTCTTGTCATCACACGTTTGGTCAAGCCGCGGCCGGTTTTCGAGCGGGGGTTCCCAGTTCCGGACCGCATAGGCGGATTGCTTATGGCGGCCAGCCCACAGGCTCAGGCCAGGACCCGGACTTTGGCGGACCTCCTGATTTTGTGGATCATATGGGGGCTCATGATTTTTGCACTGTCCGGTCCGCGCCAACTGCAACCCGTCAACGCCCTGAAAGTGTCCGGACGGGACCTTGCGATTGTTCTGGATCTTTCGGGATCTATGGTGCGGGAGGATTTTTATCTCGATGGGCACCAGATCACTCGTTTGCAGGCGGTGACACGCGTTGGATCCGAGTTCGCCCGACGCCGCGCCGGCGACCGGGTGGCCTTGATTGTTTTCGGATCCGAAGCCTATTTCGCCACGCCTTTCACTTTCGATACAGAGGCTGTCGCGCGACGGATCCAAGAGGCCACGATCGGTATCTCGGGCCGTGCGACAAACATATCCGATGGTCTGGGCCTTGCTTTGAAGCGCCTGGCCAACAGCCAGGCGGCGTCGCGGGTCGTCATTCTGTTGTCGGATGGGGTGAACAACGCGGGCGCTACGAATCCCGGTGGCGTGGCCGAACTGGCGGCCGAGATCGGGGTGCGGGTCCATACAATTGCTCTGGGCCCGAAAGACCTGCAAAGCGCCGAACCTGGTGAGCGCGGCGTCGTCGATACGACAACCCTGCGCGCCATTGCCGAAATTTCCGGCGGCGAAGCGTTTCGCGTCAAAACCACCGATGATCTTGTCGACGTGACTCAAGCCTTGGATCGGCTGGAAGCGACGGACAGCGCGGGCCTTACGGCCGAGGTCTACCGATCATTTTGGACCTGGCCCGCAGCAATGGCGGCAGCGCTTGCCCTGTTGGCGGCGTGGAGGCAAGCGTGATGATTGAGCTGGATGTCACTCTGCTCAGACCGGCCTGGGGGCTTTTGTTGCCCGTCATCTGCGGGGCAGGGTGGTGGTTGCTTTCCCGTGCCGGAGGGTTCGGAGCCTGGGACAAGATCACCGACCCGCAGCTTGTCCAGGCGATGGCCGCGATTGGCCGGATCGAAGGCGGCTCCTTCCCGGTTAAACCAGCCGCATTGCTTCTGACCGCCGGGATCGTCGCAATTGCCCTGACCGGCCCGGCAATCGAACGGCGCGACGCGCAGACCTATCGCAATCTGGATGGCGTATTGTTCCTTGTGGATGCATCAGACAGCGTGGTGGAAGACGACCGCTGGCCGCAACTGCTGAGCATGGGGCGTTTGGGTGTCAGTGCGCTTGGGTCCCGCCCCGGCGGCATCATCGTTTACGCGGGCGATGCCTATGTCGCCACGGATATGACCACCGATCACCGCCAATTGGGTCAAACGCTGTCGCTCATCGATGGACAGACCGTTCCGGACAAGGGATCGCGACCCGAACGCGCGCTGGCTTTGGCGTTGCAGCGGATGGAAGAGGCGGGCATCCTGGCCGGAGACGTCGTCCTATTCACTGACGAGGACGGGCTTGGATCACCCTCATTGCAGCAGGTCGCATTGCTTGCCGCACGAGGGGTGCGCGTGTCTTTGGTGTCGGTTCATCCCACGACTGCGCAAATCCAAACCCACGCCGCGCTCGGCGGTGGCGCTGTCTTCACTTTGGACCAGTCAGATGATCTGGCCAATTGGCTGGCAGATGATGCCGCAACCCGCTTGATACGGGCGGACTATCCGGTGCTGTTCTGGCATGATCTGGGGCGGTACATGCTGTATTTCGCACTGCTCCCCCTGCTGTTTTTGTTCTGGAGGGAAGGGGCATGAGATGGTTCGCGATTGCAGGTGCCACTTGTATTGCCGTTGCCTTTGCGCTGGGCGGCGCTGCCCCTTTTGGCCGCGTCGCATTGGCAATCGGTCTGTATCCAATGGCTGCAAAGCTGTTTTCCGACCCTGACTGGCAAGGTGTTGCCTTCTACCGTGCGGGCGTTTTTGACAAAGCGGCCAGTGCTTTCGAGCGCGCCGGGAACCAGTACAACCTTGGCAATGCTTACGCCCGGACCGGCCAATTGGCCGCCGCGCTGGAAGCCTATGATCAGGCCATGGCCAGGGGAAACCTGGATGCTCAGGCGAATTTCGATGTGCTGGCCGCCTATTACGCAGGGCAGCAGATCACCCCAGAGGCGTTGAGCCTTTTCCCCGAACGCAAATCCGGCCCCAAGGCCGACAGTTTTGTCGCGCGCGGGAATGCGCGGGCGGCGGGAACCGGCAGTGAGGTCACGAACGCGAACACGATGCTGGGATTGGCGGAATTGGACAGTCGCGGGCAACTGGGCGTGCGCCGTATCTTTGATGACAAGTTCATGGTTGCCGATCTGCGCTGGCTCAATCAGCTTTCCGATGTTCCGGGTGAGTTCATGGCGGCCAGGATCGCACACGAACACAAACGCCGGGAAAAGCTTGGTCTTTCGCCGCCAGAAGCGGAGAACCCGGAATGAAGTGGCTGTTTCTGCTTCTTATTGCATTTCCGATGCAGGTTTTGGCGCAGTCGAAAACAGTGCTGCCGTCCGAGGCGTTGATCGAAGTTGCCGTCGAAGACAATGCCCCGATTCCGTTCACCCAAGAGATGGTGCTGTTGACGATCCGGGGTGTCTATCGTCGGCACATCACGCGCGAAGAACTGATCCAACCCCGCTTGGATGGGTTCAGCTGGGCGCAACTGGGCCCGGACAGCTGGTCGGAACAAAGGATCAATGGCCGGAAATACAAAGTGTTCACCCGACGGATGGCGATCTATCCTGTCGAGGCAGGCAAACTTTCAATTGGTCCGTTTGTGCACAGGTTGACCCTGACAGACGAAAATGACGACTGGTTCGAACACGAGATTCAATCAGAGCCGCTGACCATTCAGGTGGCGCAAGCCCCGGCCACCAAGGAGTGGTGGTTTCCGGTTCGCAAATTGCAGATTTCGGATCAGTGGTCGAATGCGCCGGATCAACTTGCGCCGGGTGAGGGGGTCTTGCGCGTCATTCGACTGGAAGCCCTGGGCGCGACGCCCGAGATGATCCCGCCCATGCCCGAGTTGACCTCGCCTTCGGCCCTGATCTTCCCGCATCCTGAGAAACGGCTTGTCGAACTGACCCCGGAGGGGCCGGTCACCCATGCGTTCTGGCGCTGGACCATACGCCCCTCGAACGACACGTCCGGCATCGTTGAACCCTTGCAATTCAGTTACTTTGATACCGTGGCCCGTGAAACCCGTGAGGTCGTCATCTCACCACAACGCATTGCCTATGGCACAGCCATCGAAGACGTAAGCCTTGGCGGCGCAGAGGCAGATGCGCCACCAGCAACGCTGTTGGGTTGGCCAATGGCCGCAATCGCCATTGTCGTTTTTCTGGCCGGTTTGGGGTTGGGACTGTCCGGCCACAAACTGGCCGTTTCAAGGGCATTGCGCCGCTTTGGGGTTTTTGATCCGTTGGCCCGGGAATTGCGACGCAGTGCCAGGTCTGGTCGCGCAGACAGGCTGCGGCAAGCGGCTTCTGCCATCCTGCGCCGCGACGGCCCTTCATCCAGTCGACTCAAACACATGCAAGACTTTGACAGGCAGTATTTTGATCCCAATGCTGCGGCGCCCGATTTGAACGCGTTTGCCAGGGTCTTCCTCAGGAACCAGACCGGCTGAGTCATCAAGCATTTGTTATCTATGGTATCTTTCGCGTGTCTCAAAATGAAACAGTTGAACTGATCGGGAAATGCTGTACCTTTCCTGTCGGAGGAGAAGCAATGCACATTGCGGGATGCCCTAAACCGGTGGACCAGGTGTCCAGCGTGCTTATCGTGGATGATCATCCGCTGTTCAGCGATGCGTTGGCCGCGGCGTTGCAGCTGAGCTTCGAGAACTGCCGAATTGAAAAAGCCAACACGCTGAAGCAGACACTTGAAATACTTGGCGCAGGCTTCAAGCCCGATCTGATCATGTTCGATCTGAAATTGCCGGACGTAACGGGTATCTCGGGTTTTCAGCAGCTGCGGCAGCGCTGTCCGAATGCGCCGGTTCTGGTGATATCGTCACTGGCATCCGGAGAGCTGGTAAGATCTTTGCTGGACCACGGTGCGATGGGATTTCTGCCGAAAGATACGCCGGCGCAAACCCTGAAACACGCCATTCAGGAGATCACCTCTGGGCGGAGATACGTACCCACCGAATACAACCGCGTCGAAGAGCTGAAGCCATCCGAAAGCACCGTCTACCAATCCAGCCCCGAGCTTTCATCATTGACGCCGCAGCAGGTCAAAATTCTCAAGCTTATCTGCGTGGGCCAATCCAACAAACAGATTGCCTATGAGCTGTCGTTGGCCGAGGCGACGGTCAAGGCGCATATCACCGCTTTGCTGCGCCGCCTTGGGGTGCGCAACCGGACCCAGGCCGCTGTTCTGGTCGACTCGGTTGTCGCCAGACAGTCGCGACACGAACCGGAGGTCAAATCCTTTCTTCAACACTAGGGGGGACACATGCGGGATCTGGAGCATGAACCAAATTTCATTGCGATTGGCCGTTCCGATGATTTGGACCCGACGACCGCCGTTGAAGAAGCCTGCGCTGAAATCGATAGTCTGTCGTCCTGCTTTGTCCTGGCCTTTGTCCCCAGCACTCTTGACCCGGCAGAGGTGTCACGTTGCCTGAACAGAAGACTTGCGGGTGTTCCTGTCTTTGGCTGCACCACCGCAGGTCAAATCACGCGATCGGGTTATGAATCGCATGCGCTTTTGCTGTTGGCCTTTCCAAAGTCCAACTTTCGATGTTCGTCCATTTTGTTCGAGTCGCTCAGGCCGCTCAATTCAATGGAGATCGCTGCCGCAGCGCAGCGGTTGGCCGAAAGATTCCGCCACACGGCGGGGTGGAACAGGCTGGCTCTGGTGTTTACGGATGGATTGTCCAAGCAGGAAGACTTGCTGGTTTCAACGCTGGAAACCGTTCTGGATGGATTGCCGATATTCGGCGGCTCTGCCGGGGATGGCCTTCAATATGAAGAGACGTTCGTTTTTCACGGTGGCAGCGCGCACAACAATGCTGCCGTCCTGTTGCTGATTGAAACCAACCTTGGTTTTCAGGGTATCGGTTTTGATCATTTCCTGCCCATCGGGTCAGAGATCATCATCACCGACGCCAACCCGGAAGAACGCGTGGTCTATGAGATCAACGGGGCGCCGGCAGCGCAGGAATATGCACGATTGGTCGGGTGCGCGGCCGAAGATCTTTCGCCACTGGTATTCGCGGAAAACCCGCTGCTTCTCAGGCAGAACCTCAATTACTATGTGCGTGCCATTCGTGAACCGATGGAGGGGGGATCCCTGTCTTTTCTAGCGGCGATCGATGACGGCCTTATCATGACACTGGGGCGCGGGAAGGAGATCATTGAAACGCTCGAAGCTGGACTGAATGTGCGCGACAACACCGGCGCGGCCCCGGATTTCATTCTTGGATTCGACTGTATTCTGCGGAAACTCGAAATCGAACAGAAGCAGTTGAGCAAACAGGTTTCGGATGTTTTGCAATCCCACCGGGTGGTTGGCTTCAACACCTACGGAGAGCAGCAATCCGGCGTACACATGAACCAGACCTTTGTAGGGGTCGCTTTCTTTGAACCCGAAAAGCGGGAACTGAGCTGACCATGCTTAATCCGGACGACCCGCCAGAGATCCAGATATCCAAACAGGCCAAGATCATTGATGCGCTGATGCGGCGCGCCAACCGTCAGAAAGATGTAGGCCCGTCCGCCTTTCTGGCGTTTCAATCGGCGATAGAGTTGCAGCAGCAGGTGATGAAGCAGAGTCGCGATCTGGAACGCGCGACCACCGAACTTGAAAGCGCCAGATACGAACGCGAACAAACCCGCAAGAGCCTCGTCAAGGCCCTGTCTTCCATGGAAGAAGGGTTTGCGCTGTTCACGGATGGCGAATTGAACCTGTGCAACGAGCTGTTTCAGGCGATCTTCCCGGATATGTCTGATATTGTCGGGCCCGGCCTCAGCCTGGGCCGATTTTTTCTGTTGGTGCAGAACAGCCCCGAATTCGTATCGTCCGACAATGGCATATCGAAAATGCTGGATACGCTTGAGCGAAATTGCCATACCGGGATGGTGTCCAGCGACGTGATCGAACTGCGTGGGGATCGTTGGTATCAGCTCAGCGCACAATACACGTCGCCTCAGAATGTGGTCATTCTGTTGACCGATATCACATCGGTTGTTCGCAGAAACCGTGATGAGAAAGAAACCCTTATTGACCGTCAGGAGGACTACCTTAAGGCGGTTTTCCAGAACATGAGCTCAGGCGTTTGCACGTTTTCGTCAGATACGAAGATCATGATGCACAATGCGCGGTTCCGGGAAATACTGAACCTGCCGCTTTCCGTCTTGCAGGCAAATATGCCAGTGCAAACGCTTTTGGATCTGATGCGGGCGCGTGGGCTGATCAAGGCCGATGATGAACTCAGGATCGGCAAGTGGCAACACGAGCTGAAAAGCCGAGGCTGGTTGCGCAAACGTGTGCGCGACGGATCAGACCGCGTATTGGACATTCAGGTCAACCAACTGCCGGATGGTGGTTTTCTGGTCGAACTGAAAGACGTAACGTTCGAGGCACGCGCGACCGAAACCCTGGAAAACCGAGTTATGGAACGCACGGCAGAGTTGACCCATGCCAACGCCAAGCTGGTTCAGGAATACGAAGAAAAAGCGCGGGTGGAAGAGGCGCTGCGGATTGCAAAGGAACGCGCCGAAGCTGCGGTTTCTTCCAAGACACGATTTCTTGCGGCCGCCAGCCACGATCTGCTTCAACCGATCAATGCCGCAAAACTCATGATCTCGACCCTGCTGGAGATCACGCGTGAAACCGAGCTTCATGAGATGATGGAGCGGTTGGACGGTGCGTTTGGATCTGCTGAACAACTGCTGCACTCATTGCTGGATATATCGCGGCTTGAAACCGCTGACCCGGACACGGTCTCACCGACAGAAGTTAGCCTTGCTACGATGATTGTAGGGATACAGGGCGACCAAACGCTGGTGGCCGAGAGCAAGAATGTGACGCTTGATGTGGTTCCGTGTTCGGAAATCGTGAAATCCGACCCGGTCTATCTGTTGCGCTCGATCCAGAATTTGGTCGTGAATGCCATCCAGTATACCGAACCGGGTGGTCGGGTTCTGGTGGGGTGCCGCAGGCGCGGCGACAAGGTCATTTTGCAGGTCTGGGATACGGGTATCGGGATCGCACGCAAAGACCAGGAACGCGTGTTCGAGGAATTCACGCGGGCCGAAAACGTGCCATTGGGGTCCGGCATGGGGCTGGGTTTGTCCGTCGTGGACCGCGCCTGCCGGTTGTTGGGTCATAAGCTGTCGCTGCGGTCCAAACCTGGCATTGGTTCAGTGTTCAGCATAGAAATGGACAGGGTCGAAACCGGGCCAAGCACCATCGAACCCTTGGATCTTCTGGCCAATACGGGCGACGTGCCGTTGGATTTCATCATTCTGGTGATTGAAAACGACCGCGACGTTCTTTTTGGAACAACGCAGTGGCTGGAACAGAACGGCGCCAGTGTTCTGCCGGCCCGGTCGCCGAAGGAAGCGCTGCAATTCATAAAAGACATCGGAATGCCCCCGGATATCATTCTGGCCGACTATCAATTGGATGATGGGGAAACTGGCGTGATGGCCATTCACCGGATCCGAGAGATGACGCAGACTCAAGTTCCGGCGATTCTGATCACGGCTGATCGCAGCGAAGCGTTGCGCAAAGACGGATTGCGGCATGAAATTTCGGTTATGGCGAAACCGGTCAAGCTGCCTCGGCTGCGGTCTTTGATCTTTTGGAAAATACAGAATGCCCTGCACGCGCAAACGCTCAACACCGACAAAAGTCGGCGATGACATGGGGCGATTTGCCCATACTCTCATCCTTGGGAGGGCTAGGTCATGAGAAGGCTTCTTTGCGGCATCGCCGTTTTGTTTCTGAGTTTGAATGCCGTATCTGCGGCATCGGTTGATGCCGAGCAAGCCTATGATTTGCTGTTCCAAAATGGCGTTCTGGACACAATCGAACGTGACAAGGAGTTGATTTATCAACGTACCGTCACAAACCGGATAAGACCCGATGCGGCGGAACGTGATAGTGGTCTTATCTCTCTCAGTTTTTCGGATGACGGGAACGAGATGGCCCATCTGGAATTTCGCCAAGATGACAAACACCGCGCCATGGGTGTTTTTCCGGCCAGCGTCGGCAATCCGATGATCATGGTTTTCTATGAAAGCGCCATACGGGATATGGCCGAGTCCGCCGGAGGCAGCCCGTTTTACATCCGAAATCGTATCAAGGATGCGCTGGTTCAACCTGCCGAGATCGTCGAGGGCGAGGCGGCGATTGGTGGCAAAACCATCCCCGTTCGGACCATTTTCATGCGTCCTTTCGCCGAGGATCCGAACCGCGACCGGATGCAAGGGTTCGGAGACCTGGTTCTTCGCGTCACGGTGTCCGAAGAGGTCCCGGGCTGGTATCTGAGCCTTGTGGCGGAAGCTGTTTCCGAACGTGACGGCACGGCCGTTTATCGATCGGAAATGCGGTTTGAAGGAATGCAGGAGGGTCGCGAATGAAAACGTCAGGCCAAATTCGGGAACGCAGCCGCATGACCTTTAAAGCGCTGGTCGCGGGCATTCTGGCCGCGCCCTTTGCAGCGTCAGCACAAAGCGTTGCGGATCGGCTCAATGACTACCCGACCGCGGCGCGCGCGGATTACGTGTTTGCATGCATGGTCACCAACGGTCAAACCCGCGAGATGCTGGACAGGTGCTCATGCTCGATCGATTTGATCGCTTCGATCCTGCCGTATGAGCAATATGAACAGGCGGAAACGGTTCTGTCGATGCGTCGGGTCGGGGGAGAGCGTATGGCGTTTTTCAAAAGCGCGGTACTGGCCGAAAACATGGTGGCTGACCTGCGCCGGGCGCAGGCAGAAGCCGAGGTTGTCTGTTTCCGATAAACGCAGGCTCGTCCGTCAGCTGGCCGCAGCTTTGGGAAGGTCTTTTTCGAACGTGTTGCCCTCGGTATCCGTTGCCTTGACCGTCAACATGGTCGAGCCGTTGTCATTGTAGGCAAAACGGAAAGCCGGGTTTTCCGAGATCGAGATGCCGCCATCCATCGTGAACAGCAACTCATCCCCCTGCCAGACTTCGATATGGTCGATGAAATGCGCGGGGATGAACAGTTGCGTGACCTGGTCGCGTTGCAGGCCGGAATAGTTCGGGTGGCGGATCATGATTTGAGCTTCTCGGCGTGATGTTGAAATCTGCGCCTCTTCCCCGAAGCTGCGCAGCTTCATCTTGCCCATGGACGCCAATGCGACCTCTGGGTCTTTGCTGGCCGGTGCCGAACAGCCGCCCGATGCTTTGACAAACCGGCCTGTCATTTGAAGCCCGTCCGGCGTTTCAGCGATCACGCGGACATTCGAATATTGGTTCACGCGAACGCGCATCTCGAAATCCAACTGACCCATGGCCGGTGAAAAGCTGAAGACGCCTGCGATCGGGGCCGGGTTTTCGTCGATCACGACGGTAGCAGCGGAAATCCGGACATCGGGATCAAGCTGTTTCAAAACGATCGGCACCGTTGCGGCATCATGCGCCCGGTAAGGGGCGTCCAGCGCAAGCAGCGTGTCCGCGTTCCCGATCTGGGCGTCGCCCACGACATCGTATTGCAGATCCTTCCAGGTTTCGCCTTCGACCAGCGGGTTTTTGATCGGCTGCTGTGCCCATGCAGGCAGGGACAGCGCAAGAGAAAGGATCGCTGCGGGTGCTAGTGCTTTGGCCATGGTGTCTCCTCCGGCAACCGGTGGCCGAGAATGTGCCACAAAATGCGGGGAAAATACATGCCGACGAAAGGCGCGGTGGTTCGGGCAGAGATCTATGCCAATGTTCCGGTCGGAGGGCTGCCATGTTTGAAGCCGTGATTTTGCTATGCGCGCAGGTTGCGACAGAGCCTTGCAGAGAACGACTTTTGCCGGGTTACGAAGCCCGATCCCAGGCTGAATGCGAGCAGAAGCTGATAACAACTCCTCCGCCGCTGTCGGATTGGCGTAGCGGCGCGCCTTTTTGCCAACCCATTGGCCAGGCTCTGGAATTTGAAGAAGCTGCGCCCGGTCTGTTCGTGCATCGCGGCTTGATAGCGGAACCCGACGCGGACAATCTGGGCGACGTGTCCAATATCGGGTTTGTCATTGGCCAGGACAGTGTCGCCGTGATTGACACGGGAACGGCACCGTGGATAGGCGAGGCTGTCTGGCGGGCCATTCGGGCCGAGACGGACAAGCCGGTCAGTCACGTAATTTTGACTCACATGCATCCCGATCACACATTGGGCACAGAGTCTTTGGCCCTTTCAGGTGCGCAGATTGTCGGCCATGTGGGGCTGGAGCGAGCGTTGCTGGACCGGTTGGGCAACTATGTCGAAAGCCTGAGCGCCGCGATCGGCGAAAGCGCCTATGTGGGCGTCGGGCCGATTTCCGTCGACATCGCCGTCGAAACCACGCACGAGATTGATCTGGGCGGGCGTAAACTGATCCTGCGGGCCTGGCCCCGGGCACATACCGGGAATGACTTGACCGTAATGGATGCAAACACCGGCGTCATGTTCACCGGCGATCTTGTATTTCACCGGCACACCCCGGCATTGGATGGTCAACTGATCGGCTGGCGACGCGTCTTGAAACAGATGACCGGGCTTGAGGTCACCCAAATCGTGCCGGGCCATGGTGGGCCGATCCTGGCGTGGCCTGAAGGTGCCGAGGATATGATGCGCTATTTGAACGTGCTGGAAAGCGACACGCGCGACGCAATCGACAGTGGCCAGCGGTTGGGGGATGCGGTTGAAACGATCGCTCAGGAAGAAGCGGTGCACTGGGACTTGTTTGACACCTACAACCCGCGCAATGCAACGGTCGCATTCACCGAACTTGAATGGGAATAGCCCGGTCAGCGAATGGCCCGATCCAGGTTTTTCGCTTCGTTCAGATTGGCCTGATCTGCGCCCTGAACATCAGTCAGCCGCGTTGCCGTCAAATCGGCATTCGTAAAATCGGCACCGGACAAAGTGGCCCCTGTCAGGTCAGCCCCGCCCAATGTGGCCATCGACAAATCGGCATTGGTGAAATTGGCGTTGGGCAATTTGGCAAATTCCAGATCGGCGCGGGACATTTGCGCATCAGTGAAATCCACGTCCGATCCACGAGCCGAGGACAGAACTCCGCGCATAAGCCCCATGGATTGGTTGCGCATGTCGGCCGAAAAATCCGCCCCTTTGAATACTGCCCGGTTCAGATTGGCCTTGGTAAAATCGGCGGCTGTTCTGGCGTTTGTGAAATCCGTATCGCTCAGATTCGCCTGGCTGAGCTGAGTCTGGAACAGCTCGGCCCCGACAAGAGATGCGCCTGAAAGGTTGGCGCCGATCATCCAGGATTGGCTGAGAATCGCGCCGTCCAGAGTCGATCCCGACAAATTGGTGCCGTTCAATGATGTCGCTCGCAGGATCGCGTTGCTGAAATCCAACCCGGACAAGTCGAGATTGTTCAGCCAGACCCGGGTGAAATCGGCGGGCGCGTCGGCCGTTGCAGCCGCAAGCCGGGCCACGACATCGGCGCGGGTCATTTGCGCTTGGGTCATTTTGGGCAGGGTCATGTCAACGCCGCTGAGCGGGGACTGGCCCAGGGCCGAGAGGGGCGACAGCGTCAGAAAGATGATCAATACGTGTTTCATGTGCCCCTCCTTGCCCCGAGGCCGCTGCGTCAACCCTGGTCTGAGGTCAATTGTTGCAGCATTTGCGAAATCGCGAACAGGCGCCGCTCGATGATTTGCGGCGTTTCACACAGATAGGTGATCGAGCGTTGACGGTCAGAATAGATCAGCTGATCCCAATCCAGCTGCTCTTCCAGGGCGTCAACGCGGTCATAGTCGGGCGGGTCGGAGGACAGGGCTTGGTCCATTTCCACCCTGGCCAGATCAATCTTTTCGGCCAGATCGATCTGCTTGAGCGAAAACTCTCCGATCCCCGCGATGATGTGCTTGCGCCTTTTGGACAAGGTGTCAAAGACGCGCTGGAACACCTGACCCAGAATATCCGGATCCCCGTTGTGCCGCGCGGCGAACTCTGCAACCTGGGGCCGAAGGTCTTCCAGTTCGATCCGCCTCAGGGCCAACAGCCCGGCGATTTCGTCGATGTCGGCAGTGTCTTCGGCGGTTTCGCCGTCAACAACCTGATACGGCCACATGAGGCCCAGCGACAGGTCCTCGACCTTGCGCTGAATGCACGGCCATGTTGGATCGGAGAAATCCGCTGCCAAGCCAGGGCCAGCCGCACCCAGACAGGCCAGCGCCAAAACAATGAGCTTGCCGTTTGACATCACAGCTTTCCTCCACGCGGACATCATGCACGGACTCTGCGCGCGAAGTCCATTCAACCCAATACACACCATTGTCTTAATTGTTTGCACGTGGTGCTCGCCCCCATACTCGACCCAAGCTGCCGGACTGCGGTTGATTCCGGTGCCATGGGAGGACAGACGGAGATGAGAACACGCGCGGCGGTTGCTGTGGCGGCAGGCCAACCTCTGGAAATCATGGAGGTTGAGCTGGATGGCCCGAAAGCAGGTGAAGTCCTGATCGAGGTCAAGGCGACCGGTCTATGTCATACGGATGAGTTTACCCGTTCCGGAGATGACCCCGAAGGGATTTTCCCTGCAATTCTGGGCCATGAAGGTGCCGGGGTTGTTCTGGAGGTCGGGGAAGGCGTTACCAGCCTTGCCGTCGGGGATCACGTGATCCCGCTGTACACACCCGAGTGCCGCGAATGCGAATATTGCCTGAACCCCAAGACGAACCTGTGTCAGAAAGTGCGGGCGACTCAGGGTGCCGGTCTGTTGCCGGATGGAACGACGCGGTTCAGCATGTTGGATGGCACACCGATCCATCACTACATGGGCTGTTCGACTTTTGCCAATCACACCGTTGTGCCCGAGATAGCGTTGGCCAAGGTGCGCAAGGACGCGCCGTTTGACAAGATTTGTTACATCGGCTGCGGCGTGACCACCGGCATCGGGGCCGTCATCAACACCGCCAAGGTCGAAATTGGGTCGCGTTGCGTGGTCTTTGGTCTGGGCGGGATCGGCCTGAACGTCATTCAGGGCTGTCGCATGGCGGGCTGTGACCAGATCGTTGGTGTCGACCTGAACGACGGAAAGGCCGAAATTGCGACTCATTTCGGTATGACCGATTTCGTGAACCCCTCGAACGTCAGCGGTGATATCGTGGCGCATCTGGTCGAACTGACCGGCGGCGGTGCGGATTATACCTTTGATGCGACCGGCAATGTCGGCGTGATGCGGACTGCTTTGGAATGCGCACACAAAGGTTGGGGTGAAAGCATCATCATCGGTGTGGCACCCGCTGGCGCCGAGATTTCAACGCGTCCGTTCCAGCTGGTCACCGGCCGGTCATGGCGCGGAACCGCGTTCGGCGGTGCCAAGGGCCGGACGGATGTTCCGAAGATCGTGGATTGGTACATGGCCGGGAAGATCGAGATCGATCCCATGATCACGCACAAGCTGACACTTGATGAAATCAACCACGGCTTTGACCTGATGCACCAGGGTAAGTCGATCCGCGCGGTCGTGGAGTACTGACATGGGTTTGAAAATCATCTCGCAAAACCGCAGTTTCGGAGGGGAGCAGACCGTGTACTCCCACTCGTCCGAGACCTGTGATTGCGAGATGACCTTTGCCGTCTACCTGCCGCCTCAGGCCAAATCCGGCCCTGTGCCGGTGTTGTGGTACTTGTCCGGCCTGACCTGCACCCATGAAAACGCGATGACCAAAGGCGGATTTCAGGAGGCGGCCGCGGATTACGGTGTCGCGGTTGTGTTTCCCGATACGTCCCCGCGTGGTGACAATGTTGCCGATGATGACGCCTATGATCTGGGGCAGGGAGCCGGGTTCTACGTGAACGCCACCCGGGACCCTTGGCGGGCCCATTTCAGGATGTATGACTACATCGTCGACGAATTGCGCGACATAGTACTGAAGAATTTCCCCGTGCAGGATCGCCACGGGATCACGGGCCATTCCATGGGTGGACATGGTGCGATTACGATCGCGATACGCAACGCCGATAAATTCGGGTCTCTTTCGGCATTCGCGCCGATTGCGCACCCGACGCGGTCGGATTGGGGCCGTAAGCAGCTCAGCAGCTATCTGGGTGACGACGAAAACACTTGGGTCGCGCATGACGCCACGCTGCTGCTGGAAGAGCACGGCTGGAAAGGTGACCTGCTGATCGATCAGGGCGCGGATGATCAGTTCCTTGATCTGCTCAAACCCGAAGCTCTGGCCAACATGATGGCCAAACGCCGCCAGCCCGGACAGATCAGAATCCAGGAGGGGTATGACCATTCGTATTTCTTCGTGAACAGTTTTGCGCGCGACCATGTCGAATGGCACGCGGAACGTCTCAGCCAATGAAAATAACAAGGAAAGATTGATAGTGATCAGAACGGTATTCGCAGCAACCTGCCTCATGCTTTCCCCCGCCTTCGCAAGTGCCGATGGCGACCCCGAAGCGGGTGAGAAGGTCTTTCGCAAGTGCAAGGCCTGCCATGCGGTGGGCGAGGGGGCTGAAAACAAGGTGGGGCCGGTGCTGAACGGCATCGTTGGACGTCAGGCCGCAACCGTCGAAGGGTTTGGCTATTCACCGGTGTTGATTTCGCTGTCCGAAGAAGGGCTGGTTTGGACACCCGAAGAACTGGACGCGTTTCTGACGAAACCGCGCGACTATGCGAAGGGGATCAAGATGACCTTCGCCGGGCTGCGAAAAGAGGACGATCGGGCCAACATCATCGCATATCTTGCGACCTTTGAGGACAGCGGGTCGTAGGAGATCGCATTGCTCTCCCACCTAAGCGACCGGAAAACCGTCGGTCGGGGCGAGCATCAACAGACACCGTAATCCGACCTGGGTGAGGTGTTGCAATGCAGAGAGAGATCGCTGCACGAAAGGGAGGAGATTGAATGAAAAATCTATCGCTTTGGACCTCCGGGATTGCCATTGCACTGGCCACCACGGCCTATGCAAATGACGACCTGGTTGCCCAGATGGAGAACGCAAAACAATGGGCGATCCAGACGGGTGACTACAAAAATCAGCGCTATTCCGAACTGGATCAGATCAACGCAGACAATGTAGGTGATCTGCAAGTGGCCTGGACCTTCTCAACCGGTGTTCTGCGCGGGCACGAGGGTTCACCGCTTGTGATTGGTGACATGATGTATGTCCACACGCCGTTCCCGAACATTGTCTATGCTCTGGATCTGGCAAATGAGGGCAAAATCGTCTGGAAGTATGAGCCCAAGCAGGACCCGGACGTGATTCCGGTCATGTGCTGTGACACGGTGAACCGCGGTGTGGCTTATGCGGATGGCAAGATCTTCCTGCATCAGGCCGACACCAAGGTTGTGGCGCTTGATGCCAAGTCCGGGGACGTCGTCTGGGAAGTCCAGAATGGCGACCCGGCGATTGGTGAAACCAACACAGCCACGGTGTTGCCAATCAAGGACAAGGTCATTGTCGGCATCTCGGGTGGCGAATTCGGTGTACGCGGGTCAGTTACGGCCTATGACATGAACTCGGGCGAGCAGGTCTGGCGGGCCTATTCCATGGGGCCGGATTCGGACATTCTTGTTGATCCGGAAAAGACCACCCATCTGGGTAAGCCGGTTGGCGCGGACTCGGGTACAAACACCTGGGAAGGCGATCAGTGGAAGATTGGCGGCGGCACCACATGGGGCTGGTATTCTGCGGATCTGGACGAGAACCTGATGTACTACGGCACGGGTAACCCATCGACCTGGAACCCGGCGCAGCGCCCGGGCGACAACCGCTGGTCCATGACCATCATGGCGCGTGACATCGACACCGGCGTGGCAAGATGGTTCTACCAGATGACGCCGCATGACGAATGGGACTATGACGGCATCAATGAAATGATCCTCACCGAACAGGAAATTGATGGCGAGCAGCGCAAGTTGCTGACCCATTTCGACCGCAACGGTCTGGCCTACACCATGGACCGCGTCACGGGTGAGCTGCTGGTGGCCGAAAAATTCGACCCGGTTGTGAACTGGACAACTGGCGTCGACATGGATCCCAACAGCGAAACCTATGGCCGCCCGGCCGTGGTTGCGCAGTATTCGACGGAACAGAACGGCGAGGACGTGAACTCGACCGGTATCTGCCCGGCGGCTTTGGGCACCAAAGACCAGCAGCCGGCGTCGTATGACCCGAACCTTGGTCTGTTCCTCGTGCCAACGAACCACGTTTGCATGGACTACGAGCCGTTCCGTGTCAGCTACACTGCCGGTCAACCCTATGTGGGCGCGACGCTGGCGATGTATCCTGCACCGGATAGCCACGGTGGTATGGGTAACTTCATCGCTTGGGACAACATCAAAGGTGAGATCAAGTGGTCTATACCCGAGCAGTTCTCGGTCTGGTCGGGTTCGCTGACCACCGCAGGAGGCGTCACCTTCTATGGTACACTAGAAGGTTACATCAAGGCGGTGAATACCGAGACAGGTGAAGAACTTTACAAGTTCAAAACACCCTCTGGTATCATCGGCAACGTGATGACGTACGAGCAAGGTGGCAAGCAGTATATCGGCATCCTGTCAGGTGTCGGTGGCTGGGCCGGTATTGGTCTGGCGGCTGGTTTGACCAACCCGAATGACGGGCTGGGCGCCGTGGGTGGCTATGCCGCACTCAGCGACTATACCGCGCTGGGCGGTCAGCTCACCGTGTTCGCATTGCCGAACTAAGCCAAAGATCTGGCCGGCGCGGTTCAATCGGACCGCGCCGGTTTTCACTTGAAAAGAAACGAGCGTTCCATGAACCATTCTGTACGTCTTCTGGCATCAATTCTTGCATTGTGCCTTCCTGTTACCGCCATTGCTGACAATCTGGCAGTCGCTTATTCCGAAGATGGACGGTATTACACCGAAGACGATATCCCGACATTCAACGTGGCCGAGGATGGAACCGTGGACTGGATGACATTTTCAGGCTTCCGGCGCTATCACGCAGAATGCCATGTCTGTCATGGCCCTGATGGCGAGGGCTCGACCTATGCGCCGGCTCTGAAAAACTCAGCGCTGGAAATGGATTATTACGACTTCGTTGATATCGTCACCAATGGCCGCCAGGTGGTGAACGCCGCTGAAAACTCGGTGATGCCGGGATTTGGCGACAACCCGAATGTGATGTGCTTTCTTGATGATATCTATGTATATCTCAAAGCCCATGGATCGGGCGCGATCCCGCGTGGCCGCCCTCCCAAGAAAGAGGCGAAATCTGACGTGATCCGCGAGGATGAAGATGCGTGTATGGGCTAAGGCCTGCCTGCCGATTTTCGGACTTTGCGTCTGGCTTTGTCAGGCAGTACCCGTGTCGGCGCAGACGTCTGACCTGGTTTCAAGAACGGCTTTTCGCGTTTGTGCGGATCCAGCCAACTACCCCGTGTCATCCAAGGATCGATCGGGATATGAAAACAAACTGGCCGAATTGATTGCCGAAAAGCTGGAATTGCCCGTGCAATATGTCTGGTTTCCGCAGGCGACAGGCTTCATACGGAACACGCTGGCCGCCAAACGTTGCGATGTGGTGATCGGTTATGCGCAAGGTCATGAGCTGGTGCAGAACACCAACCACTACTACACGTCCGCCTATGCGCTGATCGTGCCGATGGACAGTGATCTGGCCCAGGTGGACAGGCTGAACGATCCCATGCTCAAGGGGAAACAGATCGGGATCGTGGCGGGTACACCGCCCGCGGCTCATATGGCGCGGAACGGGCTGATCGGGCAAGCCAAGCCTTATAACCTCTTCGTTGACCGACGTGTGGAAAGCCCGGCCATCGACATGCTGGATGACCTGCAAACAGGTGAGATCGATGCGGCCATTCTTTGGGGTCCGCTGGGCGGACCACTGGTCAAGGCGGACTATCCTGATTTCAAGGTGATCCCGCTGGTCAAGGAAGAGCTGCCGCCGCGCCTGTTCTATCGCATCACCATGGGCGTACGGCAGGGTGAGAAGGTGTGGCAGAGACAGCTGAATTCCCTGATCCGGCGCAACCAGGACGAGATCAATTCGTTATTGGCCGAGGCTGGTGTTCCCTTGGTGAATGATCTGGGGACCGAGGTTCTGGACCTGTCGCAATGATGCGCGCATCGGTGGCAATTGCGTTGATCTCGACTGCCGCAATAGCGCAGACAGTACCCGAACCAGGTGATTATCGCATGGACCACTACCGCGCGCCGGTGCCGGATCAGATAACCGGCGGGACGGTCATCGGCCCGGAAGAGGCATACGGCCTGTGGCAGGAACAACGCGTCGCGTTCATCGACGTTTTGCCGCAGCCGCCCAAACCGGCCAATCTGCCTGAAGGCACGATCTGGCGCGACAAGCCGCGCGACAGCATTCCGGGATCACTGTGGTTGCCCAATGTCGGCTACGGCGCAATTGCCGATGTTACGGCAGACTATTTTCGAACCGGCCTAGAAGCCAGCACCAATGGCGATATCAACCACGGTCTCGTGTTCTTTTGCTTGGAAGATTGCTGGATGAGCTGGAATGCCGCCCGACGCGCAATCGAATGGGGATACACCAAAGTTTATTGGTTCCCGGAAGGTACCGACGGCTGGGCCTTGTGGGGCTATCCGCTGGAACGGGTAAAGCCAGCCCCAGGCCAACCCGTTGCCGGAGGCGGCTGATCTAAAAACCCGCCAGTTTTTTGTGTAAATGACTGACCGTGCCGTCCGTGTCCGTCATGGTCACGTCAACCGCTTGCGCCCTGCTTGGAACGGAAATGCCGACCCTTGGATTTTCGGACAGTGAAATCGACCCCGTCATCTGGACATACCCCGCGCCATCAAGATCGATATCCACGGTCTCTACATATCGCATCGGAATGAACAGCAGGGAAATCTGATCCATCTGCATACCGGAATGCGACGGGTGATCAATGTTCAGATCCATCTTGTTGGCCCGATCCGCCCCAAGGCTGGACAATCGTGTCCGCGTGTTCAACGCAGGGACGCGGCCCACCAGTTCGGCCTCCATCGTTCCAAGGTTTGCCAACGCCAGTTCCGGATCAGTTCCGGGAGGTGCCGCGCAGGCGCCAAGACCCGAGGTTTTGACAAAAGTTTCCGATACCCAAAGGCGGCCATCCGTGGTTTCGGCGATGACATGCATCGGCGTCGGGCCGTTCACGCGCATGGTCACGTCGAAGTAGAAACTCGGCAATGGTTGTTCCAACTCGAACACGGCAGAAACCGGCATCGGGTTTTCGTCCAGCACCAAAGTCACCTTGGCCACTTTCGTCCCCCGAGGGGCCGCAACCTGAGCCGCCAGTTGAGCCCGCGCATCGTCGGGCGTGCGATAGGGGGCATCAATCGCGATGAACGCATCTCCGTTTTGCATCGGTCGGTCGCCATACAACATCGCTCGGACATTTTCCCATGCCTCGTTGGATGCCCAAACCGGAGCCGCCAGCACACAGAACAGGACTGCAATCAGATGAGAAACTTTCATGGTCGTCCTCCTTGCAGGAACCTGCCAAAGGCACGGGGCCCATCACAGGTTTCCATTGTTTCTAACACCGACAGTGCCTGCGGGTCCACGATGCTGACGGTGTTGTCGAACCAGTTTGCGATGACCAGAAGATCTTCGCCCGCCGTCGCATCAATGCCTTCGGGGTATTCTCCAACATCAATCACGCCCTCATGTTCGAGCGTCGCCAGAGATATGACGCTGAGCGTATTGGCATATTGGTTCGTGACGAACGCCCGGCCGTGGGCGAAGGCGATGCCGTAAGGGCGTTCTCCGACCGGGACCGTTGCGAGGACGGAGCCGGTTTCCGCATCGACCACGCTGACATCATTGCTGCCGACATTGCCGACGAACAGACGCCCATCCGGGTCAAAACGCAGCCCGAAGGGGCGTGATCCAACCGGGCTGCGGTGCAGAGGCTGAAGAGTGTCGGAATCGAAAACCGACACCTGGTCCGCGTCCTTGTCGGCCGACGCCAGAAAACGCCCGTCTTTTGATATCGCAATACCCGCCGGGGCGGCTCCGGTGGGCAACTCGGATTGAACTTTCAGAGTTTCACTGTCCAGCACCCACAGTCGGGAGTTGTACCAGTCCGAGACGAAAACCCGCCCGCGATCCTGATCCAGTGCGATTCCAATCGGCCCCCCTTCAAGCGTGACTTGTGCGATCGTTTCACCGGTCTTGGCAGACAGACGCCTGACCATCTTGCTGTCCGGGGATACGGTGAACAGCGTTTCATCCAGACCAACCGCCACACCCGCAGGCTTGCCAGGTAGGGGCCAGCGGGCCGTTTCCTGCATCCGTGCAAGATCCACCCGGCTCAGTTCCTCACCGTTCTGACAGGTGATGAATGCTGTCTGTGCCAGTGTCGGGCTGCCAGAGAGCGCCAAAAACAACATCAGCGCGTGGCTAACTTGCCGCACCGAACCGCTCGATCAACGCGTCGAGACCCGCCTGATAGACGCCGGTCACGGCGGCAATGGCGGCTTCGTCATTCAACTCGGCCGGAGGATCGTTGTTTGGATACCCGCGATAGAAGGCACCGCGCCATTCGATGATCGAACCACCTCCTTCGCGCGGTTTTACCGTCAGATGCGACGAATAGTTGGTGACTGGCAGCACCTCTACCGCGACCTCGGTGATCCGGTAGGAGTAGCTCATTTTCTCTGCGCTGTACTTATACAGAATTTCATTGATCGTCGGACCGCCTTCTTGGCCAAGTGTCAGCAATCGGGTCGCATCAATCTTATTGCCGCCATTTCCTTCGGTCGCAAACACAGCCGGATGCCACGACATGTCATCAAAGTTCCCGACAACGGCCCAGACTTCTTCTGGTGAGGCTGCGACCTCGGCAGTCAGCGTGATTTTCTGCCGGGTCGGCCCGTGGGCCCAAACCAGACCCGGAACCAGCAGAGCGGCGGTTGCGGCAAGAAGAAATCGTCGATTCATTCCATGTCCTCCCTGAATGCGCAAAGCGTTGGCACACGCTGCGCGCTCGCGGCGTTTCTTCTGTCAGACCTGACATGCGAGCGCACCTCGCTGGTCACCCGCGACACCCTATGAAAAATCGGCGGGTGTCGCGGGAAACCGCAGCAAGATCAACCGTATACGCGCATTCTTATAAAATAAGAATCGAGCTCAATGATGAAGCTGATAGGCTTTGTTTTACAACACGGCCAAAAGTATCGGTTCCGTTTTTCGGGGCGCTATGCCCCGGATGTTTCAACCTGAACTCTGACTTTCAGGCAACGGGAGGACATCTTGAATATTCGCCTGCTGCCGCTGCTTGCGGCGCTTCTTTGGTGTGCATCCGCGATGACCGCGACGGCGCTGGATGTAAAGGCTGCGGTGCTGCGGATCGACTATCCGTCGCTTCTGCCGATCTCGCGTTATGATCTGAAACCGGACGACCTGGGATTTGCCGGTGCCGCGCTTGGGGATGAGGATAACGGAACCACGGGTGGATTTCTGGGACATACATACGAGACCGTCACGATGGCCGTTCCTCCGGAAGAGGCTGACGCCGCAATGGACCAGATCCTTGCCGGAGGCGTGCGCCTGATCGTCCTTTTGGCCAAGGCGCCTGACATGTTGCGCCTGACGGACAAGGCGGCAGAGTCCGGGGCGCTTGTTTTCAACGCGTCTGCACCTGATGTCGATCTTCGCGACGCAAACTGCCGAGGCAACCTGCTTCATATCGCGCCGTCCCGCGCCATGAAGGCCGATGCGGTCGCTCAGTTTGCCGTCTGGAAGAAATGGGGCGACTGGTTCCTGTTGGCCGGATCCAACCCCGAGGATGTCCAGCTTGCGGACGCGTATCGCCGCGCAGCCAAAAAGTTTGGCGCGAAGATTGCAGAAGATCGAACCTTTGCGGATACCGGTGGGTCTCGTAGAACGGATTCCGGTCACATCCTTGTTCAGCGCCAATTGCCATTGGACACGCAAGATGCGCGAGACCATGACGTTGTGATTGCCGCAGACGAAACTGATTATTTCGCGCGCTATCTGTCCTATCACCTTTGGACCCCGCGCCCCGTGATGGGGTCAGGCGGCTTGCGTCCGACGACGTTTCACGGCGCGCATGAGGCATGGGGCGCGACCCAGTTCCAGACCCGTTTCGAGGATCTGACAGGCCGCTATGTCCGCCCCGAAGACTACAACACCTGGCTTGCACTGCGCGTGATCGGCGAGGCCGTGACCCGTGCCAGTACGGCAGAGCCCGAAGGTGTTCGGGATTACGCTCTGTCGGACGAGTTTGAGCTTGCCGCATTCAAGGGGCAGAAAGTGACATTCCGCGATTGGAACGGGCAGTTGCGTCAGCCGATCCTTCTGTATGACGGGTCGATCACTGTCAGCGTCAGTCCGCAAGAGGGGTTTCTGCACCAGGTCTCACCGCTCGATACGATGGGGTTGGATCGGGCGGAATCCAGCTGTCGCGCATTTGAGTAACCGGAGGTATTGATGAAACGACTGTTGTTGACCGTTGCCTGTGCTGCGCTGACCGCGGGTCCCGTGTTTGCGGGCAAGGCTTTTGTCTCGAACGAGCGGGGCAACACGATTACCGTGGTTGATACCGAAACCTGGGAGGTGATCACCGAATTTCCGGGTGGCAACCGACCGCGCGGGATCACCGTCAGCCCGGATGGCGGCACGCTGTATGTCTGTGCCTCGGATGACAATATCATCCGGGTATTTGATACCGAGACCTATGAGGAACTTCCCAGTTTGCCCTCTGGTCCGGACCCCGAGCTTTTCATTCTCGAACCCTCGGGCAAGCGGCTCTATATTGCCAATGAGGACGACAATCTGGTGACGGTCACCGACACTGAAACCCGCACCATTCTGGCCGAGGTTCCGGTCGGTGTCGAGCCCGAGGGCATGGGGATCAGCCCCGACGCCAAGTTCGTGGTCAACACGTCCGAGACCACCAACATGGCGCATTTCATTTCCACCGAGGATTATTCCATCAAGCATAATGTCCTGGTCGACCAGCGCCCGCGCTATGCCCAGTACACAGCGGATGGAAAGCGCCTGTTCGTGACATCGGAAATCGGTGGAACCGTCACGGTCATGGACATTGCAGAAGACGGGGCGCCGACGGTTGTCGGCAAGATCAGCTTCGAAGTGGCGGGCGTGCAGCCGGAATGGTTGCAGCCGGTCGGTGCCAAGGTGACATCGGATGGCAAACGCCTGTTCGTTGCTTTGGGGCCCGCAAACCGGGTTGCCGTGGTTGACGCGCAAAGTCTTGAAGTGCTGGACTATATCCTGGTGGGGCAGCGGGTCTGGCAGTTGGATTTCACGCCGGACGAAAAATACCTGCTGACCACGAATGGCAATTCAAACGACATCACCATCATCGATGTCGCCTCTGAAAAGGCGATCAAATCGGTGCAGGTCGGGCAACAGCCCTGGGGTGTGGTGACCATTGACTGAAGTTCTGGGAGGGACAGGAATGAAGAAACTTGTGATCGCAGCGATGGTCGCGGCGCTGGGTGGGCCGATATCGGCGGCACCTCTTTGCGATGATCTGGGATTTGCCGGGCTTCTGGCGAAATGCAACCGCGGGGAAACCATCAAGCTGACGCTTGCTTCGGGGCAACCGCTGGGTGACGACGTGGTTCTGCAATCCGGCGCGTATTACAAGCTTGAGATCACCGCTGACGGTTCGGCGGAACTGGCCATCGAAGGGCCGTCTTTCTTTCGCGCGATCTGGATGAATGAAATCGTGATCAACAAGATCGAGATCCGTCCGATGGCGGTGGACAGCATCGAGTTTGACAAGGCCGGCGTCGCCGAATTGTCGTTTATCGCAATCAAACCCGGCAGTCATGAAATTCGCATCCCCGGTTCCACCGGTGACACGCAACGCATTACGGTGAGTATTCAATAGAGGAGAGATAACATCATGAAAAGATTTGCAATGTTGATAACCGCCGGGCTTTTGGCGGCCCCGGCTTTCGCCGACGACATTGACGCGGAAACGGTGGCAAAGATCGAGGCCTATCTTGCCTCTGTCGAGTGTCAGATGGACCCGGATGACATCGAGGTTGAAGATGATGGTTATGATCTGGACGATGTCATCTGCAAGGGTGGCAACCAGTTCGATATCAAACTGGATAAAGACTTGAATGAAGTCAGCCGAAAGGCGGAATAGCGAGTAAACGGGATAGGGTCATGTCCAAACTATTTGCCGCGTGCCTTGCATTTGCTTTCAGTTCGGGGGCTTTGGCCGCCGAGACCCTGCCGACCATTCGCGCGGCCGTACTCAAGATCGGAACGGTCAATTGGGAACTTGAGACCATTAGCCGGAACGGCTTGGATCGGAAACATGGCTTTGTCCTTGATGTTCAACCTTTTGCCGACAATGGTGCAACGCGTATCGCGGTCGAGGGGGATGAGGCTGATTTGGCGGTTGCCGACTGGATTTGGGTTGCTCGTCAAAGGGCTGCCGGCAACGACTATGTGTTCATTCCTTATTCCAAGGCCGTGGGCGGGGTGGTTGTGCCCGCTGACAGCCCGGCAACCAGTTTGAAGGACCTGGCGGGCGGCAAGATCGGCATCGCGGGTGGACCGCTGGATAAATCCTGGCTGATCCTGCGCGCATATGCAGCAAAGGAATACGGGATGGACTTGAAAGCCGACACCGAACAGGTGTTCGGTGCGCCGCCTCTGATCTTCAAATCTGCTTTGAACGGCGATTATGCCGGGGCGATCAATTTCTGGCATTTCCTGGCCAAGATGAAAGCGTCCGGCATGAAAGAGCTGATCTCGGTTGAGGATGCCGGGCAGGCCTTGGGGCTCGACACCAATACGCCCTTGCTGGGCTATTACCTGAAAGAGAGTTTTCTGAACGAACACCCCGACCTTGCGCAAAGCCTGTTTGCCGCCAGCCGCGACGCCAAGGACCTGCTGGCCAATTCGCCCGAAGCATGGGAGGCGATCAGACCGCGCATGAACGTCAAGTCCGATGCACAGTTTGAACAACTCAAGCTCGATTGGATCGCCGGTATTCCCGATCGCCGCCCGGTTGATGCGGTCGCGGCCAACAGGATGCTGGAACTTATGGCCGAATTGGGCGGGGTTGAACTGGTGGGCGCCGCGACGACTGTGCCGCAGGGTCTTTTTGCCGACGTGGAATAGGATCAGATGCAAAACGCGCGCCTCACGCCGCTTTTGTCTATCGCAGGCCTTGTGGCGTTGTGGATTGTTGCGGCGTCGCTGACCGCAGACCCTCAGATTCTGCCGCAACCCTGGGACCTGATCCCCCGGTTTCATCAAGAGCTTGCGTCAGGAGAGTTGCTGCGCAGCCTTGGCGCGACCCTGTCACGCGTGATCTGGGCGTTCGTGCTGGCAATGACTTTGGGAACGATCATTGGCCTGGCCATGGGGCGGTCGGATGCGCTGAACCGCTGGCTTGATCCATGGCTGGTTGTCTTCCTGAACCTGCCCGCGCTGGTTCTGATCGTGCTGTGCTACCTCTGGATCGGTTTGACCGAAGCTGCGGCGATCACGGCGGTTACGCTGAACAAAATTCCCAATGTCGCGACGATCCTCCGAGAGGGCGGCCGGGCGCTGAGCCCGGATCTGGATGCGTTGGCACGGGTCTACCGGATACCGTGGCAAAGGCGACAGCGCCATGTGATCCTGCCGCAGCTTGCCCCGTTTATTGCAGCCGCCGCACGGTCCGGGCTTTCCCTGATCTGGAAGATCGTGCTCGTGGTCGAGTTTCTTGGGCGTTCATCCGGTGTCGGGTTTCAAATCCACTTGTATTTTCAGCTGTTTGATGTGGCAATGGTGCTGGTCTACGCGTTCTCGTTCATTGCCGTCATGCTGGTTGTCGAATGGCTGGTTCTTCAACCTTTGGAGCGTAGCGCTCGACGGTGGAGAACTGCATGATCCAAATTGACATCCGAAAGAAGCGCTTTGAACACCACGCCGTTCTGGGCCCCATTGCATTTGACATCGCCGCCGGGGAAACGGTCGCGCTGACCGGACCATCGGGCATCGGAAAGACGACGTTGCTGCGATTGGTGGCAGGCATTGACCCGGATTTCGAAGGCCAGATCGTGCGGCCGGATCGGCTTGCCATTGTGTTTCAGGAACCCACTTTGCTGCCATGGCGTTCGGCTTTCGATAATCTCGCCCTGATCCATGGTGACCTGTCGCAGGCTGACATTGACGCCGCGCTTTCAGACGTCGGCCTGGACGGAAAGGGGGATTTGTTTCCCGGTCAATTGTCATTGGGTCAGCAGCGCCGGCTTTCTCTGGCGCGCGCCTTTGCCGGGCAGCCTGAATTTCTGATTATGGACGAGCCTTTTGTATCACTGGATTCCGAAACGGCCGAGACGATGCTGACCCTGACCGAGAACCTCATCACGCGGCATCGCCCGGCGACCCTGTTCGTGACGCATTCCAAACCCGAAGCACGGCGGCTTTCCGACCGGATCCTGAATCTGGTACCCGGGCCCAGCGGTGCGGTTCTTGGTTAGGGTTATTCTGCGGGCTCTCTCTCGGCACCGGGTGCGGTACGATATATAAAGGGTGCATCCGATTTGGCGGCATGTTCGTTTGCCTGGTTTTGCAGGGTCTGATGGTGGGGTGATTTGATGCAAACCGGATCGGTGGCGGCTGCGTCTCCGATAACGGCCATGGCCTGACAGCGGCAGCCACCAAAATCAATGGTTTTGCGTTCGCAGGTTTTGCACGGGTCCGACATCCAATCCGTGCCGCGATAGGCATTGAACGCGCTGCCATGGAACCAGATATCCGCAAGCGGTTTGTCCTGTACCCGGTCAAATGTCAGATGCGGGATGGACTGTGCCGCATGGCAAGGCAGAACCTGACCGTCTGGCGCCACGTTCAGCCCGGTTGTCCCCCAGCCGCCCATGCATCGCTTGGGGTAGTCGTCGTGATAGTCCGCCGGAACATAATCGATGACCAGTTGCCCCTTGAGGTTTTTCCTGGCCTCGGCCACCTGTCGCGTCACCTGTTGCGCCTGTTCCCGCGTCGGCATCAAGGCATCCCTGTTTCGCAAGGCCCAGCCGTGGAACTGCACCGTTGCAACCTCGATCCGCCGAGCACCCATCTCCTGTGCCAGTTCCAGCGCCCGCGGCAGTTGGTGGGCATTGCGACGGTGCAGTACGAAGTTCAGGGTCAGCGGAAACCCGATCTTCTTGATCCATTCGACCGTTTTCATCTTGCGGTCAAACCCGCCCCGATAGCCGCCTACCTTATCCGCCATCGCAGCGTCGGTACCCTGAAGAGAAAGCTGGATATGGTCCAGGCCGACTTCGTCCAGCTCATGCAGGCGTCGCTCGGACAGGCCGATCGCCGACGTGATCAGGTTGGTATACAACCCGGCCTCACGCGCGGCATTGACCAGCGCAACCAGATCGCGGCGGGATGCGGGTTCGCCACCGGACAGATGCAATTGCAAGACACCAAGCGCCGCCGCTTCTCTGAAAATACGTGCCCAGCTTTCGGTATCCATTTCATTGTCGAGTTTGGCCATTTCGACTGGGTTGGAGCAATAAGGGCAGGACAACGGACATCGGTGCGTCAGCTCGGCCAGCATGGCAATGGGGGGAGGGGGTTTTACCTGCATCAGATGACATCCAGAAAGCGACGCACCCGAAGGGCATCCAGAAACCCCGAGCTGTCTTCGACAATCTGTTCTTCCGGGGCGTTGTATTTCCTGGACAGTCTTGCGGTGATCTGACCAAAGCTGCGTTGGCCGTCTACTTCGCTCAGAATCGCATGTCCGATCTGATCCAACGTCACGGCCCGTTCAGGTGCCAGCAGAACCCATTGTTCTCGCACGGAATCGAAATGGATGCGGACACCACGCGGCAGCAAGGGGACCTCCTGCGCCAACATCACGACGCCTGCCGCATCCGTAAACCGGTGTCCGGCTTCCATGCCCCCGGAGGAATTCGGGCAGGTTCGACATAGGCGCCCCACAGGGCATCCAGCTGCGACCAGAGAACATCGGTCTTGAAAATCAGTGCCTTGGCTGCCGCGTCTTGTTTTTCTGCGGTGTCGGCATGATCCAGAACCCATGCCAGACCAAAGGCCACATCCTTGGGGGCTTCTTTCAGGCGGTTGCGGAAATAGGCAAGTGAGCTGTCATCCGCAAAATCGTAATGCCGAAGCAGGCCTTCGATCCTGTTGGCATGAATCTTTGGAGCAAACAGTTCTGTGAGTGAGGCCGCAACCGCTTCCAGCAACGACTTTTCGCGGACGTATCGCACGTAAGCGTCCACCGCAAATCTGGTGGCTGGCAATACGCCGTCGCATGAGGCGACATAGTCCGGATCCAGACCGACGGCTTCGGCCAGTCGCAACCATCGCCGGATACCACCTTCGTTGTCTTCCGTACCGTCATGATCCTCGATCCGCGACCGCCAGGCTCGGCGCAGCGCAGGATCTTCTACACGCGACATGAAGGCGGCGTCCTTCATCGGGATGGAATGCTGATAATAGTAGCGGTTGATCACCCAGGCCCGCACTTCGTCAGGCGTGCATTGACCACCGTGCAGGCGATGATGAAACGGATGAAGGTCGTGGTAACGCTCGGCTCCGATCTGACGAAGCCGGGCCTCGAACTCTGTGCGGCTTTGGGTCATAGCGTTATCTCCATGCCATCCTGGCCTATCGTCCAGCCTGCGGCCCTTGCCCGGGCGTTCTCGGCGCTGTCGGGGCGCAGAACCGGATTGGTGTTGTTCATGTGGATGAACACTTTCCGGCCGATTTTCATATCGGCGAAACCAGCGATCGATCCATCGGGGCCGTCCATCGACATATGGCCCATCCGCTTGCCCGTTTTCTGACCCAACCCGGCCTGCACCATTTCCGTGTCGTGCCAAAGCGTGCCGTCGAAAAACAATAGATCGGCCTCGTCAAGCCGGGCGCGCAGCTCGGGCGTCAATGCGGCACAGCCCGGTATGTAATATGCCGTCTTCCCCTGCGCGCTCAGTGCCACCCCGACGGTTTGTTCGCCAACCAATTCGGTTTCGACATGTTCCCCTTCAAGATACAGAGGCACTTTGCCGGGCACCGGAAACAATGTCGCCTGCAAGCCGGGAACCAGATCGAACGTCTGATTCAACGAGATCGGCGCGCGTGTGACGACCGAGGCGTTCAAGGCGTCGAAAATCGGGTTCTGCGCGATGACGTCCTGAATGCTTTGGGTTGCAAACAGCGTGAATGGCTGCATCTCGCGCAGCGTCAGCAAGCCAGCCACATGGTCGATGTCACCATTCGTCACCAGCACCGATTGAACCGGCACCGCTCGCAAGCCGGTCGGATACAGGACAGGCGTATTGCCGATCTGCGTTCGAATATCCGGAGACGCGTTCAGGATGGCCCAGTTCTGGCCATCGGGTGAGACCGCGAGTGATGATTGCGTCTGCGCCGGAATATGTCCGCTTCGGGCCAGATTGCAGTTTTCACATCCACAATTCCATTGCGGAAGGCCGCCGCCAGCAGCGGCCCCAAGTATTATTGCGCGCAACGTCATCTATTGTTGGCGCCTGCGGCTGATCAGATCAGGCCGCCACCGCGCTCATCATCGTGATCGGGGCCGTACATGTTGATTTCCATGCCGCATTCGATTTCGCGAATAACAGGTCTGTTCCAAGCCATATCAGGGTCCTCCTCCTAGAAAGTGCTTGCGAGCAATGTGGCAGGTCTCATGCGCCCGTGCGACTCTTAATTCATAAGAAGGATTTAGACTTTGGTCGGTACTCAGGTGTCATCCGACAACGGGGCGACCCCCTGAATGCAAAACCCCTGGTTGCGTATGGTTTTGATTTCAAACCCAAAATCATCCGACCCCAATTTCTTCCTCAGATATCCGATGTAGACGTCCACCACGTTTTCGTTACTGGACCCGTCCTGTGACCAGAGCGTGTCAAACAGTTCTCCTCGGGATATTGGCGATCCGGCCTTGCTGTTGAGCAGCGTGAGCAGTTCGAATTCACGTTCGGTGAGCGCAATGCGTGTCTCGCGGATCGAAAGCGTTCTGTCCCGCGACGACAGGCGCGCGGGGTCCGGGCGCTGAGAGAGCACGCGTTGTTCCTGTACCTGCAACCGGGCGACAAGCTCTTCAAAGCTGAACGGCTTGACGACGTAATCATCGGCCCCGGCTTCAAGCCCGGCGGCACGATGATCGACATCGGAAAGGGCAGACAACATCAATATTGGGATTCCGACCCCGGCAAGACGCGCGGCCCGGACCAGTTCGATGCCGCTGTCGGTTCCCAGCATGACATCGACAATCGCGCCCGAGAATACACCGCTTTTCAACCGCTCCAACCCTTGGTCGGCGCGGTTCTCAGCCTCGGCTGCGTAGCCGTGCAGCGACAGGCCCCGGACAAGGGCCGACGTGATTCTGGGGTCGTCATCTATGATCAGCAGTCTGGAGACCATTTTCTATGCCTCCGCCAGCGGTAGTCGAATGCAGACATTTGTACCGGCATTTGATCCCAGTGCGTTTTCACGCGGTACCGGGCTTGCCACCGATATGGTTCCTTCATGGGCCTCGATGACCCACCTGGCCAGTGCCAGCCCGACACCGAAGCCCTGGCTGTTTGCTGCCCCTCCCTGAACAAACCGCTCGAAGATCCGGGTTTGGGCGCCGACGGGAATTCCGGGGCCGTTATCGGTCAGCTGTATTTGAACGCCACCATCAACCGATTGGCCGGACAGCAACAATGCCCTTCCGTCCCGCGCATGCCGGATCGCGTTGCGTATCAGACTGAGCAGGACCTGACGAATCCAGTTCAGGTCACAGTGCAACGAACAATCCGGGAAGTCGCCCGTTTCAAGCTGCATGTCGGCGCCATCGATTTCAGGTTGAATGTCGCTCACAACTGTTTGCATCAGATCGCATAGTGCAACGTTGGTTGGTTCCAGAGCCAGCTCACCGGTTTCGGAACGGGCGACGCGCAGCAAATCATCGATTCTCTGGTTCAGTTTTGCCGCGCTGCTTTCGATTGTTGCTAACGCCTCTGGCGCGGTCTGGTTATCCCTCTGGCCTATCTGAGCTTCCATCATGATGACCGTCAGCGGTGTGCGCAGTTCGTGACTAACATCAGCAAAAAAGCGGCGCCGGTTTTCGTCGATCTTGGACAGGGATTCATTTGCAGCGCTCAGTTCGCGGGTTCGCTGGGCAATGGTCTCGTTCAACCGGACCCATTCTGCGTCAACCTCGGCCTGGCGTTTTCTCAATGCAGCGGCCATGCGGTTGGTCTCGCCATATAACTGGCCGATCTCATCATTGCGGGTTTGAGGCAGCGAAATTGCGAATTCGGATCGGCCGACCTGAACCGCAGCGTTGCGCAGCCGATCCAGACGAGAGAACTGCGGTCGCACAAGGCCAAAATAGAACCACGCCGTGCTGAGCAGGGCGAAAAGTGCCAGTGCCAGTGCCGCCCAGGTCAGAACCCAGCGGGTCCTTTCGATCCCCGCCATGACGGAGTTTCGAAACAGAACCTCGGTATTCACCGCCTGGCTGAGAAGGGGATCAAACGCCGACGCAAACGAGTCGACATAGGCGCGCAGCTGGGCCTGATCGGCGTCTGCGTCGGCAAGCCCTTCCAGCGTGCTGGCCAGCAGCGCCTCCATTCTGGCCAGACCCAGGGATTGGGTTCCGTATCGCGATTGTTCGTCCAGCCCCAGGGATTGAACCGCGGCAACGGCGTCTTCCACATCGGAACGAAGGTTCAGAAACGTTGTCCCAATCTGGTCTTGGATCGGCGAAAGGCGATCGAGACGAGACTCGGCTGTTTGGCCGGTCTGTATCGACTCGGTTGCGATCACAAGAAATGTGGCCGCCTGGGTCGACAGAGCAGCATAGCGTGCCATGCGGGTCTCCGATGCCAGTGCCGTTTCCAGGCGGCTGGCGACGGTCTGCATCCCGAAGTAAAGGATTGCGGCCGCCAGCAGGGTGCCTGATCCCAGCACGACGGCCCCAAGGCCCAAGCGTGTTTTCAGAAGCAGACTCCGCTTTGCGGTTTGTGGCGCGGCCGTCATAATTTTCGCCTCATCAGACCCCGGGCCGGATCATACCCCCAAACGGCGATCGCGCTCAGTATCGCGGTTGACGCCAGAACCCACAGCAGGGCCCCCCAGTTGATCTGCAAGTAAAGCAGAAACCGGATCAACTCGACCACATGCGTGAAAGGATTGAGGGCACAGATATCACGCAGCAATGGCGAGCTTTCGGCCATTTTCCACAGCGGATAAAGGGCGGAGGACAGGAAGAACATCGGGAAGATGACAAAGTTCATCACCCCGGCAAAATTCTCCAGCTGCTTGATGAAACTGGACAACACCAGCCCAAGCGCGCCCAGCATCAGACCGCCCAGAACCAGCCCAGGCAGAACCGCGACATATCCGGGTAGGGGCAGGACAATGCCGAACACAGCGGCCAATCCGAGAAACGTATAGACTTGCAGGATGGATATCGCGGTTGATCCCAGCAGACGGCAGAACAACAGCCACCAGCGTGGGAACGAGCTGGTCAGCAGCAGGCGCATCGAGCCCATCTCGCGGTCGTAGACAAGGCTGAGCGAGCTTTGCATCCCATTGAACAACAGAACCATCGCACACAGTCCGGGGACGATATAGGTCTCGTAAGTGATATAGGTCTGGTAGGGGGGAATGATCGACAGGCCGAGGGCCGCTCGAAACCCTGCTGCGAAGATCAAAAGCCAAACCATTGGCCGGACCAGAGCTGCCAGAAATCGTTCGCGTTGATGGATGAAACGCAGAAACTCGCGTCCGATGATGGCGCGGGCGACTCCCAGGAACCCGTTCATGCCGGCACCTCGGTTCGGGACAGGAACCAATCGGACAGTGTTTGATCCCCCCGCAGGCGGCCCACCTGCCCACTGGCAAGAATCTGACCGCGATGCAGAACCAGAAGCTGGTCGTCATCGCGCATTTCATCTGTCAGATGCGTGGCCCACAACACGCACAGCCCCTGTTCCGCCAGGTCGTGCACATGGTCGGTTATCGCGTGCCGAGCCGCGGCATCAAGCCCAACGGTCGGTTCGTCCAACAGCAACACCGAAGGTTCGTGCAGCAGGGCACGCGCCAGTTCCATCCGGCGGCGATGACCACCATTGAGATCGCGCACTCGTTCCCCGGCGCGGTCGCGCATGTTCAGCCGATCCAGCGCCTCGTCGATACGGTCGGGGACTTCGGATCGCGACAACCCATGCAGAGCTGCGAAATAGGCCATGTTCTGGCGCACCGTCAAACCCAGATCCAGTGTCGGTTGCTGAAAGACCACGCCAAGCTTTGCCAGCGCCTTGCGTGGGGATTGGCGCAGATCATGGCCCGCGACCGTGATTTCACCGTCCGGCGCGACAAGCAATCGCGTGAGCAGCGACACCAGTGTCGATTTACCGGCCCCATTCGGACCAAGCAGACCGCAGAACATCCCCGCCGACACGTCAAAAGAGACAGCATCCAAAGCCGCCTTGGCGCCATAATGAAAGCTCAGGTCGCGTACGGCGAGACCAGGATCGGTTTCCGCCGAGGGGCGCGCGTCTGACATTCTTCCTCCGTCCCGAACCATGGTTCTTGACAGCAGCTTGCATCGTCGGGGCGCGTTTCTCAACCTTCCAGTCCGAGGCCGGACCACGACTTAAGTATGTGAAGCTTCACGGATTTGATGGTATTGCCCGAAGGATCCGTCGCGAAGTATGGCCAGCCGAGACTGTCAGAGGAAGGCGGGCCTGATCGTTGTAAACAACCCGTTTTGCGGGCACCGCTTTTCAGTTTGCGTTCAGCAAAAACGATCTGAACTCTTTGAAGGCGGGGGATCTGCTGAAAGAGGGTGTGAATTTGGCCACCATTGCGCGGGGCAGCTTCAACGAGGCCGAAAACGGGCGAACCAGATCGCCATTGTCCAGCAAGTTCTGAACCAGAACTTCGTGCGCCATCAACACGCCACCGCCATGACGCGCCTCTTCCAGCGCGACGGAATACAACGAGTGCACGGTCCCCGTCTTCGGTACACCTGCGCCATCTGGTTGGCTGTTCAGCCAAATGTCCCAATCATTTGCCCATGCCCCGTCATGGAGAAGGGTTTCCTGCGAAAGATCTGAAACAGATTTCAATCTGTCCGCGACCGAGGGCGCGCAAACCGGGAAAATCACATCTTCGGCTATTTTGATTTCGTTGATTCCGATCGGTTCACCGGAAAAGAACAAAGTCATGTCAAATGGTTCACGCGCAAGGTTTGGCGGCGTTTCAAGGGCCACAACAGACACGGACAAATCCGGGGCAATTTGCCTGAGCGCTCCAAGTCTGGGCGCCAGCCACAATTGCGCGATCGACGGCAGCGCGGCGACCTTGACCTTGCGCGGCAGGGCCTTGGTTCGAAGTTCCTGCACGGCCATTCCCAATTGATCAAACGCCTGGGTGAACCCGGGCAAAAGCTCTTCGGCAAGCGCCGTCATCTCGACCCCGCGGGCATTCCGGACAAAAAGTTGGGTGCCGGCCCAGGCTTCAAGGGCCTTGACGTGCTGAGTTATCGCGCCCGGAGTAACGGATAGCTCGTCTGCCGCAGCGGCAAAACTTCCAAGCCGAGCCGCCGCTTCAAATGCTCGTAAAGCATTGAGGTGTGGGCCTTTCGGGCGACGAGGGGAAAGTGACATCCATTTAAGCCTTAGTTTTTCTGCGGCAAATAAATAGCAATACTGATTTGCTTCGGCCAGTGGAACTCTGGAATTTTGGAAAAAACGCAATCGCATCGGAGGAGCCCGGATGTCGCGGCACTTTGAAAACCCAGTCAGGATGACCGACCCCGTCGTCGCAGAAGCTCTTGCAAACGAGAAAAAGCGCCAGCAGGATCAAATTGAGCTGATCGCGTCCGAAAATATCGTCAGCCGCGCGGTGCTGGATGCTCTCGGGCATGAGATGACCAACAAGACGCTTGAAGGGTATCCGGGAAACCGGTTCCACGGCGGCGGTCAGTTTGTCGACGTCGTCGAGCAGGCGGCAATCGACCGCGCCGGGGAACTGTTCGGATGCGACTATGCCAATGTTCAGCCTCATTCCGGCAGCCAGGCGAACCTTGCTGTTTTCTTTCTGCTGCTCAAGCCTGGTGACAGGGTCTTGTCGCTGGATCTGGCCGCCGGCGGTCATCTGAGTCACGGCCTGAAGGCCAACCTGTCGGGTCGCTGGTTCGAACCGCATCATTATGGTGTCGATGCCGAATCCGAGGTCATTGACTGCGATGCGCTGGAAAAACTGGCCGAGGAAATCCGGCCAAAGTTGCTGATCGCGGGTGGGTCTGCCTATCCACGCGAAATCGACTTCGGGCGCATGGGGCAAATCGCCAGGAAGGTCGGTGCGCATTTTCACGTGGACATGGCCCATATTGCCGGGCTGGTCGCCGCGGGCGTGCATCCTTCGCCTTTTCCGCATGCGGACATTGTGACGTGCACCACGACAAAAACACTGCGTGGTCCTCGTGGCGGGTTGATCCTCACCAACAACAAGGACTGGTTCAAGAGGCTGCAATCTGCGGTTTTCCCCGGCGTTCAGGGTTCGATCCACAGCCAGGTTCTGGCGGCCAAAGCAGTTTGCCTTGCCGAAGCGCTTACGGATGAATTCAAGGACTACGGAGCGCAGGTCAAAGCCAACGCCGCCAAACTCGCGGAAACCTTGCAGTCCCGGGGGTTGCGTATAGTGTCCGGTGGTACTGACACGCATCTGGTGCTCGTGGATCTCAGCCCCAAGGGTATCACAGGCAAACGTGCCGAGGTCGTTCTGGAGAAGGCCAATATCACGACCAACAAAAACGCGATCCCCAATGACAGCACGCGACCGCCAGAATGGGTTGGATTGCGCCTGGGCGTGAGCGCGGCAACGACCCGCGGAATGAAAGAGGCCGAGTTCGACCAATTGGCAAACGTGATTGCGGATCTGATCGAAGCTGAGGCCGCGGGTGATACCGACGCGACAATTCTGCTCTGCAAAGCCTCGGTCGCCGCGTTGTGCAAATCGTTCCCCATCTATACAGCGTAGTCACTGCGTGCCCGGTGGCAGGGTCCATTGACCGCTCTGGACCATTGGTGTGAGCGCGTCACCGCTGCGCCATGGCAACGCGTGTCTGATTGGGTGTTTGGGCTGTACCATGTTTGCAAATTTTGGCATATTCGTGCAGTCCAAAACCAAAGGGCCGGCCAATGCTCGCACCTGAACGCCACGCGATCATACTGGAAGAAGTCTCGCGCCAGCCTGCGGTCTCGATCCGTTCGCTGACGGAACGGCTTGGTGTGTCACGGGAAACCGTGCGCAAGGATATTGAACAGTTGGCACTGGAGAACAAGCTTCATCAGGTGCGGGGCGGCGCGACCAGTATCCGCAGGCGGGAACCTCCGATGGCCGACCGGGCTCAAACCAACCCGCAAGGCAAGGAACGGATTGGAGCCTATGTGGCAAGCGTGATCCCGGACGGGGCCAGCGTGATAATCGACAGCGGGTCAACGACAGTGGCGGCGGCGCAGGCTCTGGCCGCTGTACGGCAAAATCTTACCATATATACCAATGATTTGGCGATTGCATCTGTGTTGGCGCCGGCGGCCGCCGAAGTCACGCTGCTGGGCGGGCGGCTGGATTTTTCAGAGAATGCCACATTGGGTTTGGACACGCTCGACCACCTGTCGCGGTACAATGCAGAATATGCGTTGATCGGGGTCGGCGGTGTGAGCTCTCGGGCATTGTTTACGGATTTCTCGCTGGAAGGCGCCAACCTGCGTCATATGATGATGCAGCGGTCGCAGCGGCCGCTGATCCTGGCTGATAGCAGCAAGTTCGACATGGTTGGTCCGATCGTAATGAAACCTCTGCCGGTTAAAGCGACACTGGTGGTGGATGAGGAGTTGCCCAACAGCATAGCTGACGCGCTGCAAAGCCAGCCCGTGGATATCGTGAAAGCATGACGCAATAACAGGAAAACAATTGCCAAATTTTGCAAAGTACAAATAGGGTGAAGGGAAATCCGAATCCCTGAGTACGGAGCGAGCCGATGGCTGACACCAAACTTCAGCACAGCGCAGCATGTCATTGTCAAAGGCATCATCATTGGCTGCGCGGTTGCGTTTCATCTGACCGGAAAGGGGCATCGTGACGTGGTGCCTACTGCGCAGGGGCAACCAAGCCGCGGCACCACATGGCATGCGGCTGGTCTGGATCGTCAGTTGTGCACCCAACCCGCGATGACCAACCGGATCCGCCCCTCGCCGGGGTTGCATTGCTCAGCGGGTTTGAGCCCCCTAAACCGTTGCCGCCGCGATGCAGGTCATGCTTCGGTCGGGCCACTGCATGCGCGCGCGCAAACAAGCGCTCTGAAAGCCGAATTGTGACGCAAGACAAATATTCAGCTCCTATCGTCGGGCCACAATGACGTTGCAGGCAGTTCTCATCGTATTGACCGCAGCCGTGTTGCACGCGCTCTGGAATGCGGTTGTCAAAGGCGCGCCCGACAAAGCGGTTGTTTTGGGGTTGGTGGCGCTTGGCCACGCCGTGCCTGCGCTGATTGCGTTGCCTTTTATCGGCTTGCCGGTTTGGGCGGCGTTCCCCTTCATCATCGGCTCGACCCTGATCCACTGGGGGTACTATTGGTTTCTCAACACCGCGTACAAACATGGAGATCTGTCGGTGGTGTACCCGATCTCACGCGGGATGACGCCAATTCTGGTCACGGTGGGTGCCATTCTTTTCGCGGGTGAGTTTCTGCCGCCGATCGCGTGGGTCGGCATTGTCTGCATCTCGGCTGGGATTGGGTGCCTGTCCCTGGTCGGGCTGGGCCGAAACACAAGCTGGGTCGCCGTGGCGGCGGCGTTTGGCACGGGTCTGATGATAGCGTCCTATTCGATTGTGGACGGCATTGGTATCCGACTGTCCGGGAACATACTGGGATATATTGCGGCATTGTTCGTTGCCGAAATTTTTGTTGCCGGGTTTATCTTCGCGACCAGATGGCAGCGTTTCGTCGCGCTGCCCAGGCGCTATGTCTGGGCGGGTCTGACAGGCGGCGTCATCTCTGGCCTGGCGTATGGGCTGGTGCTGTATGCCAAGACGGTCGCGCCCTTGGGCGTGGTGTCCGCCCTTAGGGAAAGTTCGGTTATCTTTGCATCGCTTATTGGTGTGATGTGGTACGGCGAAGGGCCGAAATCCAACAGGCTTCTTGCAGCGACCATTGTCGCGATCGGGATCGGACTCCTTGCGATGACACGTTGAGCGTTTTTGCGCCACCGCAGGAAAGTCGGAAGAATTCAGCGCCTTTGACAAGCCCTGTTGATCTGTTGATCGTCATGGTCCCGTTCCGCGCTGATCATCTGGGGCGGGCGGATTTCATCTATAGGAAATGCTTATGACATCGAAGATATAATCGATTTTTATTGGCGTTTTTATCTGTCAAACTGCTGTCAAACAATCGGTGCACAATAATCGAGTTCGAACGCCGCGCAAGAATGGCGAAAATAACATTACTACCAACAGAGGATCACAATGAAACACAAAGCATCACTTCTCGCAGCTCTGACTATAGGTGCGCTAACGGCAACGGTTGCGGCATCGGAAACGGAATTGACAGTTTATACCGCAGTCGAGGCGGAAGATTTGGCCCGGTATGCCGAAACTTTCAATCAAAGCCACCCTGATATCAAGATCAATTGGGTTCGCGACTCGACCGGGATCATTACGGCGAAATTGTTGGCAGAGCGTGATAATCCGCAGGCCGACGTAGTTTGGGGCCTGGCCGCCACGTCGCTGCTGCTGCTGAAATCAGAAGGTATGTTGGAGCCTTATGCGCCGGCCGGTGTGGAAAAGCTGGACAAAAAATTTGTTGATGGCGACAACCCCCCTGCTTGGGTCGGCATGGACGCCTGGGTTGCATCCGTCTGCTACAACACCGTGGAGGCAGAGAAAGCCGGGTTGACCCCGCCGACATCCTGGAAGGATCTCACCGATCCGATGTACAAAGATCAGGTGATCATGCCCAATCCGAACTCATCGGGCACCGGTTTCCTTGATGTGTCCAGCTGGTTGCAGATGTTCGGTGAAGAAGGTGGTTGGGAATACATGGATGCGCTGCACGAGAACATCGCGCGCTACACCCATTCAGGTTCAAAACCCTGCAAACTGGCCGCAGCAGGCGAAATCCCGATTGGCATTTCTTTTGCGTTCCGCGGGGCAAAATCCAAAGCTGACGGCGCGCCGCTTGAGATCATCGTGCCTTCTGAGGGCGTGGGATGGGACATGGAAGCCACCGCAATTGTTGCTGGCACCGCCAATTTGGAGGCCGCGCAGAAGCTGGTGGACTTTACCGTCACCAAGGAAGCCAACGAGATGTACAACACCGGCTATGCAGTTGTCGCCTATCCGGGCGTTGCAAAACCGGTTGAGCACTTCCCAGAGGGTCTTCTGGATGCAATGATCGAAAATGATTTTGAGTTTGCCGCCAACAATCGCGCGGCAATCCTGAAGGAATGGCAGTCTCGCTATGACGGAAAGTCGGAAGCGAAGTAACCCCATTGGCAGGAGAGGCTTTCGTGCCTCTCCTGCGCACCAGTCTCTTGTTCCCCGAAAAACAACTTACTCACCCGGTTTCAACCGGCCAGGACCGGCCGCGCCCGAGGTGCAGATGTGAGGACTTCTCCCGTGCTTCAGAAAACACCACCCGGTGAACTGTATCTCAGCATCCAAAATTTGTGGAAAGCGTTCGGAAACTTTCTGGCGCTCAAGGACATCTCTTTGGAAATCAACGAGGGCGAGTTTGTTTGTTTCCTCGGCCCGTCCGGGTGCGGCAAGACCACTCTTTTGCGGGCAATCGCCGGATTGGACTTGCAGACCAAGGGTACGGTCATGCAGGATGGCAAGGACGTGTCCAATCTGCCACCGTCCGAGCGTGATTTCGGGATCGTGTTTCAGTCCTACGCGTTGTTCCCAAATCTGACCATTGAAAAGAACATCGCTTTTGGCCTTGAAAACACAGGCCGCAGCAAATCGAATATCGCTGTTCGCGTAAACGAACTCTTGACCCTGGTTGGTCTGCCGGATCAGGGCAAGAAATATCCGGCGCAATTGTCAGGTGGTCAGCAGCAACGGATTGCGCTGGCGCGTGCCATTGCTACCAACCCCGGACTTTTGCTGTTGGACGAACCCCTGTCGGCGCTGGACGCCAAAGTACGTGTTCATCTGCGGCACGAGATCAAGGAGTTGCAGCGCAAGCTGGGTGTGACCACCGTGATGGTGACCCACGATCAGGAAGAAGCGCTGGCCATGGCAGACCGGATCGTGGTCATGAATCACGGAGTGATCGAACAGGTGGGGCCCCCTACCGAAATCTACCGGGAACCGGCCAATCTGTTCGTTGCCGACTTTATCGGTGAAATGAACCAGATCGGGTCACAGGTCACCAAAGGCGGACGTTTGAGCGTCGGGGAAAAGACCTTTGCCTGCCTCAGCCACAAGTTCAACGATGGAACCCCGATCATCGCGGCCATTCGACCCGAAGACATCATCCCTCATGAAGCTGGTTATCTCGACACGGGCGGCAATCGGAACTGCATAGAGGTGACGCTGGATGAGATGGAGTTCCTGGGTTCGTTCTGGCGCTGCCGCTTGAACAACGAGAAGTTCGGATCATCGGAACTGATCGCGGATTTCTCGATCAACGCCGTGCGTCGTCTGGAACTGGAAGAGGGGCGCAGCGTGGTGATTGAGCTTCCCGAGAACCGCCTTATGGCGTTTGAAGTGCCGGAGGCCAAGGCATGAGCTCGGTTTCTACCAATCAGGACAGCCTGCCGGTCGGGCCGGACATCAAGCCCAAGCTCAGCCGTGATGATATCCTGATGCGCGGCAGCATGATGGTGATCGCGCTGTATCTGGTCGTGACATTGGCGTTGCCGCTTTACACGATGCTGTCCAAGTCGTTTTCGACCTATCGGGTCGAGCTGTCCCAGTACGAGTTTCAGGTAAGTGACGACGCAGGCGTCTTTGATGGAACGATCCTGTCGGCGGACGAGTTGAACAGGCAATTGGGGGTCTATTCCGACTCTGATCTGGTGACGGGTTCGGACGGGCGCTTGCCGGTGACCGGATTCTTTCCTGATTTCAGCTTTCGCAGCCCGGTGATGTACAAGATCCGCAACACGACGGATACCGGGCGCTTTCTGGTTGGGTCGACATTGAATGAAGGCACCGATTGGGTCGAGCTGGATTCCAACACGTTCCGCCGGGTGCAAATGCGGCCGGTCCAGTCGCGAGGGTTGGACAATTTCATCAACTACTTCTCGACACCGGCATTGTTCAATTCGATCAAGAACTCGCTTTGGATCTCGGTAGTCAGCACCATTGTGACGGTGACACTGGCGTTTTGGTTCGCCTATGCGCTGAACCGAAGCTGCATGCGGTTCAAGGGTGTTTTTCGCCTCATTGCGATGGCACCGATCCTGGTTCCGTCGCTTTTGCCGGGCATCGCGTTGGTCTACCTGTTCGGCAATCAGGGCATGATCAAGGAGTTGCTGTTCGGTGCCAGCATTTACGGCCCCATAGGCATCGTGATCGGATCGGTTTTCTTTACCTTTCCGCACGCGTTTCTGATCATATCGACCGCGCTCGCGATATCTGACGCGCGCCTGTATGAAGCTGCGGCCAGCTTGCGGTCGACGCCATGGCGGACCTTCTGGACCGTAACCATTCCCGGGGCTCGCTATGGCCTGATCTCGGCGGCCTTTGTCGTGTTCAACCTGGTGATCACCGATTTCGGATTGCCGAAGGTCATCGGTGGTCAATTCAACGTGCTTGCCGTGGATATCTACAAACAGGTGATCGGCCAGCAGAATTTTGAAATGGGCGCCGTGGTCTCTGTGGTTCTGGTCATCCCGGCCATTCTGGCTTTTGCCATCGATCGAATGGTTCAGTCCAAGCAGGTTGCGCTGCTTTCAGCGCGTTCCGTGCCATATCAGGCGACGCCGAACCCGAAAGCTGACCGAATATTCCTGATCTATTGCAGCCTGATCGGCCTGTTCATCGTTGGTCTTCTGGCAGTGTGTCAGTTTGCGGCGCTGATCAAGTTCTGGCCCTACGACCTGAGTCTGAGCCTCAAGAACTATCAGTTCAACAGAATGGACGGCGGCGGCTGGGGGTCGTATTTCAACTCGATCAAACTGGCGTTGCTGACGGCAGTCATCGGCACGACGGTTGTGTTCTTCGGGGCCTATCTGGTGGAAAAATCAAACGGGTTCAGAACCGGCCGGTCGATTTTCCAGATGTTCGCGATGCTGCCCATGGCGATCCCGGGCATGGTATTGGGGCTGTCTTACATCTTCTTCTTCAACAACCCGTCCAATCCGCTGAACGGGATTTACGGCACGATGGCGATTTTGGTGATTTGCACCGTGACGCATTTCTACACCGTATCGCACCTGACGGCCGTCACCGCGCTCAAGCAAATGGACAGAGAATTTGAGTCGGTGTCTGCCTCGCTCAAACAGCCGACAATGAAGCTGTTCGCACGGGTAACAGTTCCGGTTTGTCTGCCGGCGGTGTTGGACATCTCGATCTATCTGTTCGTCAATGCGATGACGACCGTGTCGGCAGTGGTATTTCTTTACTCTCCCAAAACGACGCTTGCGTCCATCGCGGTGCTGAACATGGATGATGCCGGGGATATCGCGCCTGCGGCGGCGATGGGCATGATGATCTTTTACACCAACGCGGCTGCCCGGATCGTTCACCTGTTTGCTTCAAAAGGCATCCTCAAGCGCACTCAGGCTTGGCGAAGCCGGTAGTCAAAGGAACGCTGCCCCCGCCGGTCAGGTATCGGCGGGGGGGCTTTTTTCTTCCAGCGCGCGCTGGGCGAAGTCCATGAAGGCCCGGATGATCTTTACGTTGCGCCGTTGCGACAGCGAAATCATGCTTTCACCCATTTGCAGCTTCACGCCTTTCAGCTTGATTTGTCGCAACCGATCATCATGCCCATACTCTGCCTGAGAGACAAACCCGATGCCTGCGCCCGAGGCCACAAGCTCGCGAACGGCCTCGCGCCCTTCCGCAACGATTGCAGGATTCAACGTGATACCGCGCCTTTCGGCTTCTTCTTCCAGTTTCTGACGTGTTTTTGACCCGTGCTCTCTGAAAACCAGCGGCAGATCGGCCAGTTCTTCCAAAGAAAGCGAAGGTTTGGATGCCAAAAGCACGCCTTGGGCGGCAAAGGCCACGATTTCAGTGGAGCCCAGGTTCAACACATCCATGTCCTTGCCGGGGGACAGGCTGCCGACAACACCGATCTCGGCATTGTACGACCGAAGTTCCTCCAGAATTTCTTCGGTGTTTCCGGACCGCACGGTGATGGTGATTTTGGGGTACTTCTTTTGAAACGACCCCAGGAAAGACGTCATGTGATGCGCTGAATCGGCGATGATCCGCAGTTCCCCGTCGATTGCGGCCTTGGTTTCCGAAAGATAGTCCTCGATCTGATCTTCGATCTCAAAATACTGCTTTGTGAACCGGTAAAGCTGTTCGCCTTCGGGGGTGAGGTTCACGCGTTTTCGTTCGCGCTGAAACAACAACAGGTCGTGATCCTGTTCCAGCTTTCGAACCTGTTCGGAAATCGCCGGCTGCGTCAGAAAAAGCGCCTCGGCCGCGCGGGAAAACCCGCCATGTTTGGCCACGTAATGAAAGGCTTTGAGCTGGCTGTGCCGCATCACTGGTCCCAAATGATTTGTGCATAGGCTGCACTTATAATTAGATTGATATTTGCAATTTCACATATAGCAACCGTTGCTGCAATGGTGTTTGTGAAAACGCTGTTCTGGAGCCCGGTAATGACGCCATCCCATCCAAAAATCGAGCAACCGCGCCTCGGCGAACCATACCTTTTGACACCCGGTCCTTTGACAACGTCCTACGCCGTGAAAGAGGCCATGCTGAAGGACTGGGGCAGCTGGGACGACGACTTTCGCGCCATGACAAGAGAGCTGCGGTCAAGCCTGCTGGACCTGCTGGGTAACGGCGCCGACGCCTTCGATTGCGTGCCAATGCAAGGCAGCGGCTCTTTCTCGGTCGAAGCAATGCTGGCGTCTTTTATTCCGCCGGAAGGAAAGGCGCTGGTATTGGCCAATGGCGCCTATGGGCAACGTTCTGCGCAGACGCTACAGTATCTGGGGCGGGACCATATCGTGCTGGACAAGGGCGATTACCTGCCGCCACGGGGCGACGAGGTTGCGCGCATTCTCGTGGATGACCCGGCCATCACGCATGTTGTTGCCATTCACTGCGAAACCAGCTCGGGTATCTTGAACCCCGTCGAGGAAATATCCGAGGCCACATATGCAGCCGGCCGCAAGCTGTTGATCGACTCGATGTCTGCCTTTGGCGCGATCGAGCTCAGGCCCTCGGATATTCGATATGAAGCCATGGTGTCTTCGGCTAACAAGTGCATCGAGGGCGTTCCCGGATTTGGCTTCATTGTGGCGCGCAAGAACGAGCTGGAAGCCGCAAAGGGTAACAGTCATTCCCTGTCTCTGGATGTGCACGCCCAGTGGGCGCACATGAACAAGACCGGTCAGTGGCGTTTTACCCCGCCGACGCACGTGGTCGCCGCCTTTATCGAAGCGCTTCGGGCGCATGCCGCTGAAGGCGGTGTTGCCGGCCGCGGCGCACGTTACACCCGCAACCGGGACGTCATGGTTGCAGGCATGCGTGAACTGGGTTTCGAAACGCTGCTGGACAATCGTTGGCTCAGCCCGATCATCGTCACGTTCTTCTGCCCCGCCGATGAGAAATTCGTATTCGATCGGTTCTACAACCTGATGAAGGACAAAGGGTTCATTATCTACCCGGGCAAGCTGACTGTCGTCGACAGTTTCCGCGTCGGATGCATCGGTCAGATGGACGAAGACGTCATGCGCAATGTCGTGCGCGCAGCAAAGGAATCCCTGGAAGAAATGGGCGTGACAAACGCCGCTCCTCCTCTTCGTGCACTGGAAGAACGCGCCAAGCTGGCCGCTTAAACATCAAGGAAAATACAGATGACCATTCAAACCCCTGTCGAAGCAAATGAGCGCGTCTATCCTACGCCGAAGGTGCCTGCTATTGCCATCTGCCTTGATGGATGCGAGCCCGAATACCTTGATGTCGCGATTGCGAAAGGGCTGATGCCCAATCTCAAGCGGATACGGGAAGAGGGTACGGACCGACTGGCCCATTCCGTTATCCCGTCCTTCACCAACCCCAACAATCTTTCGATTGCCACCGGGCGCCCTCCGATCGTGCATGGCATCTGCGGCAACTACCTCATCGACCCTGACAGCGGCGAGGAAGTGATGATGAATGATGTCCGCTTCCTGCGTGCGCCGACCATTTTTTCCCAATTCTACGACGCGGGTTTCCGCGTGGCGATGGTAACCGCCAAGGACAAGCTGCGCGCGCTGTTGGGGGCCGGGCTGAAATTTGACGAGGGCAGGGCGGTTGCGTTTTCTTCCGAGCGGTCGGGTGAAACGACGCTGGCGGAACATGGCATCGACAACGCCAGCGAATGGCTGGGCATGGACGTCCCCGAGGTCTACTCGGCAGAGCTTTCCGAATTTGTCTTTGCCGCTGGCGTCAAGCTGCTGAAAGAGTTCAAGCCCGACGTGATGTATTTGTCGACCACAGACTATATCCAGCACAAGTTTGCACCCGATCAAAAAGGCGCACTCGATTTCTATGCCATGTTTGACCGGTATCTGGGCGAACTGGATGAACTGGGTGCGGCCATCGTGGTGACCGCGGACCACGGCATGAAGCCCAAGCATTTGGCGGATGGATCCCCCTCGGTGGTGTACGTGCAGGACCTGATGGACGAATGGTTGGGCAAGGATGCGGCGCGGGTCATTCTTCCGATTACCGACCCATACGTTGTGCATCATGGCGCGTTGGGGTCTTTTGCAACCGCCTATTTGCCTGACGGAGCAGACCAGGACGACATCATCAGCAAGCTCAAGGCGACCAGCGGCATCACTCATGTTCTGACCAAGGCCGAGGCGATCGAGCAATTCGAATTGCCGGGCGACCGCATTGGCGACATCGTGATGGTTTCCGGTGAAAACATCTGCATCGGCACGTCCGAGCATCGCCACGATCTGGCAGCACTCAAAGAACCATTGCGCAGCCATGGTGGTTTGACCGAGCAGGAAGTTCCCTTCATCGTGAACCGTGTCATCGACCTGCCAAACCAACCCGTGCTGCGCAATTTCGATGCCTTCTTCTACGCAACAACAGCGGCGGCACAGTAAGCTATGAAAGATCAGACCATGTCGAAAATCGAAGTACGCAACGAGGGAATGCGGATCGGTGGCGAGATTATCTTTACCGACGACACCGTTCCCGTTCTCTACCCGTACACAAACGAGGTTGTGGGTCACGTACCAGCCGGTACAGCCGAACATGCGCGCCGGGCGTTCGAGATTGCGGCGAATTTCAAACCCAAGCTGACCCGATACGAGCGCAGCCAGATCCTGCAACGGGCGGGCGAGTTGATCGGCGAAAAACGCGATTATCTTGCGAAATGGCTGACGCTGGAGTTGGGGATCTGTCACCAGCATGCGATCTACGAAACCAAGCGCGCGCAGGACGTGTATCAATTCGCGGCGGCCGAGGCATTGAAGGATGATGGTGAGATCTTCTCCTGCGACCTGACCCACAATGGCAAGGCCCGCAAGATTTTCACCACCCGAGAGCCGGTGAAAGCAATCAGCGCAATCACGCCGTTCAATCACCCGCTGAACATGGTCAGCCACAAGATCGCGCCGTCGATTGCCACCAACAATTGCATGGTTTGCAAACCGACCGAGCTGACGCCGCTGACCGCATTGACACTGGCTGACATACTCTATGAGGCCGGCTTGCCGCCCGAGATGTTCCAGGTCGTGACAGGTTGGCCCGGTGACATCGGCGACGAAATGATCACCAATGAACACATCGATATCATCACCTTCACCGGCGGTGTGCCCGTGGGCAAGATGATCGCCGAAAAGGGCGTCTACAAGCGTCAGGCGCTGGAACTCGGCGGCAACGATCCTCTGATCGTTCTGAATGACCTCAGTGAGGCCGATCTGGACAAGGCGGCAGCCATTGCGGTGGCGGGGGCTACCGGAAATTCCGGCCAGCGTTGCACGGCGGTCAAGCGCATTCTCGTGCAGGAAAGCGTGGCCGATACATTCGTGCCGCTGGTTCTTGAGAAGGCCAGGAAGATCAAGTTCGGCGATCCTCAAGACCCGGAAACCGAACTTGGATGCGTGATCCATGACAAGGCCGCCGAGGTTTTTGAAAACCGCGTTTTTCAGGCGGAAAAAGAAGGTGCTGAAATTCTGTACCACCCCGGTCGCCAGGGTGCGCTGCTGCCGCCTATCGTGGTCGACAAGGTGCCCCATGACAGCGAATTGGTGATGGAGGAAACCTTTGGACCCATCGTGCCGATCGTTCGCGTGCCGGACAACGACGAAGAAGTGATGGCAATTTCCAACGGAACCGAGTTCGGCCTGTCTTCGGGTGTCTGCACAAACGATCTGAACCGGGCGATTGCCTTCATCAACGGGTTGAACGTCGGCACCTGCAACATCTGGGAACAGCCGGGTTACCGCATTGAAATGTCGCCCTTTGGCGGCATCAAGGACAGTGGAAACGGGGTGAAGGAAGGCGTCATCGAAGCGATGAAGTTTTTCACCAACGTCAAAACCTATTCGCTGCCGTGGCCTAACTGAGTCTGTTGCCCTTACCCCTTTTGCGGAAAGGGCAACACAGTTCCTCCCTGGTACTGGCGGGCCTTGCGGGGTCCGCATCTTTCGATGACGGCAAAGAGGAGCGGCGATGCCACAAATTGTCCACACTGAAGGGGAATCAAACACGTCCGAGGCGCGCAAGGCGTGGCTGCAAAAGTCGATGGGGCCGAAATCATCGCCATTGCTCAAACGCGATGCGAACGTGTTCCTGCATCAATCTCTGTCCTCACCCTGCGTCAGCACCATTGCAAAGGCCGAAGGGCTCTGGATCGAAGACATCGAGGGCCGCCGGTACATGGATTTCCACGGCAACTCGGTGCACCACATCGGGTATGGCCATCCCCGCTTGGTAGCCGCCATAAAGGCACAGCTTGACGATCTGCCCTTTGCGCCCCGCCGATTTACCAATGATCCGGCGGTGGAACTGGCTGAAAAACTGGCAGAGATCGTGCCTGGTGATCTGGGCAAAATGCTCTTTACCACCGGCGGCTCTGACGCCAACGAGGTTGCCCTCAGGATCGCGCGCGCCGCTACGGGTCGGTTCAAAACGATCAGCTTCTGGGATGCTTTCCATGGCGCGGGGTTCGGCGCTGCGAGTGTCGGCGGAGAGGCGACCTTTCGCAGTCACATTGCGGGGCCCCTTTTGTCCGGCACCGAACATGTAGCCCCCTTTGCCTGCTATCGATGCCCGTACAATCATGCGGGCCCCGAAACATGCGGGCTGGCCTGTGCGAAAATGGTGGAATATGTGCTCGAGCGCGAAGGAGATGTGGCGGCGGTCATTGCGGAACCGATGCGCGCCGTGCCCTACGTCCCGCCGCCGGGATTTTGGAAGACGGTGCGAGAGGCATGCGACCGTCACGGGGCGCTGTTGATCATGGATGAAATCCCGACGGGTCTTGGCAAGACGGGCAGGATGTTCGCCTTTGAACATGACGAGATCATCCCGGACATCGTGACACTTGGGAAAGCGCTTGGCGGCGGCATCCTGCCAATTGCCGCCTGTGTCGCCCGCAAACAGCTGGATGTCTGCGGAGATTTTGCCATCGGGCATTACACGCACGAAAAGAACCCGGTCACCGCCCGGGCCGCTTTGACGACGATCCAGATCATCGAAGACGAAGGCCTGGTTCGCCGGTCAGCCGAACTGGGTGAACATGCCATTGGTCGCTTGATGGATGAACTTCAGAACGTTCCGATTGTCGGAGACATCCGGGGACGGGGCCTGATGTTCGGGATCGAAATCGTGGATGATCGCGCCGACAAAACACCGGGAAACGCGTGCGCCGAACGGATCTACTATGCCTGCCTCGAGGCCGGTCTGAGCTATAAGATCAGTCAGGGGTGCGTTCTGACATTGTCACCGCCGCTGACCATCTCGCGTTTGGAGTTGGACCGCGCAATCGACATCGTAATTGCTGCAATCAAGGCCGAGAGTTGACGCCCCTTTCCGATCTCGTGTCACAATAGAGGATCAGGGGCCGCGTCCTTCCGGGCGCCCTTGGCCAAGTTCATAGGTGACGGATGTTCCGCCAAAGCGCGGTCAAGTGCTTGCGGTGAAGCTCACAGGAGTTTACGCCTTGTAGGCCAAAAATGGGATGTATCCCTTCCCAATCGCGGCCGGTAACATGAATAATACAATGCGCCGCGACAAGCTGGGCCAAAAAGAATAACGGGGTAGAGTATGGCAATTGTCAGCTTCCTTATCAGCCTTGCCGGGGCGACGATGCTGCTGCTTTACGCGGTTCGTATGGTGCGAACCGGGATCGAGCGCAGCTATGGGGCGTCGTTCCAGCGGGTAATGACCCAACAACGCAGCTACCTTCAGGCCTCGGTGGTTGGGTTGACGATGGCGGTCGTGCTGCAAAGCTCGGCGGCCGTTGCTCTGTTGACCTCCGGGTTTGCGGCCAGTGGAATGCTCAGTTTTCCTGCCGGCCTTGCGATTGTACTTGGCGGCGATCTGGGGTCGGCGCTGATCATCCAGATTCTTTCGTTCCGGCTGGACTGGCTTGTTCCGATGCTTTTAGCGGTTGGAGGGTATCTGTTCGTAAAGACCGACGCCAAAAAAACCCGGCAAATGGGGCGCATCCTGATGGGCGTGGCCTTTATCCTGATCTCGCTTCGGTTCCTTCGCGAGGCAATGGATCCCATTCGGGACAGCGCGTTTCTGCCCGCGGTGGCGGATTATCTGGCGCGCGACTATATCACCGCGTTTCTGGTCGGGGGCGCCTTGGCTTTCATCATGCATTCTTCGGTGGCGGCCATCCTCATGTGTGTCACCCTTGTGCAGATCGGAGCGATCCCGTTCGCCGCCGGGATGTCTTTGGTGTTTGGCGCGAACTTCGGCTCTGCCTTCATTCCGGTCTGGCTCACCCGTGCCATGCCAGTCCAGGCCCGGCGCATTCCATATGCCAACCTGGCATTGCGTGGCAGTTGGGCTTTGGTGAGTTTGTTTGCCGCCAACATGGCTTTGCGGACCGGGTTGTTGGGAGACCCGCAAGGCGGGCAGATGCTGGTCAATGTGCATGTTTTGTTCAACCTGTCACTGCTGCTACTGGCCTTGCCATTTTGCGGTAAGTTGAAAGTTCTCTTCGAAAGGTTTTTGCCGGATCAGAAGAAGGAACTGGTTCCGCAACCGGCACGACCGGCCAGCGCATTGGACATAGGCAACGTGGCAAATCCCAGCCAGGCCCTGCCAAGCCTCAAGCGTGAGCTGCTGCGGATGAGCGACCTTGTCGAAACCATGTTCCGGCCTTGCCTGGAATTGTATCGCAGTGGCGACAAACAACAGATTCGAGCGGTACAGGCCATCGACGAAGACGTGAACAATTGCCTGTCCGGGATCAGGGCATTCGTTTCCGCGATTCCACCGGATGTATATGAAAAAAAGGATGAAAAATCCGCACGCGACCTGATGGAATTCGCAATCCGGCTGGAGACGGCCGGTGATGTCGTGGCCAAGCGCTTGACCGTGTTGGCGGGTGAAATGCGGGCCAAAGGCTCGAGCTTTTCGCAGGAAGGCTGGTCGGAACTTGTTCAAATGCACGAGGGTATTCTGGCCAACATGAAGCTGGCATCAAACGTGCTTATTTCAGACGATCTGGAAAGCGCGCGCCTGCTGAGCCTTGAGAAGACCGAAATCAAACGGGTGGAACGTGAAAGCCGAAAACGACACCTGCGCCGATTGCAGCACGGGTCACGGGAAAGCTTCGAAACCAGTGATATTCATCTTGAGACGTTGCGGGCGTTCCGGGAGTTCAACAGCCATATCGCATCTATTGCTTACCCGGTGCTGTACCAGAATGGCCAGCTTCTCGAGACGCGGCTGATCGACGAAATTGCGAAATAGCCGGAAGGTTCTGTGATAAAAATCTGAAAAAGCAAAGGAATGATGCTACACTTCTGATGACGGCAGCGAACAGGAGCCGGACTCGATGCAAGCACGGGTAAAGAAAACAGGAAGATCGAAACGCGAAGCAACAAAATGGCTTCAGTTTCGAAATTCGGTTTTGCGGCTTTTCGGCGTCGATGGAAGCTTCCGCCCAGAGCGCGGCGCAGAAGGTGGAATCCAAAAGGTTGCGGTCGAAAAGGCAACCACGTTTTACCTGCCTTGAAGCTGAATTGCGCGACGGTTTTTGGGGGCGTTCCCAGACCTGATCCGTGAAAAATTCTATGAAAATCAATTCCGTGGAGTTTGGCGGGCCAAATCGTAGCTTCGGAACGGGTTCGAGTGAATCTTTCGCTTGGTGCGTTCAAAGCTTTGCAACAAAGCCCACACCAGACGGCAAGTCCCACCCGGGGAACCGATCTCAAAAGGAAGGAATGGGCAGGGCGTTACTGCGTTTGATTTCGCGCAGAACGACATTTGTTTGCGCGCTTTCCACCGCCGGCAGGCGAAACAGGAATTCTTCAAGAAAAACGTTGTAAGCCCCGATATCCTTGCAGATCACCCGCATGTGGTAATCTGCCTGCCCGGTCGTTGCGTAGCATTCCATAACTTCCGGGCGCTTCTCGATCGCTGCAATGAAGCGTTCAAGATGTTCCGGATTGTGCCGGGTCAGATGAACATGCACCAGGGCCTGAAACGAAAGCCCGGCGTGTTCAGGCGACAATTCGGCACGGTACTGCGAAATCAGGCCGGCCTCTTCAAACACGCGGATTCGACGCCAACAGGCAGAGGATGACATGCCCACCCGTTCTGCAAGGTCAGCATTTGAGATGCGGCAATCCTTTTGAAGCAGCGCGAGAAGTTGGCAGTCACGTGAGTCGAGAAGCATTCGAGAAAAATACCCCATAACGCGACAAAAGAAGAGAGGATTTTTCAAAAATATCCGGAAATAGCGGGAAGCTAGAACAGATTCCTCAAAGGATTCCGGTAAAATACCCAGAAAAGGCGAGGCATCCATGACTGACCAGTCCCTGAAATTCGATACTTACGCCCTGTCGGACCGATACAAAGCCTCAGAGGGTCGTGTTTTCCTGACGGGAACGCAAGCTCTGGTGCGCATCATGTTGGACCAGGCCCGCAGGGACGCAGCAGCGGGAAACAACACGGCCGGGTTCATCTCCGGATATCGGGGGTCTCCTCTTGGAGGTTTGGATCTGGAGCTGTGGCGAGCGAAAGAGGAAACCGAGGCGGCCAGGATCACATTCATGCCGGCCGTAAACGAAGACCTCGGCGCCACAGCGGTTCTTGGTGCCCAGCAGGCCTCGCTTGATCCCGATTGTGAGGTCGAGGGCGTGTTTTCGATGTGGTACGGGAAGGGCCCCGGAGTTGACCGTTCAGGGGACGCGTTGCGCCATGGCAATGCCTATGGCTCGTCGCCGAAGGGCGGGGTTCTGGTTGTCGCGGGTGACGATCATGGCTGCGTGTCTTCTTCAATGCCGCATCAGTCCGACGTCGCCTTCATGACCTGGTTCATGCCAACGCTGAACCCGGCCAACGTGGCTGAATACCTGGAGTTCGGCGAATACGGGATCGCGCTGAGCCGATACTCGGGCACCTGGGTCGGGTTCAAGGCGATTTCGGAAACCGTGGAAAGCGGGCAATCCGTGCGGTTGAAGCCGGACCGTAAATTTACCTTGCCGGAAATAGATCTGCCGCCGGGCGGCTTGCACGTGCGCAGCGCCGATTTGCCAAGCCCGGCCATCGAGACGCGGATCGAACACAAGTTGCGGGCAGTCGAGGCTTTTGTCGAGGCGAACCCGATCGACCGGCGCATCTATGACATCAAGGATGCCCCATTCGGGATTGTCACAACGGGCAAAAGCCATCTGGACCTGATGGAAGTGCTGCGTCTTCTGGGGCTCGACGAAAGCGGATGCCGCCGTTTGGGCATCGACATCTACAAGGTGGGGATGGTTTGGCCTTTGGCGCGGCGCGATGCGCTGTCTTTTGTCCGTGGCAAAAAAGAAGTGCTGGTCGTCGAGGAAAAACGCGGGATCATCGAAAGCCAGTTCAAGGAATATTTCTATGACTGGCCGGGGGACAAACCCGAAAAGATGGTCGGAAAACACCGCGCAGCGGGTGATCCGTTGATTCCCTGGACCGGAGAGTTGAGCCCGTTGAACCTGATTCCGGTCGTTGCAGAGCGACTCGACCGTTTTTTCCCGGAAGAGCGATTTCTGGAAAAGGCGAAGGCGCTGACGGACGAACCGCCATCCGTTCTGAATGTTCCGGGTGCGGTCAGGGCTCCGTATTTTTGCTCGGGTTGTCCCCACAACACATCCACCAAAGTCCCCGATGGAAGCATGGCTGCGTCAGGCATCGGCTGTCACGTGATGGCAAGTTGGATGAACCGCAACACGGTCGGTTATGCGCAGATGGGGGGCGAAGGTGTGCCGCATGTTGTTGCCTCGAAATACAGTGGCAACAAACATATCTTTCAAAACCTTGGCGAGGGCACTTGGTATCATTCCGGGTCGCTTGCCATTCGCCAGGCCGTGGCGGCGGGTACGAACATCACCTACAAGATTCTGTACAATGACGCAGTGGCAATGACGGGGGGGCAGCCTGTTGATGGCCCTATCAGCGTTACCGGGATCGCCCAGACCTGTCGCGCAGAAGGTGTCGACCGGATCGCCTTGGTTTCAGACGACATAACGAAGTTCGATTCCAGCGATTTTCCGGCACGAACGAGCTTTCACCCCCGGGAAGAGATGGATGCCGTGCAGCGTGAGTTGCGTGACATCCAAGGTGTTACGGTTTTGATTTACGAGCAGACCTGCGCCACCGAGAAACGCCGTCGCCGCAAGCGTGGAAAAACAGAAGACCCCAAGCGGTTTGCTTTCATCAACCCCGCAGTGTGCGAAGGCTGCGGCGATTGCTCGGTCGAAAGCAACTGTCTGAGTATCGAACCCTTGGAAACCCCATTGGGCCGCAAGCGAAAGGTCAACCTGAACTCTTGCAACAAGGACTTTTCCTGCCTGAACGGGTTTTGCCCCAGTTTCATTACTGTGGAAGGGGCGGTGCGGCGAAAGGAACCCAGGCAGAAACTGGATATCCCGTCGCTTCTTGCCAAGGTTCCCGACCCGCAGCTTCCTGACCTGCACGCGCCGTACGATCTTTTGGTCGGTGGGGTCGGCGGCACCGGTGTCGTAACGGTGGGCGCCGTTCTGACGATGGCGGCGCATTTGGAAGGCAAAGGCGCCAGCGTGCTGGATTTTACCGGGTTCGCCCAGAAATTCGGTACGGTTGTCGGCTATGTTCGCATTGCCCGCACGCCCGAAGAAATCAATCAGGTCCGAATTGAGGCCAAAAGCGCCGACGCCGTCATTGGGTGTGACGTGGTCGTGTCTTCGGCGCCCAAAGCCTCGGTTCACTATCGCAAGGGCACAAAAGTCGTACTGAACCGTGCGGAAATGCCAACAGGCGACCTTGTTTTGCACCGCGATGCCCAGCTCAAGGTCGACGAACGAGAAGCGCTGATACGCCGGACCGTCGGCGAAGAAAATGTCTTCGCGTTGGATGCAAACCAGTTGGCCGTGGATTTGCTGGGGGATTCGGTCTTTGCCAATACCTTGCTGTTTGGTGTCGCGTGGCAGCTGGGGAACATTCCAATCAGTGAGGTTGCAATCAAACAGGCGATCAAGTTCAATGGAACCGCGATCGAGGCCAACATAATGGCCTTTGATCTGGGGCGGGTGATCGCTGCAAACCCGCAGATGCTGAATGCGAAGGAAAAGAGCTTTTCGCAAGAATCGTCGCAGCAGATAATCGATTACCGGTCCGATGAATTGGCGATCTATCACGATGCCGCTTATGCGCAACAGTACCGGGATCGCCTGGCCCGTCTGTCCGCAGCACTGCCTGATCAGATACGCGAGGAAGCGCTTTCGCTTGCGGCAAAATCCCTGTTTCGCCTCATGGCAACCAAAGACGAATACGAGGTTGCTCGGTTGCTGACATCGCAACAATTCGAGAAACAATTGCGGTCCGAGTTCGAAGGGGATTTTCGGATCAAATACCACCTCGCGCCACCGGTTCTGACCGGTCGCAAGGATGCACGCGGGCGACCGCGCAAGCGAAGCTATGGTGGTTGGATGACCCCCGTTCTGAGGCTCCTTTCGCGTGCACGCAGGCTTCGCGGCGGCTGGCTTGATCCATTCCGGTTTTCAAGGGACCGCAAGCTTGAAAACGAAACCCTGGCCTGGTTTCTGGCTGTCTTGGATCGCATTGAACAATCCAGCCCCGAGCTGGAGGCGGAAACCTGCCTGAAGATCCTGTCAGCGCCGCTGGATATCCGTGGTTTTGGCCCGGTGCGCGAAGCGGCAACACAAACCGTACGTACAGATGTAGATGCCATGCTGAACGTGATCGGAGAACAGCGAAGGGATGCGCAGGGCGCCGCTTCTCACAAGGTTTGATTGTTCTTTCGGGAAACTGTCTGGAAACGCGGATTGTACGCGGGGCTGAACGGATCTGAAACCCCGTACACTCCGGTGTAATGGACTGCTGCCTGAAACGGTCCGGTTTTCGTTCGGGCGTCACCGGCAGCGGCGCGACGCCGCCACCGGACAGACAGATGTGGGTAACCCTTCGTCACGGGCATTGCGTTGGCAGAGGCCGTCTTGCTCTGGGTTGACGAGCAAGCGGCTTGTAAGTGCATTTCACCCAGCCGGCTTTCATTGTCTCCGACCCTTGTGATCAGACCCGTGCTTTTTCAAAGGCGGCCCAGGCGGTTTCGAATGCTTCGAAATCAAACGCGGGCTCGCGGGCTGCGTCCAGAACAATACGTTCTGTCGCCAAAAGCTTATGGATTGCAGCTTCCAATTGATCAACGACATCATTCGGTATGACCAATGCGCCATGACGATCGGCGTGAACAAGATCACCGGGGTCAACTGTCAGACCAAAAATCGAAACTTGAGTGTCAATCTCGCGGACGTGGACGAAACCATGGCTCGGTCCGATGGAACCAGCGACAATCGGGAACCCTGAGGGCAAATCCCCGAGATCCCGCATGACACCGTTGGTCAGAGCGCCAGACATGCCGAAACCCTTGTGAACCGTCGTATTGATCTCACCCCAATAAGCGCCGATGCAATCGGGATAATCCAGATCCTCGATCACGGCGATTGAAGGGCCGGGTGCCTCGGCCATGTACTTGTAATAGGCCATACGTCGGGCTTTGATGACGTCGGGCGGCTCGGTCGGGGGATTGACCGCAGCAATTTTGGCGGTGCGCGCATAGCCGACGATGGCAGGCCCTTCGGGGGCCGAGCTTAGCATGGTGCCACGCGTGAACCTGTCGAACCCGCGCCTGCCCTGTGCCACCTCGATGGCATTGCAGACAGTTGGCGTATCGACTTTGCGAAGCAAAGACAAAAGGGACGGTGTCATGTGTCCTCCAGCCAGCGGGACAGCGCCGCTGTTGTTTTTTCAGGTTGTTCCAATGTCGGGAGATGGCCCGCGTCGCCGATGATCTCAAGCGCGCTTCGTGGCAGCAGGTCATGCATAAGTCGGTGGCGTTCAACTGGGCAAAGCCGGTCTTCACGTCCGCACAAAACCAGAGCCCTTCCGGTATAAGCCGTCAGCGTCTCGCTTTGGTCCGGTCGGTTCATAAGCGCCTTGGACTGACGTATGAAAACGTCTGGGCCCAGGTCGGTGGCCATTGCCATGCACAGATCCAGGATCGCCCCCCGGTTCGGTCCGTCAGCCAGATAACCGGGCTTCATCTCGTCACGCATCACGGTCCTCAGCTGACCGTTGCGCACGACGGACATCTGCGGCGTACGACGCGCTTTTACCTCTGGCTTTTCCGCCAGTGGATTGGTGTCAAGCAAGGCCAGACGCGAAACACGTTCGGGGGCTTGGCGCGTGACCTCCATCGCCACGATACCCCCCATGGACAGCCCGGCCAGCGCGAAGACCGGCGGCGCATTCCCGAGAATATCCCGGGCCATGGCCTCTATGCTGTCGTGATGAGACAACGGAAAGGTCATCACGGGCATTCTGCCCGACAGAGCATTGATCTGAGGGCCAAAAAGCCGGGCATCACACATCATGCCCGGCAACAAGATCAGAGGTTTCATGCCGAAGCCAGCTTTGCCCCTTCGGACAACGCCGCCAGCTTGGCATAGGCGATCTGGGGATCGACGGCGCCGAAACCCGCAAAAGTGCCAAAGCCGCAATCGCTGCCCGCGATCACCCGGTCCGGTCCCACGATTTCCGTGAACCGGTCAATCCGTTGGGCCACAAGTTCGGGATGTTCGACGAAATTGGTCGTGGTGTCGACCACGCCGGGCACCAGAACCTTGTCATCGGGAATCTCGGCCTTGCGGTCCCGGAAAACAGTCCATTCATGGGCATGCCGCGGATTGGACGTTTCGAACAGGACATAGCGCGACTTGGTCGCCATCAGGGTGCTGAAGACCTTGTCCATGGCGATGTCGCAGCAATGCGGGCCTTCGTAGTTGCCCCAGCAGATATGTACCCGTACCCGATCCTGCGGGACGTTCTGAAGCGCATGGTTCAGGGCCTCGACATGCATGTCGGCAATTTTGATGAACGCCTCATCCGACAGGTCGGTGAACAGCATGTGGCGCGACAGGGCAAGATCGGGGCAATCCAGTTGCAGGTCCAACCCGGCGGCGACGATGGTTTCGTATTCGTCCTTCATCGCGTCGGCCAACGCTGCCAGATAGGCCTCTCGCGTAGGGTAGAAATCATTCTGCAAAAACAACGAGATCACTCCGGGAGACGCGGCATTCATGAAGCCGCGCTCGGCCCCGTGTCGAGCCATGGCCGCCTTGAGGTTGGCGATGTCCTTTTGCAACTCGCCTTGCCCTTTTGATCGCACCTCACCCGTACACATCGGCCTTGCGTATTGTGGCGTACCGCCGTCATCGGCCAGTCTTTGCAGAAAGCCGGGGAACATCTTCAAGTCTGCCGGTGCATTGCGAGGGCTGTCGCCCGAAAACCCGGTGTAGCGATCCTTGACATAGGTCGCATAGGAGATTTTCGAAGTTTCGCCGTCGCTGACGATATCAACACCGGCTTCGACCTGTTTGCGCACCGTTTCGGCCACGGCGTTGGCCATGCAGGTATCAAAGGCGCCTGTGTCATAAGGTTCGCCGTTTTCGCGGGCAAAAATAAAATCCACGACGTCCTGCGTTCGGGGCAGAGAGCCAACATGTGTTGTTTTTACGGTCATAGGGACCTCCTTAAACTTTTCGTGCCATCAGGATCGTGTGGCTTTGGGCTTCTGGGTCTTCGGCCAGGTATCCGGTCATTTGCAGCCCGTTTTTCTCAAGACACCCGGCGTAACCGGCCGGGGACAGTGACGCGTGGTAGACAAGCTCTGATCCGACTGTGCCGCTGACCTCTCCGGCACGAGGTCCGACGGTCAGCATGAGCATTCCCTTGGGTCGCAAATGGCGCGCCATCCGGGCGATACAGTCTTTCTGCTCGTCCGCCGTAAGGTGGAAAAAGCTGTTCCAGGCAATGATGCCGTCGAACTGCTGATCCAGTTCAAAATTCCGCATATCCGCGTTGCGCCAGTCGCCATCGGGCCAACGGTCGCGGGCAATGGCAAGCATGGCGTCGGAAAAATCGATACCCGTGACGTCGAACCCTTCGGCCATGAACCAGCGTGCGATGGGGTCGCCCGAGCCACAGCCCAGGTCCAATACGCGGTCACCCGGCTTCAGGCTGGCGGTGAAGCGCGCCAACCAGCGCGCTTCGAACAGGGCCTTGGAACGGCGCCTGTCATATTCGGTCGCCTGCCGTTCATAAACGGCGTGGGTGTCATTCGGGTCCGCGTTCATCCTGTCCAGGTCGCTCCTGCCGGGTCATCGGTTGCGGTGATGCGGTACAGGCCCGCCAGCCCGGTCATGGATGGCTGAACACCATAGGTTTCGCCGGGAAGAACCAAGGCCGTGTCGCCCACCGAGATCGTGGTTTCGTACCCGTCGATCGAAACACGCCAGTGACCGCTGGCCGGCATCAGAACCACTGGTTTCTCGGCCGCGATCGGTTCGGTCACTGCGGATCCGCGCCCCAGAAAATCGACCTCGAATCCGGGTTTGTCCTTGATCAACGCGTTTTCGCCAATCACCTTTGCGGGCTTATTGGCCGACAACGCCATCAGATCCCAATACCGCGCAACGTATTTGCCGACCACATCCTCGACAGGAACTTCGGGATAGCTTTTCAACTGTTCTTCGGTCAGCAAAGGCATCGGGCGGACATTGTGGGGCAGTTCCTGGCCCAGTTTGGAGTCGTACAGAACGCCATTGTCGCCCAGCATCAGACCATGTGCCTGCGCATCTTCGATCACCTGAGGCGCCCAGGTGACGCCGCCACCCGCATCGTCTCCGCCCAGGATCGACATGATCATTCCGTAATCCTGGCCGACATTCTCAAAGCCCCGGAAAATACCCGTTGGAATGTTGAAGATGTCTCCTTCCTCGGCGATGAATTCCCCGGCCGTACCATAGCGGCCCCAGAAAAACCGCCAACGACCCTTGGCAACGAAAAAGACCTCGGCCGTGGTGTGGCTGTGCAGTGAGTTGCGGCATTTCGGCGGCTGTCCCGCCGCTCCGATGTTGAAGCCGATCTTGTCGGTGATGTGGACATGCTGGTCCGGAGATTCCGAGACGCCGCCGCCGATTATCGTGAAGTTCTCTTTCTGATCGCTGCCGGGAGTATGGGCATCGATAAAAGCGGTTTTACAAGGTTGAAGCTCGCCATAGCGGACGATGCGGGAAGGGATGGATGATTTTGTCATGACGTACGATCCGATTGATTTTTTTTGGAAAGAAAGCGCGTGTGCCCAAGCAGGACAGGCCCTTACTTTCCGGGCGGGCGCAGGTTCAGTCGCCGCGCCCTCAGGCTTTGACGGTACATATGGAAAAGCCGAACGGTTCGGGGCTCGGACAGACCGCCCGACAGGATGCGATATGAGACCGGGCGGCCCACTCAGACCTCGCCGTTTTGCAACAGGATCTGCTTCCAGACCGAGGTTTCATCGAACAGGGTGTATTCACGGCGCAACTGCGGCTGCCCCGCAACAAGTGCGCCGAATTCAGCGTGGCTGATCCCGAGGACATAAACCTGCGCACCGGTCGGCGCGCCAAACACGCCCCAGCCGTCATGCTTGCCCCAAAGGCTCCAGCGAATTGCCGCGCGCGGAGGCATATCAGGGTCATCTCGCCCGATCTGATGCTCGATCTTGAATTCTGCATTCGGAAAACTCGCCCGCAGTCCCATCCAGAAGCGGTCGACGGCATCCCGGCCATGCCCGGTTACTCCGCCCACATATTCTGACTGAACAGCGCGGTCATATTCCGAACCGATCACGCCCATATCTGCGTTCATGATCCGCGTCAGAATGTCGGCGTAGCGCTGCCCCCATTCATTGTCATTCCCATGGCCTTTGTATGGTCCGGGCTGATCGATTTCGGGCGTCAGAGGTTTGACGCAGTTCTCTTTGCCGCCTTCCCGGGCAATCAGATCAGCGGCGTATTCCTTGGGATCCCAGCCCATCTGGCGCACAATCGCGCCCTGATCGCGGATCAGCCATTCATCGTTGATCTGATTGTCTATGGCGTGGCAATCCGCAAGAATCCGGTAACGCAGCTTCGTCCCGGTGGGCTTGCCATAGACACCCTCGGCCAAATGCGTGGCCGTTGAAATGATCCGATGAGAGCTCAACATGCCCTCTTCCGGTGTGCCGGACCAAATCACGTCTTCGCCCAGCAGCTGCCGATCCGGAAACTCGGCCAGCGTTGCCATTGTGGCTCCGATGACATTTTGATTGCCCAAAACAACCGAACCAGGCGAACGGACGACGATGTCATCGCTGTAATACTCATGCAGCGTGGCGATACCTCGATCTTCCCAGATCTCCTTGGTGATGCCGATGATGTAGTCCGGAAAATCCCGGAATTTCGGATCGAAGCCTTTCATGTCTCTGTCCTTTGTGGGGCCCACCCCTTTGGCAATCGGGCCGAGGTCCGCACAACCAGTGGTCCATCAATGGCCACTTTGCGCGGTTCGGCTTTCGCCGGGGTGTCGATATGTTCGAAAAGGGCGGCAACGGTTTCGGCCACCATAAGGTTAGCCCGCTGCCGGATCGTCGTCAAATTGTAAGCCGGCCAACCGGCCGGCGGCACGTCATCATAGCCCACGACCGAGACATCCTCGGGGACGCGCAGGCCAAGTTCAAAACGGATCACATCCATCGCCGCCAATGCCATGTGATCATTGGCCACAAATACGGCATCCGGCCGTCGTTCGGGGGCGACATCGAACATCCGACGGGCTGCTGTACGGGCGTTTTCCGTGTGAAACTCACCTACTTCGTGGGCAAACAATTCCTGCCCGGCCTCGGCCAGTGCGGCGCGATACCCGGCTTCGCGGTCCCGCTGCGTCGAGGCCCCTTGCCAACCTGCGATATAGGCAATCCGTTGGTGCCCACCGGCTAACAGAAATTCCGCGACTTTGCGGCCCCCGGCATAGTTGTCGGACGTGACCGTGGTGATGCCCTCGATGTCCTGGCTGCGGTTGAACAGCACCACCGGCACCCCGGCCTGTTGGCAGCGCATGGCGATATCCGACGACATGGGCACCGAGGCCAGGATGACGCCATCCACCTGATAATCAAGAATCTCTTCCATCACATCGTCGATGTTCCCGGCCGATCGTGAGGCCATGAAGATCAGCACGTGATAGCCTTGCTCCTGAAGGGCGTTGGACAGCTTCTCGAGCGCTTCCGGATAAAAATAGTTATCCAGGTAGCCCACCACCAAACCGATAATCCGGCTTTTCCCGGACACCATGGCGCGGGCCAGAACGTTTGGACGATAGCCCAGTTCAGCAGCGGCTTTGCGCACCTTCTCTTCGGTCTTTTTGCTGACGGACGCGCCGGGCGTGAATACGCGGCTGACGGCGGACTGGCTGACACCAGCCAGTTGAGCGACCTGCAGAGATGTTACTTTTTCCGCCATCAATCTGCTGTCCAACCCCCGTCGATAAGCATTGACGTGCCGGTAACCAGTGCAGAGGCGTCTGACGCGAGATAACGCACCGCCCCCATGATGTCTTCGACCTCTCCGACCCGATCCAACTTGATCTTTTCCATGATCCAAGCCGCGCGTTCAGGATTGTCGAAAGTGGATTGGGTCAGGGGGGTTCTGATGAAAGTCGGGCAGACAGTGTTGATCCGAATGCCCTGTTTGCCCCATTCGATGGCCATGGATTTGACCATGCCCTCAAGCCCATGTTTGGTCGCACAATAAAGCGCCCGGTCGACACCGCCGACATGCCCCATCTGGCTGGAGATGTGGATGATCGATCCCGGCTTTCCTGCCTTGATCAAAGCGCGGGCGGCGTAGGCCGATAAGAAGTAGGCCGAACGCAAATTGACGTTGGTGACAACATCGAAGTCATCGGGTGTTGTCTCTATGGCCGCGCTGTGGCGCGCCACGCCCGCCGAATTCACCACGATATCGAAGGTGCGGTGATCGAAAAGCTGTTTCAGGGCATCCAGATCACCCTGATCCATCACAAGCGCTTCGGCCGACCAGCCGTGATTTCGCAAGGCGGAGACGGTGTCGTTCAACCGATCCGCCCCTCTGGCCGCACAAACTACATGTGCACCCGCCTCGGCCAGCGCTACCGCGCACCCCTGCCCGATACCCGAGGAGGCCCCGGTAACGAGGGCGGATTTTCCGTTCAGGGAAAACGAAGGGGTGCGTGGCAATTCCGTCATCAGCTCATTCCATCCGGTATTTCAATGCGGCCCAAATTGCGGGCCTTGTTGAACTCCCGCAGGCGGGCAAAGACGTCAACGCCAAGCTGCCGGTAGGCATCCAGCAAATCAACCAGCACCCAGTTTTCCCGGATCCTGCCGTTTTCCAAACGCCAGAAATCGAGGCTGCGCATGGTGATCTTCTTGCCTGACGGAGCGATGCCCATCCAACCATCGTCTGTGACGGTCTGGATCATGTTGGGCCAGCCCGTCACGGCCGCATATTCCCCGTCACCGAAGAAGTGATAGGTGATGTCGTCCACGAACTGCCCGCGATCCGGCATTCCGTTCAGGAACGGGATCTGATGCCAGTTGCGGAACCCCGCATAGCCGCGCCCGGTGCCGATGCCCGAAGGGCCGTACCAGTTCATGCGCGGGTGCCAGAACCGTTCCATCTCCATCACTTCGGGGCCGCCTTGGGACGGGTGTTTCTTGAGATGATCGAGCATGTCGATGATATGCTGGCAGGTCTGTTCGCCCTTAGCTTCATCATAGGGGCCGGGGACAAACCCGTCCTGGGTGGCAGGGCCGGGGACGTGCCATTCACGGCCCAGACTTGGCGCCATCGGCCAGGCATTCGCCTGCATCATGACTTCGGGGATGTCCCACAGGGCCTGCATCTCGACGATCTTGCCGTTTTCGAAGCGGTAGAATTCATGAAACCGCATCGTGACCTGATGACCCGTCGGCGGGATGTCCAGCCAGGGGCCAGTGAAAACACCGGTGTAATAGCCGCCACATCCGACCCAATCTGCGCCGAACTCATCCGGGCCGGCCATGACGATGTAATCCCGTCGTTCAAGATCGGGCCAGGCCGCCAGTAAGTCTTTGTAGCCAGTGTCATAGAACGCATCACTGCCGACGCTGTCCCCAAAGGGATGACACAGACGGAACACGGCATCCGGTGACGTGACCTCCGCCAAAGCCCGGCGTACGCCGGCCTCATCGAAATCGTACATCGCAGCCCTGAGCGGTTCGATCAGGGCCTTGTGATGTGTGTGTTTGTCACTCATTCAGCAGCGTCCCGGTAAGGGGCGGGCGCACCGTAGGGAACATTGATTCCGCCATATCGGCGCACACGAACGTTGCATTGTTCCGCGTGGCCAACGAACCCTTCGAGCATGCACAGGCGCGAGCCATACTCGCCGATCAGCGTCGCGGCCTCATCCGTCAGAACTTTTTGATAGCTGTGCGTCTTCAGGTATTTACCAACCCAAAGACCACCCGTGTAACGTCCGGCCTTCTTGGTGGGCAGCGTGTGGTTTGTGCCAATCACCTTGTCCCCGTTCGAAACATTGGTGCGCGGCCCAAGGAACAACGCCCCATAGCAGGTCATGTTTTCAAGGAACCAGTCGTCTCGGTCGGTCATCACCTGTACATGTTCCGAGGCGATGTCATCTGCCACTTGCAACATCTCATCATAAGTGTCGCAAACGATCACCTCACCATATTCGTCCCACGACACCTTTGCGGTATCCGCGGTTGGCAGGATGCCCAGCAGCCGGTCTACCTCGGCCAGGGTGTCATTGGCCAGATTGCGTGAGTTGGTCAGCAGAACGCAAGGGCTGTTGTATCCATGCTCGGCCTGCCCCAGCAGATCGGTTGCGCACAGCTCCGCATCTGCGGCGGTCTCGTCGGCAATGACCATCGTTTCGGTCGGCCCTGCAAAAAGATCGATCCCGACACGACCGAACAACTGACGTTTGGCTTCCGCGACAAAGGCGTTGCCGGGGCCAACAAGCATGTGAACCGGATCGATTGTTTCGGTGCCCAATGCCATGGCTCCGATGGCTTGAATGCCGCCCATGACATAGATCTCATGCGCGCCACCCAGGTGCATGGCGGCAATTACCGCTGCATTGGGTTTGCCCTGAAACGGGGGTGTGCATGCTATGATGCGCGGAACACCGGCGACCGAGGCGGTCGCCACCGACATATGCGCCGAGGCGACCATCGGGAATTTGCCGCCCGGAACATAGCAACCCACGGATTGCACCGGGATGTTCTTGTGCCCCAGAATGACACCGGGCAGGGTTTCGACCTCGATGTCCAGCATTGAATCCCGCTGCGCCTGCGCAAAGTTGCGCACCTGTTCCTGCGCGAATTTGATATCGGCCAGCTCACGATCGGACAATTGCCCGATCAGGTCATCAATTTCCTGCTGGCTCAGGCGGAACGAGGCAGGTGAGTAGTTGTCGAACTTCTCACTCAACTCGCGCACCGCGGCATCCCCACGGGTTTCGATGTCTTTCAGCGTCGCTTCAACCACGGCGCGGGTCTTGGCATCATCTTCCGCCCGATCCGCATCGGATTTGCCGCGTTTAAGATACTCGATTGCCATCTTTCCAATCCTCAGTTTTCCGGCCGTGGCGGAGTCTTCTCGCCGCGGTCAAATGCTTCCCAGCCTTCGCCGTTGAACAGGTCCACGCCCAGCTGAGCCGCAACGTGGGCAAAGTCGACATTCACCCAGTTGTCGACAATTTTGCCGTCGACCACTTTCCAGAAGTCCATGTACCTGATTTCGACACGCTTGCCTGTGGGGGCAATGCCCAGAAATTCGCCGGAATGCGTGGCTTCCTGGCGGCCGAAGGCGGCGGCCCATTCACCCATGTAAAGGCGCGCTTCGTCAACGCAGACCTTATCCGAAAACGCGGCTTGAAACGGGCGCTGCCAGTTATCCTGAAATTCCTGCAGGCCGGTCTTGGTGCCGCAGCCCTGATTGCCCATCCAGCGAAAACCTTGGGCGAAGAATTCACCGATGTCATCAATGCGGTGATCATTCAGACCATCAACCATCGTTTCGATCACGCGGCGCGTGTCTTCCGTCTTGCTCATGTCCGTGTCGCGGGTCAGAACCGCTTGTTCGGGACGGGAACCTTTCATTTTTCTATCCTTTGAGGTTGCCGAAGGGAGGGATTGGGACGTGCGGCCCCAATGCTCAGAAAGTCCCTCGGCATCCTGTTCAGCGCCGGGTGGCGCGACATGGCGTTATGTCGGGCGTTCTTGCTCATCAGCCTTTCACTGCCCCGGCTGTCAGACCGCTGACAATCTGGCGCTGGAAAATCAGTACAAGGAAGATCAAAGGCGCGGTGATCGATACGGCAGCGGCAACCGCAACGACCTGATCGGTTGTCGTCGTCTCGCGATTGAACATGCCGACGATGGCGGGAACCATGGTCTGGTTCTGCGCATCAAGCAGCAGCGCGGTGACCAGAAAATCGTTGTACGCCAGCAAGAAGCTGAACAGTCCTGTGGTGATCACGCCTGGCCACATCACCGGCATGATGACACGGCGGAAGGCCTGAAAGTGGCTGCACCCATCCACGCGGGCGGCCTCATCCAGCTCGGCCGGGATGTTCTGGAAGAACGAACGCAGCATCCAGATTGTGAAGGGCTGGTTGATCGCAACCAGAACAGCAATTACCGCAAAAGGCTTGCCGTACAAGGTTGGTGCGTTTTCACCCAAGATCGGGCTGAGCCATTCGGCCGAGTTGATGAACACCGGCAGATAGCCCGCCACCAGAACTGAATGCGGTAATGCCCGAAACACCAGTGCGACGATCAGGATCCAGAAGGCCAACGTTGATCCTGACCGCGCTAGACCGTAGCCCGCCAATGTGCCCACGGTCAGCGACACTGTCACCACGCCCGTCGTTACGATCAGCGAGTTCTTGAAGTTGTTTGAAAAGCCCCGGTCGATCCAGACGGTTTTGTAATGCTCGGTCGTCAGACCAAGCACATCCCGTCCCAGTGGGCCAAACAGCGGGTTCAACACGTTCAGGATTGCAGGCAGGACCACGAAGAACACCAGCAGGAAACCCACCAGCAATACCAGAACACCGATTAGCCATCCAAACCATTCCTGACCGGGCTTGGTGTAGGACTTTATCATCGAAGGCAGTGTTTTGGTGGCAGCGAAGATCGTGCCCCAGATAACCGCGATACCCAGAATGATATCCAGCAGCGACAAGCCCTTTCCGACGCTCAGCGTGGCCGGCCCGAAGATCACGTTCAGCGCGTTGCTGTCGAACGCATCGACGGGTGACTTGAAGCTCATGACCACGATCCAGAAGATCGGAAAGGCCGCGATCAGGCACCAGAGCGCAAGGAAGATGTTCGAGGTCAACCGCAGGCTTAAGGGCTGGCGAAGCGCACGCGAGGACATGTCAGTGACCTCCTTTATGGTCGCGCCATGTACGGCGCAGCGGAAGGATAAGCAGGATGACGACACCGATCATGGTCAGCATCGAGTTGGCGGACGCCCGGCTGATCGACCGGTTGCCGGCCTGATCCGGCGTCAGGTAGTCGAAGGTCAGCCACTGTAGCGAGATGACGTAGCCCTGGCTCGAAAAACCGACGATCTCTTCGAACACGCGGTAGCTGTCCATCAGGTGGATCATCGACACGAAAATGATCAGTGGCATCAGGTGTGGAATGACGATGTATTTCAGGCGCTGCCAACGGGTCGCACCGTCAATCACGGCACTTTCAAGACTGTCCTGATTGACCGTTTGCAGCCCGGCGTAGAAGACGATCGCTGCAAAGGGTGCCACGTGCCAGACGCGGTAGAGCATCATCAGTACTTCGATGGTCCAGGCTTGGGCGAAAAGGGCGATGTCCCGGTTCAGCCACCATTCCATCATTGCGGTCAGGATGCCGTCGCCCCGGAAAAGCCAGTTGATCGACAGCACGCCGATCACGGGTGTGATGATGAAGGGCAGCAAGGACACAAAGATCACCGGCCCGCGGATGGACCGCGCCGCGTTGTTGATCAGTATTGCGATCCCAAGCCCGCACCCGACCACCAGCGGCAGAGTGATCAATGTGAAGGTCAGGGTGAACCGAAGCGCTTTCCAGAAGTTGATCGTAGACAGCACATGCCAACTGCCGTCGCTTATGGCGCGCCATGCGCGTTCAGGCTCCAATACGTTGCGATAGCTTTGCAAGCCGACATATTGGGTTTGGGTAATGACCTCGCCATGTTCGTCGAGCTTTGGCTGCGAAACCATCTCGGTCACGCAGGTCTGCGTCAGGAAACCTGGCGTGCAGGTTTCCTTTTCGACCGTCTCATAGATCGGCTGAGTAACGTAAAAACTCTGCTTGAACACGCTGACCAGAGGAAACGCGATAAAGAGAAGCATCATAAAGACAGAGGGGCCGACAAATGCGGCAAATGTCCGGAAATTCATGGCTCTGCCTTTCTCATGACTCTCGAGGGGAAGGGGCGGGAGGGCCGTAGCCCTCCCACGGGAGGATCAGTTGCTGATCAGACCTGCTTCTTTCGCGGCAGTGATGTAATCTGCCTCGATATCCGCCAGCGTTGTCTGAGCATCCTTGGCGCCGGTCAGGTAGTCGGCCAGACCGTTGCCCAGGGCGGTGTGCATGATGCCCATCGGGCCAGATGCCGGGTAAGCCTTTGCGCCCGCTTCAGCCGAAGCGGCTGCTCCTGCCGCCAAAGCACCCGCTGAATAGGCAGGGCTCAGCCAAACAGCGACGTCGTTGTTTGCGCTGACCATTTCGCCGTCCATGCCCTCAAGCGCGACGCGGAATGCGGCGTCGGCCTCTTCGTCGCTCATGTTCGAAGCGAGAACGATGCCATCCCACCAGATGGTGGTTGCCGGCGCTGCCGAACCCATAGGAGCGGCTGCCATGGTGACTTTGCCGACGACCTGGCTTTCGGCCTCATCATTCATGGCGGCGGCACGGCTGGCCCAAAGGTTCGCCATGGCGATCTTGCCCTGTTGGAATTGTTGCTGCACGTATGTCGAGTCGGAAACCAGATATTCCGGATCCATGTACTCGGTCATGGCTTTCAGTGTTTCCAGCGCAGCTACGCCCTGCTCGTTGTTAATCGTTGGAACGTTGCCGTCGCCAAAGAACGAGCCGCCTTCGCCAAGGTACATGTTGACGAATTCCTGGCCGAGGTTCCAACCAGTCTTGAACGTTCCCCCGATCGGATAGTCCATGACGCCGGCTTCTTTGATCTTGGCAGCTGCGGCCAGGACGTCATCATAGGTTTTTGGTTCTTCGATGCCCAGTTCAGCCAGTACATCATCGCGATACATCAGGTGCTGCGCATTCACCATCATTGCAATGGCCATGGTCTTGCCATCGACCTTGATCAACTGGTTGGGAAGCAGGTCCTGGCCGTATTTTTCGACCAGATCATCCAACGGACGGATCGTGCCTGCGTTCAGCAACGGCACCAGGGTCGCGTTTGAAACACCGCCGATCTGATAAAGCGCGGGATCCGCAGCAAATGCTTCGGGCTGCTTTTCGCGGAATTCCTGATCCAGCGATGCGCTGAAATTGCCGCATTCTGCCATCGCATCGGTGACGGCTTTCCACGCTTCAAAACCGGCGGACAGTGATTTTAGCGGCACTTCGTTTTCAAAGGCGCAATCTGCCCACGCGCCGGTGGCGGCGATGGACATGGCACCGGCCATGAGGATCGTCTTGAGTTTCATAGGTTTCTCCCTGTCAGGATCGGTCCGTCGTCGACGTCCGGACCGGTGTTATGCCCTTGCGGGCCGTTTGTGGGGTTAGCCCCCGATCCGCGCACCGCTTCCAGCTTCGAAGAGGTGACAGATATCCGTTGGCACCGAGAACGAGACCGTTTCGCCAATCTCGGCGCGGAATGCTTTGTCTGCTTTCACTGAAACCAGATCTCCGCCGACCCGAACCGAGATCATGGTCGCGTCGCCCAGCAGTTCCAGCGTATAGATCGGAGCGGTGATCTGACCTTTGCCATCGGCAAGGCTGGCATCTTCGGCCCTGAAACCCAGTGTCATTGGGCCATCCGGTGCATCCACCGCAATTTCGACATGTTCGGCGCGGAATATTCCGCCCGCCACTTCGCCATCCATCAAATTCATGGCGGGTGAACCGATGAAGCTGGCGACGAACGTATTCGCGGGACGGTCATAAATTTCGGTCGGGCTTCCGACCTGCTGAACCACGCCCTGTTTCATCACGACGACGCGGTCCGCAAGGGTCATGGCCTCAATCTGGTCGTGGGTGACGTAAATGGTGGTTACAGCCAGCTCATGGCTCAGGTTCTTGATCTGGGCCCGTGTGGAAACCCGCAGCTTGGCGTCCAGATTGGACAACGGCTCGTCCATCAGGAACACGTTGGGTTCGCGCACGATGGCACGTGCAAGTGCCACACGCTGTCTCTGACCACCCGACAACTCGGCTGGCTTGCGATGCAGGAAATCGTCCAGTTCAACCATGGCACTGGCGCGGCGCACTTTCTCGTCGTGGGTTGCCGGGTCGATACCACGCACTTTCAGCGGAAAGCGGATGTTCTCGTAGACGTTCATGTTGGGATACAGAGCGTAGCTTTGGAACACCATCGCCACGTCACGGTCCTTGGGTTCCAGATCATTGACTACGTTGCCGTCGACAAGGATTTCGCCTTCCGTCACGTCTTCAAGGCCGGCGATCATGCGCATTGTGGTTGTCTTGCCGCAGCCTGATGGGCCGAGCAGCACCAGAAACTCACGATCTGCAATCGTGAGGTCGAAATTGTGAACCCCAACGAATGAGCCCCATCGCTTGCCGACGTTCCGCAATTGAATTTCCGCCATGGTGCCCCCTGCAAGGAATCATTTTGCATACGTTTGCAAAACTGTAATTCGCATGTATCAAATCAGGCAAGACTTTTTTGCATACGTATGCAAAAATAACGGAGAAATCCGACTCAACCTGGCTTCGCGCCGCTCGCAAAACTTTGACTACAATGGTAAAAACCTTGAACTTTCAGACAGAAAAAAAACTGGTCTCTGCGTTTCACGCCGCATTGGAATCGGCCGCAGTGACGGAAACTCCGAAGGTGATGAGCCAATTCAGCGCCTCGGATTTGAGGTGGCGCGGCTTTCATCCGTTCAACGAAATCAACGGCGCCGAACAGGTTGCCCGGAAATTCTGGCAGCCGCTGAAGGGCAGCCTTGCTCATTTGCAGAACCGAGTGGATATTCTGTTTGCGGGGCAAAACTCGTTGCGGAAAGAAACCGACGTTTGGGTTGTCGCCATGGGCCATCTGGTGGGGCTGTTCGACCGACCGTGGTTGGGTATTCGCCCAACCGGCAAGATGGCGTTCCTGCGGTATTGCGCGTTCTACAAGGTGGCCGGCGGAAGAATTGTCGAAACGGCGATGTATTTCGACATCCCGCACTTGATGGTCCAGGCTGGCCAGAATCCGTTCCCCCCGCAGACCGCGGCACATGTGGTTCAGCCCGGACCAAGGACCCATGATGGTTTGCTGCATGATGAGCAACCCGCTGACGAAGGCGAAAAAACGCTGGCAGTCATCAACGCGATGATCGCGGATCTGGGCCGTTGGGACAGCGGACTGTCGCTGGAAGAAGAATTGGCGCGCACTTGGCACCAGGACATGATCTGGTGGGGCCCCGAAGGAATTGGCGCGACCTACACGATCGAACGCTATGCCAGGCAACACTCTGGCCCGTTTCGCGCTGCCTTCACGGGCCGGTCAAAGACCAATCACGTCTGCCGTCTGGCCGAAGGGCATTACGGCGGCTTCTTTGGATGGCCCAACTTCACTGCCACGCCCACAGGGGGTTTCATGGGGATGCCAGCCACCGGAAAACCCGGTGAATTCAGGGTGATCGATATCTATCGCCGCGTCGAAGACAAGCTGGCCGAAAACTGGATCTTCATCGACTTGCTGCATTTCTGGAAAGGGCAGGGTGTGGATATTCTGGCGCGCACCACCGGGATTGAAGCACCATGAGGATAGATGCGCATCACCACCTGTGGGACCTTTCGGCCGTGCACTACCCCTGGCTTTCAGAGAAAGGTATCGTTCGGTTTTTCGGCGATCCGTCTTCCATCCAGCGGGACTATTTGCTCCCGGAGTTTCGCGCAGACGCCGAAGCCATGGGGTTCGGCGCTTCGGTTCACATTCAGGTCGGCGCCGCTGACCCCTGGGCCGAGGCGCAGTGGGTACAATCCGTTGCCGACCAGTTCCCTGACTGGCCGTTGGTGCAGGTGGCATTCTGCGATCTGACCTCGGATGATCTGGATGCACAGCTCGACCGTCTTCAAACCCTGCCTTCGGTGCGCGGCGCTCGTCAGATTATTGGCCGCGCTCCGGGTGAAGACGCCTCAACTGGCACGAACGCGTTGCTTGAAGACCCAAAGTTCTTGACTGGCCTGAAGCAACTGGGCGCGCGCGGTCTTTCCTTTGATCTTCAGCTGCTGCCAGAGCTGATGGGTCAAACCGCGAATATCCTTGCACAGGCCCCGGAGACCCGGATCGCTCTTTGCCACGCAGGCTCGCCTTACGACCGGACTCCGCAAGGGTTGCGACGGTGGGCAGATGAATTGACGGCCTTGTCAAACCTGCCACAAGTCTTTTGCAAACTCTCCGGCCTGGGAATGTTCGACCAGGATTGGAATTCTGAGAGCGTCTCGCCGATCGTTTCAACCTGCCTGTCCCAATTTGGCGCCGATCGCTGCATGTTCGGGTCGAATTTCCCGGTCGACAGCCTTACCTCGACCTACAAGGAAACCGTTTCCCGGCATGAGACGCTCATCCCGGGGTCGATGCTGGACGACGTCTTTCGCGGCACGTCAGAATGTTTCTATCGCATTGAATAGCGACGGAATTGACAAACCGGGTTCGCTGCACCGGTTTTCTGAAACGGCTTGGCAACCTCGGCGCGCCGGCTCTGAGGCTGACCGGCGGCCCGCAGGTTCATGTCACCTGTTTCCTTTGATCATCCATTCCCATCGAACACAGAATCGGGCTGTTTCTTTGGCGAGACTGAAATGTCGACTTGTCCGACAGTCCGGACCAATTGTTCAGGATCAGGCTTTGCGCGACGGCACCGCCCAGCGTGGTGCCGGGACCCGTAACAATGAAAAGATCCGGTGCGAACTCATGCGCGGCCTGTGCGATGGCATGGGTGAAATCATAAGTTTCCGTCACTTGGTGGCCCAGGGTGTAATCCCAAAGCGCATTCGGGTCGCATGCTCCGGGCCACCATATCCGGCCACGCCCGTCGATCAGGGGCAGGTCCGGTTGCCGGAACAGGCTAGCGCTCAGTTGTGTGCGGCCCTGCGCCGAAACCGGAGCCTGAAGATGCGAATGGAACCCGGCATGGTTGGCCAATCGCATGGGAAAACGTTCCTGAACCACCGGTACGGCCTTTTCGAACGCGGCCAGACCGGCGTCGTCGCCTGCAAGCACCAACATGCCGCCCAGATCAATCGACAGGGTCAGCGTCGCATCGGTTCGGTCGATGTCATCCACCAAGGCAAGCAGCTCTGCCTTGCGGGCCTGGTCAGGATGCCAGTCGGACTCCATGAAAGGATAGATCAATTGACCACCGATCATGTTTTCCTGCATCAGAGTGCCCATGGTGTTGACCACCTCGAACCCTCCTTCGGCGGACAGCGCACCGCCGCAGGCCAGTGCCGAATACCAGCCCATCGAATTTCCCGTCACCGCAACCACTTCGATTTTGTCAGGATTGATGGCGCGGAAATCACCCAAAGTCGCGGCATAGATCAAAGCAGATGCATTGTCGCCGCGCGTGTGCTTGGCAATGGAATATCGGGCGGCACCGTCCAGTTCGCTGAGCGTGTCTTGCCCCTGCGCGCGCCGCATGTCATCAAAGCGTCGCAACAGGGCCTTGTCGCTGAATTGCCGGCCCAAGACACCCAGTTCTGGTTTGTTGTAAGTACCGCGGCCAGGGCAGATGACGACGGCAGTCTGTTTGGCGGAACTCATGTGCCGGCCTCCATCAAGGATCGCGCGGCGGTTTCGATACTGTCCTTCGATGGCATGGTCGCAGCATAGGCCGGGCCTGTTGCGATAAAGCTGTCTTCTGCGGTGATGCGGGCCAGCGGCACATCGCTTGTTTCATGAAAATGCGCCATCAGAGCTTCGGCCACGCCGCCATGGTGGCGGGTTTCGTCGACGATCAGGATGCGTTTGGCCCCGATCACGGCCTGTGTCAGTGCCGCTTTGGGCAAAGGGGACAACCAGCGCATATCGATGATCCGTGTCTTGATCCCGTCGGCCTGCAAGGCCGTGCGCGCCTGATGGCTGAGATAGACGCCATTTCCAAAGGTGACGATGGCCAGATCGTCGCCGTCACCATCCACGCCCACCTCGCCGAAGCCGATCTTTTCAGAAGGATCGGGATAGGTTTGCATCCAGCCGCCGTCTCCGGCCTCGTGCAGGTCCCGCATCGGGTAGAGGGCGATGGGTTCGAGGAAAACGACCAGCCGCTGTTCTTCACGCGCGAGGCGCACGCATTCACGCAGCATCCGCGCGGCGTCGGCACCGTTCGACGGGCAGGCCAGGATCAGGCCCGGGATGTCGCGCAATACAGCGACCGAGTTGTCATTGTGGAAATGTCCGCCAAACCCTTTTTGATACCCCAGTCCGGCAATGCGCACGACCATCGGGTTGGTGTATTGACCGTTCGAGAAAAAGGGCAGGGTGGCGGCCTCACCTCGCAGCTGATCCTCGGCATTGTGAAGATAGGCCAGAAACTGGATTTCCGGCATTGGCGTGAACCCGTTCTGGGCCATGCCGATCGCCAGGCCCAGGATCGACTGTTCGTCCAGCAACGTGTCGATCATCCGGTCAGGGCCAAACCGTGTTTGCAGCTTTTGGGTCACGCCGTAAACGCCGCCCTTGCGGCCGACATCTTCGCCCATCATGACGATCTCGCCATGTTCCAGCATCAGATCGGTCAGTGCCCAGTTGATCAACCGCGACATGATCTGCGGTTCGGAATGGGCCTTGAGATCGCCGCCGAAAATCTCGGCCCGACGCTCGGGTGTTGGGCCGTTGGTCGGCGCGCAGGGGCGTGCCGGCGGGATCAGGCTGGCCATCACCTCTTTTGCGTTTTGCAGGCGCGGGCGTGCGACGGCCTGATCGGCCACGCGGGCGACCCGGGCGCAGGTATCATTGTAGACGCTCAGCGCCTGTTCCGGGCCCATCGCGCCGAACTGATCCAACAGGCGCACGGAATGCAGCAGCGGGTCGTTGGCTTCTTCGGCCTCAACCTCGGCTTTTGGCATATAGGTGGTTGGCATATCGGCCCCGGCGTGACCGTACAGGCGAACAGTCCGAACATGCAGGAAAGCAGGTTTCCTGCGGCTGCGCACATAGTCCGCCGCCTGTTGCGCGACGCGATAGGTGTCGAACAGATCCAACCCGTCGCACGAGAAATACTTCAGGCCCGGACGGTTGGCGAAAGTGGCCGCGATCCAGCCTTTCGGCGTTTTGGTCGAGATACCGATCCCGTTGTCTTCGCAGCAGAACAGAAGGGGCAGAGGCACAGATTGAAAGGACGTCCACTGCGCCGTGTTGAACGCGCCCTGTGCGGTGGAGTGGTTGGCCGAGGCATCCCCGAACGAGCAATAGACGATGGCATCCTCGGGCATGTCTGCATGTTCAGGGCGATGACGCCGTGCAGCAGCGACGGCATATGCCGCGCCGACCGCCTTCGGCAGATGGCTGGCGATGGTCGAGGTCTGCGGCGGAATGCACAGCGCTTTCGATCCCAGAACCTTGTGACGCCCGCCACTGATCGGATCCTCGGAAGACGAGGCAAAGGACAGCAGAATATCCCATGTCGGGCTTTGGCCCGGCACCTGATCCGCGCGGGCAATCTGAAAGGCCGCATCGCGGTAGTGCAGAAAGGCCGGATCGGTCGGGCGCAGGGCCGCGGCAACGGCCGCCATGCCCTCATGCCCGGACGACCCGATCGTATAGAACCCCTGGCCCGCCTTCTGCATCGCGCGGCTTTGCCGGTCCAGCGCGCGGCTCAGGCATTGCGCCCTGTAAAGCGCGACGGCTTGATGACCGCTCAGCGGCCCGGCCGGTGCGGACCCTTCGGGAAAGTCCCGCGCCGCAACACGGCGCAGGAAATTGTCATGCACGATTGCGGCGCGATCCATGTCAGATGTCCTTAGGCGAAGGCTTGCAGACCTGTCTGCGCACGGCCCAGGATCAGGGCATGCACATCATGGGTGCCTTCATAGGTGTTGACGGTTTCAAGGTTCACCATGTGGCGGATCACGTGGAAGTCCTGACTGATCCCGTTGCCACCATGCATGTCGCGGGCATGGCGGGCGATCTCAAGGGCCTTGCCGCAATTGTTCCGTTTGATCAGGCTGACCATCTCGGGCGCGGCGCGGGCTTCGTCCATCAGGCGACCCACGCGCAACGCGGCTTGCAGGCCCAGCGTGATTTCGGTCTGCATGTTGGCAAGCTTCAGCTGGAACAGTTGTGTCTGCGCCAGCGGACGGCCGAACTGTTTGCGGTCCAGCCCATATTGCCGGGCCGCGTGCCAGCACGCCTCGGCGGCGCCCATCGACCCCCAGGCGATGCCGTAACGCGCACGGTTCAGACAGCCGAACGGGCCTTTCAAACCTTCGACATTGGGCAGCAGGGCGTCCTCGCCGACCTCGACATTGTTCATCACGATCTCACCGGTGATCGAGGCGCGCAAGGACAGCTTGCCTTCGATCTTGGGCGCCGACAGTCCAGCCGTTCCCTTGTCCAGGACAAAGCCCTTGATCTTGCCGCCATGCGCCTCGGATTTGGCCCAAACGACGAACACATCGGCGATCGGGGCGTTCGAGATCCACATTTTCGACCCGTTCAGCACATAGCCGCCCTCGGTTTTCTTCGCGACAGTCTTCATCGAGCCGGGGTCCGAACCGGCATCGGGTTCCGTCAGCCCGAAGCAGCCTATAAATTCGCCGGTTGCCAGTTTGGGCAGGTACTTCTGGCGCTGCTCTTCGGTGCCGTAAGCGTAGATCGGATACATCACCAGGCTGGACTGCACCGACATCATCGAACGATAGCCGCTGTCCACACGCTCGACCTCGCGCGCGACCAGACCATAGGTCACATAGCTGGACCCAATGCCGCCATATTCCTCGGGGATGGTTGTCCCCAGCAAACCCATCTCACCCATCTCGCGAAAGATGGCCGGGTCGGTTTCTTCATTGGCAAACGCGGCAGTAACCCGAGACAGCAGCTTGTCCTGCGCGTAGGCATGCGCAGCGTCACGAACCATGCGTTCGTCTTCGGCCAGCTGGTCTTCCAGCAGGAACGGGTCGTCCCAGGTGAAGGGGCCAAGGTGCGGGGAGGATTGAGGTTTCATGCAAGTTTCCTTTCCACAGCGGTTTTCAGACGCGCAAGGCCCGCTGCAATTGTATCTTCAGCATATGCGAATGACAGGCGAAGATGGCCCGGCATCCCAAAGGCGCGGCCGGGCACCAGGGCAACGCCGGCATCTTCCAGCAACCACGTGCAGAATTCCGCGTCGCTGTCAAATGGCCCGCCTTGTTCTTTCAACAGGCCAGTGCAGGACGGAAAGGCGTAAAACGCCCCGTCCGGGGTGGAACAGCGCAGCCCGGGTACTGCGTTCAACCCGTCGACGACCAGATCGCGGCGCGCGTCAAAGAGGGCGCAACGCTCCTCCAGCAACTCGGGGTCGCAAGTGATGGCGGCCAGCGACGCCCATTGCGAGATCGAGCATGCCCCCGATGTGACCTGACCCTGAACAGCGACCATGGCGCTTATCAGATCGGACGGTCCGATCCCCCAGCCGATGCGCCATCCGGTCATCGACCACGCCTTGGCCACACCGTTGACGATCAGCATGCGATGGGTCAGCGCCGGGGCGGCATCGGCCGCGGACGTGAAAGGTGCAAAGTTGAGATGGCGATAAATCTCATCGGCCAGAACCCAGACCTGCGAGTGGCGCTCCAGCACGTCTGCCAGCCCCGCAAGTTCTTCCTTCGAGTAAATCGCGCCCGACGGGTTCGAGGGTGAGTTCAGCATAAGCCAGCGCGTGCGCGGTGTGATGGCGGCCTGTAATTGTTCAGGCAGCAGTTTGAAGCCCTGCTCCATTGGGCAGGGCAGAACAACCGGCACCCCACCTGCCATCCGGACAATATCGGAATAGCTGGTCCAATAGGGGGCGGGCATGATGACCTCGTCGCCGGGGTTAAGGCTGGCCAGCATCGCATTTGCAATCACCTGTTTCGCGCCTGTTGATACGATGATCTGAGCCATCTCGGCACCTGCCTGTCGGGCAATTTTCGTGCGCAGTTCAGGCACACCCGCAGTGGGCGGGTACTTGGTTTTGCCCTCCAGTGCCGCGGAATGCGCAGCTTCGACCACATGGGGTGGCGTCGGCAGGTCCGGTTCGCCGGTTGACAGCGCCAGAATATCACGCCCTTGGGCGCGCAGGCGGGCGGCGGCCTCTGAGATCTGGACGATTTCCGACAATTCGATACCGTTCAACCGGTCAGCGCGCTGGAACACAATGAACCTTCCTCTGCAAACAGGTTCGGTTTTAGCCACAAAGTCACTTGAGAAAAATACGCCAATGAGTATCTTTTCAGTGACTAAAACTCATGAGTTCCATGCCCCGGATCAACTCACTGCCATCGCTGGCTCTTATGCGCAGTTTCGAAGCCGCCGCGCGCCATGAAAGCTATACCATGGCGGCCGAAGAGCTTGGCGTGACGCAAAGCGCGATCAGCCGCCAGGTCCGAGAGCTTGAGGCCGCGATTGGCGTTACGCTGTTTCGGCGGGTTGGACGCGCAGTGCGCCTTTCCAAGGCGGGGCGGGCCTTGCGGGACGAGCTGGCAGGAGATCTTGAACGTCTCAGCGGCACGATCAACCGTGCGATTGCAGCCGGAGACGGTGCGTCGCTTTTGACCCTGGCCGTCCTGCCCACCTTTGCGACACGGTGGCTGGTGCCGCGCCTGCCGGATTTCAAAACGCGCCATCCCGGGATCGAACTGGATCTGCACTCTTACACGACGCCTTTCAGCCTTGAAGAACGACGTATGGATCTGGCCATCCATTTCGGGCAGGAGGATTGGCCGGGCGCGCAATTGCGCAGGTTGTTCCCCGAGCATCTGGTGGTCACGGCAGCACCCGCGCTGCTGAGACGTCACAGGCTGGACACCCGCGCGCAGACCTTTGAGCTGCCGCTTTTGCATCTGACCTCGCGCCCCGAGCTGTGGTCCACCTATCACTCTCAGCTCGGGCTGGATCCGGGAGCGGTTTTTCCGGGGATGCGGTTCGATCAGTTCTCGATGCTGATCGAGGCCGCCGTCGTCGGTTTGGGTGCCGCCATTCTGCCCTCGTATTTGATTGAAGAAGAGCTGGCGTCCGGCGTTCTGACCGAAATCGGCCAGATCGCCAACACGTCGAACAGCGCCTATTACATCGCGACGCCAACAGGTCAGAAGAACGACGCCGTTCAAGTTTTTGCAAACTGGATCAGCAAGCAGACGCGGGCACGCGCGTAACTGGTCAAATACAGAAGATCGAACTCATTGCCCGCAGGCACGTCTCAGGCGAAAATCTGTTTGAGCCAGGTTTCAAACATCTGTTTTGCAGCAGAGTTCGCGTTCGATCTCTGACCATCGACAAGGAAATGGCTCTGTTCGATTGGAATGGGGTTCCCGACTATCGCGATGGACCTTCCGGCCTTGATTGCGGTTCTGGCAAAGCGCTCAAGGATTACCGCGTATCCTCCACCTTCCGCCACGATGTCCACGGCGGCAATTGTCGTGTCCACGGTGAAGCAAGACGCAGCAGGAGAATATTTTGTGCCGAAAGCGGAAAAATACCGGTGCCACATGTCCTGAAATCCCAAAATCTGTATTTGGGGTTTGACCAGCAGTTCTTGCGCCGAAGGCCATTTCCGATCTCGTGATCCGGCTGCAACCGGTACGATACGTTCGTCCGAGATCTTGCTGAACGGCCCGTCCTTCCATTCCCCGTTTCCCAAACGCAGCTCGACATCGACGTTTTCCCTGCCCGCGGATTCTGCCCAGATATTTGAAACCAACCTGATCGATACACCCGGGTGTGCGCGTGAAAACTCGGGCAATCTGCCGGCAAGGAACAAGCTGGCCGTGGAAATCGGCACACGCACGACCAGCTCGTGCTTGTGACTGGAGCCAAACAGGCTTGCGGTCGACAGGTCGATATCGCCCAAGGCGCGCCGAACTGAAAACGCATAGGCCTGCCCGACCTCTGTCAGGCTGAGGTTGCGCGCGGCACGAAAGAACAAAGGGCAGCCCAGCTGTGCTTCCAATGAGCGGACGTGCAGGCTCAGGGCCGTCTGTGTGATGCCAAGTTCTTCTGCTGCAGCAGTAAAGCTCATATGCCGTGCGGCACAGTCAAAAGACCGCAGCCAGACCAGATTGGGCGATTTTGACATTTCCAGCACCAAAAAAATTTATGGATACTGGCGATATTTATTCGTTTTACATGCTGCATTCAACGGCCGTAGATTTCATCAGGGAAAAACAGCGCTGGTCCTCTGATTGGCCACCGGAAAGGGAACGCAGGTATGAAAGTTGGATTTATCGGCCTTGGAAATGTCGGCGGGAAACTCAGCGGCAGTTTGCTGCGCAATGGCGTTGATCTGACCGTACATGATCTGAACTCTGACCTGGTGTCAGGTTTCGTCGACCGCGGGGCAAAGGCTGCCGAGAATCCGGCACAACTGATGCGGGATTGTGATGCAGTGATCACCTGCCTGCCTTCTCCGGCGGCTTCGGACGCTGTGATGCAGGACATGCTGCCCGAAGTGACCGCGGGCAAAATCTGGATGGAGATGTCCACCACGGATGAAGCAGAGGTCAAGCGTCTGGGTGCGATGGTGAAGGAACGCGGTGGCGCTGCCGTCGATTGTCCGGTCTCGGGGGGGTGTCATCGGGCGGATACCGGCAACATTTCGATTTTTGCCGGATGTGATCGCGCCGCGTTCGAACGTATTCTGCCCTTTCTGACCACGATGGGGCGTCGCATCCTTCATACCGGTGAACTGGGATCTGCTTCGGTACTGAAAGTGCTGACCAACTATCTGGCCACTGCAAACCTGATCACCTGTTCAGAGGCGCTTGTGGTCGCCAAGGCCGCCGGAATGGATTTGAATACGGCGTATGAGGCAATGAAGATCAGTTCGGGAACATCCTTCGTGCATGAAACCGAAAGTCAGGTCATCCTAAACGGGTCTCGCGATATCTCGTTCACGATGGACCTGGTGTTGAAGGATATCGGCCTGTTTCAGGAGGTGGCGGATCGCGCCGGGGTGCCGCTGGAGGTCAATCCGCTGATGATCGAGATTTTCAAGGACGGGATCGAGAAATACGGCCCTCGTGAGTTTTCCCCCAACATCATCCGCCGGCTCGAAGACAAAACCGGGCTGGATATCCGCGCGCCGGGGTTCCCATCGGAAATGCTGGACGATGAACCCGAAGAGCCCGGTTACGAAGTGATCCCGCAAGGATCTGACCTGAAGGCCGCCGAATAGGGCGGTGCGCGGCGGGCAGGTAACGGATCTACAGCATGGCGGATCATCATTCTTGCGCCGTTGCATTCGCCGACATGGGGGGATCCTGCATCACGCCTGAAGCAAATCGGCTGAAACTTCTGGCCGTCTTTCGTGCCGCCGTTTCTGAGCGGAACGGTTCGCTTTCCGCTGCCGGTGTCCGCAAGAAACCGGATGGGCGGGGCAGGTTGCGCAAGGTGCTCGATAACCGCCGCCCGTTCCACGAATAGGTCACATCATGTATCGCCGGCCATCACGCAAATATCCTTACGAGCCGCCTCCGGCCTGGTCCTGAAAAAGGCGACTTTATTCAGGAAAGGACAATCACGTGACGACCCAAGATGCGAACCTTCAGGGCACCACCAAGGTACGCCCCGCGCCCGGCCCCATGAGCCGCGAATGGCATTGGCACCCGGACTTGCCGGTGATATACGCCCCGTACTGGAACTGGCCGCCGAAAATCGGCGTCCTGGCGAAATGGGTTTGGCAGAACTGGCTTCAGTTCTCGGACCGCTCGATCTTTCTGGCCTTGGCCTTCCTAGTGGCCTTCTGGGTACAACCCGTCGATGCCGGGCAGGCCTCGTTTGCCTCGGGCTGGATGTCATGGGTATTCATTCGGAACTGGGTGCTGCTGTTGATCGTCGCCGGTGGTCTGCACATGTGGTTCTACGGCGTTGACGGGCAGGGAAAGCTGCTGAAATACGACCCACGGCCTTACATGAAGCGCCAGAACGCTTTGTACAAGTTCGGCTATCAGACCTGGGACAACATCTACCATTCGATGGTCTTTGGCGCGACATTCCTGTCGATGCTGGAGTGCTTTCTGCGCTGGATGTATGCCAACGACTATATCGCCACGCTCAGCTTCACGGCGCATCCGGTCTGGTTCGTGCTGCTGTTTCCGATCCTGGCGATCTGGCAGAGCTTTCATTTCTACGTGGTGCATCTATTTCTGCATCAGCCATTCATCTACAGACATGTTCACGCCGTGCATCACCGCAACGTCAACACCGGCCCATGGTCGGGCATGTCGATGCATCCGGTCGAGGCTTTGGGGTATCTCAGTGCCATCCTGATCGTGCTGGTGCTGCCCAGCAACCCGGTGCACATGATCTTTCTGGGGTATTGGCTGATGTTGGGTGCCGCCTCGTCTCATTCCGGGTACGAGGCCATCTGGGCGCGCGACCGTCAGGCGTTGTTGATCGGGGCGTTTTTCCACCAGTTGCATCACCGGTATTACGAATGCAATTACGGCAACGCGGAAATGCCCTGGGACAAGTGGTTCGGAACCTATCACGATGGCTCGGAAGAGGCCACGAAACGAACTCGCAACCGCAAACGTGACATGCACGCCAAATAGAGCGGCAGGCAACGCGGCGCGCGCAGGTGGCGCTGCCTCGGCCGATCATTTGTCTTGCCCGACAACGCTTGACTGAACCGACCCCGTTGGCGAAATCCTGACCCTGAACGAAACTGGGCGCGTGGGGCCGGATGGCATTTCCTTCGGGCCCGATTATACTGGGCAAATGAAAGATACCGCTCCAGACTGGTTTGAAACCTGTGTCAGCCGGCTGACCACGACAAGCACCCAGCGGGTGTGGTCTGTTCTGGTCACGATTTTCGGCGATCTGGCGCAGGATGGATCAGATCAGATCAGCGGATCACTCATCACCGCGCTTACGCGTCTGGCGGGGATCAGGGCCGAGGCCACGCGGGTTGCCTTGCATCGGTTGCGCAAGGAAGGCTGGATTGAAAGCACGCGGGTTGGTCGGAACAGTGTACACAGGCTGACCAGCTTTGGCCGCCGTCAAAGCGTTGCAGCCGCGCCGCGTATCTATTCCCGCGACCCGAACATGCCTGATATCTGGCATGTCCTCATCGCCAGCAACTCGGAAAGTTCCCGAAAGGAATTGTCGGACCTGATGCTGACAGGGGATTACTTCTCGCTGAATGCGTCCACGGCCATGGCGCCCGGGCCGATGCCGAATGATCTTGAAGAGCTTCTGGGTTTCGAGAGCGACACGATGTCCGTCCCGAACTGGCTTCGCGACCTGTGCGGGCCGGAGCCGTTGAAAACCGCCTATGATCAGTTCTGGGATGCCATTCAGGTGGTTGAGCGGCTTTTGCCCGCAGAGGGGGCGGGCGATCCGATGCGTTCGGCGGTTCTGCGCGTACTGGTGGTGCATGCCTGGCGTCGTATCGTTCTGCGCCACCCAAGCCTGCCACCGGTTTTCCTGCCGGACGATTGGAAAGGCGCCGCATGCAGAGAAGCTGTCTCGCACTTGTTGGACAGGCTGCCGCGCCCTTCGCTATCGAGCTTGGAAGCCGAGCTGATGGACTGACCCACAGCGGGGCAAAGTTCGGGCGAGCTGTTGGATGTCCTGCCATCGCGAAGGGCTGCGTCGTCTTTTTTGCGGTCAAGAAAACCTCTTTGGTCAGCAGTCACCTTTAATGTTACAAGATGTGCGGCGCATGGGAAGATTGAGTAACATAAGACTTGCATCGAATCAGGGGAAGATTTATTAACCGACCAGACGGTTGATATTGTTCCGTGGGAACAGGAGTACTCTAAGATGGACGCTTTCATTTGTGACGCGACGCGCACTCCGATCGGACGCTACGGAGGAGCGCTTTCGTCGGTCCGCACAGATGATCTGGCTGCTCTGCCGTTGGCGGCGCTGAAGGCGCGCAACCCTCAGGTCGACTGGGCCAGTGTTGACGACGTGATCTATGGCGATGCCAATCAGGCGGGCGAGAGCAACCGAAACGTTGCGCGTATGGCGGCGCTGTTGGCGGGTTTGCCGATTGATGTGCCGGGAACGACGGTGAACCGTCTGTGTGCCAGCGGCATGGATGCCGTGGGAATGGCGGCGCGCGGCATCAAGGCGGGCGACTATGATTTGGTCATTGCGGGTGGCGTGGAAAGCATGTCACGCGCGCCGTTCGTGATGCCCAAGGCAAGTTCGGCGTTCACTCGCAGCAACGCGGTTTACGACACCACGATCGGATGGCGTTTCGTGAACCCGAAGATGAAGCAGGCATACGGCGTCGACTCCATGCCGAAAACGGCCGACAATGTCGCCGAAGATTATGGTATCAGCCGGGAAGACCAGGATGCCTTTGCCGCGCGCAGCCAGTCCCGCTGGGCCGCCGCGCATGCCGCTGGGGTGTTCAAGGATGAAATTACCCCGGTTTCGGTTCCCCAGCGCAAGGGCGATCCGATTGTCGTTGATACGGACGAGCACCCGCGCCCGGGAACTACGGCAGAAAAACTCGCGGGTCTGAAAGGTGTGAACGGGCCCGACAAAACCGTGACGGCGGGAAATGCGTCCGGTGTGAATGATGGCGCGGCGGCGATCCTGATGGCGAATGAGGCCACGGCAGCCCAGAACGGTCTGACCCCGATGGCCCGTGTGGTTGGCATGTCGGTTGCGGGTGTTGCGCCACGTGTGATGGGCATCGGCCCGGTGCCGGCCAGCCGCAAGGTGTTGGCCCGGGCAGGGCTGAGCGTGGATCAGATGGACGTGATCGAACTGAACGAGGCGTTTGCGTCTCAGGGCCTTGCCACCTTGCGCGAGCTGGGTCTTCCCGACGACGCGCCTCACGTGAACCCCAACGGTGGCGCAATAGCGCTGGGCCATCCCCTTGGCATGAGCGGTGCGCGTCTTGTGCTGACTGCGGCCTATCAATTGAAACGTACCGGCGGGCGCTATGCCCTGTGCACCATGTGTGTGGGTGTCGGGCAGGGTGCGGCCCTTATACTTGAACGCGTGTAACGGAGGAGACGGGACATGTATGCTCAGATGGTAGAATCCGAAGCGTCGAATGAAGATCCGGACAAGCTAGCTGAATTCCAGGCGCGGATCGACGCGGATATCAAGATCGAGCCAAAGGACTGGATGCCGCACGGGTATCGGAAGACGCTGATCCGTCAGATTGGACAGCACGCTCATTCCGAGATTGTGGGCCAATTGCCCGAAGGCAACTGGATCACGCGCGCGCCGACGCTGGAGCGGAAGGCGATCCTTCTCGCCAAGGTGCAGGACGAGGCCGGGCACGGTCTTTACCTGTATTGTGCCGCCGAAACGTTGGGCGTCAGCCGCGATGAACTGACCGAGATGCTGCTGGATGGCCGCATGAAATACTCGTCGATCTTCAATTACCCGACCTTGAACTGGGCCGATATCGGTGCCGTCGGGTGGCTGGTTGACGGTGCGGCGATCATGAACCAGGTGCCGCTGCAAAGAACGTCCTACGGGCCGTATTCGCGCGCCATGATCCGCATCTGCAAGGAAGAAAGCTTTCACCAGCGCCAGGGTTACGATGCCATTCGCAAAATGGCCGAAGGTACGCCCGAACAACGCAAGATGGCGCAGGATGCGATGAACCGCTTCTGGTACCCGTCACTGATGATGTTCGGTCCGTCCGACAAGGACTCGGTGCATTCGGCCCAGTCGATGGCGTGGAAGATCAAGATCAACACCAATGACGAGCTGCGTCAGAAATTCGTCGACCAGACCGTGCCGCAGGCTGAATATCTGGGTCTGACAATCCCCGATCCGGATCTGAAGTGGAACGAAGAGCGGGGGCATTACGACTTTACCGAACCCGACTGGTCGGAATTCTTTGACGTGATCAAGGGCAACGGCCCCTGCAACGTGGATCGGCTGGCCGCGCGCAACAAGGCATGGGACGACGGCAAGTGGGTCCGTGACGGGCTGCTGGCCCACGCCCGCAAGAAACAGGCCGGCAATCTGGCTGCTGAATAAGCTTACCCTGAGGAGGATACCCGATGAATACCGAATGGCCCCTGTGGGAAATCTTCATCCGCGGTCAGCATGGGATGAGCCACCGACATGTCGGTTCGCTACATGCCCCTGACGCGGAAATGGCAATCAAGAACGCGCGCGATGTCTACACCCGCCGCAACGAAGGCGTCTCGATCTGGGTGGTCGAAGCCAACAACATCTCGGCGTCGTCGCCCAGCGACAAAGGCCCGCTGTACGAACCGAGCCAAAGCAAAGTTTACCGCCACCCGACTTTCTTCGACATTCCCGATGAAGTGGGGGCAATGTGATGACCCGGGACGAGGCATTTCTGCAATTCCTGCTGCGGATGGGGGACAACACCCTGATCCTCGGCCATCGTGTCAGTGAGTGGTGCGGCCATGCGCCGGTTCTGGAAGAAGACATAGCGCTGGCCAACACCGCGCTGGACCTGATTGGCCAGACCCAGATGTGGCTGGGCCTTGCGGGAGAGGCCGATGGTGGCAAAAGCGCCGACGAGCTGGCTTTCCTGCGCGACGCCTGGGATTTCCGCAACGTGTTGCTGGTCGAAGTGCCGAACGGCGATTTCGGCCGTACGCTGATGCGTCAATTCCTGTTCGATGCGTGGCACTCGATCATGCTGGGGCGCCTGATGGCTTCCTCGGACGAGCGGGTCGCGGCAATCGCCGCCAAGGCCAGCAAGGAAGTGACCTACCATCTGGAACGTTCGGGCGACACGGTTGTCGGGCTTGGTGATGGAACCGAGGAAAGCCATGCCCGGATGCAGGATGCTCTGGATTACCTGTGGCCCTATGTGGGCGAGATGTTTGCCAGCGACGAGGTGGACGCCCAGATGGTCGCCGCAGGGATCGCTCCGAATCCGGCGGATTTGCGAGAGGAATACGACGCTCTGGTTGAGCGGGTCCTCAATCAGGCAACTCTGACCATTCCGGAAAGCCGTTTTGCCCATAAAGGCGGCCGCGACGGGCGCATGCATACCGAACATCTGGGCCATCTGCTGACGCAGATGCAATGGCTGCAACGCGCCTATCCCGGAGCAAAGTGGTAAAAGCGGATGCGGGTCTCGACTGACCAGATATGGAGCTGGCTGGATGCCGTGCCCGATCCCGAAATCCCGGTGATCTCCGTCGTGGATTTGGGCATTGTGCGCGATGTGCGCTGGGACGCTGACACGCTGGTCGTAACCGTCACGCCAACGTATTCCGGTTGCCCGGCGACATCCATCATTAGTATGGATATCGAAACCGCCCTGCGCGATCACGGCATCGGGGATCTGCTCATAGAAACCAGCATTTCACCCGCCTGGACCACCGATTGGCTCAGCGAAAAAGGCCGCGCCAAGCTGGAAGATTATGGCATTGCGCCGCCGCAACCCGCGGGCGGCCCGGATCGCTGTCCCCATTGCGGCAGTAAAGCAGTCGAAAAGGTCAGCCAGTTCGGCTCGACCCCGTGCAAGGCCCATTGGCGCTGCGCGGACTGTCTGGAACCCTTTGACTATTTCAAGTGCATCTGAGGAGGAGCACCGGATGGCACGTTTTCACGACCTGAAAGTCACCGACATCCACAAAACCATCCGCGATGCGGTTGTCGTTACGCTTGAGCCCGTTAACGGCGCAGCGGAACAGTTCGACTTCGCCGCCGGCCAGTACCTGACGTTCCGGCGCGAATTCGACGGTGAAGAACTGCGCCGCTCCTACTCCATCTGTGCCGGCAAGGATGACGGTGTTCTTAAGGTTGGCATAAAACGTGTCGAGGGTGGCGCATTCTCAAGCTGGGCAAATGAAGAGCTCAACATAGGTGACGTCGTGCAGGCGATGCCGCCAATGGGCAATTTCCACGTACCCATCGATGCGGATGCGGAAAAACAATACCTTGGCTTCGCCGGCGGATCGGGGATCACGCCTGTTCTGTCGATCCTCAAAACCACATTGGCGCGCGAACCCAAATCCCGATTTACGCTGATCTATGCCAACAAGGGCATCAACACGATCATGTTCCGCGAGGAACTGGAGGATCTGAAGAACCTATATATGGGTCGGCTGAACGTCATCCACATTCTGGAAACCGACGCGCAGGAGATTGACCTGTTTACCGGTCTGGTAACGCAGGAAAAATGCCGCGAGCTGTTCAAGCACTGGATCGATGTCAAGAATGCAGACACCGCATTCATCTGCGGACCAGAGCCGATGATGCTGGGTATTGCCGCCGCTCTGCGGGAACACGGACTTGAGGACAGCCAGATCAAGTTCGAACTCTTCGCAAGCGCCCAGCCGGGTCGGGCCAGGCGCAAGACAGACGCCGCCGACGCAGGCACGCAGGCAAACCAGACCAGTGCTTCGATCACACTGGACGGCGCGACGCAGACCGTCACCTTGCCGAAGGATCAGTCCATTCTGGATGCCGCCCTGGAAAATGCCATGGACGCGCCTTACGCCTGCAAGGCCGGGGTCTGTTCAACCTGCCGCTGCCGTGTTCTTGAGGGCGAAGTCGAGATGCTCGCCAATCACGCGCTGGAAGATTACGAGGTCGAAAAAGGTTACGTGCTGAGTTGTCAGGCTTACCCGGTGACCGACCGCGTGGTCGTGGACTACGACCAGTAAAGGGAGAGGATCAATGACCGACGCCATGACACTTGACAGCTACCTGGCCGCAGGCGGAGTGCTGACCAATCCGACCAACGTACCGCCGCGTTACCGCGCCGAACTGATGAAACTGATGGCTACGTTTGTGGACAGCGAACTCGCAGGTGCCGCGGGCTTTGCTGATGTCATCAACCAGGGCCCCGGCATAAAGGAACGCATCGCGGCGGCGAAGATCGTGTTGGAAAAGACGGACCATGCGGATCGGGTTCTGAAAATCATGGGTGAGTTCGGCGCCGACACGGATCGTTATGCCACGCATCACCCGTGGACTGCCCGGTTGGATCGAAAAGCGGATATCGGCGCGACCCGCAGCGAACATGACATGCGGCTTGCGGTGTTCAATTATCCGATTTCCGGTTGGACTGATGCCGTCGTCATGAACCTGCTGATGAGCCGTGCCGTGGCAGAGCAACTGGCGGAGTTCTCGACCGTCTCTTACCAGCCACTGGCCGAGGCTTTCCGGCAGATCGCACCGATCGAGGCGCATCACGGCGAACTGGCGTTGGAAGGCGCTGTGAAGCTGGTTGAAAACGGAGCGTCGCAAGACATGCAAGACGCTGTGGACTATTGGTGGCCACGCGTAGCAGTGTCTTTCGGGAGGGATGACCCGAACCGATTTGAGCATCTGAGATCACTTGGTTTGCGCCATAGCACCAACGCTGCCCTTCGGGAACGTTGGGCTCGGTCAGCGGACGAAGCTCTGAAACAGCTGGGTTTGAAATCACCCTCATAGTGCCACGATGCATCCAATTTCAAGGTACTTCAGGGTACACGTCCTAGAAAACAGAGCGGTGAAACGGGTGATCCTTTCTGGTTGACCGACGAGCAGGTGGCCAGGCTCGCCCCCTTCTTAGCGGAGACGCTTGGCACGCCTAGGGTCGATGACAAACGGGTATTGAGCGGGATTATCTCCATTAATCGCAACTGTTCGCGGTGGCGCGACGTTCCCGAGAAATACAGAGCGCACAACTCGCTTTACAGCCGGAGAAAGCGTTGGTGCGAGAAAGGTATCTTCGCCGGAATGCTGGCCGGCCTTGTTGCCGGGCAGGGCGAGAAGAAGACTGTGATGATCCCTATCGTGACATCATTGGCGTGCTACCCTGTTGGGCAATAGGCGCGACCTGTTTCAGGATATTTCAATCAGCGATCGCACCCGCAGCAACAGTCGTTTACTGGTTAGGAATCGCGACCCCAGAGCCTGTTTTGAAGTTCATGGTTTTCTTTTCGTCGGTCGCTCCATTCTGATAGTTCTGTTTACATTTGCTCATCACCTTGCATACGATCCGGTTGAATTCTTTCGATTGTTCTAACGCAAAGGTTTGATGCCATGGCAGAAACGCTGGACCTGCATAAGTTCGAGAACCTAAGTCCTTTCCAGATCAAAGACGAACTCATAAAGCTGGCGCAGAGAGAGTCGCGCCAAATGGCGCTGCCATATTTGAACGCAGGGCGCGGCAACCCGAATTGGATCGCTACCAAGGCACGAGAGGCGTTCTTCCTTTTGGGTCAGTTCGCGATGACCGAGGCACAGCGACATCGCAATGAACCACAAGTTGGACTAGCCGGTATGCCACAAGGGCCGGGATGTTACGAACGGCTCAAGGCATACTGCGCCGAAACGTCGGAAAAAAACGGTCCTCCAGGTGCAGATACTTTGGTGGCCGTGGTGGATTTTGCGATTGAAAAATTTGGTTTCACAGCAGACGATTTCGTACTCGAATTGACCGACGGTATCATTGGCGACCACTACCCGATGCCGGACAGGTGCTTGGAACACAATGAGGCGATCGTCCACGAATACGTGATGTGGGCGATGTGCGCAGGCCATCGGCCCGACGCAAAGTTCGATATCTACGCAGTAGAGGGCGGAACTGCTGCGATGTGCTATATTTTCAAGGCACTTAAGAACCAGCGGTTGCTTAATGCAGGCGACACAATTGCATTGGGCACGCCGATCTTCACGCCTTATCTGGAAATGCCGGTGCTTGAAGATTACGGGTTGAATACTGTGGATGTGTCTTCTGCTGAAGAAGATCATTTTCAACTTAACGACAACGATTTTGAACTGCTGGCCGATCCCAAAGTCAAAGCGCTGTTCTTGGTCAACCCAGGGAATCCATCCTCTGTCGCGATCAGCCCCGAAGTCATGACCCGACTTGTGGACTTCGTAAAGACCCGCCGTCCTGACCTGATCATATTGACAGATGATGTCTACGGCACCTTCGTACCTGACTTTCAATCGGTGATGGGGCATCTTCCTGAAAATACGATCGGGGTTTACTCCTACTCGAAGTATTTTGGTTGCACGGGCTGGCGTCTGGGCGCAATTCTAGTGGCCGAGAACAACATCTTCGACAAGATGATTGCTGAGGCACCGGACGAGACCAAAGCTGTGGTGAACGCCCGGTATGAATCGCTGACCCCCGACCCGTCCTCGTTCAAGTTCATTGATCGGATTGTCGCCGACAGCCGGGATGTCGCACTAAATCACACTGCGGGTCTGTCGGTGCCACAACAAGTGATGATGACATTGTTCTCGCTTGTCGAGTTGATGGACCACGAGAAAGCTTATCAGAAGTTCTGTTGGGGTATCTTGAAGCACCGTTTTGATGAACTGGTCGACGGATTGGGCGTTGAAGTCGCCGACAACCCGTTGTTCGACAAGTATTATGGCATCATAGATTTCGAGTTCTGGCTGCGGAAATACGTCGGCGAAGATGTGGTTGAATGGATCAAGGAAAACGTTCACCCGTTGGATATCTCGTTCAAACTGGCACAGGACCACGGGATCGTGCTGTTGAACGGGTCCGGTTTTGATGCGCCCAACTGGTCTGCACGCGTGTCTTTCGCCAATTTGGACGACAGCGCCTATCGCCAGATCGGTCGCGCTGTACGGGCTGTGGCCGTTGGATATGTGCAGGCTTATCGCGCGTCAAAAGGATTGCCGTTGCACGGTTAAATACATGGCCGCTGAGGACGCAGGCGACTCAAACTATCAGCCTGTCTTCTCAGCGGGTCATGCCCTAGCCGCACGCCACATAGTCGCGTTCGACAGTTGAGGTCATTCTGAAGCGACTTACGGTACGAACGCCACAACGAGCGGGCCCCAGAGCGTCAAAAAGATATTTGCAACCGCATAGGTCATGGTGAACGCTGGCGTGGGGGTGGAGTTCCCTGCCTTTTCAAGCAACGTGGCAAACCCCGGGTTCCCGGACCGGGACCCGGTAACAACCGCGCAGGCTTCGACCGGGTTTTTGATGCGCAAGACATAGTAGTTAATAGGGAATTGAACAATCATTGGCATCATTGTGACCAGGACTCCCAACAGAAGCAGGGTAACGCCGTACTGTTGAATTGCTTCCAGAGCAGGTTTACCGGCATTCAAACCAACAACCCCGACGAATACCGCCAATCCGAAACTCTGCAGAAAATTTGCGGCCCCATGGTTGATCCCGCCGATCTTGGGTCGGCGAATACGCAAATACCCGATTATCAACCCTGTCACGAGGCACCCAAGGCCCGAGCCGAGCGACACTTTGGTTCCAGCGATCACGAAGCTGATTTCGCCAATCAAATAGCCAATTGCCACACCAATCCCCAGCGCGATGAAATTTGTGGCCGAAGCCAATGGCGGTACGTATCCCGCCTCTTTTGCCGCTCGGTTCAAGTCGTCTTTGTGGCCGACGATGCAGATCTCATCGCCTGCATGAATTTCGGTATTTTGCAACACCGGCACTTCGTGACCCATTCGGGTAATTTTTGAGATGTGAACGCCGCGTCGTTGATCGGCTGTTACGGCTTCGCGCAATTCGGCAAGAGTTTTACCTGTCAGTTTCCGATTAGTGACAACAACATTTCGACGTTCTTCCACCACCGTCAATTCAGGTGGGTACTCACCAATTTCTCCGCTTGCACTACCTTCGAACCGGGTCAGGGTTGTAACAAGCCCCGATACAACGATGACGTCTCCTGGGCTGATAACCATGTCCGGTTTCGGATCTAACGGGGCACCTTCATGCAGAATTTTCTCGACGATCAGGTCGCCGTCGTAAGTGTTTTCGATGGATTTAACTGACTCTCCTGCAATCGAGGCGTCGGAACCTACCTGATAGGCGCGGGCGTTAAAGCGGTTCATTGGGAGGAACTCGCCTTCTTCCAGTTTGCGGCCACCTCCGCTGAGTTTTTGGGCCAGCTTAATCGCCTCTTTACGCAGATCCACGCGCATTATGATTGGAATGACACTCACCGCCAAAATTGGCCCGATCGAGCCGAAGATGTAAGTGACTGAATATCCCACGGCGATGTTGGTTTTGAGCTTTTCCGCTTCGTCAGCGGCCAGCCCAAGCAGGTCGATGGCATTTCCAGCGGTACCAATGATTGCGGATTGCGTAAGCCCTCCTGCAGCCAGCCCAGCGGCCAACCCTTTGTCCAACCCAGCCAAACGGGCGACGACCACCACAAAGAAAAGTCCCCAGACAGTCATCATAAATGCAGCCAGTAACTTGGTAAGTGCGGTTCGGTTCAGAGCTGCAAAAAATTGAGGGCCACCATTATAGCCGACCATAAAAATGAAAAGAGAGAAGAAAATATTCTGGACATCGGTGCTTAGGTTAATGCCCCCGATTTGACCTACAAGAACGGCCACCAAAAGGGTTCCGGCGATGCCACCAAGTTCGAACTTGCCGACCCTGAACTTTCCAACGCCATAACCTAAGCCCAGACAAAGAAACAGCGCCATAATCGGGAAGGTACGAAGCTGCTCAGAAATCAATTCCATTTTGAAATCTCCTGCGTCTCTCTTCAGGGTCGTTCCGATCAAGATACAGTGACTAACTATATTGAAAACAAAAAAAACTACGTGACTGACGTAGCGCGAGGATTTAAGAGCACAGCGCTTTGCATCTCTATTCCGGCGGAAAGGTTTCGAAAAAGAGCTAATGTACTTGGGCGAGGATTCCCAGTCAGTGGATGACGGTTTCTTTGAGTGCGGTCGCTGATTGGAAGACCCCGGATCAACGGTGATGGCGGGTTGCCGCACGCCTCCAATTCTTAAGCCCGCCAAACATAGTCTCGATGCAGTTGCGGCGCTTGTCTTCCTTGACTGGCATCACGGCCAGGTTCCCCAAGCAGCCAATCCACATTTGGGATGCTACTGAGCAGAGTCCGGGCGTCGATGTAATCACTGTCGCTCCCGGCGGTCACGAACAGGTTGAGCGGGCGACCCTGGCCATCGCAGGCGGGCATCAGCTTGGTATTCATGCCGCCCTTGATGCGCCCGATCAGGCAGCCACGCCCCCCTTTTTTCGGCCATACCGGTTTCATTGCGATGTGCCATGAGATAGGTCGCGTCCATTGCCCGGCAGGGGATCGTGGTCTTCCTTTCGCCGTGCCCGGCAACCAGTTCGGCCAACATCCGGGCGGAGATACCCTTCTTGCACCGACGCTTCCACCGGCTGTTAAGCGTCTTGTTAGTTCTGTATTCCTCGGGAGTGTCGCGCCACCGCGAGCCATTGCAGTTGATGAAGACAATCCCGCGAAACACCGGTTTGTCATCCACCCGAGGCCTGCCGTGCGACTTCACGAAGAAGGGGGCGTGCCTAGCGATCTGCGCGCCGGTCAACCAGAAAAAATGACGTGTGTCACCGCTTCGTTTTCAAGCCGTGAACCGTGCCGCGCAGTGAATACGGATGCACCATGGCATCATATATGAAGTAGCTGCCGATTATTTCGTTCTGCGAGTTGATCCGCCCTGTCTTCTGGAAGGTTGAACCCGGCCAGTTTCTAAAACTGAACCGGGCTTGCAACAGGGTCAGAGACACTCGGCCAGAGTTTTTGCCATATTGAGAATGACTTGCGGGTAGAGATCGGCTCCGGGTTCCAGATCAGAGCCCAGCGGATCGATTACGCCCGTCTTGGCCTCGGTGCCGTCCAGCACGGTTTTGACCATGCCGGGGTTGAATTGCGGCTCGGCGAGAACGCAGTTGATACCTTCTTCGCGGATACGGGTTTGAATCTCGGCGATACGAGCCGGGCTCGGGTCCGAGGCGTCGGCGATGGAAATCGCACCTGCGGCCGGAAAGTCAAATGCATCCTCGAAATACTGGTAGGCGTCGTGGAACACGACGAAGCTTCCTCCGCGAACTGGTCCAAGCGTCTCGGCCACTTGTGCGGACAGCGCGGCCATTTCAGCGCGCGCGGCTGCGGCATTGGCAAAATATGCACCTGCATTGTCCGGGTCGGCAGACGACAGCTGCGCGGCGATCAGATTCAGCCAGGTTTCAGCATTTGCCGGTGAAAGCCATGCATGTGGGTCGTGCGCACCATGCGCGTGATCATGATGCTCATTATGTTTGTCTTGATCGGCATGGTCTTCGTGATCGTGATCATCATCCTTGGCGTGGTCTTCGTGATCATGCTCGTGGTCATCATCCTTTGCATGGTCGTCGTGACCATGTTCATGATCATCATGATCGTGCCCGTCGTCTTCGATGTGCTCATCATCATGATCATGTTCGTCTTCGCCGCCATGATCATGTGCCTCGAAAACAGCGCTTTCGCGGAACTCCAGAAGAACGGTACCATCTGCGTCAAGAAGGGACGTGACCGTCGCACTGTCGGCAAGGGTTTCGATGGCGTTTTCCATCCAAGGTGTCAGGTCTTCTCCTACCCAGAACACCAGATCGGCATCCTGCAATGCGGCCGCCTCGGACGGGCGCAGGTTGTATTCATGAGGCGAGGCACCTGGTGCGACGATCAGGGCCGGTGTTCCGACGCCGTCCATAACCCGGGAAACGAGCGAGTGGATCGGTGCGATATCGACCGCGACGTTCGGAACGTCCGCAATGGCCGTTCCTCCCATCAATGCAACCGTGATCGAAACTGGAAGAAGCTTTCTGGACATCAGACCCTCTGTGTGATTTTATAACGTTACGAGTGGCAATACATGATATGAAATAACATGACAAGCGATACGAACCCTGCCTCTGTCGATGAGGCGGCCCCGGTCGGGTTTCAGGAACATGACCATCAGAGTTGCGTCAAAACTGCGTTGGTATCCGCCGAGGCGCGCTGCGAGGGCGAGGGGCTGCGCCTGACACCGGTTCGCCGCAAGGTCTTGGAAATGCTGCTGCAAGAGCATCGGGCCCTTGGTGCCTATGCAATTCTTGACCGCCTGCGAGAGGAAGGGTTCGGGTCTCAACCTCCGGTCGCCTATCGGGCGCTTGATTTCCTTGTTCAAAACGGCTTCGTTCACAAGATCGAGCGGCTGAATGCATTCGTTGCCTGCTCTCACCCCGGCGCGTCGCATTCGCCGGCATTCATGATTTGCAGAAAGTGCGATGCCGTTGCCGAGGCGCAGTCCATGCCGGTCAAAGGTGTTCTGGGTGCCGCTGCGCGCGCAGCGGGTTTCGAGATCGAGCGAACGGTTGTAGAAGCCGAGGGACTTTGCCCCGACTGCACCGAAAAGGCCTGAAAATGACGCTCGTCTCTGTCGAGAATCTCAGTGTTCGCTATGGTTCAAACACTGTTCTGAGCCATGTGGACATGGCTGTCGAACCCGGCGAGATCGTCACCATCGTCGGGCCGAACGGGTCGGGCAAAACCAGCCTGTTGCGCGCCATCATCGGTGCGACCAGGCCAAGTGCCGGGCATGTATCGCTGAAACCCGGATTGAAGATCGGGTACGTGCCGCAGAAACTGCACGTGGATCCCACGTTGCCAATCTCGGTCGAGCGATTCATGCGACTGACCGACCGTGTCTCCGGCCGTCAGTGTGTCGAGGCATTGGAAAAAGCGGGCGTCCCGGATCTGTTGAAACGTCAGATGTCGCAACTGTCCGGCGGGCAGTTTCAGCGTGTGTTGCTGGCGCGGGCGCTGATCAACCAGCCTGACCTTCTGCTGCTGGATGAGGCAACCCAGGGGCTGGACCAGCGCGGATCAGCGAGTTTCTATCAGCAGATTGAGGCCGTGCGCCGCGAAACCGGATGTGCAATCCTGATGATCAGTCACGAATTGCACGTGGTCATGAGCGCCTCGGACCGGGTGATTTGTCTGAACGGCCATGTGTGCTGTGAAGGATCGCCGGCGGTGGTCGCTTCGGCACCGGAATACCGGGCCTTGTTCGGAACGGGAACAGGCGGAGCGCTTGCTCTGTACCGGCACGAGCATGATCACCATCACGACCATGATGCAAATCCTCAGGAAGCGGCGGAATGATGCTTGACGATTTCATGATGCGTGCAACGCTTGCAGGTATTGGCGTTGCGTTTGCGGCGGCGCCTCTTGGATGTTTCGTGGTGTGGCGCCGCATGGCGTATTTCGGCGACGCAACCGCACATGCCGCGATTCTGGGCGTGGCCCTGTCACTGACCTTTCAGATGTCGATCTTCACCGGTGCGCTGGCTGTTGCGTTGATTATGGCGCTGACGGTCACTTTGTTGGCGGGTCGTGGCTATGCGATGGACACGCTGCTGGGGGTCCTGGCGCATTCTGCTTTGGCTTTCGGTCTGGTTGCCGTTTCGTTTTTGTCCGGCGTCCGCATTGATTTGATGGCATATCTGTTCGGCGATATTCTTGCGGTATCCCGTTCGGATCTGCTTGTGATCTGGGGCGGCGCGGCGCTTGTCGTGGCGCTGATCGCCTGGCGATGGGCTCAGCTTTTGACGGCTACATTGAACGAGGAACTGGCCTATGCCAGTGGGTTCGACCCGAGGCGGGAACAGTTGATTCTGACTCTGTCTCTGGCGGTGACCGTGGCTGTTGCGATCAAGGTCGTGGGGGTATTGCTGATCGCGGCGATGCTGATCATTCCCGCGGCGGCGGCACGAAATCTGGCCCGCTCGCCCGAATCAATGGCGTTGATAGCGGCAGCAATAGGCGCGATGTCCTCGATTGCGGGGTTACGGGCAGCTTATGTGTTCGATACTCCGGCGGGGCCATCAATTGTCTGCGTCGCCGCAGTCTTGTTTGCCTGTCTCAGCGTGGTGGGGTGGCAAAGACAGGGCAGGGTGTGATGGATCTGAGCTCGATTGCGCTGACCAGGTAATCTCATTCGTTGTTCGGCACCTCAGGTGAGCACAGCACAAAAAAGGGCCCGCACACGGATTGCGGGCCCTTTCCGTTCCTTGACGATACAGCTCACTGCGGAATTTCGCCTTCCAACCCTTCAACATAGAAGTTCATGCCTGCCAGCGTGCCATCGTCAGCGGTTTCGCCTTCAGCCAGCCAGTCACTGCCGTCCTGCTTCTTCAGCGGACCGGTGAACGCGTGATAGCTGCCATCTGCAAGGGCCGCCTTCAGGGCCAAAGCCTCTTCCTTGACATCTGCGGGAACCGCGTCCGAAATCTCGCCGATTTCAACCATTCCTGCTCCAATACCGTCCCAGGTGTTGGAAGACGTCCAGGTCCCGTCCATTACCGCTTTTGTCCGCGCGATGTAATAAGGGGCCCAGTTGTCGATGATCGATGACACACGCGGAAGCGGTGCGTACTCGCTCATGTCCGACGCCTGACCGAAGGTGATCACATTGCCGGCCTCTTGCGCTGCTGCTTGCGGCGCTGTCGAATCGGTGTGTTGCAGGATTACGTCCGCGCCCTGTTCGATCAAAACAGTGGCGGCGTCAGCTTCTTTCGCCGGGTCGAACCACGTATAGGCCCAGACGATCTTGAACTCGACATCCGGGTTCACCTTCTTGGCGTGGATATAGGCCGAGTTGATGCCGCGGATCACCTCGGGGATCGGGTAGGAGCCGATATAGCCGATGATGTTCGACTTGGTCATTTTACCGGCGATGTGGCCCTGAACCGCGCGACCTTCGTAGAAACGGGCCGAGTAGACCGAGACATTGTCGGCGGTTTTATAGCCGGTTGCGTGCTCGAATTTCACGTCCGGGAATTTCTTGGCCACGTTGATGGTCGGGTCCATGTAGCCAAACGAGGTGGTAAAGATCAGGTCGGCGCCCTCCAGCGCCATCTGGGTCATCACACGCTCGGCATCCGGGCCTTCGGGAACGGATTCAACGAATACGGTTTCAACCTTGTCGCCAAACTCTTTTTCAACGGCCTGCCGGCCCTTGTCATGTTCATAGGTCCAGCCGCCATCGCCGACCGGGCCGACATAGACGAAACCGACCTTGGTCTTGTCTTCGGCCATGGCCCCCGAGGCCAGACCCAGCGCCATGGCGGCGCTCGTCAGAAGTGTAGTGAATTTCATGTGTTACTCCCCAAGTTGGTACTGTTGGCCCCTAGTGTGAGGCATGGAAGGTCCGGCCCAGCGAGGCAGGTGCGCTGCTCTTGTCGGCCGAAAGGATCACAAGCACAAGGATCGTGATGATATAGGGCGACATTGCCAGATACTCGACGGGAATGGCAACGCCCGCTGCCTGCAAATTAAGCTGCAACACGGTAATGCCGCCGAACAAATAGGCACCCAGCAGAACCCGCCAAGGCTTCCAGCTTGCAAAGACAACAAGGGCCAATGCGATCCAGCCGACGCCGGCGGTCATGCCCTCGGTCCACTGCGGCACGCGGATCAGGCTGATATAGGCCCCGCCCAGACCAGCGCAGGCGCCGCCGAACATGATGGCCAGAATGCGGATCTTGATCACCTTGTAGCCCAGCGCATGCGCGGCATCGTGGTTTTCACCGACTGCCCGCAGGATCAGACCAAGACGGGTGTATTTCAGCACCGCCCAGACGGCCGCCGTGATCGCGATGCCGACATACAGGATTGGGTCATGTTGAAACAGGATCGGACCGACAACCGGAATATCGCTGATCAGCGGAATATGGATGTCGCCCATACTGGGGGGTTTGATCCCCACATAGCTTTGCCCCATCAACGCGCTGAACCCCAGGCCAAACAGGGTCAGCGCCAGACCACTGGCTACCTGATTGGCCAGCGCAAACTGCGTCAGCAAGACGAACAGCAGCGATAGAACAGCGCCGCCGATCGCGGCAGCAACAAAGCCCAGCCAGGGCGAGCCGGTCTCGACCGAAATCGCGAAGCCGCTGATCGCACCGACAATCATCATGCCTTCGACGCCGAGGTTCAGAACGCCTGCTTTCTCAACGACCAGCTCTCCGATCGCGGCCAGCAGCAAGGGGGTCGCGGCCACCATCAGTGAAGCGACCAGAAGTACGGGATTGATTTCACCAAGGTCCATGGGTCACGCCACCTCGTTACGGGCCGCACGGATGCGGTAGTTGGTCAATAGGTCGAAGGCCAGCAGGAAGAACAGCAGCATGCCCTGGAACACCTGAATGGCAGCGGCAGGCAGGCCCAGCTGCGACTGCGCGATTTCACCGCCGATATAGGTCAGCGCCATCAGGCCACCGGCCAGCAGAATGCCCACAGGGTGCAGACGGCCCAAAAAGGCCACGATGATGGCAGTGAAACCGTAGCCCACGTTGAAATCGATGCTGACAACGCCTGAAGGGCCGGAAACCTCGAACATGCCCGCAAGTCCTGCAAGCGCGCCGGACAGACCCAGACAGAACAGGATCAACCGGGCCGGGTTCACACCCGCAAATTTCGCGGCGCGCGGTGCTTCGCCGGTCAGGCGGATGTGAAAGCCCAGCATGTGCCGGTTCAGCAGGACATAGGCAAAGATCACTGCGATCAACGCGGTCACAACACCCCAGTGCATGCCGGATCCGGCGATCAGTTCGGCATTGTGCGCACTGTCATAGGATTGCAGATTGCGGGACCCCGGGAAGCCAAACCCCTCGGGGTTCTTCAGCAAACCCAGAGAAACCGAGGCCAGCATCTGCTCGGCCACATAGACCAGCATCAACGAGACGAGAATTTCATTGGTGCCGAAACGCACCTTCAGGAAGGCGGGGATCATGGCCCACAACCAGCCGCCGAAGGCGCCGGCAATCACCATGATCGGAAAGATATAGAAGGCATCCAAAGGGTAAAAGGCCAGCCCGGCACCCGCCCCGAAGATGGCGCCCATGATATACTGTCCCTCGGCCCCGATGTTCCAGATGCCTGCACGAAAGCCCAGCGACAGACCGATGGCGATAAGCACCAGCGGAGCGCCTTTCACCAGCAGCTGTGGGCGGTAATAAAAGGCGAATTCACCAAAAAGAGGTTCCCAGAAGATGGTGCCGATGGCCTCAACCGGATTCTTGCCCAGTATGGCGAACAATACGCCGCCAAAAAACATCGTCGCCAAAACTGCAACCAACGGCGTCGCATAAGACCAGACCCTGGAAGGCTGAGGACGTTTCTCCAGCACAATCATCAGCTCATTCCCCTGACTTCTTCATCTTTTTTCAAATACTCTCGCCGAAGGCGGCCCAACAGATCACACATGCGCCACCTCCATTCCGTGGGCACCGCCCATCATCAGCCCGATTTCGTCCACCGTCAGTCCGGTTGTCGGACGTGGTGCGCTCAGGCGGCCCTCGTTCAGCGCAGCAAAGCTGTCCGAGATTTCCATCAACTCATCCAGATCCTGAGAGATGCAGACAACCGCCGTTCCCTTTGCAGCCAGGTCGAGGATTGCCTGCCGGATGGCCGCCGCCGCCGCGGCATCCACGCCCCAGGTTGGCTGGTTCACCACCAGCACATCCGGGTTTTGCAGCACTTCGCGTCCGATCACGAATTTTTGCAGGTTCCCCCCGGACAAGGACCGCGCCGCGTTGTCCGGGCCGGGTGTCCGGACGTCAAAAATCTCGATGATCTTCTCCGCAAAGCTCTTGGTCTCGGTCCATTTGAGAAAGCCGTTGCTTTCCAGACCCTCTCGAACCGACCCGGTCAACAGGGCGTTTTCGGTCAGGCTCATGTTCGGGGCAGCGGCATGGCCCAGCCGCTCTTCGGGCGCGGTCAACACGCCAAGTTTGCGTCGCGCGGTCGGACCCAGCTTGCCGATCGCCTGACCGTTGAACTTGATCGCGTCGGCAGATGTCAGGATTTCACCGGACAGAACGCCCAGCAACTCATCCTGCCCGTTGCCCGCAACGCCGCCAATGCCCAGAACCTCGCCCTTGCGGACAGTCAAATGCACGTTGCGCAATGCAGTACCGAATTCTGACGGAGAAGGCACCGACAGCCCGCTGACATCCAGCGTCACTGCGCCAAAATCACGCCCCGAACGTTCCGGGGTTTGCAGGGTCGTTCCCACCATCAGTTCGGCCATGTCGCGGGCCGAGGTCTCAGAGGGGACACACTCGCCCACATTCTTGCCCAGACGCAGGATCGTGGCGTGATCACACAGGGTCCGTATCTCTTCCAGCTTGTGCGAGATATACAGGATCGATGTGCCCTCGGACCGCAACTTGTTCAGCGTCTCGAACAGGATCTCGACCTCCTGCGGGGTCAGTACCGAGGTCGGTTCGTCCATGATCAGCAGTTTCGGGTCTTGCAGCAGGCAACGGATGATTTCAACACGCTGGCGTTCCCCGGCGGACAGATCGCCGACAGTGCGGAACGGATCCAGCGGCAGGCCGTAGGTTTCCGACACTTCGCGGATGCGCGAGGCCAGATCACCCATGGCGGGCGGGTTTTCCATCCCCAAGGCGATGTTCTCGGCCACGTTCAGCGCGTCAAACAGCGAAAAATGCTGGAACACCATCGCAATCCCGTCGGCCCGCGCGGCGCGGGGCTCGGGCGGCGCAAAAGGCTGACCGCGCAACAGCATGGTGCCACTGTCAGGTTTCACCAGCCCATAGATCATCTTGACCAGTGTGGATTTCCCGGCCCCGTTTTCCCCCAACAGGGCGTGAACTTCGCCCTCTCCGATGTCAAAGGACACCTGATCATTGGCCACGACACCGGGATAGGCTTTGGTCAACCCTTGCAGGCTCAGCAATGGAGTGGTCACGCGCTCAGGTCCTTCTTCAACTCATTCTGCCGGGCCGGACGCAGCAGGTGCGCTGCGACGCCCACGGCGATCATCTGCGGGTGTTTGCCCAGCGACGGGTCACCAATCGGGCAGGTAATCCGGCTTATCCGGTCGGGCGGATGCCCAAGGGCCGCCAGCCGCGATCGGAACCGCGCCCATTTGGTAGCCGAGCCGATCAGTCCCGCAAAGCGGAAATCGTGCAAAAGCAGCCTGTTGCACAGTTCTAAATCCAGATTGTGTGAATAAGTCAGCACAAGGTGCTCGGCATTGGGCGGTGCATGTCGCACAAGTTCGGCCGGTTTCGTCGCGGGCAGATCGGTCACGCCTGCGGGAATCACGTCCGGAAAGCGCTCGGGGCCGGTATCGACCCAAGTGATCGCAAGATCGGGCAGGGGGGACAGAACATCCACCAGCGCCCGTCCGACGTGACCTGCGCCCCAGATCCACAGGTTTCGTGCCGGTTTATGCACCGGTTCGATCATCCAGCCGTCGATCAGGCGTGGTTCGGGCGCGATGCCTTGATTGCGTACTGCCGTCAGCACTCGCTTGACCGAAAGAGGCATGGTGCCACCGGATGCTGATCGTGCAATGATCGTATCATCCAGCGTTTCAACCTTCATGAGATCATAGACTTCGCTGAACAACGAGACCGCTCCACCGCAACATTGGCCCATGTCCGGTCCCAGCGTGTGATGCGTCAGGCGCGTGGCCACTGTTTGCGATCGTGCGGCCTCTGCGGCCTGGTATTCCAGCGTACCACCGCCGATGGTTCCGCTTTGCCCGTCCTTCCAGACCAGCATCGCAGCACCCACCTCGCGAGGGGACGATCCTTTGATCCCGGCGATGACCACCCGAACCACTTTCCCGTGGGTTTTGACCGTCTCCCTCAAAGCCTCAAGGTCAACTCCCATCAGATGCCTCCCTTCATCCTCTGGACACCGCGCCAAACCTCTTCGGCCGTGGCCGGAGCGTTCAGGGCCGGGTATCTGTCTCCGCAGGCGGCAACTGCGTTCGACAGCGCCAGCCAGGCCGAGATCCCCAGCATGAAAGGCGGCTCGCCCACAGCTTTCGAACGATAGATGGTGTCCTCGCGATTTTCGCCATCCCAAAGCGTGACGTTGAAGATGTCCGGCCGGTCCGAGCAGGCCGGAATCTTGTAGGTCGAGGGCGTGTGCGTGCGCAGGTTGCCCGTGTCATCCCAGACCAGCTCTTCGGTCGTCAGCCACCCTGCACCCTGTACATAGCCGCCCTCAACCTGACCTATGTCCAAAGCCGGATTCAGCGACGCGCCCGCGTCATGCAGGATATCCGTTCGCAGAATGCGGTTTTCACCGGTCAGAGTGTCCACCGCCACCTCGGTAACGGAAGCGCCGTAGGCAAAGTAGAAGAAAGGGCGACCGCGCCCGGCGATCCGGTCCCATTCGATCTTGGGCGTCTTGTAGAACCCGGTCGCCGACAGGCTGACGCGCCCCTGATAGGCCAGTGCGGCGGCTTCGGCGAAGGTGTAGCGTTCTTCTGAAACCGAGACCTGCCCATCCGAGAACGTGACCGTCGATGGATCGGCCTGATGACGTTCCGCAAGATAGGCGGCCATCCGGTCGCGGATCGTGTCGCAAGCGGCCTTCACCGCCATACCGTTCAGGTCACTGCCCGAAGATGCCGCCGTCGCAGACGTGTTCGGTACTTTCGCCGTGTCGGTTGCGGTGATTTTCACCATCTCCAGCGGTATGCCAAAGCGCGACGCGGCGACCTGTGCGACCTTCTGGAACAGGCCCTGGCCCATCTCGGTGCCGCCATGATTCAAGTGGACTGATCCGTCCTGATAGACATGCACCAGCGCACCCGCCTGATTGAGGTGGGTCAGCGTGAACGAGATACCAAACTTGACCGGGGAAAAGGCGATGCCCTTTTTGATTACACTGTTCTCGGCATTCCATTTCGCGACAGCCGTCTTGCGCGCGGCATAGTCGCTGGATTTCAGCAACGCCTCGGTCATGCCGTGCAGTTCGAAATCGCTGACCTCCATCCCATAGGGTGTGGTGTTCCCGCCGGCGGGCAGAGGACGCACCGGTGCGTCACCCATTTCAACGGCGCCGCGGCTGGTCAGGTCTTCGTGCGGATCGGGATGCCCCAGTGGTTTTTCTGTCGGTGTGCTCTCGGTCACGGCGTGCGCGGGTGCGTAGTAATTCCGGCGGCGCAGCTCGACGGGATCCAAACCCAGCGCATGCGCGGCATGGTCCATGACCCGTTCGATGCCGACCATGCCCTGCGGGCCGCCGAACCCGCGATAGGCGGTGGCAGATTGGGTGTTGGTCTTCAACCGGTGGCTTTCGATCCGGGCGTTCGGCAAAAGGTAGGCGTTGTCCGAGTGCAGCATCGCCCGGTCGGCCACGGGCAAGGACAGGTCCTGCGCCCAGCCGCAGATCGCATAGTGGAGGAATGAGACGCCCTGTATATGGCCATGCTCATCGAACCCGGCCTTGTACGAAATGCGGAAAGCGTGGCGTTTGCCCGTGATGATCATGTCATCGTCACGGTCATAGCGCATCTTGCAGGCCTTGCCGGTTGCGCGGGCGGCCACGGCGCAGGCCACTGCCAAAGCGTTGCCCTGACTTTCCTTGCCGCCAAACCCTCCGCCCATGCGGCGGGTCTCGACCCGGACGGCGTGCATCGGAACACCCAGAGCGTCGGCCACTTTGTGCTGAATCTCGGTCGGGTGCTGGGTCGAGCTGTGCACCAGCATATCCGCACCTTCATTCGGCACGGCCAGCGCGGCCTGACCTTCCAGATAGAAATGCTCCTGCCCGCCCAATTCAAACGAACCTTCGATCACATGCGGCGCACTGGCAATGGCCGCATCCGCATCGCCCTTGGCATAGATGCGTGGACCATCTTCAAACCGGCTGTTGGCAGCCAGCGCTTCTTCGATCGTCAGGATCGGCGTTTCCTCGGCATAGTCGACCTTGCCCAATCGCGCCGCTTTGCGGGCGGCCAGATGGCTGGTGGCAACGACCAGGAACACGGGCTGACCGATATAATGCACCGTGCCGTCCGACAGCAGCGGCTCATCGTGGATCGAGGGCGAGACATCGTTGGCAAACGGCAGATCCTCTGCCGTCATGACCATCACGACACCCTCGGCGTTTTTGACAGCCGACAGATCCATTGCGGTGATCTTGCCCTTGGCGATCTGGCTCAGGCCAAAGGCCAGGTGCAGCGTGCCCTTGGGTGTCGGGATGTCATCCACGTACCGTGCCGCGCCCGAAACGTGCAAAGGGGCGGCGTCGTGGGGCAGGGCTTGCGTCACACTCATGCTGACACCTCCAGCACATTGGTGATCTCGCCCTGATCTTCCAGGAAATACCGTTGAAGCATCGCCTTGGCGGTTTCCAGTCGATACAGGGCCGAGGCGCGCATATCCGTGAGTGGCGAAAAGTCGTCGGCAAAGGATGGCAGCGCGGCGTCAACGGTCTTGCGCGTCCACGGTTTGCCGATCAAAGCGGCCTCGACATGGGTTGCCCGTTTCGGAACAGCAGCCATGCCACCATAGGCGATGCGCGCCTGTGTGACGCTGCCCTCCGAAACGGTTATGTTGAAACAGCCGCAGACGGCCGAGATATCCTGATCGAACCGTTTGCTGAGCTTGTAAGCCTTCAGGCGATCTGGCTGGCGGGGGAAGCTGACGGCTTCCACAAACTCGCCCGGAACCCGATCCTGTTTGCCGTAGTCGATGAAGAACTCTTCCAGCGGGATCGACCGCCGCTCGTCGCCCTTGCGCAGGTGCAGTGTCGCGTTCAATGCGATCAGCACGGGCGGGTTGTCCCCGATAGGCGAACCGTTTGCGATATTGCCGCCCACGGTGGCCGCATGGCGGACCTGAACGCTGGCATAGCGGCGGATCATCTCGGCATAGGACGGATGCAGATCGGCCAATGCTTCTGCCATGCGATTCATGTCGACCATTGCGCCAAAGCGGACTTCTTCACTGCCGAGCGTGATCTTCTTCAAATCATCACAGCGGTTGAGGAAGATCACCGGGTCCAGTTCGCGCAGTTGCTTGGTGACCCAAAGGCCCACATCGGTCGCACCAGCGACCAGAGTCGCATTCGGGTTCTCGGCATACACGGCGGCCAATTCGTCGGATGAAGTTGGCAGCATGCGCGAAGCGGCAATCGTTGCAGGTGGTTTATCTTTGACCCAAACCGGAACGGGCTGTTCCTCGGCCGCTTTCGCCGCGCGAATGATCGGCGCATAGCCGGTGCAGCGGCACAGGTTGCCTGCAAGCAAAGTGTCATGGTCCGTTGCACCGTTCGTGTGCCCGGCCACCATCGACATCACGAAACCGGGTGTGCAGAAGCCGCATTGCGAGCCGTGCAGATCAACCATTGCCTGCTGAACCGGGTGCGCTTCGCCATTCGGGCCGCTGGCACCTTCGACCGTGCGCACCGCTTTGCCATGCAGTTGCGGCAGAAACAGAATGCACGAGTTCAGTGCCTTGGCGCCTTCGTCATCCGTCACCATCACGGTGCAAGCCCCGCAATCGCCTTCGTTGCAGCCTTCCTTGGTGCCGGTCAGGCCGCGATCTTCGCGCAGCCAATCCAGCAGGGTGGCTGTCGGATCGATATCAGCCAACTCCACTGTCTCTCCGTTCAGAAGAAACGTGATGTTCATTAGAGAAACCCGTCGCCTTACCCGGTTGCGCCCTTGTGGCCCTCCTTCGATGCGACGTAGAAAGAGTGGCGGGCGAATTGCTTGCCATGAGATGTTAGAAACAGCGCGGCTTGTCTGGCAAGAAAAACCGCCTCTGTTATACACCATTAGACGTATACGGCCTGTGACCGTCTTTTCTGATTAATGAGCAGCCACTTGTAAATAAAGCGGTTTTTGATTGCGACGCCCAGTTAATCCCGAAGCACCTTCTGAAAAAGCCGAATAATCAATGGCGATTTTTTTGCGGCAAACGCGACGCGGTTCAGCCTTTTGCCGCGCAGCCGGCTGGGGTAGCTTGGGCGTCATGAGCAGTTCTCCACGATTCATCCACCTCCGCGTTCACACTGAATATTCCCTTCTGGAAGGCGCCGTGCGGCTGAAAAAGCTGCCGGGCCTGTGCGAGAAGATGGAAATGCCGGCGGTCGCCGTGACGGATACCAATTCGATGTTTTCGGCGCTGGAATTCTCGGTCACCGCAAGCGGCGCCGGGGTACAGCCGATCATGGGGTGCCAGGTCGATCTGACCTATGTCCAGGCCCAGCCGGGCGAGAAGCCGAAGATGCCCGTGCCTCTGGTGCTGCTGGCGCAGTCCGAGACCGGGTACGAAAACCTGATGAAACTCAGTACGTGTCTCTACGTGGACAAGGGCGGGCAACTGCCTCAGGTCACTTTGGAAGAACTGGCCGACCGGTCTGAAGGGTTGATCTGCCTGTCCGGTGGACCTGACGGCCCGGTCGGAATGCTGTTGCAACAGGGTCAGCGCCCGGCGGCCGAAGCGTTGGTCGATCGGCTGGCGGCAATGTTCCCCAACCGGTTTTATATCGAGCTTCAGCGCCATCCGGGTGAAGATGGCCAACCCGAGGCCGAGCGCCTGACAGAACGCGGCCATGTCGAGATGGCCTATGCCAAGAACCTGCCGCTGGTCGCAACGAATGACGTCTATTTCCCGACGCCGGACATGTACGAAGCGCATGACGCGCTGATCTGCATATCGGAAGGGGCCTATGTCGACCAGCAGGAAGGCCGCCGTCGGCTGACGGCTCAGCACTACTTCAAGTCACAACAAGAGATGGCGACCCTGTTCGCCGACTTGCCCGAGGCCATCGAAAACACCGTCGAGATCGCCAGACGCTGCGCGTTCATGGCCTATCGACGCGACCCGATCCTGCCAAAATTTGCGGATGACGAGGTGGCCGAGCTGCGGCGCATCGCCAATGAAGGCTTGCAGAAACGTCTGGCCGTGATCCCGCATGCCGTGACGCCCGAGGAATACCAGGAACGTCTGGATTTCGAACTGGGCATCATCGAAAGCATGGGTTTCCCCGGCTACTTTCTGATCGTCGCGGATTTCATCCAATGGGCCAAGGATCACGACATTCCGGTCGGGCCGGGGCGGGGCTCGGGCGCGGGCTCGCTGGTGGCCTATGCGCTGACGATCACCGACCTTGACCCGCTGCGCTACAGCCTGCTGTTCGAACGGTTCCTGAACCCCGAACGGGTCTCGATGCCCGACTTCGACATCGACTTTTGCATGGACCGCCGCGAAGAGGTGATCCGCTATGTTCAGCAGAAATACGGCCGCGACAAGGTGGGTCAGATCATCACCTTCGGTGCCTTGCTGTCCAAGGCCGCCGTGCGCGACATCGGGCGGGTGCTGCAAATGCCCTATGGGCAGGTGGACCGCCTGTCCAAGATGATCCCGGTTGAGGGGGTGAAACCTGTTTCCATCGAAAAGGCGCTGAAAGACGAACCCCGCCTGCGCGAGGCCGCGCGCGAGGAAGAGGTGGTCAACCGCCTGCTGACCTATGGCCAGCAGGTCGAGGGGCTGTTGCGGAATGCTTCGACCCACGCGGCGGGGGTGGTGATCGGCGACCGGCCTCTGGACGCGCTGGTGCCGATCTATCAGGACCCGCGTTCGGACATGCCCGCGACCCAGTTCAACATGAAATGGGTGGAACAGGCCGGGTTGGTAAAGTTCGACTTTCTGGGCCTGAAGACCCTGACCGTGATCCAGAACGCGATGGACCTGATTTTCAAATCCGGGCGCCCGTTGCACATCGCCGCCGATGGCACCGAACTTTATGAGCCCGCCGAGGGGGCTGAGAACCAGATCAACGCCATCCCGCTGGATGATGAGGCGACGTACAAGCTTTATTCCGCGGCCAAGACCGTGGCGGTGTTCCAGGTTGAAAGCTCGGGCATGATGGACGCGCTCAAGCGCATGAAACCCACCTGCATCGAGGATATCGTGGCTCTCGTGGCGCTCTACCGCCCCGGCCCGATGGAGAACATCCCCACCTATTGCGAGGTCAAGAACGGCCAGCGCGAGATCACCTCGGTCCACCCGCTGATCGACCATATCCTCGAGGAAACCCAGGGCATCATCGTCTACCAGGAGCAGGTGATGCAGATCGCGCAGGTCATGGCGGGCTACAGCCTTGGCGGCGCCGACCTGCTGCGCCGTGCGATGGGCAAGAAGATCAAAGAGGCGATGGACGCCGAACGCCCGAAATTCGAGGCCGGCGCGGCCAAGAACGGGGTGGACGCCAAGAAGGCCTCCGAAGTGTTCGACCTCTTGGAAAAATTCGCCAACTACGGCTTCAACAAGTCCCACGCGGCGGCCTACGCGGTGGTCAGCTACCAGACCGGCTGGCTCAAGGCGAACCACCCGGTCGAATTCATGGCGGGCGTCATGAACTGCGATATCCACCTGACCGACAAGCTGGCGGTGTATTTCGAAGAGGTACGAAAGGGTCTGGGCCTGCCTTACGTGCCGCCCTGCGTGAACCGCTCGCTGGCGACCTTCGACGTGGTGGACGGCCAACTGGTCTATGCGCTGGGCGCGCTCAAGAATGTCGGCGTCGAGGCGATGAATCTGGTCGTGCAGGGCAGGGGCGACAAGCCTTTCGTCAACCTCTTTGACTTCGCCCGCCGGGTCGATCTGAAAAAGGTCGGCAAACGTCCGCTGGAAATGCTGGCGCGTGCGGGCGCTTTTGATGAGCTCGACAAGAACCGTCGCCGCGTGTTCGAAAGCCTTGACCGTCTGGTACAGTATTCGGCGGCGATCCATGAACAGAAGAACTCCAATCAGGTGTCTCTGTTCGGCGAGGCAGGCGACGACCTGCCCGAACCGCGCCTGTCGCCGACACCCGACTGGCTGCCGGCGGAGCGCCTCAGCGAAGAATTCAAGGCCATCGGCTTCTACCTGTCCGGCCACCCGCTGGACGATTACATGCCTGCGCTGAAACGCAAACAGGTGATGACGCTGGACGAGGTGACGGAAAGGGCCCGGTCTGGCCCGTTCATCGCCAAGATGGCCGGTGTGGTCGCCGGGCGGCAGGAGCGGAAATCGGCCAAGGGCAACCGCTTTGCTTTCGTTCAAATGTCTGATCCCACTGGCGCCTATGAGGTCACGCTGTTTTCAGACACGCTGGAGAAGTGTCGCGAGTTTCTGGAAACCGGCGCGCAGGTCGTGCTGACTGCCGAGGCAACGATGGAAGCCGATCAGCTCAAGCTGCTGGGCCGCTCGGTTGGCCCTGCGGATTCCCTCGTGGCCGAGGCCGGAGCAACTGGGCTGCGCATCTTTGTGAACGAAGCGCAGGTCGTACCAACGGTCGCCAAGGTGCTCGAGGACGCCGCCTCTGCCGCGAAAGGGGCCGCACGGGGACCAGTCCAGTTCATGTTGCTGGACCCCAGCCTGCCCGGCGATGTTGAGATGGAACTGGGACGTGAATTCCCCATCAACCCGCAGATCAAGGGCGCGATCAAATCCCTTGAAGGCGTCATGACCGTAGAAGAGATATGACGCCGCTTTGTTGCCAGACTGTTGGTGCCCCGCTAGGCTGACTTTACAGAGATGTCTTTAGGTCATGCCACGGGAGGGCGTTGTTATGACAATAACGGGTCTCAAGTTCAGAAAGATTGTATTCGGCGCAGCAGCGACGCTGGCTTTGGTTTCGGCCTCAGCTGGTCTGGCGGATGACAAGAAAAAAGAAAACACGATCAAAGGCGCCGTGATTGGTGCGGGTGTCGGCGCGCTGATCGGCGACGGCAAAGGTGCCGCCGCCGGAGCGGTGGCCGGTGCGCTGATCGGCGCGAATTCCAAGTAAGCGGAGGAGCACCCGGATGAGGACGAATTTGCTTAAGCCAGCCGCCACCGCCTTAATGCTTGCAGCGCCCGGACTGGCCCTTGCCGACGAGGAAGCCGAACAGATGATGCAGGACGCGCTGCCGCTGATGTATCACACCTGCACCTCTGTTATCGAAGAGGCTGATGGTAACGAAGAGTACATTCTGGACGTTGTTGGGAAGATGACGGCCCTTTCGCTTTACAACCGTCAGGTTGACATCGAAGCCCACGCGACTTCGGATGAGCAAAAGGCGGCTCTGAGAGAAACATTTGTGGCCGCCTTGAAAGAGGGCTGCACCGGGGACGAAAACGCCCTGTTGGGAGGTGTTGTGGACAACGCGGTAAAATCGACGCTTGGGCTTTAATTCATCAATAGTGAGGCGGTCGTTCGTCACCAAAGACAACGCCGCCTGAACCTTCCTGCGCCCGTTCTGCTTCGCGCTGCAACAGCATTTCAACCCGTTGGGTCAGCCGGTCGATTTCCGATTGTTGTCTGGTGACGACCGTGTTCAGCTCGTCCACGGTACGGGTCAGATGTGCGATCTCTTCTTCCAGATGCTGCATGGGGGACTCCTGTCTTGCGCTGGTCATAGCGACACAGTCGGCCCAAGGCCAGAGAAAGCGCGCCTTGCCCCGATGCGGACCATGGGATAGACCGCGCGCGGAACAAGGACACTCCCAAGGACGCCCCACATGGCCAAGCCCAAGAAACAGCCCCGCCCCAAGGCCGTCACGCCGAAAGGGTTCCGCGACTATTTCGGCGAGGAAGTCACGCAGCGCACCGAGATGCTGCGGACGATTGCGGGCGTGTATCATCGTTACGGGTTCGACGCGCTTGAAAGCAGTGCGGTCGAGACCGTCGAGGCGCTGGGCAAGTTCCTGCCCGACGTGGATCGCCCGAACGAAGGCGTGTTCGCCTGGCAGGAGTTTGACGAGGGCGGCAATGGCGATTGGATGGCGCTGCGCTATGATCTGACAGCACCTTTGGCCCGGGTCTATGCCCAGCACCGCAACGATCTGCCCACGCCGTACCGCCGCTATGCGATGGGTCCGGTCTGGCGCAACGAAAAGCCGGGGCCGGGGCGGTACCGTCAGTTCTATCAGTGTGATGCGGATACGGTGGGGACGGCCAGCATGGCCGCCGATGCCGAAATCTGCGCGATGCTGTCGGATACGCTGGAAACCGTGGGCATTCCTCGCGGCGATTATCTGGTCCGGGTCAACAACCGCAAGGTTTTGAACGGCGTGCTCGAGGCCATGAGCCTAGGCGCGGACGCGGCAGCGCGCGACGACGTTCTGCGCACCATCGACAAGTTCGACAAGGTAGGTGAGCAGGGCGTGCGCGAGTTGCTGACCAAGGGCCGGCTGGATGCCTCGGGCGCGTTCATCGACGGTGTGGGCCTGTCCGACGATCAGGCCGAGCCGGTGATCGCCTTCCTGACCTCCAAGGCCGATGCTGCCGCCGGAACGCTGGCCAACCTGCGCGCGGCCGTGGGTGACAGCAAGATCGGCGCCGAAGGCATTACGGAACTGGAGCAGATCGGCGAGTTGCTGGCCGCGGGCGGCTATGGTGCTGATCGCATCCAGATCGATCCCTCGGTCGTGCGCGGTCTGGGGTATTATACCGGGCCGGTCTATGAGGCCGAACTGACGTTCGAGATCTTTGATGAGAAAGGCCGCAAGCGGCAGTTCGGGTCCGTCTCGGGTGGTGGGCGCTATGACGATCTGGTGAAGCGTTTCACCGGGCAGGAAGTGCCTGCGACAGGCATCTCCATCGGCGTTGATCGCCTGCTCGCAGCGCTGCGCGAAAAGGGTCGGATCAGTGCTCAGGCCACCGGCCCTGTGGTCGTGACCGTAATGGACCGCGACCGCATGGCCGACTATCAGGCGATGGTGGCCGAGCTGCGCAATGCCGGCATCCGGGCCGAGGTCTATCTGGGCAATCCCAAGAATTTTGGTAACCAGCTGAAATATGCGGACAAGCGGAATTCTCCGATTGCGGTGATCGAGGGCGGCGACGAAAAAGCCAAAGGCATCGTGCAGATCAAGGACCTGATCCTGGGGGCCAAGATTGCCGAAAGCGCCACGCTCGAGGAATGGAAGGAACGCCCCAGCCAGTTCGAGGTGCCGCGCGGCGATCTGGTCGCCAAGGTGCGCGAGATTCTGGACAGTCAGGACTAAGCCATGCCCAACCGATCCCAGATCCAGGCCCGGGCCGCGATGATGCGCGTGCGCTTCGAGGCCGCCGGGGCGCAGGTCGTCGACCCGCCGCTGCTGCAATCGGCCGAGACGCTGCTGGACCTCTACGGCGAGGATATCCGCGCGCGCGCCTATGTCACCTCGGACGCGCTGCGCGGCGAACAGATGCTGCGCCCGGATTTCACCCTACCGGTGGTGCAGATGCACATGCGCGACGGGGCCGAACCGGCGCGCTATACCTATTCGGGTGAGGTGTTCCGCCGTCAGGAGCATGACCCCGACCGCGCCAATGAATACATCCAGGTGGGATACGAGGTCTTTGACCGCGACGACCCGGCAGGCGCCGACGCCGAGGTGTTTTCGCTGATGGCGCTTCAGTTGCGCGGGCTGCCACTGCGCGCGGCAACCGGGGATATCGGTATCCTCACCGCTGCGGTCGAAGGGCTGCGCACGACCGAGCGTCGCAAGGCCGCCCTGATGCGGCACCTGTGGAGACCGCGCCGGTTCCGTATCTTGCTGGATAGGTTTGCAGGTCGCAAGGCGCCCTCGGAAGGGCGCGCCGCGCTGCTGGACGCTGCCGATCCGATGGCCTTTGAAGCCCCTATGATCGGCAAGCGCCGCAAGGCCGAAATCGCAGCGCGCATCGAAGCCCTGCGCGATGACCGCGATACGCCGCCGATTTCCGACAATGAACTGGCCGGGCTGGAAACGTTGCTGAATGTGCGCGAGACCATGCCATTTGCGCTGGAACAGCTGCGCGACGTGGCGGTGGATCTGCCCCAGATCACGCCCGCTCTGGACCGGTTGGAGGCGCGCGTGGCTGCGTTGCAAGCACGTGGCGTAGATGTCGAGCGGTTGGATTTCGAGGCCGCCTATGGCCGGACATCGATGGAATATTACGATGGTTTTGTTTTTGGGTTTTACGCGGAAGGTCGGCCTGACCTGCCTCCGATCGCCACGGGCGGGCGCTATGACGCGCTGACACGGCAATTGGGCCGTGGAGACGAAATCCCGGCTGTCGGCGGCGTGTTGCGCCCCGACCTGATGCTGGAGATTGAGGAGGGTGCTGTATGAGCCTGAAACTGGGTGTGCCCTCGAAGGGCCGGTTGATGGAAAAGACCTTCTCGTGGTTCGAAAAACGCGGCATCACCTTGTCACGCAGCGGGTCGGACCGGGAATATGCGGGCAAGGTCGAAGGGATCGACGGTGTCTCTCTGATCCTGCTGTCGGCGGGGGAAATCCCGCGTGAACTGGCGGCGGGGCGGATTCATCTGGGCGTCACCGGGATCGATCTGGTGCACGAGAAACTGCCGCGCTGGGAACAGCAGGTTGAAGAGGTTTCGCAGCTTGGATTCGGCAAGGCTGATCTGATCATCGCAATCCCGGCATGTTGGGTCGATGTCGATACGCTTGATGATCTGGACGCGGCAGCAGCTGCGTTTCGCAAAACCCATGGCCACCGGCTGCGGATCGCCACCAAATACCACCGTCTGGTTCGGGAATTCCTGACAGAAGCGGGCGTGGCCGATTACACGCTGGTCGACAGTCAGGGTGCGACTGAAGGCACGGTGATGAATGAAACCGCTGAAGCAATTGCCGACATCACTTCGACCGGAGAGACCCTGCGCGCGAACCACCTGAAGATCCTCTCGGACGGTCTGATCCTGCAATCGCAGGCCACGCTTTGGCGCAGTCGCGTTGCAAAATATGATCCGACAGAAAAAGCGGTTCTGTCCGAACTGCTGGATCGGTTGCGGTAACTACAGAACCCCGATTTCCGCCAGGGCGCGGTTCAGATCATCGGGCAGGGCATCGTCCTGCTCGCGGTTTTTGGGCAAATCGGCAGGAGTATCTTCAGGCTTGAGATAACGCCATCCCTGAAACGGGCGTTTCAGGGCGTTCTGAGTGCGGTGCAACTTGGGGTCTAGCACAATGGCACAGCGGCGGATACCATCCTCTCCGATCACTTCATCCAGCCGCAGGATCCGCTGGCGGCATTGGATTACGCCCTTGATGACCCAATAGATCGATCCGCCGTTCAGAATTTCGGCTTCGCGCTTGGGCCACATGCGGGTGACGTGGCGTGGAAGGCCATCTGCGAACCGCTGGCGATAGCTGTCCTGCCAGGCCATCAGCGTGTCGACGCTTTCCGAACCAACGGACAGTTTTATGAGGTTTACGTAATTATCCACAGCTTTCCCACAGAGTCGTCCCGAAGACCATCTTTATATTGTAGCTTGGTTCCAATTGTCATCAAGGTGTTGTGGTGAGCATGTGATTTGAGGTAGTCTGGATACCTCTTTCAGCACAGGGAATCACCAATGAGCCGCTTTGCCGCCCCCATCGCCGAGCAGATCTGGGATATGAAGTACCGTTTTAAACAGGCGGATGGCACCCCCATCGATCAAACGGTTGAAGACAGTTGGCGGCGCATCGCCCGTGATCTGGCGCGGGCGGAAAACGACCCGGGGCACTGGGAAGAGAAATTCTATGAGGCACTGGAAGATTTCAAATACCTGCCTGCCGGGCGGATCACAGCAGGCGCCGGCACCGCGCGTCAGGTGACCCTGTTCAACTGTTTTGTCATGGGCACGGTGCCCGACAGCATGGGCGGCATTTTCGACATGCTGAAAGAGGCCGCATTGACCATGCAGCAGGGCGGGGGGATCGGCTATGATTTCTCGACCATCCGCCCGCGTGGCGCTGACGTGAAAGGCGTCGCGGCGGATGCGTCGGGGCCGCTGAGCTTTATGGATGTCTGGGATGCCATGTGCCGCACGATCATGTCCGCGGGCTCGCGCCGTGGCGCGATGATGGCGACCATGCGCTGTGACCACCCGGATATCGAACAGTTCATCACCGCCAAATCTGACCCGGCCCGCCTGCGCATGTTCAACATGTCGGTTCTGGTGACCGATCCGTTCATGGAAGCGGTCAAGGCCGATGCCTCGTGGGATCTGATCTTTGACGGCAAGGTCTATCACACGGTTCAGGCGCGTGATCTTTGGAACAAGATCATGCAGGCCACCTATGATTATGCCGAACCGGGGGTGATCTTCATCGACCGGATCAATCAGGCCAACAACCTGAGCTATGTTGAAACCATCGCGGCCACGAACCCGTGCGGCGAACAGCCATTGCCGCCCTATGGCGCCTGCCTGTTGGGTTCGATCAATCTGGCGCGTTTGGTGGTTGAACCGTTTGAGGCAAAAGCCCGTTTGAATGAAGAGGCCCTGCAAGAACTTGTCGCCACGGCTGTCCGGATGATGGACAATGTCGTTGATGTGTCAAAATTCCCACTGGCCGAACAAGAGGCTGAAGCGCAGGACAAGCGCCGCATTGGGCTGGGCGTGACCGGACTGGCGGATGCGTTGTTGATGCTGGGTCTGCGTTATGGGTCCGACGAGGCGGCGCGTCAGACCGAGCGCTGGTTGCACGCGATCGCCCGCGCCGCGTATCTGGCGTCGGTCGACTTGGCCAAGGAAAAAGGGGCGTTTCCCCTGTTCGATGCCGAGAAATACCTGGCCAGCGGCACCATGCAGCAGATGGATGACGTTGTTCGCGAGGCCATTCGCGAGCATGGCATCCGCAATGCTCTGCTGACCTCGATTGCACCCACGGGGACGATCTCGCTGTACGCGGGCAACGTGTCGTCGGGGATCGAGCCGGTTTTTGCCTATGCTTACACCCGCAAGGTCTTGCAGAAGGACGGCTCGCGCACCGAGGAAGAGGTGGTGGACTATGCCGTTCAGATGTGGCGCGACAAGTTCGGCGATGTCGAGCTGCCCGACTATTTCGTGAACGCCCAGACCCTGACGCCGGCCGAGCATGTCAAGATGCAGGCGGCTGCGCAGAAATGGATCGACAGCTCGATCTCGAAAACCATCAACTGCCCCGAGGACATCTCGTTCGACGCCTTCAAGGACGTGTATATGCAGGCCTGGGATCAGGGCTGCAAAGGCTGCACCACCTATCGCCCGAACGACGTGACCGGCTCGGTGCTGACCGTCTCGGAAAGCGACGACAAGGTGCCGGGTGAAAGTGCGGATGCGCCGCACGAGGTGGATGGCGGCGATGTCATCTACATGTCCGAACCGCTGGACCGGCCGCAATCGCTTGAGGGTTCGACCTACAAGCTGAAATGGCCCGACAGCGAACACGCGATCTATCTGACCATCAACGATATCGTCATCGGCGGCCGGCGTCGTCCGTTCGAGGTGTTCATCAACTCGAAGAACATGGAGCATTACGCCTGGACGCTGGCCTTGACCCGGATGATCTCGGCCGTGTTCCGGCGCGGTGGTGACGTGTCTTTCGTGGTCGAGGAGCTCAAGGCCGTGTTCGATCCGCGCGGCGGGGCTTGGGTGCAGGGCAAGTATATCCCCTCGATCCTGGCGGCGATCGGTGGTGTGATCGAGCAGCACATGATCGCGATTGGGTTTCTTGAGGGCGAAGGGATGGGGCTGAAATCCGACCCGCAAGCGCAAGTGGTCAACATGGACGCCCCCCGCGGGAAGGCCTGCCCGTCCTGCGGCCAGTATGACATGGTGATGATCGAGGGCTGCATGACCTGCCGCAGCTGCGGGCATTCGAAATGTGGCTGAGACGGGGGGTGGGGTTTCGCTGTGAAAACCAGCAACAGCCTGCAATTAAACCAGCTCAAACTGCATCGTTGACCACCAGAACTTTGCCATCGCGTTTCGAGGTGCTGGCTTTTTTTGATTTGGATTGTGTCGAGAGAGTTGTCAGCGCTTTAGCACGCTCCCGATAAAGTTGGCGGGTGCCAAACCGCATTGGTCCGCTTGGACCAATCAAAGCTTCGTTAGCCTGGTTGTGGTCTTCTGGCCATGCAGTGAAAAAAAGCAGGTGCCAAATTTAGAATGCAAGCGAAGACTGCAGAGAGTATTTGTTTGAAAGTGATTGATAAGTTTCAGAGATGGGCGGGGCCAGATGAGGCTATCCAGTCGAGAAATGCTTCAACAAGTTGAAGAATGCCAGCCGAGTTGCAACACGCTGCGACGTGCCCGCCGAAAGCTCTTCGGATTCGTCGATTTCGCATCAACCCGTCTCTGGCTCAGCCATTAGTCAACATGAGCTAAATGATGTGAGAGATGGCTAAGGAGTAAATCCTTTCGGCACACCGAATATCGGCGAGTCCACGCTGCGACCTGTCAACGAATTCAGAAAAGCAATCAGGTTTTCTATTTCTAATTCCGTGAGTTGGATCGGATCGATATCAATTTTCTTGCGTTGACGTGCCATTTCATATCGGTCCTGCCAAACTAGGAAATCCGTTTTTTGCAACCATGGCACCTCGGGTAAGGCAGCCATTTGGGGGGTCCATTTGTCCAGGCTGGCCTGCGGATCCAAATGATGGCGAATGACGCTTTCAAGATCGGGGAAGGCGCCATTGTGACCGTATGGTGCGGTCAGGGCAACGTTACGGAGCATCGGGGTGCGGAACCTGTAGGCATCCTCAAGGCGGTTGCTTTCACCCATGCGGCCGACATCCCGGACGAAGGGATCCCACTGCCGGGTGCGACCCGGCCCAAAGGGAGGCAAGCCCAATGCATGGAACTTCTGATCTGACATGAGCGGACCGGTGTGGCAGGCGGAGCAGCGGGCTTTGCCGTAGAACAGCTTCATCCCCTCGATTTGCGCAGGTGAAAGGGCATTCATGTCGCCCGCAAGATAGTGGTCAAACGGGCTGTCGGTGCTGCGCCACTCGATCGCCATGAAAGCGGCCAGAGCGTTGGCGACTTGCGCGATCGTGATGTCCTCGGTCGTCTCGACCTCATCAAAGACGGCGACGATGGCCGGACCATAGCGCGGATCGGTGCGGACGCGTTTCGCCAGAATGGGCCAGCCCTTGTCGATACGATCATGCACCGCGCCTGTGACTTCATTTTCGGCCACATTGCCCGCCATCTCGAATTGTGAGGTCAGGGGAAACAGAGCCTGTGCTGCCAGCAGGGAGTTCAGACCCTCGGGCAGCCACTCCTGCGCCGGGGAATTGAAGCCGTTGCCGTAGACGTCGGAAATGCTCAGCCTGCCGTCGTGAAAGACGGTGTGTATGTCCTTGGCCCCAAGATTCCACAGGCCCGGAGAGTTACGAGGGATGCGTTTGCGTATTCTGTTGGCCCCGGTGCCGGGTGTGCGGTCCGGCCCCAACCCCTGTCCGCCTTCTCCTATGCCCAGCGAAAACCCGTCCGAAGTGCCGAAATCCGGGTGGTGACAATGGGCGCAGGCGATGTTGCGGTTGCCTGACAGGATCGGGTCGTAAAACAGTTGATGACCGATGGCGGCCTGTTCCATATCAAAGGGGATAAAGTCATCATCGGTCAGCGGGCGCGGCAAATCCTGTGCCACAGCGGGCCCGACCCAGAAGAAGGCAACCATCCCATGCGCCAGCTTGTTTTGGCCCTTTGCGTATTTGCGTCTCCGGCTCTGGCTGAACTGGAACAAGCCCGCGATATGATGGAAGCCGGACAGTTTGCTGCCGCGCGTGAGGAACTTCTTCCAGCCGCGCGCTCGGGCAACGCCGAGGCTGAAGAGTTGATCGGCGTGATGTACGGGCTGGGTTTGGGGGTCGAGCAGGATTACGAACGGGCCTTTGAATGGTATCTGCGCGCCTCGATGAAGGGGCATCCGGGGGCGCAGTCGGGCGTTGGCTGGTATTACGAATTGGGTCTGGGCATGCCTGCGCCCGATCTGGTGCGCGCGTATATGTGGTACACGCTCAGCGCTATTGGCGGCGACCCCGATGCGGCAATCAGCCTTGAGGAAGTGGTCAAGAAAATGTCGCCGGAGCAGATTGAAAAGGCGCATGTTCTGGTCAACGACTACAAAGGGTGGATGTACCCGTTTCGGTGAGGGCCAGGCCGCAAAGCCCGGCCCAACCGTTCACTTCAGGTCCGCATCACGAGCAGCGTTGACGTCCGCCTCAGCCGCCGCGACCGCCTCGGTCAGTGCAGCAAAGATCTCGTCGCCTCGCGCAACGTTGGACTGGAACCAATCATAGACTGGCGTTGCGGCCTCTTTGAACGCAGCCTTCTGATCGGGTGTCAGCACATAGAGGTCTCCGCCACCGGCGACGAAATCCTCATAGGCTTGGATCGACTTGCGCTTGGGGGAGGCGAAAGTGGCCTGTTGCAGGGCATAGAACCCGTCGACCACGACGCGGCGCAGATCCTCGGGCATCTCCTGGAACTTGGCGTTGTTCATCCACCACAATGCGCCCATATAGGCGTGGCCGTCCAGCGTTACGTATTGCAGGCCCGCATCCGGGAATTTCATGCCCATGATGTCGGTGATGCCGTTCTTGGATCCTTCAACGACACCGGTCTGGAAGCTGGTGAACAGTTCCGGCCACGGGATTGGGGTGGGCGACGCACCTAGCGCCTTGACCAGTTCCTGCGGCAGGTCGGCGACGACGGTGCGGATTTTCAGACCTTCCATATCCGCAGGCTCGGCAATGCGGCGCTGTGTGTTGGCAAAGTTGCGCCAGCCGCCGGTGTTGCCGATGGTCATCAGACGGATCGCGCCGCCCGAGTCCTCAAGCGCCATGTCGCGCATTGTGCGGGTGAAATCGCCCGACAGGACATGCTCGGCAATGCGGTCATCGGCCATCAGATAAGGCAGGTCCAGAACCTGCACGTAAGGAAAGATGCCTGAGGCACCGCCCGAGGTCGAGATGTAGATGTCGATGGTACCGTCTGCCACACCCTGCAAGCACTCGGCCCCGTTCGAGCACAGTTGTGTACCGATGAACAATTCGACTTCAATCGCGCCGTTCGAGGCGGCCTCGACATAGTTCTTGAAGACGATCAGGCCGTCATAGTCCTCGTCGTTTTCGTTCGAATTGGCAGTGGCGCGCAGCGTGTAGTCGGCAGCTGTTGCCGCGATGGCAGACGCGGCCACAAGCGAAGTGGCCACCGCTGCGGTTTTGATGAAGTTTCTGAGCATGCGTTTCCTCCCTGTGGAACTCAGTTAGTTGGCAAATCCCGTTATCCTCGGGATCGTCATGGATAGTGCGGGGATATAGGTGATCAGGAAGATCACGATGATTTCGACCGCCAGGAACGGCAGGATCGCTTTGGCGATGGTTTCGACCCGTTCGCGCGAGACAGCAGCAGCGACAAACAAGACCAGGCCCATTGGCGGGGTGGCGAGGCCGACGGTCAGGTTGACGCTCATGATGATGGCGAAGTGGATCGGGTCAACACCGAGGCTGGTGAAGATCGGGCCAAGGATGGGACCAAGGATGATGATCGCAGGGCCTGCGTCCAGGAACATGCCAACGATGAACAGTAGCAGGTTGATCAGGAACAAAAGGATCAGCGGGTTTTCCGACAGGCTGAGGATCAGCGAGGCCAGTTGTTCCGGCGCATGGCTGAGGCTGACGACCGTCTTGAACGCCATCGCAGCACCAACCAGCAGCAGAACAACGGCTGAAGTCATGCCTGCATTGCTGAGCACCTCGGGGACCTCTTTCCATGTCAATGTCCGCAGGATGAAGAACCCGATGATGAAGGCATAGCCCACGGCGACTGCCGCAGCCTCGGTCGGTGTGAAGATACCACCCAGAATACCGCCCAGAATGATGACCGGTGTCATCAATGGGAAAAAGGCCTTCAAACTGGCCTGACGCCGCTCGGGCCATGTGTATTTGCGGCTGGCGATGGGGAAGTCATAGCGGTCGGCCATCAGTTTGATCATCAGCATCAGACCGACACCGACCATCACGCCCGGAACGATCCCCGCCAGAAACAACGCGGCCACGCTTTCGCCCATCACATAGGCGTAGATGATCATGATGCCCGAGGGCGGAATGATCGGCCCGATCACCGAACTCGCCGCCGTGATCGCGGCGGCGAATTTGCGGGTATAGCCCTGTTTCTCCATCGCCGGGATCAGCATCGACCCTAGCGCCGAGGTGTCCGCCACGGCGGACCCCGAGAGGCCCGCAAACAGAATCGAACTCAGCACGTTCACATGCGCCAGACCACCGCGCAGGTGCCCCATCAGGGCCTGCGAAAACTCGACAAGGCGGATGGTGATGCCGCCTCGGTTCATGAGCTCTCCGGCCAGCATGAAGAAGGGGATCGCCATCAGAGGGAAGCTGTCCATACCGTTATAGACATTGCGATACAGCAGCGTGATGTCGTTCGTCTGGCCGTTCAGCCACAGCAGGATTCCGGGCGCCGCCAGCAAAGCGAAAAAGACCGGCAGGCCGATCAGCAGGAAAATCAGGAAGGTGGGCAGGAACCAGATCAGCATTTATTCGGCCCCCACTGCCGCATCAGGAATTTCAGGCAACAGGTGGCCGCCGCCCAGCAGAGTGATGAAGGATCGCAGGATCAGCTCGATATTCACCGAGATCAGCAGGATGATCCCCACCAGCAGCGATGCCATCATCCAACTGCGAGGAATGCGATACCATTCGTCGAACCCGAAAGAGGTGGGCAGATACAGCGCGGCAGTGGCGAACTTGCCGCCAAAGCCGGTGACCTCGGACCAGCCGATATTGACGGCGACCAGCAGGACTGCGAGCGCGATCAAAAGCAGGAACAGATTCAGCGTCTGGCCGATGATGCGGGGAAGGAGGCGTTCCAGCATGTCGATGGCCACAAAACCGCCGCGCCGAAACGCGGTGGGCGCCATAAGACCGGTCATCCACAGCATGCAGAACCGCGCGGCCTCATCCGGCCACGGCAGCGCATTGCCCAGAACGTATCGGAAAAACACCTGGATCAGAATTGCGATCACCATGAGCGCAATCGCAACAACACCAACCGCGCGCCCCAGACGCAGCACGGTTTCGTTCACGAATGCAATCGGTGCAAGCACCGATGCCAGTCCGCCCATGCGGATCCTCCCTTGGTCAGCCGCGGGTGTCCCCCACGGTCATCAAATCGCGCTTAGACTTTCGCGAATTGGCCGAGTTTCCCGGCATAAAAGGTCAGCGCGTCTCCATCCGACATGCTGGCCCGTAGAACTTTTCCAACCACAATAACGTGATCGCCTGCATCGTGATACGCGTGCTGTTCGCATTCGAACCGCGCAAGGCAATCTGCCAACACCGGTGTCCCATTCTCACAGCGCTCGTGGCTGATGTCCCGCAGTGCAAAGGCGTCTTTCGAGCAGCCGAAACACAGCTCGGCCTGGTCCGAAGACAGCACATGCACGCTGAAATGACGGGCCTTGTGGAAATAGGGGAAGCGACGCGAGTTTCGGTCTCCGGCCCACATGATCAGCGGTGGGTCAAGCGACAGGGACGAAAAGCTGTTGGCGGTGATGCAGACAGGCCCATCCGCGCTGTCGCAGGTCACGATGGTGACACCGGTTGCAAATCGGCCGAAGGCGTCGCGCAGGGTACGTGTGTCGTCCTTATGTGGAATAAAGGTGCGGGTCATGTCCTTTGAGATTGCGTTCATCATGGTACCTCGTGCCCCAGCGCCGCCTCGTACAGGCGGAACCAGCTTTCGCGATCCAGTTTGACTTTCAATGCGTCAGAGGCGCGTTTAATCCGGTCCAGATTGTTGGTGCCCAGAACCGGCAGGATGTTGGCCGGGTGGGCCAACAGGAACGCCACTGCGACGGCGGCGCGATCCACGCCAAACCCGGCTGCGATTTCATCGGCGACGACCCCAATCGGCGGGTTTCCGGCCATCAACAGGCCTCCACCCAGCGGCGACCATGCCATCAACGGATGGCCATGCTGTTGGTGAAAGGCCAGATCACCGTTGGTGAAAGGGCTGATCTGACCCAGCGAAATTTCGATCTGGTTGGTGACCAACGGCGTATTCATCGCCGATTGCAGCAACGACCAATCCCACGGGCGGAAGTTGGACACGCCCACCGCGCCGACCTTGCCGCTGGCGACAACCTCATCCAGGGCGGCTCCGGTTTCATAGTGGCTCATCATGGGGTCCGGGCGGTGGATCAACAGCAGATCGATGTGGTCAATCGCCATTTCCGACAGCGACGTGTCGACTGATTTCAGAATGTGGGCACGTGAGGTGTCGTAGTATTTTACCTTCGCATCCGCGTAACGGCCAACCGGCGCGACGATGTCGCATTTGGTGACGATCTCCATCTTCTGACGCAGGTTTGGATTGGCGCGCAGGGCGGCACCCAGCACGGCCTCGGCCTGGTAGCCGCCATAGATGTCGGCCTGATCGAAGGTGGTGATACCCTGATCCAGACAGGTCTGAATCTTGGCCTCGACATGGCCCGCGGACGTGTCACTGTCATCGCCCAACCGCCACATGCCATAGACAAGGCGGCTCATCTCCAGCGAGTCAGATAGTTTCACACGTTGCATTAGCGGCGTTCTCCGTTGCCCAGCGGTGTGGCCGGGGTCGTTTTGGGAACCCTTCCGTAAGCTTCGGGAAGGGAACAGGTTTTCAAATTCGGCAACACGCGGGCGCCGAAATGGCGGGCTTCGTCCAGATGCGGGTAGCCCGAGAAGATGAAAGCGCGGATGCCCATCTTCTGGTATTCCTCGATCTTCGACATAACCTGATCCGTCGATCCGACCAGAGCGGCACCGCAACCAGACCGTGCCCGGCCAACACCGGTCCAGAGACCGGGTTCGACATAGCCGTACTCATCCGCCAGATCGCGGTTCCTGGCCTGATGCGCCACCCCCAGCGAGGTCGAATCCAGCGCCCGTTCGCGGATGGCGCGACCGTATTCGTCGTCCAGCTTCGAGACGATGTAGTCCGCGTATTCCTGTGCCTCAGCCTCGGTATCGCGAACGATCATATGGACACGCAACCCGTAATCCAGCGTGCGGTCGTAGTTTTCAGCGACGGCGTGAACGGCCTTCATCCGTTCGGCCAGTTGATCCTTGGTTTCAGGCCACATCAGGTAGACGTCGCAATGCTCGCCGCACAGATCCAAAGCAGAGGGAGAATAGCCGCCGAAATAAAGCAGCGGCCCGCCGGTCTGATATGGCTTGGCCGGGTCGGTGGTCAGGTCCGAGAAGTTATAGACCTCGCCTGCATGATTGATCTCATCCTGCGTCCAGGCTTGTTTCAGAATCTCCACCACTTCGCGCGAGCGCTGATAGCGGAACGCGCTGTCGGCCTTCTCACCGGGAAAGTCGGATGAGATGATGTTGACCGTCAAACGCCCCTTCAGCATGTGGTCCAGCGTTGCGATGGTGCGGGCCAGCATGATCGGTTGCATCTCGCCACAGCGCACGGCGGCCAGCAGGTTGATCCGCTCGGTGATCGGGGCGCAGCCGGCGACAAAGCTCAGCGTGTCTTGACCGACCTGATAAGAGGACGGGCAGAGGATGTTGCGAAAACCCTGCGCCTCGGCCTCTTTCACAATGTTCGAGCAATGCTCCCAACTCGACCGCAGGGCACCATCGGGAACGCCAAGGAACTGGTAATCATCGGAACACAGCGCAGCGAACCACGAAACTTCGGCCGCATCCAGATCGGGGGATGTGATGGGGACGATGCTCATTTGATTCACGCTCCGTACATCTTTGACTTTCCTCTTGCGTAGCAATCGCTTTGATGTAGATCAATAGTGTATCAATTTTTCCTGCGACCGAGTGAAGCGTCTGCCGTGCCTGCATCCAACCGAAACCCCAATGCCCTGCCGGTATATATTCAGATCGCGGAACTTCTGATCCGTGACATCGCGGCTGGTCGCCTTATTGACGGTGAACGATTGCCGCCCGAGCGCGAGATGGCCGCAGAGCTGAATGTCTCGGTTGGAACGCTGCGAAAATCGCTCTCAGAGCTAGAAAAAAAGGGGATGTTGGAGCGTATCCAGGGCTCGGGCAACTACATACGCGAGACCGGTACGCAAAACAGCGTCTATGCAATGTTCAGGCTGGAACTGCCGGAAGGGGGTGGCCTGCCTCGTGCGGATATCCTGTCGGTTGACCATCTGAAAAAGCCGATCAATCTGCCGAAATTCGGTGCTTCTGACGCCGGTTCGCGTGTCCGGCGGATGCGCTACCTGAATGATACAATCATCGCTGTCGAAGAAATCTGGCTGGACGAATCAGCGGGCCTAATCGACCAGAGCCTGCTGTCCGACTCGCTCTATCGCTACTATCAGCGCCAGTTGGGCTTTTGGATCGCAAGAGCCGAAGACAGGGTTTCGGTCCGGCCTCTACCGGACTGGACGCCTTCTGACTTCACCAAGCCAGCCGGCCAAGCAGTCGGTTATATCGAGCGGTTCAGCTGGTCGGAAAGCGCCGAACCCGTCGAATTCTCAAAAACTTGGTTCGACCCGGATCGGGCCAACTACGTACAACGTCTGAAGTAAAAGGAATTGCGCATGACCCGGACCATCAAATACGGGCTGATTGGATGCGGAATGATGGGGCAAGAGCACCTGCACAATATCGGATTGCTGGAAGGTACCAGTGTGGCTGCGATCTTTGAACTCGATCAGGAGATGGCAAAAGCCGCCAAGGCAATTGCGCCAACTGCTACCATGGTAGGTTCCGTGCAAGAGCTACTGGCGGTAGAGGAACTGGACTGCGTCGTCATCGTCAGCCCGAACCATCTTCATGTGGACCAGATCTGCGAAATCGCAGAAACACGTCCTCTGCCGCTTCTGGTAGAAAAACCATTGTTCACCGACCCGCAGGACGCGCCCCGGCTCGAACAGTTGCAGCGCGACTACCCCTGCCCGATTTGGGTTGCAATGGAATACCGGTACATGCCCCCTATCGCTGCTTTGATCGACAAGGCCGAGGCGACAGGTGGGGTAAAAATGCTGTCGATCCGCGAGCATCGTTTTCCCTTCCTCGACAAGGTCGGTCACTGGAACCGGTTCAACCGAAATACTGGTGGCACTTTCGTCGAGAAATGCTGCCACTTCTTCGACCTGATGCGTCTGATATTGCAATCCGATCCGGTGCGCATCACGGCAAGCGGCGGGCAGGCGGTGAACCATCTTGATGAAAGTTACGACGGTCAAACCCCGGATATTCTGGATCACGGCTATGTTCTGGTCGACTTTGCTTCGGGTGCGCGCGCGATGTTGGAACTTTGCATGTTTGCCGAAGGCTCACGCTATCAAGAAGAAATATCGGCCGTCGGACCGGACGCCAAGATCGAGGCGTTTGTCCCCGGACCCGGACGATTCTGGCCCGATCACTTGGGAGCCCCGCCATTGCCTCAGGTGATTTTGAGCCCGCGCAATCCCAAAGGTCCGGTATCAATGGACGTTCCGGTGGACCCCACCCTTTTGGCGGCTGGGGATCACAATGGGTCGACCTACTATCAGCACAAAGGATTCCTGGCCGTTCTTCGTGGCGAAAAGGCGAAACCGGATGTGAGTTTGAAGGACGGCCTCTGGGCTGTCAGGATGGGGCAAGCGGCGCAACAGGCAATTGAAACCGGTGAAACGGTTTACTTGGCCGACTGATCGGGGCCGGAGTCGCAGGTGCGTTTTGCGATCGCTAAAAGACGCCTTAGACTGTTGCTGGCAATGTCTTTCATCGTATGACTAGGACCACGATCGCTTGATTGGTTTGAGAGGGTCAAGCTCGCTGAAACTTCAATCTGCAGCGCGCTGTGTTTATGCAGAGCGCGGCGCTTCTGGAATGTCTGGTCTTTGCTTTTCTGTCTGGTCAAGCGCGTCACGGGGTTCTTAGCTTAGTCACTGTCGAAGATTCGCATTCTAAACTAAGTTGAGTTACAGATTATTGTGCCAACTCAAGTGCCGACAGGTAAAAAGGAACACATAAACTAAAGAATATCAGTATCTTATGCGCTTAATAACGAATTCTCTCTCACTGCTTTGTATTCTGGCCATCTTCTTGGTGACCTCTAGACCTTTGCAAGCTTGCTCAGTCTGCGTGACTTTGCCTGAGGCTTCGTCGGCTGATCACATTATTTCCGCGGACATTATCGTTCTGGCCGGTCCCACACCGGACAACCCGTTCCGGTTTTCTCCGGTTCACATTCTGAGAGGGACAGAACAGAAAATCTCAACGCTGCCGGAAATACCGTTTCTGATCGACAGCAAGACCCGCGCAGCTTTCCGGTCCAATCCAGAAAAGACGGTTCTCTTCACCTATGGCGCAACCGACAAGGATGGTGCAGGGCGTAGCATTTCACGAAGCTGGAAGCGCTTATTCATGATGACGCCAGATAGATCTCGGTTTGTTGAGGTTTTGACAGCTGTTGGAGGATCGTGGGCGTACGGCGACAATGACGGCTCGGAGCGTGTTATGTTCTTTGCGGGCTATCTAAGCCACGAAGATCATGTGCTGAGAAATATCGCTATGGTTGAAATCTACCGTGCCCCATATGAATTTGTTCATCCACTTCGGAACACGGTGCCCACTGAGCAGCTCCTGCAAGAATTTCGTAGTCTGAACAGGATCAGTTACATACCCGTCGCGGTGCGTCTGCTTGGCTTGCAATCTGATGAACAGGCAGCCTCTGTTGTGCGTTCGCGATTTGAACAGGTTTTGAAAAGCAATGGTCAAAACCTTTATGAATGGGCTCTCGCAGGTATCGAAATCGACGGTGCCCTTGCAGTTACTGCGATTGAGCGAGCACTGCAGCGCCCCGGCTGGCAACCGCCCGAAAAGCAATCCCTGATCCGGGCTTTGACCGAAGGCGGCACGGTTTTGCCTGAACTTCGCGCTCAGATTATTGGCATTTTCGCGAGTGAACTCGAAAAGGACCGTAATCTAGCGCCGCGGATCGCAGTTGCCATGCGGAACTGGGGCGAGACCGCCCTGAATCACCAATTTCAAGCGCTTATCGTGAGGGGTGAAATTGATCCCGCGACACAATTTGTTCTCGGAACAATAATCGGCGCGGGGCAGGTCACCGATTGAAAGTGAGCTGTGCGCTGTTCTTTGGCACAAGTAATGCGAGATGGATCTCGACCACCCGTTTTCAGAGTTTTTTGGCGTTGGTCTCTTTGTAACGGAGGCTCTGGTTCGGTTTACGTTTGAGTAAAAGTGGTAGCGGCTTGGTTCTGAAACCTTCGGTTTCTGATTGTTTGCTTCTTGATCTCCACTCTTATGTTCAGGATTTCGGCGCCTCGGCCATGGTAGACGTCGGCGGGCGTCAAGTTGGCCGGGGTCTTGGGGTAACAGTAGTTGTTGTGATCGACAAAGGTGCCGATCTGTCGCTCAAAACCTCCGGGTAGGAAGTAAATTTCCAAGAGAACCCAGTGCTTCTTAGTTTGGTACCAACGCTCGAACTGGAGTGGGGTTTGTGTGTGGTGCGGCGCACCGTGCACGTGATCCGAGACAGTCCGCCAAATCACCCGCGGCGTATGTCGAGCCGTTTTCGCTGAGCAGCCTTGGCTCGTGTGCGACCATGACGTGATCTCAGTCCGAGGTCTCAGGGGCGGTCACCTACCGAGCCGTGTCGCCCGCAAGACGGGCTCTCACGGCTTCCGGGAACTCCTTCGACCAGAATATAATAGCTTTCGGTTATGCCCTCGCGGAGACACAGCGCCGCAATGCTATCCTCAGCGCGCAGACCGGCCGGGACATTACCGACATTCTATTCGGCCAGGTAATGTTTGCGGGTCTTGCGTTTGATGTTCCTGACCAGCTTTTAATCTGCGTCTTTCTAAGTTCCGGATTTCTTGTTCATCTTAGCTTGCCAATAGGTTCAATGAACCCGAACCCCTCCGTTTGACAGATACCTAAATCTACCCGGTGGGTGCTGAAGTCAGACAGCGGAAAATGGAATATCCTTCGTCGCAGTTCGAGGCGAAAGATAAGCTTAAGTCGCTGCAATACACGTTGCGCTTCGCGTCTGATTCAGCCTTGAGTTGGTCGTCGATTTTACTTGTCTGGCCGCACTGTCTACCGTTGAGAAAGAACAGAAGGGAGTTGGCGACATGGTCGAGGGCGGCGGGCCGGACAGAACAACCGAACTGAGAATCGCTGTAACACCATTTTTCAACCTGGCGGCCACGATGTCATTTATCGATCCATTTCGTGCCGCCAACTATCTCGAGGGAACAACACTGTTCCGATGGCAACTTGTGTCCGAGGCGGGCGGAATGGTGACGGCCAGCAATGGCGTTGAAGTCAACACTGCCAGGTTCTCGGAGGCGGGAATGAACAAAGCGGACATGCTTTTCGTCTCGTCAAGTTGGGAGCCGGAGCGCCATGTTTCTGCAGCATTGCGCGCGAACCTCAGAAATGCCGCGAAACGTCAGGCAATCTTGGGCGGGCTAGATACAGGTGCCTTTATTCTGGCCCATGCCGGGTTGCTGGAAAACTATACGGCAACAGTCCATTACGAACATATTGATGCGTTTCAAGAATTGTTCCCCAAGACGGGCATCAGTGAAGCGCTTTGGGTTATTGATCGCCGTCGTGTGACTTGCAGTGGTGGTGCAGCTTCGCTCGATCTTGCCCTGCATCTGATCCAGCAGTCTCATGGTAGCGCTCTTGCAAATGCCGCTGCACGCTATGTGTTTGCCCCCCCGATACGCGCCCACGGGGCATTGCAGTACCCCGAAAATACCGAACCTTTGGGCAACTCTGTTCCAACAAATGTGCGTGCCGCAATTCGTGTCATGGAGGCAAACCTTGAAACGCCACTCTCCATTGCGGATGTTTGCAGGCATGTCGGGTTATCACATAGGCAACTTGATCGGCTCTTTGCGCAATGCGTGCGAAAAACGCCAGCACTTTACTACCGCGATATCCGCCTCGACCGGGCCCGCGGCCTTGTAACCCAAACTGACCTGACCATGTCGGAGATTGCCTTTGCGAGCGGATTTTCGAGCCAGGTCCACTTTAGTCGGGCCTACAAGGACCGCTTCGGTCTCCCGCCAAGCAAGGATCGTGTACAGGGACGCATTCCATTCGAGTTCCGAGCATGGCCAATGCACCGTGCACCAAAGCCTAAGGCGAAAAAAGTAAAGTAGTCGGCGATTCATGGTAAGTCTTGTGGTTTGATCCGCGAAATGCTGGTGCAGTGAGTTCCTGATTCCAGTCGTGAGGACAGCCATGACGCAGTTTCCAGATCAAAACGCGTTCGAAGCAATCAAGTCTGGCTTTGACCCAGATCCAAATCGTGCGCTTTCGTTGCGAAAAGAGGCTTACATTGACGCAAACTGGTTTGAGGTCGACCGTACGGAGATCCTTGCCAAGTCTTGGCAATGGGTTTGTCACGTCGAAAAGCTGTGTACGCCGGGGTCATACGTCGCCACACATATCGCGGGGCACCCAATCGCTGTCGTCAGGGATAGGGAAGGGGTCTTGCGCGCCTTCTACAACGTCTGCAAACACCGTGCCCATGAGCTGTTGAGTGGCGAAGGCGAGACGACCCGTATCATGTGTCCCTACCATGCTTGGGTCTACAAGCTTGACGGTCAACTTGTCCGTGCACCTGAAACAGATCACCTGGAGGACTTCACTCCACGCGATATCTGCCTGGATGCTGTTCAAGTGGAAGAGTTTGCCGGTTTCGTTTTCGTCAACCTCGACACGCAAGCCGCCTCGCTGTCGGATCAATCCGGCAATCTGGAGACCGAAATCCGCCACTGGGCCCCTGATATCGAACAACTTACCTTCGGGAAAAGACTGACATACGACATCAAGTCGAACTGGAAGAATGTCGTCGACAATTTCCTTGAATGCTACCACTGCCCGACCGCCCACAAGGACTTTTGCGATCTTGTGGACATGGACACGTACAAAGTAACGACCTACGGTATTTATTCCAGCCACATGGCAGAAGCGGGGCAGAACGCCAACTCCGCCTACGACGTCTCAAACGCGACTGTAAAAACCCATGCGGTCTGGTGGCTGTGGCCCACAACTTGTCTGATGCGATACCCGGGCCGGTCCAGCATGATCGTGCTGAATGTCATTCCGGTCGGACCAGATCGCACGTTGGAGACCTATGACTTTTTTCTTGAGACGCCCGAGCCTGATCCGATGGAAATTGACGCGATGCGCTATCTGGATGAAGTGCTTCAGGTTGAAGACATCAATCTGGTCGAAAGTGTACAGCGAGGAATGAAAACGCCGGCCTTTACGCAAGGTCGAATCGTGTCGGACCCTTCAGGATCCGGCAAATCCGAACATGCCGTTCATCACTTCCACGGGCTGGTACTTGATGCTTACGCAAAGGCCGCTCCATGACGCAGCCGAATATTGTTGTGGTGATGGCCGATCAGTTGGCACCACATTTCATTGGTGCTTATGGGCACAAGGGCGCCAAAACCCCGCATATGGACAAACTCGCGGCACGCGGGATGCGATTTGACGCCGCTTATTGCAACTCGCCGCTCTGTGCGCCGTCGCGATTTGCTTTCATGTCCGGGCAATATGTCAGCCGAATTGCGGCTTATGACAACGCGTCGGAATTCCGTGCCAGCGTGCCTACATTTGCACACTACCTCAAGGCTCTGGGATATCGCACGTGCCTGTCAGGCAAGATGCACTTCGTCGGACCTGACCAGATGCATGGGTTTCAAGATCGGATTACGACCGATATCTATCCCGCCGATTTCGCTTGGACGCCGGACTGGGAAGCCCATGATGAGCGGATCGACAAGTGGTACCACAACATGCAGACCGTCAAGGAAAGCGGTGTGGCAATCGCGACATTCCAAACGGATTACGATGACGAGGTCGAGTTCGCAGCGCGCCGTTGGCTGATTGAGCGAGGACGGGATCACGCAGCCGGCGACGTCTCTCCGTTCTGCTTGGTGGCGAGTTTCATCCATCCTCACGATCCATATGTGGCGAAGCCAGAATTCTGGGATCTCTACGCCGATTACGAAGTCGACTTGCCGCAAGGCCTCTCTCTGGAAGAGCACGACCCGTTCTCACGCCGTGTGATGGATGGGATCGAAGCCTCCACTGTGCCGCTTTCGGATGAAGAAATCGGCCGCGCACGGCGCGCTTATCTGGCAAATGTGAGCTATTTCGACAGTAAAGTCGGCGCGATCGTCAAGGCGCTGGAAGAAACGGGTCAGATTGACAACACATTGATCATTGTGACCGCGGATCATGGAGACATGCTGGGTGAACGGGGTCTTTGGTACAAGATGACGTTCTTCGAACACTCTGCCCGTGTGCCCTTAATCTTCGCAGGCCCGGATGTGGCCGAAGGCACGGCGCCTCAGGCGTGCTCTCTCGTCGACCTGCTTCCGACCTTCCTGGAGGTTGCCGGAGGGACACCCGACATGCTGGGCGAGCCTGTTGACGGTCGGTCCCTGATGCCTTTGGCGCGTGGGGAGGATGCACCAGAGGACATTGCCATCGGCGAATACTGCGCAGAGATGACACCTTGGCCTGTCTTCATGATCCGGCGCGGGACACTGAAGTATATTCACTGCGATGTGGATCCACCGCAGCTTTTTGATCTGTCTCGGGACCCGGATGAGCGTGTCAACTTGGCGGATGACCCGGCCTACAGTGATGCAGCCGCTGCCTTTGCATGCGAAGTCGCTGAGAGATGGGACAGCGAAAGGCTCCGGGCTGATGTTATGCGCACCCAGAAATCGAGGCGCGCGCTTCATGCCGCGATGGAGTCCGGGGCAAGCGAGCCATGGGATTACAACCCGCCGCGCGACGCCAGTCAGGAGTATGTTCGCAATCACATGGATTGGACTGCGGCAGCCGCGCGCTACCGCTTTCCACCGATGGGGGAAACAAATTGATGGATATTCAAGACGGCAAGGTGGCCCTTGTGACGGGCGGACGGGGCGGCATCGGCCGTGCGATCGTGGATCGGCTGACCCGAGAAGGTGCCGTTGTCTACGCAGCCGATCTCAGTGAAAGCGGATCCGTGTCCAACCCAGCAGGGGCCGATAGCCATTTTCTCCGACTTGATGTCACCTCAGAACCCGAGGCCATTGCAGCTATGGAGAGGATAAAGACTGAGCACGGCAAACTCGATATTCTCGTGAACGCTGCGGGCATCGAGATCGAAAAAACGATTGAGGATACAAGCCTTGAAGAATGGAACCGCTCGTTTGCGGTGAACGTGACAGGCACATTCCTGACGTCCAAATATGCGCTACCTTTGATGCGCAAGGCGGCAAAGAGCGGCAGTTCTGCCTCTGTCATTAACTTCGGATCATATGACGGTTTCATCGCTGATCCGGGACTGGCGGCTTATTGTGCAACGAAAGGTGCGGTTCATGCCCTGACCCGCGCGATGGCCTGCGATCACGGGCCCGAAGGCATCCGGGTCAACGCGATTTGCCCTGGCTACATCGACACACCGATGCTGCAAAGCTTTTTCACCGGCGACGGCTCGGGCGGCGGCGGCAAGACGATTGACCAGCTTCAGCAAGCTGTGCGCGATGTGCACCCGATGCGCACTTATGGAACGCCAGACGATATCGCAAACCTCGTGAACTGGCTCGCCAGCGATGAGGCCCGATATGCAAGCGGACAGCTTTGGGTGCTGGATGGAGGCCTTAGCGCTCAAGTCCAGCAGATGCGGCTATGAAATGCGCCGTCAACCCCAGGAAGGTCGCCGACAAGGGTGCTTTACGGCCACGCTATGCGCTTGGTGAAACCCCCGAGTTTCATCTGATCTACCGACCCAAAGAGGTGCGTTACCATTTGCGCCGTGTTGTTTCGCAGGAGGCCCCGGAATGCCAAAATCCGTAATCATCACATGCGCACCGACCGGGGGCATCCACACCCCGACAATGAGCCCTCATCTGCCCATTACACCAACCGAGATCGCAACGGCCAGCATAGAAGCCGCCGAGGCCGGTGCCTCCATTATCCATTTGCATGCCCGCCATCCCGAGACCGGCAAACCCGATCCCAGGCCAGAATTGTTCCAGCAATTCATGCCTGTCATCAAACAATCCACAGATGCCGTGATCAACGTTTCAACCGGCGGTGGTCTTGGCATGTCCATGGACGAACGCATGTTGGCGGCCACGACAACAAGCCCCGAAATGGCATCCCTCAATGTGGGGTCCCTGAACTTCGGAATCTTCCCGATGCTTCAGAAATACACCGAGTTTCAGCATGATTGGGAACGCCCTTTCCTCGAAATGACCGAGGATTTCATCTTTCCCAACACGTTCAGGACAATTCGCTATGCCATCGAAAAGCTTGGGGGTGAACATGGCACACGGTTCGAATTCGAGTGCTACGATCTTGGCCATCTCTACAATGTAAAATGGTTCGTTGATCAGGGTCTGATCAAGCCACCGTTTTTTATTCAGATGGTGTTCGGAATCCTCGGCGGTGTGGGCGCTGATCTCGACAACCTGATGCATATGCACACCATAGCCGACCGGCTGTTCGGGCCGGAGAACTACGAATGGTCGGTGCTGGCTGCGGGGCGCCATCAGATGCCATTTGCGACTCAGGCGGCCCTGTTGGGGGGCAACCTTCGTGTGGGGCTCGAAGACAGCCTGTTCATCGGCAAGGGCGAACTGGCGACATCCAATGCCCAGCAGGTCCGGAAAATTCGAGACATCGTGGAAAACCTCGGGCTTGAGGTTGCAGCACCTGCCGAAGCCAGAGAGCGGCTCGCGCTCAAGGGCGCGGACCGGGTGAATTTCTGATAGAAGGGAACGGGCATGCAAGGCAAATTGCTTATCAATGGGGAGATGGTGGAAGGGGAGGGTGAGGCCCTGGCCATTTTGAATCCCGCGACTGGAGAGAAGATTGGTCAGGTCGCAGAGGCAAGTTCGGACCAGGTAGAGGCCGCAGTAAGGTCATCTGAAGAGGCGTTCGAAACCTTCCGACATGTCCCGCCGGCCGAACGGGCCGCGCTGCTGATGCAAATCGCCGATATTATCGAAGCCAATCAGGATGAGTTGGCGGAGCTTGAAAGCCTTGATGTCGGCAAACCCTGGCCATCGGCACGCAATGATGAGTTCCCTCTTACCATCGACACATTCCGCTTCTTTGCAGGGGCGGCCCGGACCATGACGGGATCGGCCGCGGGCGAGTATGTCGCAGGCCACACAAGCATGATCCGCCGCGACCCCGTTGGCCCCGTGGCGGCGATTGCCCCTTGGAATTATCCGTTGATGATGGCCGCCTGGAAACTTGCAGCCCCTCTTGCAGCCGGCTGTACAGTTGTTCTGAAGCCTTCCGAGATCACACCTTTGTCCACACTGCGCCTTGCTGAACTTTTGCACGACGTCTTGCCCAAAGGGGTGCTGAATGTGATTCACGGGCGTGGTCCCACGATCGGGGATCAATTGATCAACAGCCCTCAAATGGAAGCGATCACTGTCACGGGGTCCCCGGCCACCGGCATGGCCGCCATGCGCGCCGCCAGCGAGCAAATTCGCCATGTGCATCTGGAACTGGGTGGCAAGGCCCCCGTCATTGTTTTTGATGATGCCGACCTGGACGCTGTGGCCGAAACGATCCGCTATGGGAGCTTTTTCAATGCCGGGCAGGATTGCGCGCAACCGTGCCGGATCCTGGTCCAAGACAGTGTGTATGAAAAATTCACGGCCATGGTCGAAGCGCAAGTAAAAGAAATAAAAGTTGGCGCACCCAAGGCCGAAGGCACCGAAATGGGTCCGATGGTTTCCGCAGGTCAGCGCGACCGCGTTTCCGCCTTTGTCGATCGCGCACGCCCTGGATGCGAGATCGTCACAGGTGGCGCAAGCGGAGATGGAAACGGGTTCTTCTATCAACCGACGGTGTTAGCAAACGTCGATAATTCAGCAGAGATCGCAACGGATGAGGTCTTTGGGCCCGTTGTGACGCTTTCCCGTTTCTCGGACGCGGATCATGCCGTAAAGGTGGCGAATGCAGGTCGATACGGACTGGCATCCTCGGTCTGGACGACCGACGTGGGACGGGCGATGTCGATTACATCTCGCCTGCGCTACGGGTTCACATGGGTCAATACGCATGGTGTCGGCACACCTGAAATGCCTTGGGCCGCGATGAAAGGCTCCGGCACGGGCTGTGATATGAGCGTCTATGCGCTCGACGCCTATACGTCGATCCGTCATGTGATGGTGGCGCACTGATGCGGCTTGCGGGAAAAAAAGCGTTTGTTACTGGCGGACGCCAGGGAATTGGACGCGCCATCGTCGGTGCTTTCCTAAAGGAAGGCGCCGAGGTAGTGACCTGCGGGCGGGGTGGAGCCCCTGACGGCCTGCCCTGTGAATGGCACGATCTGGACGTCAGTGATCCGGTGAACGTCCAAATGGTAGCCGAGGCTGTGGGTGCGTTGGACATTCTCGTCAACAATGCCGGGGTCCAGGTGGAAAAGACCGTGACGGAAAGCACCGACGCGGATTGGGATCTTGTGATCGGCGCCAACTGTCGAGGGGTGTTCAACTGCTGCCGTGCCTTTATTCCGACCATGAAATCCGGCGGGAGCATCATCAATATCGGCTCAATCTCTGGCAAGGTCGCGGACCCTTCGATGGCTCTCTACAATGCGTCCAAAGCTTTCGTGCATGGGCTCACGCGATCTATCGCCGTGGATCATGGCCCAAGCCTGCGGTGCAATGCGATTTGTCCGGGATGGATCAATACCGGCATGCTTGAGGCCGCGTTCGAACTTGCAAAGGATCCTGTCGCGGCAAGGCAAGACGCACTGGCCCGTCATCCCGTTCGTCGGTTTGGCGAGCCGGATGATATTGCATCCATGGCTGTCTGGCTCGCCTCTGACGAGGCAAGCTTCGCAACGGGTCAGTTCTTTACCGTCGACGGCGGCATGACGGCCGCGTCGCCACTCAACCCCGGAGTGTTCTGATGTCGGAGATCTCACATACTGCAATTCTTGGTGCCGGCGTTATTGGTGCAAGCTGGGCTGCGCTGTTTCTCGCGGCTGGTCGATCAGTTACTGTCTACGATCCGGCACCAAACTCTGAAGAGCAAACCCGCGCTTTCATTGAAACAGCTTGGCCCACGCTTGAAGAACTCGGCCTGACCGGCAGAGCCTCTCCGAACGCATTGGCGTTTGCAGAAACAGCAGCATCTGCGGTCGATGGTGCAGACTTCGTGCAGGAGAATGTTCCAGAAAGAGAAGCGATCAAACACGCACTCTATTCTGAAGTCGAACCAGCCCTGAGCGAGGAGGCGATCGTTTCCAGTTCCACATCAGGCATGACGCTGGAGGCTTTGCAAGCTGGTTGGCAAGACCCTACGCCTTTCATCCTCGGACACCCGTTCAACCCGCCTCATCTTATCCCCTTGGTGGAGCTCACCGCGAACGCGCAAACAGGTGATGGCGTTCTCGAACGAACCGAAGCGTTTTATCACGACATCGGCAAGGTCACGATCCGCATCAGGAAAGGCATGCCTGGCCATGTGGCGAACCGCCTTCAGGCAGCCGTCTGGCGCGAAGCGGTCCATATGGCTGTCGAGGGCGTTGCTTCGGTCGAAGACATTGACAAGGCTATGTGGGCGGGCCCCGGTCTGCGATGGGCGGCGATGGGGCCGACGATGTTGTTCAATCTAGGCGCGGGAGAGGGCGGTCTGCGCGCCTTTTGCGATCACTTCCGGGATACGTTTAACGGATGGTGGGACGGGTTGGGTCAGCCATACTTGAACGACGACGTTATCGAAACGTTGGTTCAGGGCATAAACGAAGAAGCAAACGGTCGATCCCCGCAGACACTCGCGGCCGAGCGAGATGCGCTTATTGTTGCCATGCAAAAATCCCTCAAAAGCATTCGACTAGAATCGAACACTTGAACGCTGCACATTCGTGACAGCGCATTGAGGAGGCACCACCGGCTGAATTTCGGAGCCCTGGCTGCGCAGTGTGTCGACAATCCGTTCCGCTGTGGCCGCGCCAAGGCCCTGTTGTAGCCTCGTGATGAGGTTGCCTTCGCGGGCGGCAAAGGTTTGGAACACCGAATGTACGACAAAGTTGGTGCTTTTGATTGTCTGGGTCTCTTCCTCGATCCCGACGTGCCAATTCTTCTGTCCGCCGCCTCCGGCATATTGTTTTCAGCTTGGGCATGCGCGGCATGACCCTGGTAAACGCCACTGCCTTTTCTGCGATCTTGCGCGAGACCCTGTAGAATTTCTACCGTTCCTAAAGCCTGGTTGCGCCCAAGAAAGCTGCGGTTACTAGGGGCTAGAAGATATCAGGGTCCCCTGCTGTGGTAGATTTCTGCCGGTTGGGATGAACTGAGCAAAAACAACCCGCGAAACGTTGCGGAAATCGTTGCGTGAAATACACTGAAAGCAAAAAAGCGCCCTTGGGCGCCTTGTTTTATTGGTCGGAGTGAGAGGATTCGAACCTCCGACCCCTGCCTCCCGAAGACAGTGCTCTACCAGGCTGAGCTACACTCCGACCGTGGCGGGTGATCTATACGCGGCGTGTCTGATGCGCAAGAGGATTCTGTATTTCGATCACTCGAATCTTTCGAACGCAACAACCAAAAAAGGGCGGCGCACCGATAAGGTCGGAACCCGGTAATTTGAGCAGGTCTTCACGATTCGAAAAAACGAGCGGTTGCTTGTCTGCGTTCTTCTGGTTGATCGGCAAGCAAGAGTTTCCGCCAACTTGTTCGCCCTTGCCGGGCAGGTCACGATTGCACCGGTGCCAAGACGTCGAGAGGTTCACAGGCACGTTGAGAGACAAGGGAATCGCCCCCCTTTGCAACGGAAACCCTGTGGTTTTCTTGTCCGCTCTCGCCCGCGCAGCCATCATCATGAATTGGTTGTGAAGCGTCCCAGGCAATCACGGCAAGCGATCTGTTTTGTACAGACGAATTTTGGTTCCACCATGGTCGACGACCGGTCCTGGCGCCAGCAAAGGCAGACGTGTGGCCCGGGCAAGCCCCGGAGCGCTGGTGATCACGCCGACCCGCCATCCCCGGAACCGGTTCATCAAGGTCTTGCCCATCGCACCATAGACCGAACGCAAGCGTCTTTCGTCACCAATCCGCGCCCCGTAGGGCGGGTTCACAATGACCAGCCCCGCAGGACCTTCGGGGGGCTTTATGTCACTGACGGAACGCTGTTGAAACTGCGTCACAGCAGCGACTTGCGCCCTTTCGGCATTGGCAGTCGCCGCGTCGACCGCGCCCGAGTTGCGATCCGAGCCGTAGAAAGTAAGCGCGCATTCCGCCGTCTTCGTTTCCTGCCGCATTTCCTGCCACTGATCAGGGTCAAAGCCCGCCAGGTCCTCGAATGCAAAACTGCGGGAGCGGCCAGGGCGCAGACCCAGAGCGATTTCGGCGGCCTCGATCACGAAGGTACCCGATCCGCACATCGGGTCCAACACGGGTTCATCACCCGAGTAGCCACACTCTCTGAGGAACATGGCGGCCATTGTTTCGCGCATTGGGGCCTTGGCGATGGCTTCCTTGTGACCGCGTTTGTGCAACAGCTCGCCGGAACTGTCGACCGAGATCGTGCAGATGTCTTTCTCGATTCGAAGCAAGACCCGAAGGTTTGCCTCGGATGAAATCGAGGTGCCCAATGTCTCGGATATTGCCCGCTCGATCCTCTGACGCGCTGCACCGGCGTGATAAATTCTGGATTTGCGGCTGATGGCGTCCACCTTGACCGGCACGTCAGGACGCAAAACGGTGCCCCAAGGAAATTTCCGAGCACGTTTGTCCAATTGGGCAAGGTGCACGGCGGGGAAACTGCCCAGTCGCACCAGAACCTTGTTGGCGCCGCGCAGTGTCAGGTTGGCACGCCAGACCTCGGGCCATGAACCCCGACATGTCACCCCGCCGGGTACAGTTCTGACCTGCGCGAGTCCGTTGAATTGCGCCTCGTCACCAAGAGGCGCCTCGAGGCCAGGCGTGGCAACCAGAAAGATTTCCAAATCTGTGTCTTTTTCCATTCCGGTTGCTTACACTGGAACCTTGGTGGGCGCGATATGCAATTATACGCCATGGAATCAGAAGAAATGACCGATCAATCGCAGGATTGTGTGGTTCATCCTCAAGTTTTGGCGGTAACAGGTTTGCGTTTGTGACCTTCCCCGCGTAAAGGGTCCTTGATCGGAAATACGCCTGCGGATTTTGGACCGTTTTCGACGCTTTTGCGACGGAGGCTCGAAAAAACCGCGCTATTGCATGACCCCGAAAGGGCGTTGGCAGAGCTGGCGCAGAAAAGAGGCTTGGAAGAACGTAGCAACATGCAAACTTTCAAACTGAAAAAGGGGCTGGATCTGCCGGTGGAAGGCGCTCCTGACCAGACCATTCACCCGGGCCCGGAATACTCGACCGTTGGCGTCCTGGGCGGTGACTACATCGGCCTGAAACCCAAGATGCTGGTGCAGGAAGGCGACAGCGTCGTACGTGGCGCGCCGCTGTTCTGTCACAAGGACGCGCCTGACGCGATGATGGTCGCACCGGTAAGTGGCAGGGTCGTCGCGATCAACCGTGGTGCCCGTCGGGTGCTGCAAAGCGTCGTGATCGAAGTGACAGACGTCAATGACGCCGGTGTTGATTTCTCGGGCATAGGGGATGCCGACAGCTCCGAAGGCGTGACGGCCAAACTGTGCGCCGCCGGCCTGTGGACGTCGTTCCGCACGCGTCCCTATTCGAAAATGCCGAACCCCGGCGCCAAACCGGATGCGATCTTTGTCACGGCCATGGACAGTGACCCCCTGGCCGCTGACGCTGCCACGATCATTGCCGAGGCGGCCGAAGAATTTACCGCCGGTTTGGCGGCAGTCAGCACATTGACCGAGGGCAAAACCTATCTTTGCCAAAAAGAGGGTGACACGATACCCGGCGCAGATGTCGCCGGTGTCGAAGCTGCATCTTTCGCAGGCCCGCACCCATCGGGGCTGGCCGGAACGCATATTCACTTCCTCGAACCCCTTGCAGGCGACAGGCAGGTCTGGACCATCGGGTATCAGGATGTCATCGCCATTGGCCGCCTGATGCTGACCGGCCATCTGGATCCGAATGTCGTGATTGCCCTGACGGGGCCGGGTGCGCGTCAACCACGTTTGATCCGTACCGTGATGGGCGCATCAACTGACGATCTGACCCGCAACGAAGTCGATGTGGACGGTACGCCCCGTGTCATTTCGGGTTCGATCCTGTCGGGCCGGCACGCTGAGGGCCCGACCGCCTATCTGGGCCGGTTCGCGCGCCAGATCAGCATCATCCGTGAAGATCCCGATCAAATCCCGTTGGGCTGGATTCGTCCGATGCCGTCGAAATACGCGGTCCAGCCTGTATTAGGTTCGGCATTCGCCAAGAAGCTGTATGCCTTCACGTCCAACCTGAACGGAGGGCGTCGGGCCATGGTGCCCACAGGTGTTTTCGAAGACCTGATGCCGCAGGACTATCTGCCCACTCAGTTGCTGCGGGCGCTGCTGGTAATGGATACGGACACTGCCCAAGCCCTGGGTGCGCTGGAGCTGGACGAAGAGGATCTGGGCCTTGTGGGCTTTGCCTGTCCGGCAAAATATGAATACGGGCTGGCGCTGCGCGACTGCCTGAGCAAAATTGAAAAGGAGGGCTGAGCCGAATGGGTTTGCGCAGCTTCTTTGACAGAATCGAGCCGAACTTCACCAAGGGCGGCAAGTACGAAAAGTACTTCCCCATCTACGAGATGGTGGAAAGCTTCATCTACACTCCAAAAACCGTGACCACGGTGGCGCCGCACGCGCGGTCCTATGTGGATATGAAGCGGATCATGACCTATGTCGTGATCGCGACGATCCCCTGCATCCTGTGGGGGATGTGGAACACCGGCTATCAGGCAAACTCGGCGATTGCTTTGCTGGGGCCGGAATCGGCCACCGGCTGGCGGATTGCTTTGTTGCAGATGTTCGGGATTTCGCTGGACCCGTCCAGCATCTTTGCCAACGTCATGCATGGTCTGATGTATTTCCTTCCGATCTACATCGTCACGCTGGTCGCGGGCGGTATCTTCGAGGTCATCTTTGCCACCGTTCGCGGCCATGAGGTGAACGAAGGCTTCCTTGTTACATCAATGCTTTACACGCTGATCATGCCTGCTTCGACGCCCCTGTGGCAGGTGGCTTTGGGCATCATCTTCGGTGTTGTGATCGGTAAGGAAGTGTTCGGGGGCACCGGCAAGAACTTTCTCAACCCCGCGCTTGTGGGGCGGGCGTTTTTGTACTTCGCCTATCCGGCGCAGATGTCGGGGGATGCAGTCTGGACACCCGTTGACGGGTTCTCGGGCGCAACTGCATTGGGCGTGTCTGCGGCCGAAGGTGTGCAGGCACTGGCCGCCGAAGGCATCACTTGGTCGAGCGCGTTTTTCGGCACCATTCAGGGCAGCTTTGGCGAAACATCGACATTGGCCTGCATGATCGGTCTGGCTTTCCTTCTGATGACCAGGATCGCCAACTACCGCCTGATTGTGGGCTGCCTGGCGGGCACCATCGGCTTTACCCTGCTGCTGAACCTGATCGGATCGGATACCAACCCGATGTTCGCGATGCCGTGGTACTGGCATATCGTGTTGGGCGGTTACGCTTTCGGGCTGGCCTTTATGGTGACGGAACCGGTTTCGGCCAGCCACACCAATGTAGGGCGTTATATCTACGGGGCTCTGATCGGTGTCATGGTCGTGATGATCCGCGTCATCAACCCGGCTTTCCCCGAAGGCATGATGCTGGCAATCCTGTTCGGCAACGTATTTGCACCGCTGATCGATTATTTCGTCGTGCAAGCCAACATCAAACGGAGGGCGCGTCGCCATGTCTGATACGCAATCCCCAGATCAAAACGAGGCACCCAAGGGCGCATTGGCCAAATTCCTGGCGGCCTCGCCGGATTCTGTTGGCAAGACGATCTTCATCGCCGTTGCCGTCTGTCTGGTCGCCTCGATGGTTGTGTCCGCGGCCGCAGTCAGCCTGCGCCCGGTGCAAGAGGCCAACCGACTGAAGGACAAACAGGTAAACGTTCTGCAAGTTGCGGGCGTGTTCGAGCCGGGCATCGACGTGACAGAGGCTTTTGCCGCCTTCGAACCACATGTGCTGGAGCTGTCCACAGGCACCTTCGTCGATGATCAGTTTGATCCGACCACGTTTGACGACATCGCCGCCGCCAGTGATCCAGAGCTGAGCGTCGCGCTGGACAATGACCCAGCCGGTATCGGACGCAAATCCAAATACCGTGTTATCTATCTGCTGCGCGATGATGCGGGGGATCTGGACAAGGTGATCCTGCCTCTGCACGGATACGGCCTGTGGTCGACGCTCTATGGGTTTATCGCGCTTGAAAACAACGGCAACGATATCTACGGCCTGCAATTCTATCAGCATGGTGAAACTCCGGGTCTCGGGGCCGAGGTGGACAACCCGCGCTGGAAAGCCTTGTGGAACGGGAAAAAGTTGCGCGACGAAGCAGGTGATCTGCAAATCACCGTTGCCAAATCGCAGCCCGCCGCCGGGCCAGATTTCTATGTGGATGCGTTGGCGGGGGCCACGCTGACGTCGGTCGGCGTCGACAACCTTGTGAAATTCTGGATGGGCGATGCGGGCTATGGTCCCTTCCTGGCCAAACTTCAAGCAGGAGAGATTTGATGTCCCAGACCAAGAAAGAGATGCTGGTCGACCCGCTTGTCGACAACAATCCGATCACATTGCAGGTGCTGGGCATCTGTTCGGCGCTTGCGGTGACATCATCGCTGCAAGTGTCGATGGTAATGGCGCTGGCGGTGATCTTCGTGACCTCGTTTTCGTCCTTCTTCATTTCATGCCTGCGCAACCAGATCCCCGGTTCGATCCGGATCATCGTTCAGATGGTGATCATCGCGTCGTTGGTGATCCTGGTGGACCAGATCCTGAAAGCCTATGCTTTCGAGATTTCGAAAACCCTGTCGGTTTTCGTCGGCCTGATCATCACCAACTGCATCGTGATGGGCCGCGCCGAGGCGTTTGCGATGAAGAACCCTCCGGTTGCGTCCTTCATCGACGGAATGGGCAACGGCATGGGCTATGGTCTTATCCTGCTGCTTGTCGGCTTCATTCGTGAGCTGTTTGGCGCGGGGTCGCTGTTCGGCGTCACCATTCTGGAAACCGTCAACAATGGCGGCTGGTACGTGCCCAACGGCATGTTGCTGCTGCCGCCCTCGGCGTTCTTCATCATCGGTCTTATCATTTGGGCTTTCCGCACATGGAAGCCGAACCAGGTGGAAGAGCGTGAATACAAAATTCAGCAGGTAGAGGCCCACTGATGGAAGGTCTGATCTCACTGGCCGTAAAGGCCATCTTTGTCGAAAACCTTGCGCTCAGCTTTTTCCTTGGCATGTGCACTTTCATCGCCGTGTCCAAGAAGATTTCGACAGCGCTGGGGCTGGGGATTTCGGTCATGGTCGTGCAGGCCATCACCGTGCCTGCCAACAACCTGCTGCTGAACTATCTGCTGAAACCGGGCGCGCTGGCCTGGGCCGGGTTCCCGGATGTGGACCTGACCTTCCTTGGCCTGATTTCCTATATCGGCGTGATCGCGGCGATGGTGCAGATACTCGAGATGGTTTTGGACAAGTATTTCCCACCGCTTTACAACGCGCTGGGGATCTTTCTGCCACTGATCACGGTGAACTGCGCCATCCTTGGCGGGTCGCTGTTCATGGTGGAGCGTGACTATAACTTTGCCGAAGCAGCGACTTATGGCTTGTCTTCCGGTTTTGGCTGGGCACTGGCAATCACCGCAATGGCCGGAGTACGGGAAAAGCTGAAATATTCGGACATTCCCGATGGTCTGCAAGGTCTGGGCATTACTTTCATTACCGCAGGTCTGATGGCTATGGCCTTCATGTCCTTCTCGGGCGTGAAACTGTAAGGGGGCGTTAATGGAAACCTTTACCTTAGGCGTAGCTCTTTTCACCGTAATCGTTCTGGCATTGGTGGCCATCATCATGGCCGCCCGATCCAAGCTGGTATCGACTGGAAACGTCAACATTACGATCAACGGCGAAAAGACGATTTCCGTTCCGGCAGGTGGCAAGCTGCTACAGACACTGGCTGCCGAGAAGTTGTTCGTTCCTTCAGCCTGCGGTGGCGGCGGCACCTGTGCGCAGTGCCGGGTGCGGGTGCATTCGGGGGGCGGATCGATCCTGCCAACCGAAGAAAGCCATATCACGAAACGTGAAGCGTCATGTGGTGATCGCCTGTCTTGCCAGGTGGCCGTCAAGCAGGACATGGATATCGAAGTTCCGGAAGAAGTCTTCGGCGTCAAGAAATGGGAATGTACCGTTCGGTCGAACGAAAACGTAGCGACCTTCATCAAGGCGTTGATCCTGGACCTGCCCGAGGGCGAGGATGTGAACTTCCGCGCCGGCGGCTACATCCAGATCGAAGCACCTGCACACCAGTTGAAATACACGGATTTCGACATTGAAGAGGAATATCGCGAGGATTGGGATCGCTTCAATCTGTGGCAATATGAATCGGTGGTGACCGAGCCCATCGAGCGCGCCTATTCGATGGCCAACTACCCGGACGAAAAGGGCATGATCATGCTGAACGTCCGCGTGGCCTCGCCGCCGCCGGGGTCCGAAGGCATTCCGCCGGGTCAGATGTCGTCCTACATCTTCAACCTGAAGCCGGGTGACAAGGTCACCATTTCAGGCCCATTCGGCGAGTTCTTTGCCCGTGAAACTGACAAAGAGATGGTCTTCATTGGCGGCGGCGCCGGTATGGCGCCCATGCGCAGCCATATCTTTGATCAGCTCAAGCGTCTTCAGAACCGCAACCGCAAGATCAGCTTCTGGTACGGTGCGCGGTCGAAGAAAGAGATGTTCTTTGTCGAAGACTTCGACAGTCTGGCTGAAGAATTCGACAATTTCGAATGGCACGTGGCCCTGTCGGATGCACAGCCCGAGGACAATTGGAAAGGCTATACCGGCTTCATCCACAACGTTCTGTACGAAGAATACCTCAAGAACCACCCCTCGCCCGAGGATTGCGAGTTCTACATGTGTGGCCCGCCGATCATGAACCAGTCGGTCATCAACATGCTGCTGGATCTGGGCGTGGACCGCGAAGACATCATGCTCGACGATTTCGGCGGGTAAGGAACAAAAAAGAACCGGCGTTGAAGACGCCGGTTCTTTCATTTGGCGATAGGCCTACGTTATTTTCCGTAATAATCTCGGTACCACGCAACGAACTGGGTGATGCCGTCTTTCAGGTCTGTCCGGGGACGATAGTTCGTCAGTCTTTGTAGCAGCCGATTGTCCGCCCAGGTGGCATGAACATCACCCATCTGCATCGGCATGAAGTTCTTGATCGCCTTCTGCCCCACGGCCTGTTCGATGGCTTCGATGAAATCCATCAGGCGCACTTTTTCTCCGTTGCCGATATTCACGATGCGGTAGGGCGCGACGGGGGACAGGCTGTCTCCGTCCTCGATATCCTCACGGCTGGCTGGCCGCACCGGAGGCACGTCGATCAGCAATCTGATGCCGCGTACAAGGTCTTGGACATGGGTGAAATCCCGGTACATGTCGCCGTGATTGTAAATGTCGATCGGGCGACCATCCAGGATGGCGGCGACAAACTTGAAATACGCCAGATCCGGTCGTCCCCAGGTGCCGTAGACGGTAAAGAAGCGGAACATGGTCGTCGGCAAATCCCACAGATGCGCATAGGAATGCCCCATCGCCTCATTCGCCTTTTTGGTCGCGGAATAGATGGTCAGCTGAGTGTCGGCTTTTTCCGTCTCGGTAAACGGCATGTCTTCGTTGGCACCGTAAATGGATGAGGTCGATGCCATCAAAAGGTGATCCACCTTATGCTGACGTGCAATTTCCATCACGTTGAATGTTCCAACGACATTCGATTCAACATAGCTGCGGGGATGTTCCAAACTGTGTCTCACACCGGCCTGAGCCGCCAGATGAACGATGACTTCCGGCTGAAATTCCTCGGCGACCTGCATCAACCGATCAAAATTTTCCAACCGATCCTCGGTTGCCGTGAACCCGGGTGTCTGAAGCAGAATTTGATGCCGACGCTGTTTCAAGACCACATCATAGTAATCCGTCATCCCGTCGTATCCATGCACGCGGAACCCTTCCTCTAACAGCAGCTTTGCCAGATGGAACCCGATGAACCCCGCAGAGCCCGTAATCAAAACCCGTTTCATAGAACCCTCAAAACGCCCTGCACGATCATCGCCGAACAAAAGGTTCTGCCCCTGATGCCGGGTCAAACATTTTGAACTGCGCCGAAGGTCATATCGAACATCCAGACGTCATTGGTCAACTCTTTGCTGATTCAATCAGATGCTCATTGCCGCCAATGGACGAGAAGGATAGGGATCACATGTATGATTACGAACTGGATCAGACGATGGTTCGACCGCAGGGCGGGGCGGACAACGAACGCGGTGTCTTGCGACATCGCTCCGGCCGAGAAAGTGACGGCCGTGGGCGATATCCACGGTCGTCTGGACTTGTTGCAGGCGTTGTTGCCCAGACTGGACGATCAGAGCTTGCTGGTGTTTGTCGGAGATTACATCGACCGAGGGCCATACAGCGCGCAGGTCCTGCGCCACCTGTTTCACCTGAGCGAGACGTCAGGAGGACGCGTTCAATGTCTTCTTGGAAACCACGAAGAGTTTCTGTTGCAATTCCTGGAGGCGCCGGAACGCAACGCCCGGCTCTGGTTTCAAAATGGGGGTGTACATACGCTGGCGTCTTTCGGGTTGAAACCGCCCGGGGATATCGACAACAACCAGCAGGTTCGAAAACTGGCGGATGATCTTCGCCTGAAGATGGGGGAAAGCCTGATCAACTGGCTTGCCGACCGGCCTTTGACCTGGACTACCGGCAACGTCACTTTCGTTCATGCGGCGCTGGACCCCCGACTTCCGATTGAGGCCCAGGATCGCCAGATTTGCCTCTGGGGACATCCCATGTTTCCCAGGCTGGCTCGCAGCGATGGCCAATGGGTGGTGCATGGCCACACCATCGTGGACCTGCCCCGGATCAGGAACCGGGTGGTATCGATTGACACGGGCGCTTTCGCTTCGGGTCGATTGACAGCCGCCGAGATCAACGTCGGAAGTGTTCGGTTCACCTCGACCGGATGAACAGTGGGCCTTTAGCCGACGATCATTTGCTTCATGCGAAGCGCTTCATATTCCAACTCTTTGAGACGGAAGTGGACAACGTCTCCGATCGTGATGACGCCGCACAAGTTACCGTCGCGCAGCACCGGCATATGGCGAAAACGGCCCTCGGTCATTGTTTTCAGAACTTCATTCAGCAGATCATCCGGTGTGCAGGTCTTAACATCCCTGGTCATGAGGTCTTCGACCGATTGCGGAAGGGTCTGGCCGGGTGTATCTGCCATGCGCCGAACGATGTCGCGCTCTGACAAAATCCCCTGCAATGCCCCGTTCTGATCCGTCACGAGAACAGCGCCGATCCGCTTTTCCTTCAGCGTGTTGACCACAGAATGGATGGTGTCATTTGGCCGCACCGAAAACACCGCGTCCCCTTTACCTTCCAGCAGCTTGGCCACGGTTGTCTGCGAATGCGACAGGTTCGATTCCGCTGACTGGCTGTACGTCGTCTTGTCTGACTTGTCGCCACGCGAAGGCGACTGGTAAGAGGTTGGAGCCATGGGCAATCTCCTTGTGGTTCTTGCAAAGTCTTTCCCTTTTACCTTAGCGCAGCTAAACGACCTGTATAGGGTGCAATTGCGCCGATCGGCAAAAACGCGGGCCCGGAAAGGACGTTCAAGCCATTGAGTGAACTCTATCTTACGCCACCCATAGCGGCATTGATCTTCTTTGCCGTTGTTGTTTGTGGCCACAATTTCCGCATGGCGTGGAAGCAGCAGCCGCCGGGTTGGCAAAAACGTGCGTGGTTGTTCGGCGTGCCGGCGGGGGTCGGCCTTTTGGTGCTGGGTTTCCTGCCGCTGAAGATGTGATCGCAGTTTGACTCTGGCGGGGGGCACTGGCATATGCCGGGCACAGAATTTCCCGGAGATCGCCCGATGCGTCTTATGCCTTTACTGGCCATTGCCACCCTTCTTTCCGGCTGTTTGTTCGACAAAGAACCCGAGGTGGTTCGTCTGTCGGGCGAAACGATGGGCACGACCTTCAACATAACCGCGATCGGTGAAGATCTTGATGAGGCCGCATTGGCCGCGGCCGTCGAAGAGACGCTGGCCGAGGTGAACGGCAAAATGTCCAACTGGGATCCAGAATCCGAGGTGTCCGTTTTTTCGGCTTTAACCAGCACGGCCCCCGTTCCGGTCTCGGACGAACTCGCATTGGTCCTTTCGGCCGCCAATGACGTGCACGAAAAAACCGGTGGGACCTTTGATGTAACTCTGGGCCCGCTGATCGAACTTTGGGGCTTTGGCCCACGCAAGCCCGAGGATCCGGTGCCATCGGATGCCGAAATCGAGGCCGCGTTGAGCGGCGTCGGGCAAGCCCGTTTGCTGACGCTCGACACCGAAGCCGGCACGCTGTCGAAGGCTGATCCGCAGGTGGGCATCAACCTGTCGGCGATTGCAAAGGGCTATGGCATCGATGCGGTTGCCGGCGCTTTGCAGGATGCCGGTATCGACGATTACCTTGTCGAGATCGGCGGTGATCTTGTTGCCAAAGGCAAAAACGAGCAGGGCGAAGCCTGGCGCATTGGCATCGAAAAGCCTGAAACGGGTGCTCAGAGCATTCAATTGATCGTTTCCCTGGATGATCGCGGCATGGCCAGCTCGGGCGATTACAAGAATTTCTTCGAACAGGACGGTGTGCGGTATTCGCATATCATCGATCCGACAACGGGACGCCCGATCACACATCGCACGACCTCTGTCACGGTCCTGGCGGAAAACGCAATGTTGGCGGATGCCTGGGCAACGGCCATGCTGGCTTTGGGTCAGGAAAAGGGAATGGACATCGCGGAAAAGCATAAACTTGCCGTGTACTTCATTTCGCGGGATGTGACAGGCGGCGAAGATGCCTATATTACGTCGCACAGCACCGCGTTCAAAGACGCTTTGGGAACCAACTGACAGGCAGGAACCGAGATGAGCACTTTTATTCTGGCCTTTATTCTTTTGGCGCTTGTCATGGTCGGTATGTCATTGGGTGTCATGCTGATGGGCAAGACCATCAAAGGCAGCTGCGGTGGCCTGAATGCGATCTCGGGCGCCGATAAATGCGTTGTGTGTCAAAAGGATGTCGATCCGGACAGCCCGCTACGCGATCAGTTGCAGTGCAAACGTGCCAGGAAGATGCTGGAACGGATGGAACATCAGGCCTGAAGCAAGTTTTGCTTCGCTCTGCGGACGGAAGTGGCTAACTAGGTCCCTATGACTTTCGGGGAGGCACCGCGTTGGCCAAGGCAAAGAACATCCTGTTTATCATGTTCGACCAGCTGCGCTGGGATTATCTGAGCTGTTACGGGCACCCACATCTGCATACTCCGAATATCGATCGTCTGGCCGCCCGCGGTGTCCGCTTTGACCGGGCCTATATCCAGTCGCCGATATGCGGCAGTTCCCGCATGTCGACCTATACCGGGCGCTATGTGCATTCCCATGGAGCCTCATGGAACAACATTCCCCTCAAAGTGGGTGAGATCACGTTGGGCGACCACCTGCGCAAGGCGGGAATGGATTGCTGGCTGGTCGGCAAGACACATATGGCCGCCGATGCCGAGGGGATGGCCCGTCTTGGGCTGGAGCCCGACAGCATCATCGGGGCCCGCGTCGCGGAATGCGGGTTTGACGTGTTCGAACGCGATGACGGGTTGCGCGCAGAGGGTCCGGACGGTTTCTATGACCCAGACGGGGCAAAGAAATACAACCATTACCTAGCAGACAAGGGATACGAGAGCGACAATCCGTGGCATGATTTTGCCAATTCCGGTCTGGATGCCGATGGCAACGTGCTGTCAGGGTGGTTCCTGAAGAATTCATCCGAACCTGCAAATATCGCGGAAGAGGACAGTGAAACACCATATCTGACCACCCGTGGAATCGAGTTCATGGACAGCCATGACGGACCGTGGTGCTGTCACCTCAGCTACATCAAGCCTCACTGGCCTTACATCGTGCCGGAACCTTACGCTTCGATGTACGGGCCCGAACTTGTCGTGCCCGTGGTCCGCTCGGAAGCTGAGCGAAAGAATGCCCATCCCGTCCTGAAGGCCTTCATGGACACCAAGGTCGGGCAGGCATTTTCGCAGGAGGATGTCCGCGAGGCGGTGATCCCGGCTTATATGGGGCTGATCAAACAAGCGGATGACCAGATGGGTCGTCTGTTCGACTGGATGGAGAAAACCGGGAGGATGGACGACACGATGATCGTGCTGACCTCGGATCACGGTGATTTTCTGGGTGACCACTGGATGGGTGAGAAGACTTTTTTCCACGATGTGTCAACCAAAATGCCGCTGATCATTTATGACCCGTCTCCCCAAGCGGACGTCACGCGCGGTACCACCTGCGACGCGCTGGTCGAGTCGATCGATCTGGCGCCGACGTTTCTGGAACTGGCAGGCGGCGAAAAGGCCGGGCATATTCTCGAGGGGCATTCTTTGCTGCCGATCCTGCATGGCCAGTCCGACAAAACGCCCCGAAAGGTCGCGATCTGCGAATATGACTATTCCGCGTCTCCCATCGCGCAGCGGTTGAATGCATCGGTTCGCGATGCGGTCATGTTCATGGTCGCGAATGAAAAGTGGAAGCTCATCCATTGCGAGGGCGGGTACAGGCCGATCCTGTTCGATCTGGAAAACGACCCCGATGAACTGGTGGATCTGGGTGACAGTGCGGATCATTCGGATGTCATCGCGCAAATGTACGATCACCTGTTTGCCTGGGCGCGCCGCCCGTCACAGCGCACCACCCGGTCCGAACAGCAGTTGATCGATATGCGGACCCGAAGCGGGGGCACGGGCATCATGATCGGCATCTACGACGAAAACGACACGCCGCTGGAACTGACGGTCAAATATCGCAACCGCAAGGCGAAGCCATACACGCGTTACCTCAAAGACTAGTCTTGTCCGGGTTTTTCACCGATAAAACCATGATGGCTTTGCGTCGAAAAATGCAGCGGCTCATTGTCCTCCGGCGATGGGCCGAAGCCGCCAGGCCGTTTGATTAATTCTGCGTAAATTGCCGCAAAGATGGTTCACCCCTTGCCGGCCAGACGCTAGAAGAAGACCCAAGAGCAGTAATCGGAGATTTTCAATGCCAACCCCCAAACCCGTTGTTCTGTGCATTCTTGATGGGTGGGGCGTGTCAGACGACACACAGGCGAATGCGCCCTATCTGGCGAACACGCCGACCTTTGACGCGATCATGGCCAAATGCCCGCACGCCACGCTGACAACGCATGGCCCGGACGTAGGTCTGCCCAGTGGGCAGATGGGTAATTCCGAAGTCGGTCATACAAATATAGGTGCGGGCCGCGTTGTTGCCATGGATCTGGGGCAGATCGACCTAGCCATCGAAGACGGTTCGTTCTTTGGCAATGAGGCATTGCAGGCATTCATTTCCAAGGTCAAATCCTCAGAGGGGACGGCTCATCTCATGGGGTTGGTCTCGGATGGTGGTGTTCACGGGCACCTGAATCACATCATCGCTGCAGCCAAGGCCATTACGGATGCCGGTGTTCCGGTCGCCCTTCATTCGGTCACGGACGGGCGCGACGTGGCCCCAAAATCTGCGCTGACCTATTTTTCCCAGTTGGAAGAACGGCTGCCCGAGGGGGCACGTGTCGTCACGGTAAGCGGTCGCTATTTCGCCATGGATCGCGACAATCGTTGGGAACGGATCGCAGAAGCTTATGACGCGATGATCAACGGCAAGGGCAGGGCGGCCAGCACCGCACTTGATGCCGTGGACCACGCCTACAACCAGTCTGAGTCTGACGAATTCATTACGCCGACCGTGTTGCAAGGTTACAAGGGCGTCACCGACGGCGATGGTTTTTTCTGTCTAAATTTCCGCGCAGATCGTGCTCGCGAAATCCTGCGCGCGATTGGTGAACCGGGCTTTGCCGAGTTCGAAACCGGGCCGCGGCCGAAACTGTCGGCGCTGCTGGGCATGGTAGAGTATTCGGACGGTCACAACGAATATATGACCGCGGTTTTTCCGAAACGGGCGATTGTGAACACGCTCGGGGAATGGGTCGCCAAGCAGGGGTTGCGTCAGTTCCGGCTGGCTGAAACCGAAAAATACCCCCATGTCACTTTTTTCCTGAACGGGGGCAAGGAGACCCCCGAAAAAGGTGAAGACCGCTATATGCCCAAATCACCCAAGGTTGCGACCTATGATTTGCAACCCGAGATGTCCTCGGCCGAGGTCACAGCCAAGTTTGTCGAGGCGATCGAACAAGGTTACGACCTCATCGTAACCAATTATGCCAACCCTGATATGGTCGGGCATACCGGCGACCTTCAAGCTGCGATCAAGGCATGCGAGGCCGTTGATGCAGGATTGGCTCAGGTCGTTGCTGCCGTGGAGAAAGCAGGCGGCGCAATGATCCTCACTGCCGATCACGGTAACTGTGAAGTGATGGTTGATCCGGAAACCGGCGGTCCGCATACGGCGCACACGCTGAACCCGGTGCCCATAGCTTTGGTCGGAGGGCCAGAGGGCGCGCAGGTGCGTCAGGGGCGGTTATCTGATCTGGCGCCGACTCTGCTTGATTTGATGAACCTGCCCAAACCGCCGGAAATGACCGGAGAAAGCCTGCTGTCATGAGGCTGACCGCCCTAGCGATTATGCTGCTTTCAACTTGTCAGGCCTTTGCCCAGGACGACGCTTCTCGGGCGGCACTGGATGCGGCAAGGATGCTGGAACAGGCGTCGATCTCGCTGAGCGAAGCAGACGGCGCAAGGGATCGGGTGCGGGCGCTGACCGAAACGATACAAGCCTATGAGGCCGGGCTGAGCGCGATGCGGACTGGTCTGCGCAAGGCTGCAACACGCGAAGCGCAACTGAGCGCGCAATTGAGCGCGCGTGAAAAGGACGTCAGGCAGTTGCTTGGCATATTGCAGACTATTGAAACGACCGCACCGCCAGTGCTGATGCTGCACCCGTCAGGCCCATTGGGCGCGGCGCGGGCCGGAATGATGCTGTCCGAGGTCACGCCTGGTCTTAACGCAAAAGCGCAAGCGCTGGCACAGGACCTGCAAGAGGTTCAGACCCTGCGTCTGCTGCAACAAAGTGCCTCGGAAACTTTGACCGAAGGGCTGCGCGGTGTGCAGGATGCCCGCACGCGGTTGAGCGAAGCGATTGCCGACCGAACTGATTTGCCGCGTCGGTTTGTCGAAGACCCGGTGCGCACGGCCATTCTGATTTCTTCGACCGAGACTCTGGATGGCTTTGCAAGCGGTCTGTCAGAGATTTCAGAAGGCGAGATCATTGAAACCGACGCAAGCATCCTGGATCAGAAAGGACAGATTCCTTTGCCGGTGCAGGGCGTTTTGCTGCACAAGGCCGGTGAACCGGACGCTGCTGGGGTCGCCCGCGCTGGTCTGGTCATCGGCACCCGTTCCCGTGCGCTTGTAACATCCCCCACTGCGGCCACGATCCGCTATCGCGGGCCACTGCTGGATTTGGGAAACCTTGTCATTCTGGAGCCGCAACCGGGCCTGTTGTTCGTGTTTTCGGGCTTGCAAGAGGTCTATGGTCAACCCGGGCAGGTGATCCCCAAAGGCACTCCGGTTGGCCTGATGCCGGGTGAAACGCCGGAAATCGGCGCAATATTGTCAACAAGCGGTGATGGCACTGGAACTGATCGCCCAGAAACGCTCTATATAGAGGTAAGAGAAGATAACACCCCGGTGGACCCGGAAACTTGGTTTCGGACCGACAAGGATGGATAAACGAGTATGAAGAAATTTGTGATGGCCGGTTTGGCCGGAACTGTGGCAGGCATTCTTGCGACAACACAGATCGCAGGCCCCCTGCTGGCGCAAGAGGCTGTGAACAAGGCTAGCGTCTATGAACAGCTTGACCTGTTTGGTGACATTTTCGAACGCATCCGTGCGCAATATGTCGAAGAGGTCGAGCCCGAAGAACTTATCGAAGCGGCAATCGATGGTATGCTGACCTCTCTTGATCCGCATTCCAGTTATCTTTCGCCTGATGATGCCGAGCAGATGCGCGTGCAGACCCGGGGCGAGTTCGGTGGACTGGGTATTGAGGTCACGCAGGAAGACGGTTTTGTCAAAGTCGTGTCTCCCATCGACGACACGCCCGCTGACGAGGCCGGGATCGAAGCCGGAGATTTCATCACGCATGTGGATGGCGAAAGCATTCTGGGCCTGACGCTGGACAAGGCGGTGGATCTGATGCGGGGCCCGGTCGGCTCCGAGATTGTTATTACCGTCGTGCGCGAAGGCGAACCTGATCCCTTCGATGTCACCATTATCCGTGACACGATCAAACTGACCGCCGTTCGCGCCCGCACCGAGGGCACAAGTGTCGTGCTGCGGGTAACGACCTTTAATGATCAGACTTTCCCCAACCTACAGGAAGGGTTGAAGGAACAGATCGAAGAAGCTGGTGGCATCGACAAGGTCAATGGTGTCGTACTGGACCTGCGCAACAACCCGGGCGGTCTGTTAACACAGGCCATCAAAGTTTCGGATGCGTTCCTGAACGAAGGGGAAATCGTCTCGACCCGTGGACGGGACCCGGAAGAGGGTGAGCGTTTCAACGCCACCCCCGGCGATCTGGCGGAAGGCAAACCCATTGTCGTGTTGATCAATGGTGGTTCGGCCTCGGCATCTGAAATCGTCGCGGGCGCACTTCAGGATCATCGCCGGGCCATCGTCGTCGGCACCAAAAGCTTCGGCAAAGGGTCGGTTCAGACGGTGATGCCGCTTCGGGGTGATGGTGCGATGCGCCTGACCACGTCCCGGTATTACACCCCATCAGGGCGGTCGATTCAGGCTCTGGGTGTCAGCCCTGATATTATCGTGGAACAACCCCGTCCGGCGCCAGAACCGGAAGAGGAAGAAGCCAACGCCCGTTCGCGCTCCGAGGCCGATCTGCGCGGTAGCCTCAACAATGACAGTCTGAGCGAAGATGAGATCCGCCAGATCGAGGAAGATCGCGCCAAGGCCGAGGCAACCGCAGAGCTGAGGGAAGAGGATTACCAGCTGGCCTATGCCATCGATATCCTGAAGGGGCTGTCGGCCTTCAACCCCAACGGGCCGTCACAGTAAAACGGTAAGGGCTGCGGATGTCGCAGCCCTTGGCTCCCGGCTTCAGCTTTCGATCCGGTGCAGTTTTTTTTCGTCGAGAAGCAGCGCCAGAACGAGACCGACCGAGACGGACAAGGCCGAAAAGACGAAAGCCATACTCATCCCGCTGTCAAACGCCGCCGACAATGCCCGTTGAACCGTCTCTGCTTCGCTGGATGACAACCGGCTGATAACCGCATGGGCGGACGGCGTATCAAGTGTTCCGCCGTTGATCGTGCGAAGCTCTGCTTCGGTCAACTTGATGCCCGAAGCGGCCACATACTGGCGAAGCTCAGACAGGCTGACGACGTACATAATGGCGGTGGCACAGGCGACAGAGATTGCGCCGTAAACCAGGTGGGTCATGAAGCTCAGGCCGCCAACCAGCCCAGCCCGTTCCGGCTTTACGGCACACATTGCAGCAGTTCCGGACGGCCCAACCGTCAATGTTGCGCCCAGCCCGATCATCGCCATGCCGGGCAGGATGCGAAAGTACCCCAGATCACCGGGCAGCACGACAATGGTCGCAGCGCCGATCGTTGCGATCAGATATCCCCAAAACAGCAGCCGCTTGGGGCCGAAATCATTGTAAAGCGTGCCCGAAACAATTGATCCCACGGCAAGCAACACGGTCAGCGGCGCCAAGCCCAGTGCCGATTCAAACGTCGACCAGCCCAGCACCTTTTGCATGTATTGGGGAAAATACAGCAGCCCCACAAATGCCGCGGACACGTTGAACATGTTCAGGCCAAGGGTGATGCGAAACTCGCGGTTTTGCATCATCTGCGGCAAAAGCAGCGGCTCTGTCACGCGTTTCTCGACTTTGGGGAACAGAATGAAAAGCGCAGCGCTGGTGAAAAACAGCATCAACAACGGAACGGACGTCCACCCCCAGTCCGCGCCCACATCCAAACCGTAAAGCAGCAGCAAAACGGCAAAGGACAACACACCCATTCCGGCGAGGTCGAGGTGTTCATCCGGTTTGTGCTGTGTTTCGCGCTCCATCAGGATCAGCGCGGTGGCCATCGAAATGCAGGAAAAGACCACATTGGCGAGGAAAAAGTAGCGCCACTCTCCCAAGTTCACGGCCAATCCGCTGAGCATCGGACCAAACACGTTTCCGGTGGTCACACCTGCTAGAATTAGCCCCATCACCAAGGCTCGATGTTCTGGCTTTGATACTTTGGTTGCCCCGAAGGCCAGCGTGCAGGGCCACACACAACCCGCGCCGATGCCTTGCAGCGCACGCGCAATGACAAGAAAATCAAGACTGGGCGAAACAAAGCACATGACCGAGGAAAACAGAAAGATCGACAGGCCAAAAAGCATCATTCTGCGGTGGCCATACATGTCGCCAAGCCGTCCGCCTGCGACCATGGTCATGGCGAAAAACAAGGCATAGATGTTCAGAACCCATTGGGTGCTGGTGATGTCGGCGTCAAAGCTGCTTTCGATCGCAGGCACCAGCATCAGGGCGCCGGTAAAATCAATACCGATGCCAAATCCGGTAACCATCAAAGCGATGACTTTGACTATGCTGCTGCGATCCATGACAAGGCGCGATCCGCTCTGAAAACGCCAATGATGCACGAATCTGGCAAGATTGACAGGAAAACTAGCAGGAACGGATTAGGGGTCGTCTCGGCAAATCCGGCGGAAAGCGCGTTTCAGCATATCCAGTTCAGCCCGCAGCAAATCAATTTCGGCCCTTAGATCATCTGCGGCGGGCTCACCGGCAATCACCGTGAAGCTTCCCAGTTTTTCGGTTGTGGCTGCATCTGCAACGACGAACGTGTGCACGCCTTCGGATAGGGCTGCAACAGGCACCTGTATGCGCAAGTCCCATCCGTCTTCTGCGGGCGACAGGTCAACATCGCTCAGGGTTTCGCCCTGATAGCTTACCTCGGGGTTAGGCGTACTGCTGGCTTGAATGTGGCCTTGCCAGACTCCGTTTTCGAACCGTATGAAGGTTAGCTTGGTCTGCGTCATGACTGATCTTCTCACAAATCGGCACGATGAAAACGGCAAAACGTAAGATCCCGCACCACCGTGCGGTTCATCTCGGGCGTTTCAAAAATCAAATCCAGCCAGATTTTTTCGATCCTGCGCTCATTCAGGGGGAGATGCGCCAGATCAAAATCCACGGCCTTTGATACCTCGCTGGGATCAAGGCTTCGCAACACCTGTTCCATATTGGGCCCGTGCTGAATGTTGAGGCGCGCGAAAACGCCCGATGGCTTTTCACACTCGATCAGGGTTTCCAGCCTCACAAGATGCTCGCGCGTTAGATGAATTGCAGCATCCACAGGCAATTCAACCGAAACGGACAGGAAGGACCCCCCAAAGCTGAAAACCTCGATCACGAGACTGAACGGAGCCAGATCTCTGTCCCCTCTATTCCGGACTTGCCGAACGGCAATTTCAGAAAGCGGGCAGTCGTGGAACACGCTGACCTGACTGTCCAGAACGGTCTTTCGCGGGGCCGAAGCCACACCCGGTTGCGTCAGGGGCGCACGCCATAGGTCGGGGCGGCAGCTCCAGTCTGTTCCGACGGGTTTGGGAAACTGCGTTGACCCAATCGTTGGCCGGATCAGGCGACTGTCCGCCTGCTGAATCAGATGATCAAGATGCCTGCGCAAGCCGCGGGCCTGATCCCGTTGCAAGCGCAAATCTGCCTGGCTGGCATACGGCGCCTGATGCGCGGCTCGACGCCAGCGCCCCAGAATCTTGCGATGAAAATAGCGATCCAGAATCCTGCCCATGGCCACGTCGTCCGATAATGCCCGGCCTTAGTCAAGGACAACAGCATGAACAAAGCCGCAATAACGGAATTGCTATCGAAGCCTTGTGTTTTCCTGTTGGGGTCCCTCCATAATTTGGTTAGGCGCAACATGCTGAAACTGAACCGGTCTATTCTTGCAATGTACCGGGTCAGTGCTTACCGTTTGGCTCCTGCAAAGTGGGTCATCCCAAGAACAGCCACACAACAGTTTAGCGCATGACAAGGCCAGGTTATGGAGTCCACTTTATTTGCCTTCATTTGGAAGTATTCGAAGAAACAGCAACTTGTTCTTCTTCTGCTGACGGTCCTGTCGTTCCCGTTTCTTTACGCCTCGCTGGAACTGCCCAAACAAATCATCAACGACGCAATTGGCGCGCCGGGTGACACGGTAACCATATGGAACTTCACCGTGACGCAGGTTCAGTATCTGATGATACTGTGTGTTGCGTTCCTGGCGACGGTGATCGTGAGCGGTGTCATGAAGATGCGCATCAACACGATGAAGGGCGTCCTTGCCGAGCGCATGCTGCGGCGCCTGCGCTATACGTTGATCCAACGGTCGATGCGGTTTCCGAAATCCTATTTTGCGACCACCAGCCAGGGTGAGCTGGTATCGATGATCACGTCCGAGGCCGAACCGATGGGTGGCCTGATGGGGGATGCCATCGCGCAGCCGGTTTTCCAGTTCGGCCAGATGATGACGATCGTCACCTTCCTGTTCATGCAAAGCGTTTGGTTCGGAATTGCCAGTATCGCGCTGATCCCGCTTCAGGCCTGGCTGATCCCCAAGCTTCAGCGGCAAATCAACCTTCTGAACAAGGACCGCATTCAGGAAGTTCGACGTCTGAGCTCGGAGATCGGCGAAACTGCGGCGGGTATCAGCGATCTGCGGACCAACGGAGGGTGGCGCTATCGCCTTGCGCAATTCAGCCATCGGCTGGGGAAGCTGTTCGAGATCCGCTTCAAGATCTACAACAAAAAATTCTTCATGAAGTTCCTCAACAACCTGATAACTCAGATGACACCCTTCCTGTTTTATTCAGTGGGTGGATATCTGGCGATTACCGGTGAGGTGACCGTAGGTGCGCTGGTTGCCGCGTTGGGCGCCTACAAGGATCTGAGCGGCCCATGGAAGGATCTGCTGACCTATTACAATCAGGTACAGGACATGTCTTTGCGGTGGGAAATCGTCACCGAGAGATTTGCGCCGGACAACATGATGCCGGAAGAGCTTTTCGAGGGTGAGCCTGAAACCATTCCGCGTCTGACTGGCGACATAGAGCTGCGAAATGTGACGGTTCGCGACAGCGATGGTAAAACCGTTCTCGAAGATCTCGATCTGACCATTCCGCGCGGCGCGCGCGTCGCAATTCAGTCTGGACAGGCGTCGGAACGCAGTGCGTTGGGACAGCTTCTGACTCGTGAGGTGTTGCCGGCTCAGGGTGAGGTGATCATAGCCGGGCATAATCTGCGCGGTCTGCATCAGGCCGTCATCGCGGCCCGGATCGGCTATGCCTATTCGCGCCCTTATCTGTTTGACGGGACATTGGGCGACAACCTCATGATGCCTTTGCGCACGCATCCACGACACCAAGTAGATTCGCTCAAGGCCCCGACGCGGTGGCAGATCGAAGCTGTTCGTGCAGGCAATTCACCGGATTCACTGGACGATGAGTGGATTGACCCGGGCCTTGCCGGTCTTGACGATATCGACGACATACGTGACTGGTGGTTCCAGCTGGTGGAAGCGATGGGTATCGACGAGTTCATGTTCCGCCGCACTTTGCGTACGCAGTTCGACCCGGAAATTCACCCGATCCTGGCACAGGAAGTTGTCAATTTACGAGGGACCATCGCCGAGCGCCTGGCAGAAAAGGGGCTTGATCGATATGTGTACCGGTTCGACCCTGATCGCTTTAACCCGGCAGTTCCGCTGGGCGGAAACCTGTTGTTCGCGGCGCCATCCAAGGACATTTCTCCGGATATTTTGGCGGGTGACGAACGGTTCGTTCAGATGCTCAGATCCCATGATCTGGTTGACGACGTGATCAGCATCTCTCAGGCCGTCATGGACACGCTCAGCAAGACCTTCGGGCGGGACGGGGCGGATCACCCGCTTTTCCTTAGGCTTGGCATGTCCAAGGACATGTATCACAAATTGCTGGATATCGAAGAACGGCGCAAAGCCAAAGGTGATATGGCCGTGAGCGACCAGGAGCGCGCATTGCTATTGACGGTGCCGTTCCTGTTGACGGCGGAGCAGATCGGCCCAAACTTCCCGGAAGAATACAAGGAAAAGATTCTTTCCATCCGCAAAAGTCAGGCCAAGCGGCTGCGGGATGCGATGGGCGGCATGTTCATGTCAGTTGCGCCGGACATCTATGTGCCACGTCTGACCGTGATGGAAAATGCGATCTACGGCCGGGTTTCGTTGATGGCCGGTGCACACGCGGACGAAATAGAAGACGTTGTGGCCGAAGCCATGAACGAAGCCGGCCTGCGACGCCGTGCAGCTGCCATCATCTACGATCTGCCAGCAGGCCTGGGCGGGAACAATCTGCCGACCGTCTTTCAGGAGCGTGCCGCATTCTCTCGCGCGGGTATCAAACGGCCTGACGTCCTGATTCTGGACAGGGCCCTGGCAAGTCACGATTCCGAAAGCCGGTTGCGCACCCGCCTGAAACTGCGGGAATTGTTGCCGGATTCCATTATGATATTTATGGAAGATCACTTTGCACATCCCGAAGCGTATGATCTGTTTGTGGAAATCAAGGATGGCCGTATCGATGGTGTGTCACGATCCAAATCCCCGCAAGAAGACAGCACGTCGGACGATCTGAGCCGCAAGCTCGAGATCATTTCGGCGACCGAGTTGTTTTCCGGCGTGGATGGCCGCAACCAGCGGCTGCTGGCTTTCTCAGCGCAATGGTACGAAGCAGCAGCGGGGCAAGTCATCTTCTCGCGTGGTCAGGCGCCCGACGCGGCGTATCTGTGCGTCTCAGGGCAGGCCAGGCTGGACTGGCCCACGGATGATGGACAAAAACGCCCGATCTCGATAATCGAGCCCGGGCGACTGATCGGTGATCTCTCGATCATAACAGGAGAGCCCAGACAACTGGATCTGGTCGCCACCGAAGATTGCAGGTTCCTGCGTATCGGCGCCGAGGAACTGCGTGCCGTGGTCGAAAGCGACGCTTCGGTTGCTACGCAATTGCTACAGACTGTTGCGGGATATCTGACTACGTTGTCCACAAGAATCAATGCGGCGCAGAACCCCGAAGAGCTGCTCCCGACGATTACGGATCAGGCGATTCAGGAAAGCACGGATTATAATGCCTAAAGCATATTCCGCTCATGACCATCTGGTCGAAACCGCGCGCGGCAAACCGGAAATCTGGCGCCTGTTGCTGGGGCTCTTGCTGGTTGCCGTGCTGGTCAGCGTTCTGAACATGGTGTTTTTTACCGTGGTTGCCGGGATGGGTCCGGAAAGCTGGGCGCAGACGCTTCTGTTGGGCGGTTCACCCCTCGCGTTGCTGTTGCTGTTGGCCAGTTTCGGATTCATCATTCTGGGCGTGGCCGTCGCCGCGCGGCAGGTTCAGCACAGGTCTTTGGTGTCCATCGTGGGCGGGTACCGATTGGCTGCGGGCCAATTCCTCAAAGTGTTGAAAGCACTGCTTATTTTGGGCGCTGTCGGGTTCCTGCTGCCGCCTTATGGCTTTGGCGGATCTCTGTCGCAGAACCTGCCATTGTCAACCTGGCTTCTTCTTTTGCCGGTTTCGGCCTTGGTTGTTCTGGTGCAGACCAGCGCCGAAGAGCTGTTGTTCAGAGGCTATATTCAGCAAACCCTGGCAGCCAGATTCCAATCGCCTGTCATCTGGATGGGGGTACCATCCATCCTGTTTGCAGTTGGACATTACACACCGGACATGGCTGGCGACAACGCGTTGCTGATTGCGCTGTGGGCTTGCGTTTTCGGTCTGCTGACATCGGACCTAACGGCACGGGCGGGAACATTGGGGCCAGCTATCGCCTTGCATTTTTTCAACAACATCATTGCGTTGCTGTTCATCTCGTTGCCCGACAATCTGAACGGGCTGGCGCTGTTCACCCTTCCGTTCGATGCATCCGACGCCGAACAGCTTCGCCCCTGGCTTCTGGTGGACCTTGCCGTGATGTTCGTTTGCTGGCTGGCCGCGCGACTTGCGCTCAGGCGTTGATTGCAATTCCTTCCGTGGCGTCCTATTTGACGTCAACACCGCACAAGCCAAGGTTCCGACATGAACTGGATCACAAACTACGTCCGCCCCCGGATCAACTCGATCTTCTCACGCCGCGAAGTGCCTGAAAACCTCTGGCACAAATGCGACGAATGCGGAACGATGCTGTTCCATCGCGAGCTGGCGGAAAACCAGAATGTCTGCACACAGTGCGACCACCACATGGCGATCACACCGCGAGAGCGGTTCAAGCACTTGTTTGACGGCGGCATCTTTACCGAACTTGAAGTACCCGCGCCAAAAGACGACCCGTTGCAATTCCGCGATCAGAAGAAATACCCCGACCGCATGAAAGCAGCGCAGAAGAAGACCGGCGAAAAGGAAGCCATGCTGGTCGCCTTGGGTGAAATTGGCCGCACCCCCATTGTGGCCGCCGCGCAGGATTTTTCGTTCATGGGCGGATCGATGGGCATGTATGTCGGCAACGCGATCATCGCCGCCGCGCAGGAGGCGGTGAAACTCAAACGGCCGCTTATCCTTTTCTCGGCAGCCGGTGGCGCCCGTATGCAGGAAGGTATCCTCAGCCTGATGCAGATGCCGCGCACCACCGTGGCAGTCGAGATGCTGAAAGAAGCCAACCTGCCATATATCGTGGTACTGACTCATCCGACAACCGGTGGCGTTACTGCGTCTTATGCGATGCTGGGCGATGTCCATATCTCGGAACCCAACGCGCTGATCTGTTTTGCCGGGCCTCGCGTGATCGAGCAGACGATCCGCGAAAAACTGCCCGAAGGCTTTCAACGCGCCGAATACCTGCTGGATCACGGGATGCTGGACCGTGTCACCAGACGTACCGAAATGCGCGATGAACTGATTACCATCACGCGGATGCTGATGAATCTGCCGCCGGCGATCAAGGGCGATCTGCCTGCACCGGAACCAACCGACGCAATCGAGGCCCCCGCCGAAGAGACAGATCAGAAATGACGGCCAAGACGTCCGACGCCATCCTCGACCGGATGATGGCGCTGCACCCCAAGATCATTGATCTGACCTTGGACCGTGTCTGGCGTCTGCTGGAAGCACTGGACAATCCGCAGCTGAAATTGCCGCCGGTCATCCATATTGCCGGGACCAACGGCAAGGGCTCAACTCAGGCGATGATCAGAGCGGGGCTGGAAGGGGCGGGGCGCTTGGTACACGCCTATACCTCGCCGCATCTGGCCCGTTTTCATGAACGTATTCGATTGGCCGGAGTGCTGATCTCGGAGCCAGAGCTGACGGCGGTTCTGGATGAATGCTACTCTGCCAATGGCGGCGAAAACATCACTTATTTCGAGATCACCACATGCGCCGCCCTGTTGGCCTTTGCCCGCGCCAAGGCAGATTTCACATTGCTCGAGGTCGGGCTGGGCGGGCGTCTGGACGCCACAAACGTGATTGAAAACCCGGCCGTCACGGTTATTACCCCCGTATCCATCGACCATGAACAGTTCCTGGGTGATACTTTGGGCAAGATCGCGGCGGAAAAAGCGGGCATCATCAAGCCCGGCGTTCCGTGCATTGTCGGCCCGCAACAGGACGAAGCGCTTGAGGTCATCGAATACACGGCCGCCCGATTGGGTGCGCCTTTGTTGGTTCATGGTCAGCACTGGCACGTGCAGGAAGAAAACGGGCGTCTGATCTATCAGGACGAAACCGGTTTGCGGGATGTGCCTCTGCCCAACCTTCTGGGCGCACATCAGATTCAGAATGCGGGCGCAGCGTTGGCGGTTCTGCGCCATCTGAACATGGGCGACGACGCATACGAAGCTGCCGTGACCAAGGCCGAATGGCCGGCGCGAATGCAGCGTCTGAAATCCGGCCCGCTCGTCGATCAGGCCCCGCAGGCCGAGATTTGGCTGGATGGTGGTCACAACGCCGCCGCTGGAATCGCGTTGGCGGATGTGCTGACGAACCTGCCGCAAAAACCCACGCACATGATCTGCGGCATGCTCAACACCAAGGATGTGACAGGATATCTTGCACCTCTTGCAGAGAAGGCGACAAGTCTGACAGCCGTGTCCATTCCGGGTGAGACCGCAACGCTCAGCGCGGAAGAAACCGCTGCGGCTGCGGCCAAGGTGAACCTTCCCGCATCCACCGCTGACAGCGTGGCGGACGCATTGAAAGTGATCACGGACACTGACCCGCAGGCGCGTGTTCTGATCTGCGGCTCGCTCTATCTGGCTGGAAAAATTCTGCAAGAAAACGCGTAGGTGCGTTCCGGCCTCATGATCTGGCTGACACACTGTCTTGGCGCGGGCGATACGGGCGGATCAGCGCCCCTGTCGCCCCCAATCCTGATCCTGCATTTCCCGCAGGCGTGATGCCGTGCGTTCAAATTCGAAGGTTCCTTCGCCTTCGACATACAGCATCTCGGGTTCGGCGGCAGCCGAGCAGATCAAACGCACCCTGGCTTCGTAAAGCGCATCAATCAGGGTGACAAAACGTTTGGCCTCGTTGAAATTGTTGCGTGACAGGCGTGGGATGTCCTCAAGCACCAGCACCTTCACCTCTTCGGCGATCGCCAGATAATCACCCGGCCCAAGCATGCGGCCACACAGATCATAGAATGAAGCCCGCGCCACCCCGTTGCGAAAGGCGGGCAATTCAACGGCCCGGCCTTTGACGTGCAACACAAGCGGATCAGCGGGTCCACCGGCAAGATCTGTCCAGACTTCTCTGATCTTCTGCCGGGCTTCTGGGCCAATCGGAGTGAAATAGACCGGGGCACCCTCCAACCGGTTCTGCCGATAGTCCGTGGGCGACACCAATTCCCACACCTGCAACTGCTCTTTGATATGGGCAATGAAGGGCAGGAACAGCTGCCGGTTCAGCCCATCCTTGTACAGATCGTCGGGATGCCTGTTCGACGTGGTAACCACGACCACGCCGCCCTCGTGCAACAAGTCAAACAGCCGCCCAACAATCATTGCGTCCGTAATGTCGGTGATCTGCATTTCGTCAAACGCGAGCAAGCGAACTGAATTGACCACCTCCTGCGCCACCGGTGCCAGGGCATCCTCGACATTCTGTTGCCGGGCCTTGTGCATTCCAGCGTGAATTTCCTGCATGAAAGCGTGAAAATGCACGCGTCGTGCCGGGATATTGCTCAGCGTATCGACGAACATGTCCATCAGCATGGATTTCCCGCGCCCGACACCGCCCCACAGGTACAGTCCTTTAGGTGGCGGAGGCGCCTTGCGGAAGAGCCCGCGTTTTACCGGCTTGGACAGCGCCGCCCGGATGCGTTCGAATTGGGGCAGAACGGCCTCTTGCGCGTCGTCGCGTGTCAGCGTTTCGTCCGCGATGCGGGCCTCGTAAAGCGAAATAAGATCCGTCATGAATCCGAGCCTTACCCGTCGCCCCGGCCATTGAAAAGAAGCCATTTTTGGCGACACATCAATTTTGTTTATCCGTGACCGCAAATCTGCTGAATTGACGGTGACACCAAAAGTAATACGGTCCTTCGGACGTAACGCCTGAGGTCCCATGTCTCAATCCGCCCGCTTGTTGAATCCGATTCTGATTGTCGGATGTATCATCATCACGGTCAGCTTCGCCGTTCGTGCGTCGTTCGGCGTATTCCAGATTCCGATAGCGGATGAGTTCGGCTGGCTGCGAACCGATTTCTCGATGGCGATTGCAATTCAGAATCTGGCCTGGGGCATCGGGCAGCCGATCTTTGCCGCGATTGCCGAAAAGGTGGGCGACCGCCGGGCCATCATCCTCGGCGCTCTCACCTACGCGGCCGGCATGGTGCTGACGGCGTGGTCCGTTACGCCGTTCGAGCATCAGATATACGCGTGGCTGGTGGGTTTCGGCATCGCCGGGACCGGGTTTGGTGTGGTTCTGGCGGTTGTCGGCCGCGCGTCCACCGATGAAAACCGCTCCATGTCGCTGGCCATCGTTACCGCCGCGGGCAGCTTTGGGCAGGTTCTGGGGGCGCCGACCGCCGAATGGCTGCTGACTTTCCTGCCTTGGCAGCAGGTTTTTGTCGTGTTCGCCGCGGCAATTCTTGCCCTTGTGCTGACCTTGCCCTTCATGCGTGCACCACAGCCCGTTTCGAAAGCAGAGATGCAAGAAAGCATGAGTGAGATACTGGGCAAAGCGTTCCGCGACCCTTCCTATGCTCTGATATTCCTGGGTTTTTTCAGCTGCGGATACCAGCTGGGCTTCATCACCGCGCATTTCCCGGCTTTCGTGACCGAGATGTGTGGACCAATCCAACCCGGAGGCGTACTGCATTCCATCGGGATCACCTCCACATCCGCACTTGGTGCGGTGTCGATTTCCTTGATCGGTCTGGCCAATATCGGCGGCACGCTGCTGGCGGGTTGGGCCGGCAACCACTTTCCGAAAAAATATCTTCTGGCCGCGGTTTATACGGGCCGGACGATTGCGGCGGCTTTGTTCATCGTGTTCCCGATCACACCCCTTACGGTCATCGTGTTCTCGCTGGTGATGGGATCGCTTTGGCTGGCCACCGTGCCGCTGACTTCGGGGCTCGTCGCGCATCTATACGGTCTGCGCTATATGGGAACGCTCTATGGCTTTATCTTCTTGAGCCACCAGATCGGCAGCTTCCTGGGCGTCTGGCTTGGCGGACGCATGTATGACCAGTATGGCGACTACAACATGGTTTGGTGGATCGGGGTCGCGATCGGTGCCTTCAGCGCCATAGTCCACCTGCCGATCCGAGAGAACCGAACAGCAGTTCCTGCCTGAGGCACATCGATACGCCACAGGCAGGAAACCAATCCGGCAAAGGCGTTACCGAAGTTCGGCCTCGGTATTGCCGCCATCCACGGTCACGACATGACCGGTGGTGCGTTCCATCAGCGCCAGCGCAACGAAAGCGTTCGCGACATGCTTCGCCTCGACTTCGCGGCCCAGCAGGTTGCCTGACATATAGGTCTCCTCGGAAACGCCACGTGCGGCAGCGCGTTCCTGAATGAACCCATCCGTCAGCAGGCCAGACCGAATTCGGTCTGCATTCACCCCGTTCACACGGATTCCATATTCGGCCAATTCAAGCGTCAACTGGCGCAACAGGAACAGGGTGGCGGCTTTTGGCGTGCCATAAGCCCCCATGTTCCGGCCCGGGTTGATCGCCTGTTTGGAGATATTGAACAGGATCTGACCGCCGCGGCCCTGAGCTTGCATCACTCGGGCAGCCTGTGTCGCAAATGCCTTGTGCGCGAAGAAATTCAGTTCAAAAGCCGCGCGGAACTCGTCGTCACCAAGATCCAGCAAAGCGCCCGAAGTCGCCGACCCGGCATTCGATACCATTACATCGATCCCACCAAACCGGTGTATCGCCGCCGCAATCGCGGCATCTGCGGCGCCTCTCTCGGTTACGTCGCAGGCATATGTCGAATGCCATGTGCCAAGGGTCGATTTGGCCTTGGCCAACGCCCGTTCATCCCGGTCCACCAGAACGACATTTGCACCGGCGTCAGCAAAGGCCTTGGCGGTGGCCAGACCTATCGTCCCTGCACCGCCGGTCACCATCACAATCTTGCCCTGAAGCGGAGGTGGTGAGCTTTTGCCCAGCTTCGCCTGTTCCAAGGACCAGTATTCACAATCAAAGCGATCTTTTTCATTGATGGGAAAAAAACCGCCCGCGTCTTCGCCCACTGTTCGAACCCGCAGGTTTTGTTCCGCAAGATCCGCCGCTGCCGAGGCAGCCTTTGCGTTCGGGCCCATTCCCAGGATCCCAACGCCCTCGATCCAGGCGTGTTTGGGGTCTTGGGGCAGCAGTTTCTTGGGTTCGTCGGCCTGCGGCGCCTGCCGTTCAAAATACGCCCGATAGTCTTTGGCAAACTCTTCGACTTTTGCCTTGATCCGAGACCGCCCCCCAGACAAATCCGACGCGCGCAATACAAGCGGGCAGCCTTTTGTCCGCAACACGTGATCCGGCGACGCCATGCCCCGCTGGGCCAATGAATCAATATCCGGACGATCAAAAAACTGCATGACATCCGGCCCGTTGCGGAGGTCAAAAACCGGCATCGGGTCATCCCGTTGAGCCGCCACTTCGGCGATGACCCCGCGCAGGATCGGCAACACCTCAAGATTCTCAGCCGGATCGCGACGGCCAATTGTCGTCAGGTCCTTCATTCCGAAATAGGCAGCAACCTCGTTGGTATGCGCCACGATCCGGTCATAGCTTTCCTGCGCCGTCGCGCCGAACGTGAAATGCCCGTGCTGAAGCAGCAGAAGCCCTTCGACATTCGGGTTTTCGTCAAATACCTCGGCAGCCTTTTTGGCCAGCCCGAAGCCAGGCATGATATAGGGCACAATGCCCAGTCGGTCGCCAAAAATCTCGCGGCAGACGTCCTCGGCATTTGGCAGATTGGCGAGCACCAGAAAGGGTGTCGCATGCGTATGATCCACATATTTGTGCGGCAGAAATGCATGCAACAGAGTTTCCACAGAGGGGTTCGGAGAACCCGAATCCAACAGATTGGCGCGCTGAACATTGACCATCTGTGCATCTGACAGATGGTCCAGTGCGCGCAGTTTCATCAAAGGATCAAGCCACACGCCCGGCAGGCCCGGTGCCTCGATGCTGTCCAGATCCCACCCAGATCCCTTGACATGCAGAACGCGCTGCGGATCACCGAACAGATCAGGGCGTTCCAGTTTGACCGACGTGTTGCCTCCTCCGTGCATCAGGAGGTCCGGGTTCTGACCGATCAGCCGCGAGGTATAGACACGTTCGCCCAGTTCCTGATCTGCGGGGTCTGTTCCGGCCCTATCACGCCATTTGCGCGCCTCGTCGGCCCTGTACCAGTTTTCAATCATCATTCATTCTCAGCAAGTTAAGCGGGTGCATTATCCGCGTGGGCGATTGCACAATTCAGGACTGTGCTAAACAAAGTGTTAACCAGCCCGTTCGGGAAACAACCGGGCAAGCCCGTCAGCAGAAGCCTCGCTGACGCCGCGCTCGGTGATAAGCCCCGTCACCAGCCGGTTTGGGGTGACATCAAAGGCAGGATTGCCACCTTCCGTGCCGTCTGGCGTCACGCGTACATCCGAGATGTTCCCCTGCCCATCAACCCCCATGACATGGGTGACTTCCCTGGAATCACGTTCTTCGATCGGGATTTCGGCCACACCGTCGCGAACGGTCCAGTCAATCGTAGGAGAGGGCAGGGCGACGTAAAATGGCACACCGTTGTCCCGCGCAGCCAAAGCTTTCAGATAGGTCCCGATCTTGTTGCAAACATCACCTTGGGCCGTGGTTCGGTCCGTGCCCGTAATCACCAAATCAACCAGGCCGTGCTGCATCAAATGACCGCCGGCATTGTCCACGATGTAACGATGTGGAATGCCATGTTCGCCCAATTCCCAGGATGTCAGCGCGCCCTGGTTGCGCGGTCTGGTTTCATCCACCCAGACGTGCAAGGGGATGCCAACGTCATGTGCGTGATACATTGGGCTTGTGGCCGTGCCCCAATCCACAGTCGCCAGCCATCCCGCATTGCAATGCGTCAGCAACCGAACCGGTTCTCCGGCGGGTTTTCGGGCCGCGATATCCTTGATCAGTTCCAACCCGTGCCGGCCGATTGCGGCGTTGATCTCGACATCTTCGTCTGCAATCTCCTGCGCCAGCGACCAGGCGCGCTCGGCACGGTCACCCGGAGCAAGCGGCATCAGCGCTTCTCGGCATCTGTCCAATGCCCAGCGCAGGTTGATTGCCGTGGGTCGGGTTGCATGCAAAACGTCATACGCGGCATCAAAGGAGGCTTCGGAGCTGTCCCGAGACATCTGCTCGGCAATTCCAAACGCAGCGGTCGCGCCTATCAAGGGTGCGCCCCTGACCCACATATCCCGTATCGCAGCTGCAAATTCATCAAGGGTTTTCAGGGTTACGACCCGAAAATCATGCGGCAACCACCTTTGGTCGATGATCCGAACCACGCCTGCCGGTTTGTCCCACCAAATAGACCGATAATGGGTGCCTTGTACTTTCATAACGCAGTCTCCGTATTCGAAAAGCCTGATCGGAATTCAAGCACAGGGTGCGTTCTAATGAGGTACTTGTAAACGGGCGTTTCGGAATTCGGGTTAGTATTTGATCTGGCAAAAGGAATGGTCATCCCTTTCTGGCGGCACGTATTTCTCGTTCCAAGGCGTCCAGAAACCGCGAGCGGTCGGCTTTGCCGAAGGGTCGCCCACCGCCGCCGGTTCCCAACGGATTGGCCGCGCGCAGATCGGCCATCAAGTCACGCATTGCCAGTTGTTGGCCAATATTTGCCGCAGTGAAGGTTTCACCATTCGGGCGCAGCACGCGTGCACCCGCTTTGACGCATTTTGCGGCCAAAGGGATGTCGGAAGTTATGACGACATCCCCTTGTCCACAGCGTTCGGCAATCCATTTATCGGCCTCATCCGCGCCTTCGGAAACGACAATGACCTGTACCAGCGGGTTGGCCGATGGACGAAGCCCGCCATTGGACACCAGCGCCATCGGCACTTTGTGCCGCGTCGCGACCCGTTCGGCCTCGGCTTTTACGGGACAGGCATCGCCATCGACATACAACGTCGTCACGCCTTCTTTGCCTCTTTCTTTGCTGGTTCCACCGGTTTCTTTTTGACTTTGAATTCCTCGGGTATAGGCATGCGGTTGAACGCATCCAGGCCCGCGATTTTATACGCTTCGGCAAGTGTCGGGTAGTTGAACGTGTTCTGAACGAAGTAGTCCACCGTACCTTTCAGGTTCAGCACGGCCTGCGCGATATGGATCAACTCCGTCGCGCCTTCGCCAACGATCTGGACACCCAGCACCCTGCGGGTCTTGAGCGAGAACAGCATCTTCAACATGCCGTGTTCCAGCCCCATGATATGCCCGCGAGAGGTCTCGCGGAATCGCGCGACGCCGACCTCGTAGGGGATGTTGCGCTCCTGCAATTCTTCTTCCGACATTCCGCAGGTTGATATTTCGGGCACTGAATAGATGCCATAGGGGTACCACGGGCTTTCCGGCAGCGTGGGCGTTTCAAGCGCGTGACAGGCAGCCACGCGCCCCTGCTGCAAAGAGGTCGATGCCAGCGACGGATGTCCGATGACATCGCCCGTGGCATAGATATGCGGTACCGCCGTTTGATATGTCTTGCGGTCTACCTTGATCCGGTTGCGGTGGTCCGTCTCCAGTCCGACGGCATCCAGATTGAGTTTGGACGTCGCCCCCATGCGTCCGGCCGCAAACAGAAGCATTTCAGCGCGAACGTGGCGACCGTTTTCAAGGGTCACTTCCACATGTTCACCGGCGTCTTCAATCTTCTCGACAGCCGAGCCCAAACGCAGGTCGACACCGTTTTCCCGGATCTGATGGGTAAAGTCGTGGATCAACCGGCTGTCGATGAAATCCAGAAACGTGTCGCGCGGTTCAATCAGCGTTACACGCACGTCCAGGGCTGAAAACATCGTGGCATATTCCACGCCAATGACCCCGGCACCGATAACGACCAGCGAGCGCGGAATCTCTGCCATTTCCAGAAATTCGTCACCATCCACCACCGTCTTGCCGTTGAACGGGACATAATCCGGGCGATAGGTTTTCGTGCCTGTCGCAATCAGGAACTTCGCGGCCGTCACGCGCGTTGTTTCCCCGGCATCGGTTGCGACCTCTACTTCGTGCGGCCCGACAAATCTGGCCAGACCGTCCAGGGTTTCGACGTGGTTCCTGTTGAACTGATGCTCCAACACATCGACTTCATGGTCGAGGGTCATATGCAGGCGGGCTTTCAAGTCTTCCGCCCGGATCTGATCCTTTACCCGGTATGAACGCCCGTAAAAGCTGCGCTCGCGCCAGCCCGACAGGTTCAGAACGGTTTCGCGCAGGGTCTTGGACGGAATCGTACCGGTGTGGACAGAGACGCCACCAAAACGGTCTTTGCGGTCGATGACCAGCACACGCCGTTTCAGTTTGCCTGCCTGAATCGCCGCAGAACGCCCTGAAGGCCCCGACCCTATGATGATCAGGTCATAATCGTAATTGCTCATCCCTCAGTCTCCGTACAGGGCCTCGGCATGGAAGATGACGTGATCTTCCATAAACGTGGACACAAAGAAGTACGAATGATCGTAACCCGGCTGGAAGCGATACGTCGCTGGCTGGCGGCGTTCGGCGATGGCTTGCGCCAACGCTTCGGGGCGCAGAAGATCCATGAACTGATCGTTTGCACCTGTGTCGATCAGGATCGGGCCGTCAAAGCCGGTTTTCTTCATCAACAAGGACGCATCGTGTTTTGCCCAAAGCGCTTCGTCGTCACCGAGATAGGCACTCAGCTGTTTGCGTCCCCAATCCGCTCCGGACGGGTTCGAGATCGGCGCAAAGGCTGACACCGAACGGAAGCGTCCCGGCAGGTTCATGGCAAGTGTCAGGGCGCCGTGCCCCCCCATGGAATGGCCCGTAATGGCCTGACGTTCGCTGTCGATGGCGAAGTTTTCGAACAGCAGGGCGGGCAGCTCTTCGGCAACATAGTCCCACATCCGGAAATGCGGCGCCCAAGGTTCCTGTGTCGCGTTCACATAGAATCCCGCGCCCTGACCCAGATCATAATCTTCGTGATCTGCGACGCCGTCACCACGCGGCGAGGTATCCGGAAAAACCACGGCGATCCCTTGTTCCGCAGCCCACGCCTGAGCCCCGGCCTTGGTCATCGCGTTTTCATGGGTGCAGGTCAATCCCGACAAATACCAAAGAACCGGGACCGGGCCGTCCTTGGCCTCGGCTGGAAGAAACAGGCCAAAAGTCATGTCACACTTGCACGACGAGGAGGCGTGGCGGTACACGCCCTGCACACCACCGAAACAGGCATTTTCCGAAAGGGTTTCCATCAGGCACCGTCCTTGTTTTCGAGTCGCAACATGGCTAACGATCCGCGGACCCGGCGTAAAGTCTGTGCGCCTTCGGTGAGAGTATTTTTCGAAAAGGTGAAGGTCAGAAAGTGCCCACCCAGGCGATCACCATCGGCACGGTGAGAATACTGACGATCGTGGATAGAAGGATTGCCGCCGACGCGCGATGCGGGGCAATGCCGTAATGCGCAGCCAGCATGTAAACATTGCCCGCAACAGGTAAAGCCGCGGCAGAGATGGCTACAGTTGCCGGAAAAGTTTCAATCGGTATCAGCCATAGCAGTGCGACCGCAACGCAGGCCGGATGGATCACCAATTTGCAGAAACTCAACCAAGCCGCGATCTGGACACGTTCAGCCGACTTGTCCGCCAATGACGCGCCAATGGCGAACAATGCACCCGGAGTTGCTGCCCCACCGAGAATGATCAGAAAATCGCCAAGAGGTTCAGGAACAGGCAATTGCAGCGAGGACCAGATGAGACCGGCCGAGATGGACACGATCATGGGATTGCGGACCAAACCCATTCCGATCAGCTTGAAGGTGGTCGGGGTCAATCTGCCGTCACGGCCGCCGTTGATCAGGATCACGATCAGGGAAGAGAACACGACCAGATCGACGGTCAGGACCAGCATCACAGGCCCGATCGCAGCCTCGGAAAACAAAAGCGAAAGCATGGGCAGCCCGAGGAACCCGACATTGCCGATGGCCGCGCACTGAGCCTCGACTGCAGCGGTCGGAATGTCGAGCCCGCGAAGCCAGGCGATGGTCGACGCCAGAACGTAAACGGTCATGGTTCCCAGCAAATATCCAAGGATGAGCCGGGCATTGAAAATCTCGGCAAATGGAAGGGTGGCGGCAAAGCGAAACAGCATCGCCGACAGCGCAAAGAAAAAGACGAACTTGGTCAGATATGCCGTGGCTTCAGCCGAGAAGAACCGTGTGCGCCCCGCCCAAAAGCCCAGGCCGATAATCGCGAAAAACGGAAGGGTGCGCAGAAAGATTTCGACCATGGGCCCAGTCCTAGCACGGTTTGAACGCGCTGCAAGTCCCAGGCATCAAAGCAAATGCAACCTCCGCTTCGCTGAAATATTCGAGAATCGTTGTATCTAAACCGAACGGTTTATAAACTGGCGCGGCTATCGATCGAGGAGAAGACATGACCCAGACCGCCACCATTCTGCGCACCGGCCGGAAATTCGACCAGGTTCTGCGCGGGGCTCGAGAGGTTTTCATGGCGGATGGGTTTGAAGGGGCAAGTGTGGATGACATTGCCCGCGCGGCTGGCGTGTCAAAAGCAACGCTTTACAGCTATTTCCCGGACAAGCGCCTTTTGTTCATGGAAGTGGCCCAGACAGAATGCTGCCTGATGGCCGAGCGGGTCATCTCGATGATCGACGAAACCAAGCCTGCCCGCGAAGTGCTTCAGATCACGGCGACGCAATTGACGGCCTTTCTTGTGTCGGATTTCGCGCAGCAGGTTTTCAGGATCTGCGTTGCCGAGCGCGACCGGTTTCCCGAGCTTGGTCGTGCGTTCTATGAGGCAGGGCCGCAAAACGGCCAGCGACAGATGGCCGAGTATCTGGAAAAAGCCGTGGCAAAGGGCGAATTGGCCATTGATGATGTACATATCGCTGCCGAGCAGTTTTCCGAACTGTGCAAAGTGCGGATCTGGACCCGGGCGGCTTTTGGTATTCAGAACACGTTCACTCAGGAAGAAATAGATCAGGTCGCTGCTCAGGCTGTTGACATGTTTCTTGCCCGTTACGGGGTCTGACCCACAAAAGTGATGGCCCGCGCCCGGAACAGGGGCGCAGACCACCGCTCACTCACCAAAACACTCGATACACAACAGTTTAAAGCTGTAAGTCTTGTAAAACCCTTTACTCGATGAAAGTTCTGGCCAGACCCTCGCTGACAGGCTGCGCCAGATACGCAATCATCGCGCGTTCGCTTGTGTTGACGAACAGGTCTGCGGGCTGGCCGGGGACCAAGTTCAAAGCCGCCCGACCGACAACGCTCAGTTCGCTGGAATACGAGACTTCTTCGGTCGCCAGATTCTGGGTGATGACTACGGTCGCGTCGCCGGTGGCTTTGCTGTCCGAGGTCGGTCCCGGCTCTTGCTCCGCGTTCAGGCTGCCGCTCAGGGTGACGGTGAGAATGTCACCCTTGGCCAACCAGATCGAAAAGCTTGAACAGGAATTGGGAACCGGTCTGTTCCTGCGCCTCAACAACGAGGTGCGCCCGACACTGTACGGTGCCCGTGTCGTTGAACGGGCTGGGCGCCTTCTGAACAATGCGCAGAAAATCCGTGACACCGCGACCGAGTTCCGCGACCCCGAAACAGTTCCTTTGACTGTCGGAATGAATCCGACTCTGGCCCCTTATCTGACCGGGTATCTCTCTGAACCCTTCAGCTCGCTGTTTCCGTGGATGCGGGTCACGCTGGTCGAGGGTCTGCCTGAAAACATGTTGCGTACGGTCGATGATCACTTGCTGGACATGGCGCTTGCGGCGAAGATTAACAGCAGCGCAACTTTGGATTTCACTTCAATCTGGTCTGAACCATTGTTTCTGGCCCTTCGAAAAGGGCACCCGCTTTGCACCTTGCCATCCATCACCCCAGAGGATGCTCCGCCGTATGATTTCATCCGGCTTACACACTGTTTCGGATACGAACTTGAGGTGAGGCTTCCCAAACAAGATGGATCAAGCCGCATCAGCAAAGGTTTCGACCTGACCACGCTGAGGTTCGAGTCGATCTGCCGCCATATTTGCCGTTCCGACGATTGTACAATTGTCTCTGCCCTGGCCGCTGAACAAAGAGAACCAAATCTCTGCTGCTTCGGAAGCTGAGCGGGCAAAGGTGACTGCCACGACAGTCAGGAAGGTGGGATCGAAGCGATGAGGTTTTGCTCATATGTCAAACCTGTTCGGTGCTCTGGCCTCAATACGTGGTGCGCATCTGGTATCCCTGGTGGAAAGTCATGCGCACGAAAGTAACCGGATCGCTGCGAAACCAAGTCGTGCGTTCCAGCTGAAACAACGGTGTTCCGGGCGGTACCGCCAGAAACTCCTGCAAATGCCCTGTTGCCGGGACGGCAGAGAAGGCAATTTCAGCGTTTGAAAACGGCACCTCGGACAGCAGCCACTCATTCGGCCCGGTGGTCAGGAAATCTTCGTCGAGAACCTGAGGCACGGTGCTGACGTTGATCCAGCGTTCCTCGAACTGGAACGGGCGGTTGTCGGCGTGGTGCATGCATTGCAGATGGACGACCTGCGCACCTTCCGGGATGTTCAGCTTTGCCTGCAACCACGCGGGGCAATCGATCAGTGTTCGGCTGACCAGAGCATAGCGGTATTCGGCGTTCATTTCTTCGATGGTCTGCCGAACGACAGTGATCGGCAATTTCGCCTGCTTTACCGGTGTGGTCACGACACGCGTGCCACCTTTGCGTTTGCGGGTGACAATTCCCTGTTCGGCAAGTTCCCGCAGCGCCCGATTGACCGTTGCCCGCGCAACACCGAATTCGGCTGCCAGTTCCATCTCGGTGGGCAACAGGCTGCCCTGTGGCCAGACACGGGTTTGAATGCGGTTCACGACTTCGTCCCGAATGTCCTGAAAGCCGAGAGGTTTTTGATCGGTCACGTGGTGTTCATCCAATTACGTACAAACATATTGCTATTATGAGGCTATTTTTGTCAGCCCGTAAAGGCGGCAGCAAGCTCAAAGCCTCGGCATGAGATCAGCCATGGCCCGCCGATAGCCGGATACGATCCGCTCCCGAGCAATATGGCGGCCCCGGCGTACCTGATGGCGGCCAGCCGACCACAGATCGGTCACTACGTGGTCCTTCGCGGCAAAGGCCAACCCGTCGAGCAACTGTTCAGGACGCAGGGCACACAGTGCGGGATCCTGGCTGTCGATGGCAACAAGATCCGCCAGCATCCCTTCTGCGATCTGGCCCGCCGCGCGACCCAGGGCCTGCGCACCGCCCAAAGCCGCATTGCAATACAGTGTCTGTCCTACCGAACCGTCCCCTTCGACCAGGACATTGCGCGACAGGTCTCGCAGGCGTTGGGAATACTCCAGCGTACGCAGTTCCTCTGTCATCGAAACCAACACGTTTGAATCCGACCCAACCCCGAAACGACCACCGGCTTCAAGAAAGACAGCCCCATTGAAAGGGCCATCCCCCAAATTGGCTTCGGTGATCGGGCAAAGCCCCGCGACGGCGCCCGTTGCGGCCATATCGCAAGTTTCCTTTTCCGTCATATGAGTGGAGTGGATGAGGCACCAGCGATAGTTTACCGTTGCATTGTTCAGCAGCCATTCCACCGGGCGGGCGCCCAGACCCTCGTGAACCTGCTCAACTTCCATGGGTTGTTCTGCAATGTGAATATGGACAGGTCCCGTCTTTTTTGCGTTCAGAACCCGGGCAAGATCTTGCGGTGATGTCGCGCGCAAGGAATGTGGTGCAATGCCTATCTGACAGTCATCCGGCAGATCGCCCAGTGCCGCCTGCGCATGTTCGACCAACGCCAGATAGCGGTCCACATCATTGCCAAATCGTTGCTGTCCCGATTCCAACGGTTGCTCGCCGACTCCTGCGTAAGAATAAAGTACGGGCAGATGGGTCAGCCCGATTCCCGTCTCGGCCGCAGCAGCCATGATCCGCTGGGACAGCTCTGCGAGATTGTCATAAGGTGTGCCGTCTGGCTGGTGATGCAGATAATGGAATTCACCAACCGAAGCATAGCCGGCTTCCTGCATCTCCATATAGACCAGAGCGGCAATCGCCTGCACCTGATCAGGCGTCAGATGCTGGGTGAAACGATACATCAGTTCCCGCCACGTCCAGAAACTGTCGCGACCGGCCTTTCGATATTCGGTCATGCCCGCCATCGCGCGCTGAAATGCGTGGCTGTGCAGATTGGCCAGCGCAGGCAGCAAAGTGTCGACGCAAGTATCGCCTTCTTTCGCCGTCGCGCCCTGTTGCAGCGACACTATCAGCCCTTGCCTGATTTCTACCCGCAGGTTCGTAGCCCAACCGGTGCTCAGTAATGCGCGATTAGCGAAGATAGCCATTTTTCACCTCATTTTATGCATAGACATATAAATGATAGAAATGTACTAGAAAAGTAGGAAATGCATGGAGGGTGCGAGTCACATGCAGACGCAAACGCAGGTTTTGACGGATCTTAACGCCGCAACGATGACCGCAGGCGGTGCGCAATACGGTTTGGTCCCGGATGCCGCGATCGCGTTGCAGGACGGGCGCATCGCATGGGTAGGCCCTGTTGTGGATCTTCCTCCACGTTTCGCCGACCAGCCAAGGGCTCGAATGGGTGGGCGCCTGGTTACGCCCGCCTTGATCGATTGCCACACCCATGTGGTTCACGGTGGCCATCGCGCCGCAGAGTTCGAAATGCGCCTGAACGGCGCGAGCTATGAAAAGGTTGCCCGCGCCGGGGGTGGGATCATCTCGACAGTGAAGGCCACGCGCGCAGCCGGAGTGGAGGAGTTGGTCGCACAGGCATTGCCGCGTGTGGATGCGATGCTGGCCGAAGGGGTATCGGTCATCGAAGTGAAGTCCGGTTACGGATTGGATGACGATACCGAATTGAACATGTTGCGCGCGGCTCGGGCGTTGCCGGATCATCGTCCCGTCCGCGTTCTGACCAGCTTTTTGGGGGCTCATGCGGTGCCTCGGGACTATGAGGGCAGGGCGTCGGACTACATTCATCAGGTCTGCATTCCCACGCTTCGCGCCGCTCATGCCGAGGGATTGGTCGATGCGGTCGATGCCTTCTGCGAAGGCATCGCCTTTCAACCCGAAGAGCTGATCCCGCTTTTTGATGTCGCGACAGAGCTTGGCCTGCCGATCAAGATCCACGCCGAACAATTGTCGAATTTGGGCGGCGCAAAACTGGCTGCCGGATACGGCGCGCTGTCGGCAGATCATATTGAGTACCTTGATGAAGCAGGTGTTCTGGGCATGGCGCAGGCCGGTACCGTCGGCGTTATTCTGCCGGGGGCGTTCTACACCTTGCGCGAGACACAGGCGCCACCGATTGACCTGTTGCGTCGGCATGCTGTGCCCATGGCGCTTGCCACGGATTGCAATCCCGGTTCGGCACCGATGACCTCGCTGTTGCTGGCGATGAACATGGGATGCACCCTGTTTCGCATGACGCCAGAAGAGGCCCTGCAAGGCGTGACGGTTCACGCGGCCCGTGCTCTCGGGGTGGCTGACTGCGGTCAGATCTCAGTCGGGCGGCGCGCTGATCTGGCGGTTTGGAATGTCGAACACCCCGCGGAATTGGCCTATCGCATCGGCTTCAACCCTCTTCATACCCGCATATTCGGAGGTATATTTTGACGACCCTCACCCTAACCCCGGGTACCGTTACCCTGTCGCAATTGGAACAGGTCTTTCGCGAAGAGTGCGCAGTTCGGTTGGACCCCGCCTGCCGCCCGGCCGTCGAAGAAGCGCACAAGCGCATCGCCGATGCGGCGGCGGGAGAGGCCGCCGTATATGGCGTGAACACAGGGTTCGGGAAACTGGCAAGCGTCAAAATCGCGGCCGAGGACACGGCAACCTTGCAGCGCAACCTGATCCTCAGCCATTGCTGCGGCGTGGGCCCTGCGATCCCGCGCGCCCTTGCCAGATTGATGATGGTTCTGAAATTGCTGAGCCTGGGGCGCGGGGCCTCGGGGGTTCGGCCAGAAGTGATCACCCTGCTGGAAGGGATGTTGTCCAAAGGTGTGACCCCGGTGATCCCGGCGCAGGGGTCGGTCGGGGCTTCGGGTGATCTTGCGCCCTTGTCCCACATGGCTGCCGTCATGATGGGCGCTGGTGAGGCCGAGTTTGGCGGCGATGTGATGCCCGGTGACGCTGCGCTGTCCAAAGCGGGTCTGCACCCGATCGAACTGGGCCCCAAAGAAGGGCTGGCGCTGATCAATGGCACCCAGTTTTCGACGGCCTTTGCGCTGTCCGGCCTGTTTGGTGCGTGGCAGGCGGCGCAAAGCGCGCTGGTTACCTCGGTGCTGACGACGGATGCGATAATGGGTTCGACCGCCCCGTTGCAACCGGAAATCCACACGTTGCGCGGGCATCGCGGGCAGATCGAGGCCGGCGTGACCATGCGAGCGCTGCTGGCCGGGTCGGTCATTCGTGAAAGCCATCGGGATGGCGATACCCGGGTTCAGGATCCGTATTGTATCCGCTGCCAGCCTCAGGTGGTGGGGGCCGCGATGGATGTGCTGAGGCAGGCCGCTACAACGCTGGAAATCGAGGCCAACGCGGCGACGGACAATCCTCTGGTTCTATCGGAAACCGGCCTGATCGTTTCGGGCGGGAATTTTCACGCCGAACCCGTTGGGTTTGCCGCAGACATGATCGCGCTTGCCGTGGCCGAGATCGGGGCAATTGCGCAACGCCGCATTGCGTTGATCGTCGATCCGGCGCTCAGCTTTGATCTGCCGCCTTTTCTGACGCCCAATCCGGGCCTGAATTCGGGCTATATGATCGCTGAGGTGACGACCGCCGCACTGATGAGCGAAAACAAGCATTTGGCCAATCCATGCGTGACGGACTCGACGCCCACATCGGCCAATCAGGAAGATCACGTTTCGATGGCGGCCCATGGCGCGCGGCGATTGGGGCAGATGGTTGCCAATCTGGAACGTATTCTGGGGGTCGAACTGCTGTGTGCCACGCAAGGGGTCGAGTTCCGCGCGCCGCTGCCTACGAGCGATACGTTGCAGGCCGTAATGGCACGGCTGCGAGCCGTGGTGCCGGCCTTGGGTGACGATCGCTATATGGCACCCGAGATCGAAGCAGCCTCGGCCCTGATTGCCAGTGGTGAGATTGCCCGTGGCACGGGCATCGCCATGCCGGAACTTGGCGCATGAGCGGCCCGGTCGAGATTTCGCGCGGTGACAGTCCGATCGTGCTGGGTCTGCCGCATACCGGCACCCATGTTCCGGCCACGATCGAGGCAAAGTTGAATACGCGGGGCAAGGCTCTGGCGGATACGGATTGGCATGTTCATACCTTGTATGAAGGGCTTCTGCCCGGTGCGACCACGGTTCGGGCGACCTTCCACCGATATGTGATCGACGCCAACCGGGACCCGTCGGGCGTGTCGCTTTATCCCGGCCAGAACACGACCTCTCTTGTGCCGCTGACGGATTTTGACGGCCAGGGCATCTGGGACATCCCGCCTTCGGAAAAGGATATCCTCGAACGACGGGAAGCTTTTCATGCACCGTATCATGCCGCCCTGAAGGCCGAGCTGGAGCGCGTGAAGGCGGCCCATGGGGTTGCGGTGCTGTATGATTGCCACTCGATCCGCAGCCATATTCCTTTTCTGTTCGAAGGTACTCTGCCCGATATGAGCATCGGCACGAACAATGGGGCGACCTGCGCGCCGGAAATCGAAGCCATAACGCATGAATTCGCGGCGTCCTCGCCCTATACGGCTGTTCTGAATGGGCGGTTCAAGGGCGGATGGACAACGCGCCATTATGGGCGCCCCTCGGAAGGGGTTCACGCGATCCAGATGGAGCTGGCTCAGTCGACCTACCTGAAAGCTGAAGCGCCGCCCTGGGCTTTTGACACCGACAAAGCCGACCGCCTGCGCCGGTGGCTCAAAGACATACTTGACGCTATCCACGACACTGCATTGGAGCTTGCCCGATGACCGATCCTCGTAAAAATACCCGTGACATCTATCCCCCGACAGGGCCCGAACTGAACGCCAAAAGCTGGATGACCGAAGCCCCGATGCGGATGCTGATGAACAATCTGCACCCGGATGTGGCCGAGAACCCGCATGAGCTGGTTGTCTATGGCGGCATCGGCCGCGCCGCGCGGACATGGAAAGATTTTGACACCATCGTTGCCAGCCTCAAGGACCTGGAGGAAGATGAAACTCTGGTGGTGCAATCCGGCAAACCGGTCGCCATCGTTCGGACGCATGCGGATGCACCTCGGGTGCTGATCGCGAACTCGAACCTCGTGCCGCATTGGGCCAACTGGGACCACTTCAACGAGCTCGATAAGAAGGGCCTGATGATGTACGGCCAGATGACTGCCGGTTCGTGGATCTATATCGGGACGCAAGGCATCGTTCAGGGCACCTACGAAACCTTCGCCGAGGCGGGACGCCAACACTATGACGGGGACCTGAACGGCAAGTGGATTCTGACTGGCGGTCTGGGCGGCATGGGTGGCGCGCAACCCCTGGCGGCGGTCTTTGCAGGGGCGTGTTGCCTGGCCGTCGAGTGCAATCCAGACAGCATCGATTTCCGCCTGCGCACCAAATATCTCGACGAAAAGGCCGAGACGCTGGACGAAGCGCTTGAAATGATCGACCGCTGGACCAGGGCGGGCGAGGCAAAATCTGTCGGTTTGCTGGGCAATGCGGCCGAGATTTTCCCCGAGATCTACCGGCGGATGCAGGCAGGCGGGATGCGACCTGACATCGTGACCGATCAGACCAGCGCCCATGATCCCGTCAACGGCTATCTGCCATTGGGCTGGAGCATGGCGCAGTGGAAAGACAAGAGGGAAAGCGACCCCAAGGCCGTGGAAAAGGCAGCGCGCGCGTCGATGAAGCAGCACGTGGCCGCCATGGTCGATTTCTGGAACGCGGGCGTGCCAACCCTGGATTATGGCAACAACATCCGGCAGGTGGCGCAGGACGAAGGCTTGGAAAACGCCTTTGCCTTCCCAGGTTTCGTGCCCGCCTATATCCGCCCGTTGTTCTGCCGCGGCATTGGCCCGTTCCGCTGGTGCGCACTGTCGGGTGATCCCGAGGATATCTACAAAACCGACGCAAAGATGAAGGAACTGTTCCCCGAAAACACCCATCTGCACAACTGGCTTGACATGGCGCAGGAGCGCATCGCCTTTCAGGGCCTTCCCGCGCGCATCTGCTGGATCGGGTTGGGCGACCGCCACAAGGCCGGGCTGGCGTTCAACGAGATGGTCAAAACCGGAGAACTGAAGGCGCCGATCGTCATCGGTCGTGACCACCTCGACAGCGGCTCGGTCGCGTCTCCGAACCGCGAAACCGAGGCGATGAAGGACGGCTCGGACGCGGTGTCGGATTGGCCGCTGCTGAACGCGCTGGTCAATACCGCCTCGGGCGCGACATGGGTCTCGCTGCACCACGGTGGCGGCGTTGGCATGGGTTTCAGCCAACATGCGGGTGTCGTGATTTGTGCCGACGGAACAGATGCAGCGGCCAGACGTCTCGAACGGGTTCTGTGGAATGATCCGGCTTCGGGCGTCTGGCGTCACGCAGATGCGGGTTACGAGGATGCCAAGGCTTGCGCACGTGAACACGGGCTGCGTCTGCCGGGGATTCTGGGCTGATTTGCCATTCATCTTTGAATTTGTCTGCATGGCTTAGCGCTAACGTCTCATTTTCCGGTTTCGAACCGGGGATGTTTCCGCTAGGGCTAAGCCGTTAAGCAGCCCGCCAGGCTAACGACAACTGACAAAGGTGGCTCGCCCGTTGCTCGATATTGCACAAGTCCGCACTGTTCTTTCGGACGTCTATGACCTCGCCCCATCGGCCACGTTGGCCAATGAGATGAAAGACACGTTTGCCCGTATGGATCGTGTGATCAGCCCGCCGGATTGGGCGATCTATGCGCCCTATGTGCGGGCGATCAACGCGCTCAAGAAAGAGCGTAACGCCGTGATCCTTGGGCACAATTACATGACACCGGAAATCTATCATGGTGTGTCCGATTTCGTGGGCGACAGCCTGCAACTGGCGATCAAGGCCAGCGAGGTGGAAGAGGATGTGATCGTTCAGGCCGGGGTTCATTTCATGGCCGAGACATCGAAAATTCTGAGCCCCGGGAAAACTGTTCTGATGCCCGACATGGATGCCGGCTGTTCTTTGGCAGAATCGATTACTGCCGAAGGAATCGACGAAATGCGGGCCAAATACCCCGGCGCGCCGGTTGTGTCTTACGTGAACACCACTGCCGAGGTCAAAGCGGCCTCGGATATCTGCTGCACCTCGTCGAACGCCTTGCAGATCGTGAATGCGATGGAGAGCGACACGGTCATCATGACGCCGGATCAATATCTGGCTCAAAACGTGGCCAATGAAAGCCACAAGAATGTGGTGTACTGGCCCGGTTCCTGCATCGTGCATGAACAATACACCGCACAGGACCTGCGCGACTTCCGGGAATGGAACCCCGGAACACGCCTGATTGCGCACCCGGAATGCCCGCCGGATGTGGTGGCCGAGGCGGATTATTCCGGTTCAACCAGCGGGATCATCAAATATGTGCATGATGAGAAACCCGAAAAGGCGATGCTAATCACCGAATGTTCGATGGCGTCGAACATCGCGGATGAACTGCCCGAGGTCGATTTCGTAGGGCCGTGCAATATGTGCCCGTACATGAAAAAGATCACGCTGGAAAAGATCCTCTATGCGTTGCACACGATGGAAGGCCAGGTCGAGGTCGCCGAAGACGTGGCAGAGAAGGCCCGCAAATCTGTTCAGGCGATGATTGATCTGTCCCGCAAGCTCGGCATCTGATCGGCAATGACCGACATCACCACGGATCGCGTCGTTATTGTCGGGGCCGGGATTGGCGCGCTTTATGCTGCGCTGAAACTGGCGCCGCGCCCGGTGGTGATCATCTCGCCTGATCCTTTGGGCGAAGGTGCAAGTTCGGCTTGGGCGCAGGGTGGCGTGGCGGCGGCGATGGACCTGGCCGACAGCCCGGAAAGCCACGCCGTTGACACCGTCAATGCCGGGGCGGGCACCGTCGAGCCTGATGTTGCGGATTTGGTGACGCGAGAGGCGCGGGACTATATTCTGGACCTGACCACTTTGGGCACACCATTTGATCGCACCGAGGGTGGCGGGTACGCCCTGTCCCGAGAAGCCGCGCACAGTTTTGCCCGCGTCGTGCGGGTAAAGGGCGATCAGGCCGGCAGTGAAATCATGGCCGCCCTGATCGAGCGAGTGCGCGAAACTCCGTCGGTGCAGGTGTTGGAAGGGGTCCTTGCCGTTGCGCTGGAAGTGACGGAAGGGCGCGTGGTGGGCGTTGTTTTGCAGGACGCCTCGGAAAGCGGATCCGCGCCCGTGACGCTTCGTGCACCTGCCGTATTGTTGGCGGGTGGCGGTTCTGGCGGGCTTTATGCCCTGACGACCAATCCGGCCCGCATCCGGGGGCAGGTCATCGGAATGGCCGCACGGGCGGGGGCGCTGATCGCCGATGCCGAATTCGTGCAGTTCCACCCCACGGCCATGGACGTGGGTGAAGACCCGGCCCCGCTGGCGACCGAGGCCCTGCGCGGAGAAGGGGCAATACTGATAAACAAGCACGGCGAGCGCTTCATGCAGGCCGTTCACCCTGATGCCGAGCTTGCCCCGCGCGATGTCGTGGCCCGCGCGATTTTTGCCGAGGTACAGGCCGGCAACCGCCCGATGCTGGACACCCGCAAGGCTTTGGGGGCGCAAATCAATGAACTTTTCCCGGCGGTTGCCGCATATTGCGCGCGCAACGGAATCGATCCGGTCCGGGATGCGATCCCGGTTGCTCCGGCAGCGCATTACCACATGGGCGGGATTGCCACAGGCACTGATGGCCGTGCGACGCTGGATCGGTTGTGGGTGTGCGGCGAGGCGTCTTCGACCGGCCTTCACGGCGCCAACCGACTGGCCTCGAACGGTTTGCTCGAAGCGTTGGTGTTTGCACGCATCTGTGCCCAGGACATTGCGCGTTCGATACCGGACACTTCCGCGTCGGAACCTGTGGCCCTTCGATTTGATCAAGCTGATATCCCTGATACGTCCGATGCGGTCTGTATGTTGCGCACGACCATGTCGCGCGATGTTGGCGTTGTCCGGGACCGCGCCGGGTTAAGCCGGGCATTGCGCAGGATTGCCACGCTCGAAGAACAGCATGGCACATGCCCGTCCTTCAGAAACATGTGTGCCACAGCAACCTTGATCGCCGCAGCGGCATTGCAGCGCGAAGAAAGCCGCGGCGCGCATGAGCGATCCGACTTTCCGGAAACTGCCGATGGCCCCGGCAAACGATCCCGGATGTATCTTAGCGACGCGCTGCACATTCGCGCCGAAGCCTGCAAGGAAATATCATGAGTTTTGCGACCCTGCCCGATCTGATCCTCGAACCCGTCATCCGCGCGGCGCTGATGGAGGATCTGGGAGCATATGGTGACGTGACCACCCGCGCCGTGATCCCGCCGAACGCGACCTATATGGCCCGGCTGAATGCGCGTGAGGATGCCGTCGTTTCGGGTATGCAGGTGGCAACGATTGCGTTCCGGCTGGTCGACCCGACGCTTGAGGTTGAGGTGCTTGTCAAGGATGGCCAGCCTTGTCGGCGCGGCGACACGCTGATGACCATCAAAGGTTCCGCGGCCTCGATCCTGTCGGGTGAGCGGGTCGCGCTGAATTTTGCCGGTCGTCTGACCGGTATTGCCACAAAAACTGCCAGCTTTGTTCAGCAGACAAAGGGCACGAATGCCCGCATGACCTGTACCCGCAAAACCACGCCGGGACTTCGCATCGTCGAAAAACAGGCCGTGCTGCATGGCGGCGGTTTCAATCATCGCTACTCTTTGTCCGACGCGATCCTGATCAAGGACAACCACATCGCCGCCGCCGGGGGTGTGCGTCAGGTTCTTGAGGCCGCCAAAACGCAAGCCAGCCACATGATGGCCGTCGAGATCGAAGTCGATCGACTGGACCAGCTGGCCGAAGTCCTCAGGATTGGCGGCGCGTCCGTCGTATTGCTGGACAACATGGATGACGAGATGCTGCGCGAAGCGGTTGCCATGGTGGACGGGCGGATGAAGACCGAAGCCAGCGGTAATGTGACGTTGGATCGGGTTGCATCAATTGCGGCGACCGGGGTCGATTACATCTCGTCCGGGGCGCTGACGCATTCCGCCCGAACCGTTGATCTGGGTCTTGATTTCTGAAAAATTTCTGAAAAGCGCGGCATTTCTGCTTGATTTGAGATCGTTTGCGCCAACACGGTTGCGCCTTCAGGTTTTATCGATAATAAATCCTCGGCAACGCAAGCTGCAGGAAGTTTTATAGATAAAATGATCATCCCTCATTCCGGCTGGACCCGAAAGTCTGCGCAAGCTGTTCATGACCTCCCGTTGATGGACCTTCTGTTCCGGGCACAGACCGTGCACCGCGAGAACTTTGATCCGAACAAGGTCCAGACCTCTAAGCTGCTGTCGATCAAAACCGGCGGGTGCGCCGAGGATTGCGCCTATTGCTCGCAATCGGCCCGCAACGGATCCACCCTGCCTGCATCGAAGCTGATCGAGGTTCAGCGTGTACTGGCCGAGGCCAAAAAGGCCCGCGACGGTGGCGCGACCCGGTTCTGCATGGGGGCCGCCTGGCGCGAGCCCAAGCCGCGCGATATGCCTGCCCTGATTGCCATGGTGGAAGGCGTCAAGGCGATGGGCATGGAAACCTGCATGACGCTGGGCATGCTGGATGACACCCAGGTGGTTCAACTGCGCGATGCCGGGTTGGACTATTACAACCACAATATCGACACGTCCGAACGCTATTATTCCGAAGTGATCACCACCCGTACTTTCGCGGACCGGATCGACACGATGAACCGGGTGCAGGAAGCCGGAATCAAGGTCTGCTCGGGTGGTATTCTGGGTATGGGTGAACACACTGGCGACCGTATCGATATGTTGCTGACTTTGGCCAACATGACCCCGCCGCCGGATTCGGTGCCGATCAACATGCTGATGCCACAGGCGGATACTCCGCTGGCTGATGCGGAACCGGTTGATCCAATCGACTTTGTGCGGATCATCGCAACCGCTCGCATCCTGATGCCCAAAGCCTATGTTCGGTTGTCCGCCGGGCGCAGCGACATGAGCGACGAGATGCAGGCGATGTGCTTCTTCGCCGGAGCTAATTCCATCTTTGTCGGTGAAACTCTTTTGACGGCGGAAAACCCCGAAGAAGACACCGACTCGATCCTGTTTGCAAAACTTGGCCTTCAGGCCGAAACGGCTGAAGACCATAAGCGCACGGAAGCCGCCGAATGAAAGCAGTCGAACGACTGGAATCCATGCTGGGTGCGCTGGAAGCCCGGCACCGCCGCCGGGTTTTGATCCCGGCGCGCGGGCTGGATTTTGCGTCCAACGACTATTTGGGGTTGGCCGGGTCAAGCCTGTTGCAAGAGGCCGCACAGGCGGCGCTGGCCCGCGGCGTGCCCGTAGGCTCGGGCGGCTCGCGGCTGCTGCGGGGGAATCACCCAGAGCATGAGGCGCTGGAACACGAAGCAGCTGTGTTCTTTGGGGCCGAGGCCGCATTGTTCATGGGTGGAGGGTTTCAGGCCAATCAGGCAATCTTTTCCACCCTGCCGGCGGCCGGGGATCTGGTTTTGTATGATGAACTGGTTCACGCCAGCGCCCATGAGGGGATGCGCGCCAGCCGAGCGGACCTGCGCGCTTTCCGTCACAACGACGTCGCGGATGCGCGCAACGTTCTGACCGAATGGCGATCCGCTGGTGGGCAGGGTCAGGTATGGGTCGCTGTTGAAAGCGTCTATTCCATGGAGGGCGATCTGGCTCCGCTGGAAGATTTGTCATGTCTGGCGCGTGAAGCCCAAGCTGTTCTGATCGTGGATGAGGCGCACGCCACCGGCGTTTTCGGGGCAAATGGGAAAGGTCTGGCGCATGATCTGAACGCTGACCTTCTGACCCTTCACACCTGCGGCAAGGGGCTTGGAGTTTCCGGCGGGCTGATCTGTGGCCCACCGGCGATGATCGATACCCTGATCAACCGCGCAAGGCCCGTTATCTTTGCAACGGCGCCGTCCCCTCTGAATGCTGCGCTGGTACGGGCTGTCTTGCGTGAATTGGCCGGGAATGACGATTTGGTCACTGCTGCACGCAAACGTCTGCGCCATGCACATGAGGTGGCCCGTGAAACAGGGTTGCCTGACGCGGCCTTGAACAGCCAGATCATTCCCGTCGTTCTTGGGGATGAGGCCCGCACGATGGCGATGGCACAGGCTTTGCAACATCAGGGGTTTGACATTCGCGGCATTCGCCCGCCTACCGTTCCAAAAGGCACATCCCGTCTGCGCGTCTCGATCACCGGGAATGTCAGTCCCGAGGACATTTCGGCCCTGTTTGCAACCATCTCCAGCCATCAGTCGGAGGCGACATGAGCGCTCTGGTCATTGTCGGAACCGATACGGGCGTCGGAAAAACAGTTTTTTCGGCTGGCCTGACGGCGGCCCTGAACGCCACTTACTGGAAGCCGGTTCAATCGGGGCTCGAGGATGCGACGGACACGGAAACCGTCTGCACCTTGTCCGGTGTGGACGTGTTGCCCGAGGCGTATCGCCTGAACATGCCTGCCTCACCCCATCTTTCTGCCGAGGATATGGGCATAGAGATCGATCTGTCCCGGCTCGCGCTGCCGCAGGTTGACGGGCCGCTGGTTGTGGAAGGGGCAGGGGGGCTGATGGTGCCTCTGAACCGCAAATCCTACTATCTGGATCTGATTGCCCAATGGCAGGCCCCGGTCGTTCTGGTCGCGCGCACGGCGTTGGGAACGATCAACCATACCACGTTGTCCCTGATGGCGCTCCGAGGCGCTGGGTGCGAAGTGGTCGGCGTTGCCTTTGTCGGAGACCCGGAGCCCGACGTGGAACAAACCATCGTCGAAATGAGCAAGGTGCGACACCTCGGACGTCTGCCTTATCTTGGCGACCTGACGCGGCAAAGTTTGTCAGAAGCTTTCTCGTCCATAGACGTGGCGACCATACGGAGGTTTCTGTGACCCCGCTGGAGTTTGACGCCCACCACCTTTGGCATCCCTATACCAACGTGGCCGATCCCGGTGCGATGCACCTGATTGACCGGGCCGAGGGCGTGTATCTTTACCGGGAGGACGGCGCAAAGATGATAGACGCCATGTCGTCATGGTGGTGCGCCATCCACGGCCACAAGCATCCCGAAATCACGTCCGCAATGCAGTCCCAGCTGGAAAAGATGCCTCATGTGATGTTCGGAGGGCTGACACACCACCCGGCCATTGATTTGGGGCGCAGAATGGTCGACATGTTGCCCGAGGGGCTGGACCGCATTTTCTATTGCGACAGTGGGTCTGTCTCGGTCGAAGTGTCGATGAAGATGGCGGTGCAGTATCAAATGGCGCATGGCCGCACCGACAAATTCGAATTTGCCACAATTCGGGGCGGCTATCACGGTGACACGTGGAAAGCGATGAGCGTCTGTGACCCTGTGACGGGTATGCACGGGCTGTTCCGAGGGGCTTTGTCGATCCAGCACTTCCTGCCGCGTCCCCAGGTTCGGTTGGGGGATGACTGGCCCGAAAACTCGGCGCTGAACGGATTGGAGGCGCTGGAGCGACTGTTGGCCGACAAGGGCGATCACCTCGCGGCCCTGATCCTTGAACCCGTGGTTCAAGGCGCTGGGGGCATGTATTTCTATCATCCCCAATGGCTGCGCGCGGCACGCGCCATGTGCGATGCCCATGACGTGCTGATCATTTTCGACGAGATCGCAACCGGATTTGGCCGAACCGGCAAGCTGTTCGCCACCGATCATGCGGGCATCACCCCGGATATAATGTGTCTGGGCAAGGCATTAACTGGTGGGCATATCTCGTTTGCTGCTACCGTAACCAGCAAGCAGGTGGCGTATGGCATTGGCAACAGTGAGGCTGGAGTGTTCATGCACGGCCCGACCTATATGGCCAACCCTCTGGCCTGTGCCGCCGGTTCGGCCAGCCTCAGACTGCTGGCCGAGGAGAACTGGCAACGCCAGGTGGCTGATATCGAAGGCCAGATGCGGACCGAACTGGAGCCAGCACGCAGTTTGTCGGGCGTTGCAGATGTCAGGGTTCTTGGCGCCATTGGCGTTATTGAAATGAAGGAAACGGTTGATCCTTCGGTCGCTCATCGGCTGGCCCCTGAAACCGGAGTGTGGCTGCGCCCCTTTGCGCGCAACATCTATTGTATGCCGCCTTACATTGTTTCACCTGATGAGCTCGGCCGGATCACCAGCGCGATGGTCGCTTTGGCCGGGGGGCAGCAATGAAACACCAGTGGCTGGCGCAATCGGATGACAGCAAGCTGACCCTGATCTTCGGGGGGTGGGCGCTGGGTGCTGCCCCGTTCCGCGGGCTGACCGGAGGCGGATCTGTTCTGCTGGTGGATGACTATACCCGGCTTGATGATCCCTTGTCCGATCTGGCCGGGTTTGACCGCGTCGAAATGCTTGCGTTTTCCTTCGGTGTCGCATCCGCGGCCCATTGGCTCGCCAGCACAGGGTTTCGCCCTGACCGTCTGGTTGCCGTCAGTGGTACGTTGCATCCTGCCTGCGCAGACCGGGGCATCGCGCCCGATATTGTCCGGGCCACGGCGGATCAGCTGTCATCGGCAAGTTTCGTCAAGTTTTGCCGACGCGCCGGACTGTCTGCTGACATACCAGAACTGGACATCGAGCAGGCAAGAAAGGAACTTCACGCGGTCATCGAGCGTGGCTCGGCGCCTGATCCCGGCTTTGATCGGGTTTGGATATCAGAACGGGACCGGATCATTCCGACCGATGCTCAGAGGGCGGGCTGGGCCGCAACCCCGGATGTGGTCAAGGGCGTTGCCGCTCCGCATGTGCCATTTGAACCGGGCCAAAGCTGGGCGGAGTGGATGTCATGACGGCGCAATTGGCGGACAAGGTGCAGCGAAGCTTCAGCCGAAGCTTCCAGACTTACAACGAGACAGCCAGCCAGCAGGCCTGGGTTGCCCGCAAGCTGGTTTCCGAAATGCGCCGGGTTGGCGCGCCGAACCGGTTTGATGTGGCCTTCGAGCTGGGATGCGGCACTGGCCATCTGACCCGGTTGCTGCGGCAGAACTTTGACCTTCCCCATCTTCACCTGAACGATATCGCGCCGCAGGCTCGGGCAACGGCAGATGCGGAAAAAGCGGCCTTCATTGCCGGAGACGTCCGCCTGGTCGAATGGCCCGCAAAGTTGGATTTGGTCGCATCGGCCTCGATGATCCAATGGATGGAGGATCCGGCCGGTTTGCTGCAACAGGTTGCCGAGGCGCTTGAACCCGGAGGGTGGCTGGCCATTTCCGGGTTTGGCCCAATGCAATATCAAGAGCTTGCGCAAATTGGATCAACAGCCCGTGCACCGGGCCTATGCCTGCCTGACACCCTTGCAGCCGCCATTGATGGGCCGTTCAAGATTCTGACGGTTGGCCAAAGCGTTCGGCCATCCTATTTTGACACGCCCAGAGATGTGCTGAAACATTTGCGCAGAACAGGGGTAAATGGCCGCGCTCAGGGTGCATGGACCCGGTCCACCTTGGCCCGGTTCGAAGCTGACTATGTGCAGAAGTTCGGAGAAGACGGCAGGGTTCCTCTGACTTACCACCCGGTGTGGGTCATTGCCCAAAAGCGTTAGGCGCTTATTCAGCGACAACAAGGTCGATTTCATTCGCCGAAAGCATCCGGCAGATATCCTCGGGCGGGGTCACATCTGTAAAGAACAGATTGATCTTGTCGGCAGGTTCCAATGTGACAGGCGCGCGCTTTCCCAGCTTTTCGCCATCGGCCACGACAATGCGGACCTGTGCGTTTTGGATGGCGACGCGGGCCAAGTTTGCTTCTTGCAGGTCGTGCAGCATAAAGCCCGGGTCCGCATTGACCGCCCCGACTGAAAGAACGGCGAAACGGACATTCAAACGTTTGATCAGGTCCTGAGCTTCAACACCAAATGCGCCCCCATCGTGCGACCGCAGCTCGCCACCAGCCATGAAGACCCGGTTATTGTTTCGTGAAGCTAATGCCTGCGCCACAAAAACCGAGTTCGTCACGACAAAGAGATTACTGTGGTTGCCAAGCGCCTGCGCCACATAAGCGGTAGTAGAGCCGATATCGAGGAAAACGGAGTCGCCGTCGCTGATGACCTCGGCAACCGCCTTTGCCAGTTTCTCTTTCGCGTCAACCTTCTTGTCCAGGCGGCTTTGCAGCGACGGTTCCAGAATGTCTTCGAGAAGATGAACGCCGCCATGGACCTTGCGCACGATGCCGCGTTCTTCCAGATTGCGGACGTTTCGCCGAATGGTTTCCAGGCTGACCCCAAGTTCATTCGCCAGAACGCTTACCCGGCACGACCCGCCCGCGCGAAAAAGGGCGCGCAGGATTTCTTCTTCTCGTTGGTTTGTGGTCGGCAGGTTCATGTTTCGCGCTCTGATGGCATCGTCATAAGGGACGTTCAGCCATACCACAATACCCACATAAAGCAACGCTGCACGAGAGAAAGGCTTTGGAAACTTGCCCTGATCAGGAAATGGTGTGGCTTTACGTGGTTTTTATTGACACAAAACCCCACGATGTGGTCGTCTGTACTCAATACCACCGATTCATCGAAAAAAATCACGACAGGGAGAAGGTGTTATGAATTGTAAAATGGGAATTTCCGCGCTGGCCCTCATGGCCGCCGGAGCCGCAACAACTGCTTGGGCTGTTGAGTCCACGGACCCAATCAAACTGACGCTGCACGACTGGTCGGGGCAGTTGATCAATACCAAGATCATGGGTTCGATCCTGGAAGAAGCCGGGTACAACGTTGAATATGTTCAGGCGGATTACATTGCTCAGTTCGCCGGTCTGAAAACGGGTGACCTGCATCTGGCAATGGAAATCTGGGAAACGACCGGACGCGAAGCGCTGGACGAGGCAACCGGCACCGGCAAGGTCGTCAATGTCGGCGAAACCGGCCTGATGGCGATCGAAGAATGGTGGTATCCCAGCTACATGAAGGAACGGTGCCCGGGATTGCCGAATTGGGAGGCGCTGAAAGACTGCGCCGAGGAATTCGCGACGGCGGAAACTGCTCCGAACGGGCGTTATGTCGGCGGCCCGGTGACCTGGGGTGGCTTCGATGACGAGCGTGTCGAAGCGCTTGAACTGGATTTCGAAGTCGTCCATGCCGGCACCGACGCGGCCCTGTTCGCAGAATTGGAATCCGCTTATCAAAGACAGGATCCAATTGTTCTGTGGGTCTACGTCCCACATTGGGCGCCGGCGAAATACGAAGGCGAGTTTGTCGAGTTCCCGCCATTTACGGCAGAGTGTTACAGCGACCCTTCTGTCGGTGTGAACCCGAACATGGCCTATGATTGCGGCAAGCCGCGTGGCCCGATCTGGAAGGCCGCCTGGTCTGGCCTGCAAGAAAAATGGCCGGGCGCTTATGACATCATCGAAGCCTACAAAATCAACAATGATGAAATGAGCGCTATGGTTGGTAAGGCCGATCTGGACGGCGTGGAAATCGACAGCGTTGTTGCAGAGTGGATGGAGACCAACAAAGACCGCTGGTCTGGCTGGATCTCGAAGTAATCCACTGGCCAGAGCGGGCCTGTCGCTCTCTCGGACCGCTCTGGCCTTTTTCGCGAATGAACCGGACCACCCTGATGCCCCCCAAGACCAAACTGTCGTGCCGAAACGTCTGGAAGCTTTATGGCCCCAACGCAGATCGGTTGCTGCGGACAACCCCCGAACCTACGGCAGAAGAAATTCGCAAGGCAGGCGTGATCGGCGCAGTGCGCAACGCCAATATCGAGATCTCGGAAGGTGAGATTTTCGTCATCATGGGCCTGTCGGGGTCCGGCAAATCCACTCTGGTACGGTGTTTGTCTCGGTTGATCGAGCCAACCGCCGGAGAAGTTCTGTTCGACGATGCTGACCTCTTGCGCGCCAGCGAGAATGAGCTGATCGAAATCCGGCGTCACAAGATGGGCATGGTGTTCCAGCATTTCGCGTTGCTGCCGCATCTGACCGTTTTGCAGAATGTGATGTTTCCGCTGACCATTCAGGCCACGCCCAAACCCGAAGCCGACGCCAAGGCCCGCGAGGTGGTGGAACTGGTCGGTTTGAAGGGGCGCGAGGATTATTACCCGCGTGAGCTGTCCGGCGGTCAGCAGCAGCGCGTCGGCATTGCCCGTTCCTTGGTGACAGAGCCTGATCTATGGTTTCTGGACGAGCCGTTCTCGGCCCTCGATCCGCTGATCCGACGCGAGATGCAGGATGAATTCCTGCGGTTGCAGGAGCGGTTGCACAAGACCATCGTTTTCATCACCCATGATTTCGAAGAGGCCGTTCGCCTGGCCGACCGCATCGCCATCATGAAGGACGGAGAGGTGATCCAGATCGCCACGCCGGAAGAGCTGGTGATGCACCCGGCCACAGACTATGTGGCTGAATTTACGAAACATATCCCCCGTTCCAAGGTCCTGACTGTCGGCGGTGTCATGGCCCCCGGCGCTGTTGGCGAGGGCAATCCGATCTCTCAATCCACGCGCATCTCGGACGTGGCGGAACGGATTATCGCGGCAGATGCGCCGATCCCTGTCGTGGATGCAGAGGGCCAACCCGTCGGAGCGATTGACCGCAAGGCCGTTGCGCATGTGCTGTTCGGCGGCGGAGACACGGCATGATCCGCCTGACCCGCAGCCAGATGGCAATTCTGCTGCTTGTTCTGATCACCATCGTGCTTGGCTATTTCGGTCGTGATTTGAGCAAGGCGCTGGATGCGCGCTGGTTGACCAAGTTCCCTTCGGCCTGGGTGATCCCGTTCAAAACCTACATTTCCTCGGCGATGACATGGCTGATCGAGGATGCCGCCATCGGGCCGGTGTCCTTCACCGATGTCACCCGCGCCATCGCGTGGTTGATCGAGCAGCCCTACAATCTGGTATTGGCTCTGCTGGCCGACGGCTTTGTCAGCGGTCAGGGAAATGACGCGCAGGTCATCCTGCCTGCGATCAGCTGGATCGTGGTCATCACCGCCGTTGTCGCCTTGGGTCAATATTGCCGTGACTGGGGATTGGCCGTTCTGGTCGGGGCTTGCTTCGTCTATCTTGCAGTTTTCGGACAATGGGACAGTGCTATGGTGACGCTGGCCTCGGTCCTGATCGCGGTGCCGATTGGAGCGGGCGGCGGGTTGCTGTTGGGCATTCTCGCCTATCGCCATCCGCTTTTTGAAAAGATCATCTCACCAATACTGGACCTGATGCAGACGATCCCGATCTTTGCCTATCTGGTGCCGATCCTGTTCATGTTTGGCTTTGGCCCGATCTCTGCCTTGGTCGCGACGATCATCTATGCGACCCCGCCGATGGTGCGGATCACAACGCTGGCACTGAAAGGCGTGGATCCTGAGATTCTGGATTTCGGACGCATGGCGGGCACGACCCGGCGGCAGTTGATGTGGCGCGTGCTTGTGCCCTCGGCCAGCCACAGCCTGATGGTGGGCGTCAATCAGGTGATCATGCTGACCCTGAACATGGTCATCATCGCCTCGATGATCGGGGCTGGGGGGCTGGGCTTTGACGTCCTCGCCGCGCTGCGCCGTCTGGACATTGGGGCAGGGTTCGAAGCCGGCATCGCCATCGTGGTACTGGCCATCGCCGTCGACCGTCTGAGCCAGGCCTTTGCCGAACGGATGGGGCAGGTGCATCATGAGGTCCCCGGTTCGTGGATCGCGCGTCATCGCCGGACGGTTCTGGTTGTGGTCCTGATGCTGCTGACCTGGGTGCTGGGACAGTTCTCGCCGCTGTTGCTGGAATATCCTGAAAGTCAGACCATCACCACCGGCGCGTTCTGGGACAACACGGTCGAATACCTGAACGTCAATTATTTCGACACGTTCGAGGCCATCAAGGTTTTCTTCCTGACCTGGTTCATGATCCCGATCAAAACGGTTCTGCTGGGCATCCCGTGGCCATGGGCCATCGCGATGCTGGCCCTGCTGGGCTGGCACGCAGGCGGTTGGCGGCTGGCGTTGCTGTGCGGCGGAATGGCCTCGCTGATACTTGTCTCGGGCCTGTGGTCAAAGGCGATGGTGACAGTGTATCTGTGCGGCGCATCTGTCATTCTGGCGACGCTGATCGGGGTGCCTCTGGGTGTTCTGGCGGCGCTGAACAAACGCGCTGGAACGGCCATCAACCTGCTGATCGACACGCTGCAAACCTTGCCCAGCTTTGTTTATCTGATCCCTGTTGTCATGCTGTTCCGGGTCGGCGATTTCACCGCCCTGATTGCCATCGTTCTCTATGCGCTGGCCCCGGCGGTCCGTTATGCCGCCCATGGTGTGCGCTCGGTCAGTGAGGAACTGATCGAGGCGGGTCTGGTTTCGGGCTGCACCCGCAGACAACTGCTGCGCAATATCCGCCTGCCGATGGCGTTGCCTGAAATCCTGCTGGGCGTCAATCAGACGATCATGCTGGCGCTGTCGATGCTGGTGATCACCGCCCTCGTCGGCACCCGCGATCTGGGGCAGGAAGTCTATATCGCCCTGACCAAGGCCGATACCGGCCGCGGTCTGGTGGCCGGTCTGTCGATTGCTTTCATCGCCATCATCGCCGATCGGTTGATCAATGCCAGTGCCCGCCAGGCCCGCATCCGCTTTGGACTGGAGAGTTGATATGAGCCATCCCGACCTGATGACCCGCATCCGCGCTCTGCCGATCTGGCAGGGAGAGATCGAGGCCACTCCGCTGACCGGCGGCATCACCAATGTGAACTACAAGGTCACGGACGGCAGCGGGTCTTATGTGGTTCGTGTGGGCGACGACATCCCCCTGCATCAGGTGATGCGGTTCAATGAGCTGGCCGCCAGCAAAGCAGCCAATGCGGCGGGTCTGTCGCCTGCCGTGCTGCATTCCTCGGGCGATCTGACAGTGCTGGAGTTCATCGAAAACCGCACATTGACGGAAGAAGATGTCCGCCACCCGGACATGCTGCCCCGAGTTCTGGAATTGGTGAAAGCCTGCCATGTCGAAGTGCCGAAACACCTGCGCGGGCCGTCGCTGGTGTTCTGGGTGTTCCATGTCATCCGGGACTATGCCGCAACGCTGACCGAGAAGGGCAGCGCCCATGCAAAGCTGATCCCCGATCTGATCGACGCAGGCACGCTGCTGGAACATGAGGCAGGGCCGTATGACATCGTGTTCGGCCATAACGATCTGCTCTGCGGCAATTTTCTGGATGACGGCAACCGCCTTTGGCTGATCGATTTCGACTATGCCGGGTTCAATTCTCCGCTGTTCGATCTGGGCGGGCTGGCGTCGAACAACGGCTTGTCGCCTGAACAGGAAGACTGGGTGTTGGAGAGCTATTTCGAAGCCCCGGTCACCGACGATCTGCGCCACCGCTATGCGGCGATGAAATGTGCCTCGCTGCTGCGGGAAACCATGTGGAGCATGGTGTCCGAGATCACCTCGGATATCGACTTTGATTACGCAGCCTACACAGCTGAAAACCTGGCGCGGTTCCGCGCAGCCCTTACCGATTTCAAAAATACCTGAGGACAGACATGACCGACCTTCCGAATACAGCCAAAGCCGTCATTATCGGTGGCGGGATCATCGGCTGCTCGACCGCCTATCACCTGGCCAAGCTGGGCTGGACGGATACGGTGCTGCTGGAGCGCAAGAAACTGACCTCGGGCACCACCTTCCACGCCGCGGGTCTGGTGGGGCAGTTGCGTTCGAACGCCAATATCACGCAATTGCTGGGTTACTCCGTCGATCTGTACAACAAGATCGAAGAGGAAACAGGGCTTGGCACTGGCTGGAAGATGAACGGCGGCTTGCGTCTGGCCTGCAACGAAGAGCGCTGGACCGAGGTGAAACGCCAGGCCACTACGGCGCATTCCTTTGGATTGGACATGCAGCTTCTGACCCCATCCGAGGCGCAGGAGCTGTGGCCCTTGATGGATGTCTCTGACGTGATCGGCGCGGCTTACCTGCCGACAGACGGTCAGGCGAACCCGTCAGATATCACGCAGGCATTGGCCAAGGGCGCCCGCATGGCCGGGGCGAAGATATTCCAAGATACCAAAGTCACCGATATCGAAATCGAAGATGGCAAAATTCGCGCGGTGATTACTGAACATGGTCGGATCGAGTGTGAAAAAGTGATCTGCTGCGCCGGGCAATGGTCCCGCACCTTTGCCAGCCGCTTTGGCGTCAACGTTCCTCTGGTTCCGATGGAGCACCAGTACATGGTGACTGAACCTTTCGACGTGCCCGGCAATCTGCCCACTCTGCGCGATCCCGACCGGCTGACCTACTACAAGGAAGAAGTCGGAGGTCTGGTCATGGGCGGCTATGAGCCGAACCCGATCCCCTGGGCCACCAAGGGTATTCCGCAAGGTTTCCACTATACCCTTCTCGACAGCAACTTCGATCATTTCGAACAGCTTATGGAACTTGCGCTGGGTCGCGTGCCCGCGTTGGAAACGGCAGGCGTCAAGACGCTGACCAACGGGCCGGAAAGCTTCACGCCCGACGGCAATTTCATCATCGGTGAAGCGCCCGAGTTGAGGAATTTCTTCGTCGGTGCGGGCTTCAATGCCTTTGGCATTGCGGCTGGCGGTGGTGCTGGCATGGCGCTGGCGGAATGGGTGCACAAGGGTGAGCCGCCCTTCGATTTGTGGTCTGCCGATATCCGCCGCTTTGGCCGCCCGCATTTCGACACCGACTGGGTTCGCACCCGTACCGTCGAGGCATATGGCAAACACTACACAATGGGTTGGCCGCATGAGGAACATGACTCGGGCCGCCCCTGCCGAAAATCGCCGCTTTATGACACGCTGAAAAAGCAGGGCGCGTGTTTTGGCGAGAAACTGGGCTGGGAACGCCCCAACTGGTACGCGGACGTGTCAAAGGGCGAGGTGCCCAAGGATGAATACAGCTTTGGCCGCCAGAACTGGTTCGATGCCGTCGGGCGCGAACATAAAGCGGCACGCGAAGCGGCTGTGTTGTTCGATCAGACCTCTTTCGCCAAATTCGCCCTCAAGGGCCCGGATGCTTTGGCAGCGATGAACTGGATCTGCGCCAATGATGTGGACAAGCCGGTTGGTGCGCTTGTCTATACCCAAATGCTGAACGACAAGGGCGGGATCGAGTGTGACCTGACCGTTGGGCGCGTGGCCCATGATGAGTTCTATATCGTCACCGGCACCGGCTATGCCACCCATGACTTCGACTGGATCAACCGCAGCATTCCCGAGGGCATGAATTGCCAGCTTTTCGATATCACCTCATCGAATGCGGTTCTGTCATTGATGGGGCCAAAATCGCGTGAGATTCTGGCGGCGGTGACGCGCGATGATGTCTCGAACAGCGGGTTCAAGTTTGGCACGATCCGCACCATCGGCATTGCGGGGTGCCCGGTCAAGGCGCTGCGCGTGACTTATGTGGGTGAACTGGGCTGGGAGCTGCACCTGCCGGTGGAATATGCACAGACCGTGTATGACGCCTTGATGGAGGCAGGGCGCCCGCATGGATTGATCAATGCGGGCTACAGGGCGATTGAATCGCTGCGTCTTGAAAAAGGCTATCGCGCCTGGGGCTCGGATATCGGGCCGGATCATACGCCGTTCGAAAACGGCTTGGGCTGGGCCGTGAAACTCCGGAAAAATATTGATTTCAAAGGGCGCGCCGCATCTGAGGCGCAAAAAACCGGCGGCGTAAAGAAGATGCTGGCATGTTTCACGGTTGACCCCGAGGTTGTTCTTCTGGGGCGTGAAACGATCTATCGGAATGGCGAAAGGGTCGGATGGCTGACTTCGGGCGGCTATGGTTACACCGTCGAAAAGTCGATCGGCTACGGTTACATCCGAAACGCCAACGGTGTCGACGCACAATACGTCACATCAGGGACATATGAATTGGATGTCGCCACTCAGAGGGTTCCTTGCGAAGTGACGCTGCAACCGCTTTTCGACCCGCAGATGAGCCGGGTGAAGACCTGACCCGAGAGTGCAAGAGCAGATCTACCGACACACGCACGGCAATCGGAACACATGGGGAAAGCATGCAAACAGGGCAAATCCGCCCCGAGTGTCCGAATGTTCGTCGAATCTGACGAATTTCGATCCATAAGCCATTGATAAAGTTTCAGTATTGTCACACCTCATGCCCATCCGAAAACTGAACTGCAAGACTTCTCATTCAGCTTTCAGGGCAATCAACCTTTCATCCGTCGGAGATTGGATGACTTCAGCCGAAAGGACCGGAAATGGTAACCCCAGATGCGTTGACTGAACATGCGATGAAGATTGCTGATATTGCCTCGGAATCCGCGATGCGGTTTTTTCGGGGGTCTTTGGGCATTGAATTCAAACAGGATGAAAGCCCGGTGACGCAGGCCGACAAGGCAGTTGAGGCAGAAGTACGCTCTTACCTGAAACAGCATTTTCCCGGACACGGCATCTTTGGCGAAGAGCACGGGCAAGAAGCAGGCGACGGGCGTCATATGTGGGTGATTGACCCCATTGACGGAACCCGTTCGTTTCTGTCCGGCCATCCTTTGTTCGGGTTCCTTTTGGCGCACCTTGTGGATGGGCGCCCTCGGTTGGGCCTGGTCGGAATGCCGGCCTTGCATGAGACCTATTTGGGTGTGGTTGGTGACGGGGCCAGCCTGAACGGGCAACCGATAGAGGTGTCGAACACCACGCGTCTGGATCAATCGGTTTTGTACGTGAATGAAGGCGACAAAATTTATCGCGATCATCCTGACCTGTTCAGTCGGCTGATGAATGCAGGGCAGACGCGCCGATTTGCCTATGATTGTTATCCCCATGCCTTGCTTGCTTCGGGCCATGTCGATGCTGTGGTGGATTACGATCTGCAACCTTATGACTATCTGGCGCTCTCACCTCTGATCACGGCTGCTGGCGGAGTGATGACCGATTGGCACGGGCATGCGTTAACCCTCGATTCAGATGGCGCGGTCGTTTCCGCCGCAACCCCTGAACTGCATGCTGAACTGCTTGACCTAATCAATGTCGAAAAATGACAGTGTTGCGCAACCCTGGAAAACTAGCTCCCGCGATCAGATTTGAACAAATACAAAAAGACAAAAAGTGATCCTATCGACGTTGTGACGATTCCCACGGGCAACTCCTGCGGAGCCAGAAGAAGGCGTGACAAGATATCGGACAATGTCAGCAGAATCGCGCCCACGATCGCCGAGACGATCAGCAGGTTTCGGTGCAGAGTTCCGGCGATGCCGCGTGCAATATGAGGCACCATCAGCCCGACAAAGCCGATGACACCGGCAACGGAAACGAAACTGGCCGTCGCCAACGCGGCAACGAAAAACATGCTGAACCGCAGTCCTTGAACGGGAATACCCAGTGACGAGGCTGTGAAATCCCCGGTCAGCAGCGCGTCAAGCCACCGGCTGCGGTAAAGTGAATAGCTCAGGATCAGGCCCAATCCGATCAGGACAAGCGGGAACGTTTCCCATCTTGCCAGTCCCAGACCGCCAAGCATCCAGAATATCACCGAATGAGCAGCGCGATTGTCGCCAGAGAAAATCAGGTAGTTGGTGATTGCGGAAAACAGAAAGGACACCGCCAGGCCAGCCAGGATCAGTTTTTCGGGTGCGCTTGTGCGCAAGCCCTGAACCAGCGCCAGAACAATGCCGGACGCGATCAAACCACCGCAAAATGCCGCCAGCGGCAACGTCCAAATTCCCAGGACATCACCCGTGACGGTGATCACCAGAACGGCGCCAGCAGCTGCACCAGAGGACAGACCGAACAGAAACGGATCTGCCAGATCGTTTCGCGTCGTTGTTTGCAAAACAACACCAACGACGCCCAGTCCCGCACCAATCACGGCGGCAAACAGGGCGCGGGGCAGGCGAAGGTCGAAGACGATCCGGTGCAAAGGCGTCATGTCTCCGTCCACCAGACCGGTTCCAAGGCCGATGGCCGAAAAAACTTCGCGCACGGGGATTGGGGTGGTCCCGTAGACGATGGACAACAGCAAAAGGGCGGTCAGAACAACCGCCCCCAGCAAAATCAAACGGCCCAATCGGACCATATCAGTTGGTCTCCGGGTGCATCGCCTTCGCCATCTTCTCGATCGCCTCGATATTTGCCGGGCCGGGCGTCAGTTCCTCGTAACGCAGGCCAATCCAGCGCTCGTTCTTTACCGCGTCCGTTTGTGACATCACCGGGTGATCCTTGAGGAACTGGAAAGTGTCCTCTGCGCCGTTGCCGGACTGATAGTCGAGCAGCACCAGAAATTCCGGGTTAGCCGCGGCGACGGCCTCCCACGACGTGCGACCCCAGCTGGTATCCAGATCATGCGTCACGTTCTCGCCACCCGCGGCTGCGATCATTGCATCGGGAATGGCGAACTTGCCCGCGGTAAACGGAGCATCGGCCGGCCCGTCCAGCAGGAATACGCGGGGCTTCGCCAGATCGGCTGTTTTTGCTTCGATGGCGGACAGTTGGTCCTTCCAGCGGGCAACCAGCGCCTCGGCCTTGTCCTCGACCTGCATGACCGTGCCCAGACGCAGAACGTCATCAAACAACAGGTTCATGCTGGCCTCGGGGCGATCCTTGTCCAGATGCACGCAGCTTTCGGATAGGATCATGGTCTTGATACCAAAGGGTTCCAGCGTGTCGGGCGTGACGTCACCGCCGGGTTTCATGCCATAGTACCAACCGGCAAAAAACAGATCGGGTTCGACGGCCACAAGGTTTTCAATGGTCGGGTATTTGGGGGCAAGCTCTGGGATGTCGCCACGCTGAGCATCAAAATCAGGGCTTGTTTTGTACCAGCCGGTAATTCCGGTAAGCCCCACGATCTTGTCCTGAAGGCCGAGCGCAAAGGCCATATCCGTCATGTTCATGTCATGCACGACCAGACGTTCCGGCGCCGAGTCAAAAGCCAGCGGTTCGCCGCAATTGTCCACGGTGACGCCCTCTGCGGCCACCCCACTTGCCAAGCCAGCGAAGACGACCACTGGCCAGAGTTTCTGCATCATATTTAAGTTCCTGTTATTATGACAGTTTCCGTTTTCGGATATCCAGTGCGGGGATCATGCGGCCTTCGTGCTGAAAGCACAGATAATCCACGCCGAATGTCTCACGTACCCGGTCTGGGGTCAGAACTTCGACAACAGGCCCGAACCCCGTCAGACGCGTGGCTTTCATCAGCGCCACATGGGTGGCGAATTCCGGGATCATGACCAGATCATGGACGATCATGACGACAGTTACCCCCAGATCAGCGACCAGAGACAGCATGTGCCCCTTGGCATCGGGGTCCAGATGGTTGGTTGGCTCGTCCAGAAACAGCAAGGACGGATTCTGGGCCAACGCGCGCGCGATATGTGCGCGCTGACGTTCTCCGCCGGACAGCTGACCCATCGTTTTGTTGGCAAAATGCGACAGCTCGGTCGTCGTCAGAACCCGTTCCAGATCAGCCTTGTGCTGAGCCATCGAACGTTCGCCTTGAATCGGGATTTGCCCCAGCGCAACATAGTCTTGCAGGCGCATCCGCCCGTCAGGCATTTCCTGCTGCCCGACCACAGCAATGGAGCGGGCACGTTGGCGGGCGGACAGGGTCCGAAGGCTTTGGCCTTCTATCCAAACATCACCCAAGGCAATCCGTTCGATCCCACACAGCAGTTTCAGCAGAGTGGTCTTGCCGGCGCCGTTCGGCCCTGCGATTGCCAGAATTGATCCTTCTTCCAGACGAAAGGATACATCCTGCAACAGGACATCGCCATTGAGCGCGTAGTACTCCAAATTCTCGGCAACCAGAAAGCTCATGATCCCCCCCCGGACGGCAATGCGGGCATGCGCGACAAGGTCTTTGCGAAAAGGGCCGGGGGGCGGTCCGAGGCGCTGGTCCAGCCATCGTCACTGTCGCCGAACTGGGTCGCGAATTCGACCAGGGCGGACAGGTCGTGTGATGTCGTGATATCGCCAAACAGGTACTGCGCTTTGCCCGGGGCCTGAAATCCGACGGTCATGGCCCGTTCACAACCTGCCATGCAGGCCACCATTCGGGTTTCAAAACCGTCAGGCAACCGGGCATCCAGCACGTCTTGCGCAGCCTCGGCAGACATCGCCCCCTGACATGTTGAACAGATCAGAACGTAGTGATCAGAATAGCAGGTCATCGCCATCTCCGTCGTTTGCCAGACGCAGACAGAGGGCACATACCCGGATATTACGCAAACGCGCCATCAAGCCTCCTTCCGAGACGCCCCGCCTCGGGTTGGTTTATAGTGCGATGGCAGGTCTCCTGACTTGCGGGTCGTTGCTTGGCCGACCTTCCCAACCCATGCGGGTCAGTGGTGAAGTGGCGTCGCTCACCGCTTACAGTTGCGGGGGCAGTCACGGACTTGGCACATTCCAGTGCCGCACCGTGTTCCCATTTTCATCCCTTATGGAACCATCCCGCTCAGCTAGTCTGGCAATGCCAGACTTGTCAAGCGGCAGACGAAGGCGTTGGTAGATGGAATTGCGACAGCTGACCCAGCTGTCCTGCTGCGCCAGCCCGGACCGAACGGTGTCAATAGTCTGATACAAGAAGGAAATCCGGTTCGGAATCTTTCTCGACCTTTGAAAACCGTGGAATTGGCTTTTCAAACCCAATGTCGGTGCGGTCGTTATTCACGGTCGATACCTCGCCAATAAGGCAATCGCCGCGCTCGGCCCAAAAAGCGTGCCAGATGCCGGGCATCAGAGTTACGCTTTGCCTCGGCTTCAGCCGCACGTATTCTTGGGGTTGCAAGGTTACGGGGCAGGCATCGCTGGGGACCGTCACCGGGTTGTCGCGGTCGACGCCACCGTTTGGATCCGACGCATGAATTTCCAGAACGAGATCGCCGCCGCCCCTGTTGATGATGTCTTCTGCCTTAACGATATGCCGGTGCATCGGAGAAAGCTGATCGTCTTTCGAGATCAACAGTTTTTCTGCACAGAGCATCCCACGCCCGGATTTCAGATCCTTCACCTCACCATTGTTTAGAGTGAACAGGAATAGGCAATGTTCGTCGAAATGGCCTTGTGCGTAATTGGTAATGTCCCATCCCAGCTTGCGGCTGCGGACAGTTTCGACCAAAGAGATGCGCATTTTCTCGGGCGATCAATCCGCAAAGGGTGGCAACACGGCTCCGAAAGATTGAATGAACGTCTGGGCTTAGGGCTTGAAGTGGTTGATTTCGGATCGTTTCATCATGCCATCCCGCAGATCAAAGTTCGTGCGCCCACGGGGGTTCTGCCCCGGCTCGGGAAACGGTCACGGCCGCCACGTCAGCGCCCAGTTCCATGGCTGCTTGCAGGCTTTCAACCGTCAATCCGCGCAGACCTGACTTGGTCAGATGCCCTGCGCGGCTGAGCTCGGTCAGAACGCCGGCGTTGAACGTGTCACCTGCGCCGATCGTATCGACCACCTCAACGGGCTTCACGGGAACCGAGACTTCGGAACCATCCGCCAGGTAACCGTGCGCCCCGTCACTGCCACGGGTGACGATGACAACGGAAGGACCCGCCTGCAACAGCACAGACGCTTTTGCGGATTCGGCTTCAGCGCCCGGAATGATCCAGTCCAGGTCCTCGTCTGAAACCTTGACGATATCCGCACGCGAGATCATGCGGTTCAAACGCGTCCGAAACCGGGTTTGATCCTTGATGAAATCCGGGCGGATATTCGGGTCCAGCATCACTGCCCGGTCGGAACCGTGGCTGTCCAGAAGGGCGGCATAGGCATCTGCGCAAGGTTCACACGCAAGGCTGATTCCACCGAGATACAGGGCAGAGACAGCAGGAAGCTGATCGGGCATGTCTTCGGGCAGCAACATCCGGCCCGCGGTGTTTTCATCGACAAAGCTGTAAGTCGCGTGTCCATCCGAGAGCTGCACAAAGGCAAGCGTGGTGGGACGGTCCGAGATGATCACATGTGTCGTGTCCACATGGCTCGCTTTCAGCGCATCAATCAATTGCTGGCCGAACATGTCCGATGACAAACCTGTCAGCATCCCTACCGGAACACCCAGACGTCCCATCGCGACGGCTGTGTTCAGAACTGCACCACCAGTATGTGGCACAAAACCAATTGCGCCCGATGCGGTCGGTTCTGAAATCATATCTATCAGCGCTTCACCACAGCACAGGATCATGTCTTGGTCCTTCTAGGTAAGAAACTTCGGTTAGTCTGGTTGCTGTCTCAGCGCGTTCTTGCAGAAGTTGTTTGCGCCGATGATCCCGAACTCTGCCTGTTCAGACACGTAAAGGTTCAGGGAGCGGCGCAAGTCGCTGAAGCGGCCGCCGCCGTTGAACGCATCCTTGAAGTTGTCACTGAATAGCCAGCGGTTTTTCTCGGCAACGCCGCCGACAAGGAAAACGCCCCCCTCCGGCATCAAGGTGACCGCCAGATCACCCATCAAAGCACCTAAGTGGGTGGTAAAAATCTGCGCCGCCTTTTCGGCGACCAGATCGGTGCCGTTGCGGGCATCGTTCAGAATGTCCTTTGCGGAGCGCGCCTGAGTTCGCGCTTGACCGGATGCCAATTCAACCGCCTGATAAAGGATCGGCAGGCCGGTTCCGCTCAGGAACATTTCTGCTTCCAGCGCCAGGCTGTCCCCAAAGAAACAGCCCGGTGCGATGCGACGTGCCGCCTCAAAGATATCAACTTCGTCGCGATGGCGCGGGTACAGGCCCACGTGCCCGCCTTCGCCGGAGACCGTGTGATACCTGCCTTCGGAAAAAAGCAAAGCACCAACGCCAAGCCCGGTTCCGGGCCCTACAACCAGCCGTGTGCCTGTGGGCGGCGCCTCCTGACCCTGCAAGACCGCAACATCCGACCTGGTCACCTCGGCCACCGACCACGCCGCAGCGGTGAAATCATTTATGACAAAAGTGCGCTCTGCTCCTGTTGCTTTCGTCAGCTCGGTTTCCGAAAGATCCAGGTTCGCGTTGGTCAACTGAATTGTTCCGTCCCTGACCGGCCCGGCTCCGGCTGCTACGACGGCCTGTGGGTTGGTTCCGATCTCGTCCCTGAGGTCATGGAACGCCTCGAGCAGGTCTTCCAATGTCCCCGTCGGGTGTTTCCGAAGATCTGCCAATTCTCCGTTCGTGACGACGCCCAGACGAGTGTTCGTACCGCCGATATCCGCAACCAGGTTCCAATGCTCATGCACGGCACCGAATGGTTGCGCTAACGGCTGAGAGACGCTCTGAGTACCGGACAGGGCGGATTTCAGCGCCATGAAAGACGCTTTGGGCGTTCTCGCAAGTGTTTCGAAATCCACGTCCACCAGTCCAAACCTCTTTTCGTACCCGAAGGCCCATTCATAATTGTCCAGCAGCGACCAGACAAAATAGCCATTCACCGGAACACCTTGTGCCAAAGCGTCCAGTACGGCCGCAAGGTGCTTGTCGAGATAATCGATACGATCATCGTCCTGCACGCGCGCCTCACTCGCCATTCCGTTTTCGGTGATATAGATTGGCAACGCGCCCGTATAGTCTTTCCTTGTTCTGACAAGAAAGCGGGTAAGGGCAGAGGGATCGATTTCCCATCCCATCTGCGTTTTGGGTAACGGTCCGGGAACCTCTTGCAGGCCGGGCCAGGCGGCGTCCGCCGGGGCAATCAATTTTCGGGTATAGTAGTTCAACCCGCACCAATCGACCTGTGTGCCGATGGTTTCAAAGTCGTTCTGCCAGCCCTTGGGCAGGTGCGGCTCCAACCCCTCCAAGGCGGTTTGGGGATATTCTTTGTTGAAAACCCCGCCTAGGAAGAACCGGTTGTAGATTGCATCGTAGCGATCTGCCGCAAGCCGCGCTTCCGTGCTGTCATCTGCTGGCTCTGACCATTCGAGGTTGAACACGGCACCCAGATTGCCCATCCCAAGACTGCGCATGGCCTGAATCGCCCGCCCGTGGGCCAACAAAACGTGATGCATCGCCCGGGCTGCGGCGCGGATATCGCGCAGACCGGGCGCATGGTGGCCTTCAAAATGGCTCAGCCAACTGACACACCAGGGTTCGTTGATCGGCGCGGCACTGAACATCCGGTCGCCGATCCGACCCATGATGACCTGCGTATAATCCGCGAACCAATCCGCGATATCGCGATTGCACCATCCCCCCTGATCCGCAAGCGCCGACGGCAATTCCCAGTGATAAAGCGTCACGCAGGGGCGGATACCGCGTTCCAGCAGGGCGTCCGCCAATCGGTCATAATAATCCAACCCTGCCTGATTGACCTGACCACGCCCGTCCGGCAGCACGCGTGCCCAGCTGGTCGAAAAACGATAACAGTCAAACCCGGCCTCGCGCACCAGATCGAAATCCTGTTCGAACCGGTTCAGGTGATCACAGGCCACGTCTCCGTTTTCCCCGCGCACCACGTTGCCCGGTGACGCCGCAAAGGTATCCCAATGAGTTTGCCCCGCCCCGCCCTGTGCGTGGCCTTCAATCTGGTACGCAGAAGTGGCAACACCAAAGAGAAAATCCTTGGGAAAATCAGCGCGTGCGTGTTTCATGGTTGCACCCTGTTAGGCGCAGGGCCGGTTGACCTGCCAACGACCAGCTCGGCCTCCAGCAGCCGGGTTTTGACGGGATCATTCGGGGATTTGATGCGCTGGATCAACATGTCAGCCGCCATTTCACCCGCCTGACGGACGGATGAGCGCGTTGCCGTGAAAATCGGAACATCCTGCCCGTTCTTCAAATAGGACAGGTCGTCGTCATGGGCGATCACTGACACATCCCTACCCATCTCAAGCCCGTTTTCGGACAGCGCACGCCGTACGCCGATGGCAGAGATCATCGATGAACACAAAATAGCGGTCGGAGGGGAATCGAGGCGCAACATGTTCTGCGTTTCGTGATGGCCGTAAACCTCTGTCATTTCAGCGCTGCGCATCAGATCGGCATCGGGCGCAAGCCCGGCCTGACCAAGCGCCTCAAGATATCCGTCGCGGCGGCGTTGGGCAAAATCCATATCTTCCAGACCGTTGATCAGAGCGATCCGGCGATGGCCAAGGTCAATCAGAAAGCGGGTGGCGCGCATGAACGAACTTTTGTTGTTCACGTCGATCCAGTCATACTGAGCATCGACGCCGGTCGAGCGCCCGTGCACGATGAATGGGACGCCCATGCGGGTCAGGACTTCGATCCGTGGTTCGTTCACTTTGGGGCCTTGCAGCACGACTCCGTCCACCGCGCCGCGCTGAAAAAGACTCCGATACGCTTCTTCAATCGAAGTGTCGTCGGCATTGGTGAACATCATGTCATAGCCATGTTCAGCGTATTTCTTTGCGGCACCGGCGACGAAATCCCCGAAGATCGGGTTGACCATTTCATGCCGGGACGAGCTGGGAATGACGTGGCCGATCACCATCGATCGTCCGGTCGCAAGCCCTTTGGCGCGACTGTTCGGCCGGTACCCGTGTTTGCGCGCCGCGGCTTGAACGCGCGCACGTGTATCCTCGCTCACTTCGGGGTACCCGTTCAGCGCCCGGCTGACCGTAGTTTGCGAAAGGCCCAGAACTTCCGAGAGCTGCTTCAGGTTCATTTTACGATTCAAAGCGCCTTAAATTGAGTGGCTCTTTTTTGTTTTGTGAGCAAATACGGCATCCGTCAACTTGTTTTGCATTGAAAGCAGAAAATATAATTTATTTTGGCGCTGGGAAGCAAAATATTGACAGGGCGCCGATGTTGGCGGATAACACGGGCTATCCAAAGCGCTTTGAAAGCGAGTCTTTGAATACATGAAAGCTTGGGAGGAGGATTTGATGAAACACGGGCTTTACGCAGGTGCGGCGGCACTCGCCCTGATGGCCGGATCAGTTCAGGCAGAGGGTGAGATGATCCACGCCGTCGGCGAGGGCAGTTTTGACTGGGATGGGTTTCAGGCCTTTGCCGAAGCGAATGATCTGTCCGGCGAAAGCCTGACCATTTTCGGCCCCTGGCTGGCTGGCGAGGGCAAGTCCTTCGAAAACCTCGTGGCCTATTTCGATGAGGCAACAGGCGCGAATTCCAGCTATGTGGGTTCGGATTCTCTGGAACAGCAGATCCTGATTGATGCGGCCGCAGGCTCGGCGCCGAATCTGACTGTTTTCCCGCAGCCTGGTCTGGCGGCAAACCTCGCAAAACAAGGCTATCTGACGCCGTTGGCCGAAGGCACTGCGGATTGGATCAAGGAAAACTTCGCCGCGGGTCAATCCTGGGTCGATCTGGGTACGTTTGAGAACGCAGAAGGGTCTGACGATTTTTACGGGTTCTTCTTCAATGTGAACGTCAAATCGCTGGTTTGGTACGTGCCCGAAAATTTCGAAGACTTTGGGTATGAAGTGCCCGAAACCATGGAAGAGTTCAAAGCTCTGATGGATCAGATGGTCGAGGACGGCGAGACGCCCTTGTGCGTCGGTCTGGCCTCGGGCGGCGCAACGGGTTGGCCTGCGACGGACTGGGTCGAGGATCTTATGCTGCGTACGCAACCACCTGAAGTCTATGACCAATGGGTGTCGAACGAAATGAAGTTCGATGATCCCCGCGTCATAGCCGCGATTGAGGAATATGGCAGCTTCACCCGCAATGACGACTATGTGGTAGGTGACGCAGACGACACGGCGGCAATCGATTTCCGTGACAGCCCCAAAGGTCTGTTCGATAGCCCGCCCGGTTGCATGATGCATCGTCAGGCTTCGTTTATTCCCGCCTATTTTCCGGAAGGCACCGAATTGGGGGTGGATGCTGACTTCTTCTATTTCCCGGCTTACGCAGAAAAAGACCTTGGGACACCGGTGCTTGGGGCAGGGACCCTGTTCACAGTCACCAACCCAAATCCCGCAGCCGAAGCCTTTCTGGAGTTCCTCAAGACACCTTTCGCCCATGAGATCATGATGTCGCAGGATGGTTTCCTGACGCCCCATCTGGGTGCAGATCCCGCGAACTATTCGAATGATTCACAGCGCGGACAGGGCGAAATTCTGACCAACGCTACGACCTTCCGCTTTGACGGGTCCGATCTGATGCCCGGTGCGGTCGGGGCAGGTACGTTCTGGACCGGGATGGTCGATTACTCGTCGGGTGCAAAAGATGCAGCCACCGTGGCACGTGAAATCCAGGCGTCCTGGGACGCAATCAAGTGACCAACTCATGGGGCGGTCCTGAGGCCGCCCCGTTTGCCGAACGGATGGGCGTATCATGACACCCGCACTACAAGGCCTGCTGACGATCGCCATCGGCGTGTCGGGTTGCGTGGGCTACTTCTATCTTTCCAACCAGTTTCTGGACAAAGTCCTGTTTCCGCCGCGCGGGCCAAATGCGGGCCGAAACATCAACCGCGCGAACCTGATCCGCCCGTGGTTGTTCCTGTTCCCGGCGCTTGCTGCATTGGGGCTGTATCTGGCGTATCCGGTGGTTGAAACCTTGCGCCTTTCGCTTACGGAACGCGTGCCCGGTGGCGGATACCGTTGGGTTGGCTTGGACAACTATACCCAAATGGCGGCCGAGCCGAAGTTTTGGGAAGCCATGCGCAACAACATGTTCTGGCTGATTGTCGTGCCGGCCATGTCAACGGCTTTTGGTCTTCTCGTGGCGCAACTGACCGACCGCATCCGCTGGGGCAACTTTGCCAAATCCCTGATTTTCATGCCGATGGCCATTTCATTTGTTGGTGCATCGGTGATCTGGAAATTGGTTTATGATGCGCGACCAGCGGAACAGGACCAGATAGGCATCCTGAACGCGCTGTACATCTTCTTCGGCGGCACCGAACCCAACACGTGGTTAACAATTCCTTTCTGGAACAGTTTCTTTCTGATGGTTGTCCTGATCTGGATACAGACGGGTTTCGCAATGGTCATCCTGTCGGCGGCCTTGCGCGGTATTCCCGAAGAAACCATCGAGGCGGCCATTTTGGATGGGGCCAATCCCTTTCAGATCTTCTTCAAGATCAAGGTACCGCAGATCAAAACCACGATCCTTGTTGTTTGGACGACGATCACGATCACCGTTCTCAAAGTGTTTGACATCGTCTTTGCCATGACCAACGGCCAGTGGGAGACACAGGTGCTGGCAAACTACATGTACGACAAGCTTTTCCGCGCCAATGACTGGGGCGTCGGATCCGCCTCGGCCATGGTGATCATGTTGCTCGTTACGCCGATCCTCGTCTGGAACGTGCGCAACGCGCGCAAGGAGATGGAGTAAGCCATGAGCGATATCGCCGGAACCAAACCCGCGCTCAGATGGGTGGTGCATCTGTCAGTCATCTTCCTGGTGGCTCTTTGGGTCATTCCTACGCTTGGCTTGCTGATTTCGTCCTTTCGGACGGCAGATCAGATTTCGTCCAGCGGCTGGTGGCGGTCGCTGTTTCCCTCTGAACAAAACCTGACGCTTCGCAGTGCCGCGCCCGAGACGCAGGTGCTGGAAAACGGAGTGTATGTCATTCAGGGGGCGTTGTTCGGCGAAGATGAGCAAGCAACGATTTCCAGATGGGGGATCAGTTCGCGCGAGGTTGATGCATTTGAACCGGGCCAAACAGCCGAGCTGCGCCGAGGTGGTACGATCACGGTGGATGCGGCGGGCAACTATCGGATGGAAAACACCGAGGAATTCACCGGGAAACGTGGTGCGCGCATCTTCGTAACAGCGGAACTGCCACCCGAGTTCACTTTGGAAAACTACCGAAAGGTTCTTCTGGATCAAAGCAGTACGGACAGCATGGCCAAGGCGTTTTTCAACACGCTGACGGTGACCATCCCCGCAACGATCATCCCGATTCTTGTTGCTGCCTTTGCGGCTTATGCGCTGGCATGGATGGAGTTTCCCGGGCGCGCCCTGCTGATCGCGGCCGTTGTTGGCCTTTTGGTCGTTCCGCTTCAATTGGCCTTGATCCCGTTGCTGAAGTTTCACCTCAATATCGGGATCGGCAAGGGCTATCTGGGTGTCTGGCTTGCGCATACAGGGTTTGGGATGCCCCTGGCGATTTACCTGCTGCGCAACTACATGGCCGGATTGCCGCGTGATCTGATCGAGAACGCCCGCGTCGACGGTGCCACCGAGTTTCAGATCTTTACCAAACTGATCCTGCCACTCAGCTTCCCGGCGCTGGCGTCTTTCGCGATCTTCCAGTTCCTGTGGACATGGAATGACCTGCTTGTTGCCAAGGTTTTCCTGATCGACGCGACCGGCCAGACAACCGTGATGACGAACCGCATCGTCGAGCTGCTGGGTACACGTGGCGGCAATTGGGAAATCCTTGCGACCGCTGCCTTTGTTTCGATCTTCGTGCCGCTGGTCGTCTTCTTCGCAATGCAAAAATACCTGGTCCGGGGCCTGTTGGCCGGATCTGTCAAATAGAGGCGTCTGATGAACGTGCAGAACAACCTTGAACAATGCAAAGCAACGAAACTGTCTTCGGACTGGTGGCGCGGTGGTGTGATCTATCAGATCTACCCACGCAGTTTTCAGGACAGCAACGGGGATGGGATCGGCGATCTGAAGGGCATCACTGCGCGACTGGACTACATCGCCTCTCTGGGCGTTGATGCAATCTGGATCTCGCCGTTTTTCAAATCGCCGATGAAGGATTTTGGTTACGACGTCAGCGATTACCGCGATGTCGACCCCATGTTCGGGTCGCTGGCGGATTTCAAAGAGCTTTTGGATCAGGCCCATGCCAAGGGTCTGAGGATCATGATTGATCTGGTTCTGTCGCATACATCCGATCAGCACCCTTGGTTCATCGAAAGCCGCAGCAGTCGTGAAAACCCGAAATCCGACTGGTATGTTTGGGCGGATCCCAAACCGGATGGCACGCCACCGAACAACTGGCTTTCGATCTTCGGCGGCTCGGCCTGGCAATGGGATGCCCGACGCCTGCAATATTATTTGCACAACTTCCTGACATCGCAGCCGGATCTGAATTTCCACTCTCCGGATGTTCAGGATGCGTTGCTGGACGTGGCGCGGTTCTGGCTTGATTTGGGGGTGGATGGCTTTCGGCTGGATACCATCAATTTCTATTTCCACGACAAGGCGCTGCGCGACAATCCCGCGCTGCCGATGGATCAACGCAACGCCACGATCGCACCGGCCGTGAACCCCTACAACCATCAGGACCACCTGTTTTCAAAAAGCCAGCCCGAGAACATCGCCTTCCTCGAAAGACTGCGGGCCTTGACGGACGAATATGAAGGCCGGGCTTGTCTGGGCGAGGTCGGAGATGCGCAGCGTGGGCTCGAGATTATGGGCGAATACACATCCGGGGATAAGCGGATGCACATGTGCTATGCCTTCGAGTTCCTGGAAAAACGTTCATTGACCGCCACTTACACCAAGCACGTTTTTGACCAGCTGGAAGCGAAGGCAGGTGACGCGTGGCCATGTTGGGCATTTTCCAACCACGACGTGCAGCGTCACGTCTCGCGCTGGAATTTGGATGACGCCGCAACCCGCCAGCACGCGGTTCTCATGATGTGCCTGCGCGGCTCTGCCTGCCTCTATCAGGGCGAGGAGCTGGGCCTGCACGAAGCGGATGTGCCGTTCGAGAAACTGCAAGACCCCTATGGCATCGAGTTCTGGCCCGAATACAAAGGCCGCGACGGCTGCCGCACACCGATGGTTTGGGCAGCACAAGATGAACAATCGGGTTTCAGCACCGCAGAGCCCTGGCTGCCGGTAAGCGCACAGCAGGCCGTGCAGGCGGTGGACCGATTGGAGGCGGATCCAAGCTCGATGTTGAACCACTACCGTCGCGCCATTGCCTTGCGGCATGCGCATCCTGCTTTGGCAACGGGGGCGCAGACCGGCATGACGGAAACGGGTTCGATTCTGTCTTTTGTGCGTGAGGATTCTCATGAGCAGATATTCTGCGCGTTCAATCTGGGCACGGATTCTGCCGCGTTCAATCTGCCCGAAGGCAGTTGGCAGGTCATGGGTCAGGACCTGGGCGGTGTCGAAGGAAGCGGCAACGTTGTCCTGAACGCGGCGCAGTTCATCCTGATGTACAGGAAAAAGGGATAAAGCATGTCTGAGCTCAACCTAACGGATGTCGCCAAGTCCTATGGCCCTGTCGATGTTTTGAAGAACATCAACCTCGACATCGAACAAGGCGAATTGATCGTTTTTGTCGGTCCTTCCGGATGCGGCAAGTCCACCCTGCTGCGGATGATCGCCGGGTTGGAGAAGATTACAGGCGGCACGCTGGAAATCGAAGGGCAGGTCATGAACGATGTTCCTCCTGCACAGCGGGGCATCGCGATGGTGTTTCAAAGCTATGCTTTGTATCCCCACATGACCGTTCGCGAGAACATGGCCTTTGCCCTGAAAATCGCGAAGATGCCCACAGCCGAGATTGATGCTGCCGTAGACCGTGCCGCTCGAATCCTTCAGCTGGAACCATTCCTGGACCGCCTGCCAAAAGCTCTTTCTGGGGGGCAGCGTCAACGGGTTGCCATCGGGCGCGCGATCGTACGTGACCCAAAGGTGTATCTGTTCGACGAACCCCTCTCGAACCTCGACGCGGCACTTCGGGTGGCCACGCGGATCGAGATCGCGCGTCTGAAAGAGGCCATGCCTGACAGCACCATGATCTACGTGACCCACGATCAGGTCGAGGCGATGACCCTGGCCAGTCGGATCGTGGTATTGGCCAACAAGGGCATCGCGCAGGTCGGGACACCGCTTGAACTGTATGAGGCGCCTGACAACGAGTTTGTTGCGCAGTTCATCGGTTCGCCGTCCATGAACCTGCTTTCCGGCACAATCACCGGAACCGGCGAAATGACCACCGTTGAACTGTCATCAGGCGGGATTGCAAGATCCGCGGTTCCAACCGAAGACAGTGAGCTGGGTAAAAAGGTCAATATCGGGGTGCGCCCCGAAGACTTGGCCATGACGGAAGACTCCGCGATTCTGTCCGGCAAGGTGGATTTCACCGAAGCCCTGGGCGAAGTCACGCTGCTGTATTTTGAGAAAACCTATGGTGCGGATGCAGTCATTGCAAAGCTGCCGGGCGTTCAGCGAAACCTGCGTGGCCAGACGGTCTCGGTCACGGCCGCACCGGACAAAGTGCATCTGTTCCACAATGGATTGTCCATGCGCAAATAGCAGCGAAACGCAGTTCTTGACAGAATTGCGTTTTGTGTTTCACCATAATTGAAACGTTTCAATGGTGAAAAATGCGGGTATCGGCGCAGCTTTACACGGTTCGGCAATGCGGTGACCTCTCGGACCAACTGAAGTTGGTTTCCGCTTGCGGGTTTTCGGATATCGAAACCACCGGTCTGCATGACATGACACCGCAAGAGATGGCGCGCATCGTCCATCAATCAGGTCTTAACCTTCGTTCTGCACATTTCGATTGGGAGGAGTTCCACGAGCGTTTCGACGACATCGTTGAAGTACTGCACCTTTTGGAATGCCAGGTGGCGGTCATGCCTTGGCTGGCGCCACAGGCGCGGCCCGGCACTGTCGAGGGATGGAAGGCAGTGTCGGGCCAGTTGTCCGATTGGGCAAATCGACTGAGGGATCACGGCGTCAGCCTAGCCTATCACAACCACGATTATGATCTGTTCGGGGCGCCGGGAAAAACGCCTCTTGAACAGATTCTGGCGCCAGAAAACATCTATTGGCAGCCTGATATCGGTTGGATCGTCGCGGCCGGTCAGGACGCGGCTGACCTGCTGGCGCGCCATGCGGATCGCATCCTGTCTGTTCATGCAAAGGACGTGGATCCGCAGGGCGGATCAGGCGACAGGCGCTGGCGCAATCCGGGTGAGGGTGTTGTCGATTGGGACGCCACGATACGAGCCCTTTCAGCCACCAAGTGCACCGACCTTTTCGTCGAGCATGATGAAACCGCCGATCACAGGCGTACCTTGCAAACAGGCCGGTTGTTTTTGACTGAACGGCTTGGGGGTATCGGCTGATGGCGCGGCCAACGATCAAATCGATCGCCCGTATGACCGGCTATTCAGTCGGCACGGTTTCAAACGCACTGCGTGGCGCTTCTTCGGTAAAACGGGAAACGCGGGAAGAGATCCAAAAGGCGGCGTCCGAGCTTGGGTATCGGGTCAATCTGGACGGCCTGAAACTGCGCACCAATAAATCCTACAGGATTGCGGTATTGGTCAGCGTTTCGGGCAGTGCCGCTGAAGAATGGGAGGGTGTGGAGTTTACCCGGATCCTGGCCGGAATATCCGACGCGGTTCAAGGGTCACGCTATGAGTTGAGTGTCTTCAGTGTACGAGATCTTGAAGCCGCATTGCAGACCCTACATTTCATTGTGCAGGAAGGGTTGGCAGACGGCGTGATCTTTTCCGGAACTCGGGTGAATGACCCGCGTATCGCCTATCTGCAAGATGAGGGGTTTCCGTTTGTCACATATGGGATGAGTGACAGTGCCCAACCACATCCTTACGTGGATCTCGACAGTCAGGCTGCGGCTTATGATGCAACGGCCCGGCTGCTGGCATTGGGGCACAAACGGATAGCGCTTATCAACCCGCCGGATGATCTGATCTATGCCCGTCAACGTCGCCAGGGATACTCAGATGCTCTGTCGGCCGGTGGCATGGAGTTTGACCCGGCCCTTGTTCTTCCCGGCCCGACCACGGCGAAGACCGGGCAAAGGGCCTTTGTGGCGCTCATGCGAAGGCACAACCGGCCAAGCGCCATCATTTGCGCCAACGAGGCGATGACCCTTGGCGCCTTGTCCGCCGCCGCCGACATGGGCGTTCAGGTCGGCAGGGATGTCGTCGTCATTTCAAACGACGATCTGAAACTCAGCCAGTATTTCATACCCCCGCCTAGCACCTACTATTTGCCGATAGGCGAGACCAGCCGCCTGCTGGGTGAATTCATGCTAAAAGCACTGGACGGCGTTGATCCGTCCGAAACGCAAAAAAAGATCAGGGCCACATTGATCGAGCGGCAACCTGACACCCCGGCGCCGGGCATGGCGCAGACCAACTGAGCCAACAGAGGAGAAACCGAACATGTTCAAAAACCTATTTGCCGTTGCAACGCTTGCAATGCTGACAGCGCCAGCGGCCTTTGCCGCCGATCTGGAAGGTCGCGTTCTCAAGATCGGAACGGATGCGACCTATCCCCCGATGGAAACCGTCGACGAAACAACCGGTGAAATCGTAGGCTTTGATGTCGATGTGATGAATGCAATCTGTGAAAAGATCAATTGCGTTCCGAATTTCGTAAACACCGCTTGGGACGGCATCTTTGCGGCGCTTCAACAGGGTGAGTTCGACCTGGTCATCTCGGGCGTGTCGATCACGCCCGAACGTGAAGAGACTATGGACTTCTCCGAACCGTACATCGTTGTCAGTCAGGCCATTCTGCTGCAAGTCGACAACGCGGATCTGACGCTTGAGGATTTCAAAGCAGGTGGCCAGAAACTGGCGGCACAAACCGCGACGACCAACGCCCAACTGGCGGAAGAGCTTGTAGGGCGCGAGAATGTCAGCCTCTACGACAACTTCTCGGCGGCTATTCTGGCGCTTCAGAACGCAGACGTGCAAGGGGTGATCATTGATGGCACCTCTGCCGCGGCCTACGAGCAGGAGTTTGCCGGAGAACTGACCGTGGGCATCACAGGCCTGCAATCGGATCCATTGGGTATCGTGTTTCAGGAAGGTGACCCGACGGTGGATGCAATCAATGCCGGTCTCGCCGCCATTCAGGAAGACGGCACGCTGGACACGCTGAAGGCCAAATACTGGGGCACAAACTGATCCTTCAAGCCCTTCCGGGCCCGGCGGCAGCCGTTGCCGGGCCATGTTTCAGCGGAGAAGTTCCATGTCGCGTCTCAGCACGATCCGCCCGAGCAATCTTGTATTGCTCGCAGCCGCCCCCTTCATCATCTATCTGTTCGCCACATCCTCGAAATATCTGCGATCTCTGATTGCAATTCTGGGGATCGGCAACAATGCAGGGCCGATTTTCGTCGGCTTTCTGCTGATCGTCTCGGTTGCAATCCTTGGATATCTCTGCGCCCGGCATGTACGTTTTTCCAATCACGCCCCAGGTTGGTTGCGCGTTTCGGCCCTTGCGGCGCTGCCCACATCAATTGCGCTTTTGATCATGAGCTTTGTATCTCCACAGCTTTTGATGCCCTTCGCGGAATCCGTTTTCTTTCATGCGCTCAGCGAGAACACATCAACCCTGATCGACCGGTCCAGTCAGACGTGGGTGTTGTATCCCGAAGTCGTGACCCAGGTTCAAACAGGACTGCAAGTTCTTCTGGCCGCATACACGGCCGTTGTCGCCTTGAGCCTGCTGTCGGCGCGGTTGCAACCCCCTTGGCGCAGGCGCGTTCTTTTGGGGCTGGAATGCCTTACCGGTGCGGTTTTGTTCTATCTGATGTTCATGGCCCACTGGCAGTTCGCGACGGGCGTTGCCATTACGTTTCGCGCAGCCATCTTCGCCTATATCTTCTCGGCCATTCTGGGCTTGATCTGGGTGGGGCTGCAATCGTTCAAACCACGGGCGCGCACCACGATTCTGTATGGTTCCATCAGCCTGGCATTGCTTGCGATATCAGCCTTTTTCTTCATGCAGCCGCAGGTCAGTTACGTTCTGGTCGGAAGCACCGAAGGGCGCATCGCCATTGTGCGCGGCACACCACAGGCGCAGGCTGACATCATCCGGTTTGGAGAGTTCGACGGTGCCGGCGACCAACAATACCGCATACGCAGCGCCACTGATGCGGCGGCCGCCCTCGAGCAGATTGAAACCGTCGACAGCGTTTCCGGAGCGTTTGTTCCCGTGGATGCTCATTCACAAGGCTATCCGGTTCTGTGGCAGACCAGTTTCCTGCCTGACAAATACCGGAATCCCGCTCTGGCTTTTGCTGTTTTCGGCTTTCTGCTGCTGACGCTGACCATTGGCGGCGCACAGCACAAGCTGCATCCTTTGGCGGTCGGGGCCGAATTTTTCGTGGACACGATACGCGGCATTCCGATGTTGGTTATCATTCTTTACATCGGCCTGCCCTTGGCGGGCGCGGTCAAGGATGCTACGGGCGGCGGCATTGATATGACCAACATGACACGCGGGATCATCGCGATTTCGGTCGGGTATTCGGCCTATATGGCCGAAATATTCCGATCTGGGATCGAGGCCATCCCGAAAGGGCAGCTGGAAGCAGGCAGTTCGCTGGGCTTGTCGCGCTGGCAGACGGCGCGGCTGATCGTTCTGCCGCAAGCCCTGCGGATCGTTACCCCGCCATTGGGCAACGAATTTATCGCGATGATCAAGGATACCTCGTTGCTGTCCATTCTGTCCGTCCGCGACATGACCCAAAGGATGCGAGAGTTTCAGGCAGCAAGCTTTCTGCCCTTTGCGCCGTTCAATACGGCAGCAATTCTGTACGTGGTACTCACTCTCTGTTGCGCAAGCTTCCTGAAATGGATCGAACGGCGCACGGCAAAGGACAACCGATGAGCAAACTGGAGCTTGGGGTTTGCTACTACCCCGAACAATGGGATCCGTCCCAGTGGCGCAGTGACGCCGCGCGGATGGCCGGGATGGGTTTGGATTGGGTTCGGATCGCCGAGTTCACCTGGGGTCTGATTGAACCGGAACGCGGGCGGTTTCACTGGGACTGGTTGGATGATGTCATCGAGATTCTGGGGCGGGCCGGTCTGCGGATCATGATGTCGACTCCAACGGCTGCGCCACCCAAGTGGCTGATTGATGAGCACCCCGAAATTCTGCCGGTTGGCCCGGACGGCCGGGTCCGGGGCTATGGGTCCCGCAGACATTATTGCTTCTCCAGTGACGTGTACCTGGCCGAGGCGCAAAGGATCGCGACGGAATATGCCAGCCGATATGGCCAGAACCCGCATGTCCATGCCTGGCAAATCGACAATGAGTACAACGACCACGACACCGTTCTCAGCTATTCCGATGCCGCGCGGTCTGGCTTTCGGCGCTGGCTGGCACAACGATACGGCACAATCGACGCACTGAACGAGGTCTGGGGGACCGTGTTTTGGGGGAGCCGCTATTCCGGCTTTGACCAGATTGAACTGCCCAACGGTTTGGTCGCTGCACCCAACCCCACCCATGCCCTTGATTTCAGGCGCTATTCTTCGGACCGGGTGCGGTTGTTCAACAAGGCACAGGTGGACGTGCTGCGCGAACATGCGCCGGGTCGAGATATCACGCACAATTTCATGGCCGGTAGTTTCGAATTCGATCACCACGCAGTGGCCGCCGATCTGGATATCGTCGGCTTTGACAGCTACCCGCTGGGTAATCTGATGGGCTCAACCCTGTCAGAGAAGGAAAAGCGCCGTTATCTGCGAACCGGCGCGCCTGATTATCAGGGATTTCATTGCGACTTGTATCGCAGTCAGGGGCGGGGGCGGGTATGGGTGTTGGAACAGCAACCGGGGCCGGTGGACTGGGCGGCACAAAACCCTTCCCCAGCCGAAGGGATGGTTCGGCTTTGGACCTGGGCCGCATATGCACACGGCGCGCAAGCTGTGATGTTTTTTCGATGGCGCCAGGCAAAGTTCGCGCAGGAACAATACCATACAGCCTTGCTGCGCTCGGATGACAGTCTGGATCAAGCCGCGCTCGAACTGGCTCAGATTGTGAAGGATCGCGAAAACCTGCCGTCAACGACGCGCGTTAAAGCCTCGGTGGCGATGATGCTGGATTACGCTTCGATCTGGGCGGCCGATATTCTGCCGCATGATGATGACTTCCCCAATTCCCATATCTTCCGCGAATGGTACACCGCCTTGCGCTGTCTGGGGGTGGACATTGATTTTGTGGGTCCCGAGGATGGTTTGGAAGGTTACGCACTGATCGTGCTGCCGCAAAGCATGATCGTGACCCCGGATCTGGCCGCAAGACTTGAGGTTTCGGGGGCAAAGCTTTTGATTGGTGCCCGATCCGGCAGCAAGACAGCTCAAATGCAGACCCCTTCGAATCTGGCGCCGGGTGCGTTGGCGGATCTGATCGGCGTCCGTGTCGTCCGTGTCGAATCGCTCCCGGATATTGCAAGGGAATCCGTGCAGTTGCAGAACGGTCAGCTTTTTGGCTTTGGCGGTTGGCGTGAAATCGTCGAGACCGAGGCAAATGTCCTGGCGCGCTTCAAAAGTGCCTATTGCGACGCCAGCCCAGCGGTCGTCCGGTCGGATCGTGCGACATATCTGGCCATGGTACCCGGCGGTGCGCTCGTGCACGAGATTATGCGCGATGTCTTGGAATGGGCAGGGCTGAAGCCTCTGGACTGCGATCCAGACCTACGCGTAACCCGACTCGGTACGTTGCAGTTTGCTTTCAATTTTGGTGACATGTCCAAACCCCTGCCTGGTGGTGGATCACGACGAATTTTGATCGGCTCGGATCCGGTTGGCGCGCGCGATTTTACCGTATGGCAGGTAAACTAACGCTCTGAAATTCAACCGAAACGTGTCAAGAACAAAAACTGGACATAAGAATTCCGTAAACTGTCACTTTTGGACTGACGAACGGGCACAGAAAGTCCTATGAATAAAAATACAAAAACAAACTCATCCAACAATGGGAGATCACCTATGGCTAAACATTCTTCATTTTCGAGACGCTCTGTGTTGAAAGGCGCAGGTGCCGCGGCACTTGCGGCACCCCTTTACAGCAAGAGCGCTCTGGCGTCGTCGGGCGAAATCAACATTCTGATGTGGTCGGACTACCTGCCGCCCAGCTTCATCGAAGAGTTTGAGACGCTTACTGGAATCAAGGTGAACTATACCGGTATCGGCTCGAACGAAGAGATCATCAACAAGATGAAGGCCACCAAGGGCCAGGGTTTTGATATCGTTTCACCGACCAACAACCGGTCGTTGCAGTGGGAACCGCTGGAGCTGCTCCAGCCCTTCGACATGAACCGGGTTCCGATCGATCTGGTGAACCCTGCCATGGCCAAGATTGGCACTGATGCGTGGAACTTTGGCGATTCAGGTGCGCACTGGCTGCCGCATATCTGGGGTACAGAAGGTATCGCTTACCGTACTGACCTGTGGCTGCCGGATGGTGATGCGCCGTCCTATGGCGACGTGTGGTCGGAAGCGAACGCCGGTAAAACCATGGGCCGCGCGCATTCCATGATGCTGGGTGCCGGCCTTTACATGGAACGCGCTGGCGAGATGGAGCCGGGTTCGGTCTGGGCGGCATATGGTGATGAAGACACCATGCGCAAGGTTTGGGGCCAGATCACCGACTGGTGCGTTGCACGCAAGGACCGCATCAAATTGATCTGGAACGACGCCGACACACAGAAGAACGGTCTTCTGAACGAAGGCGTTATTGTTGGCCAAACTTGGGACGGCCCACCCCTTGCACTGAAATCCGCAGGCGAGCCAGTACACTATCAGGCGCCTGTCGAAGGTGCTATGGCTTGGGTGGATGGTATGTCCATGCCGACTGGTGCCGCGAATATCGATCAGGTTTACGCTTTCATCGACTTTGCCTATCAGGCCAAGCCGGCCGGTGTTGCGATTGACAGCCACGGCTACAACTCGCCGGTATTGGGAGCCGACCAGTATTCCGGCGACACCTACAAGAAGAACTTTGCCGAGGCCTATCCGGGCGACTCGCTGGCCAATCTCAATCCGTGGCCTGCAGAAGCGCCGTGGTATGCTGAAACCCGGACTGAGTTCGTCAACAAGTTCAAGAGCGCTTAAGCGTTCCGAACCTTCGCCCTCCGCATCCTGCGGGGGGCACCCATCTGCGCGCCGTCCCGGCGTGGCGGACACTAATACTGTGTGGTGACAACACGCACCTCAGGGAGAAACCAAAAATGAGTGCAGGGGTCGGAGTCGATCTGGAAAACCTGTGGATCCGTTTCGGCGACTTTGTCGCCGTGCGCGATGCAAACGTCAACATCAACGGGGGCGATTTCTTTTCTTTCCTCGGGCCATCGGGCTGCGGAAAAACAACCATTCTGAGGGCAGTGTCCGGCTTTCTTGAACCAAGCGAAGGCAACGTCCTGATTGGTGGCAACAATATGCGTGGCATCGGGCCCAACAAGCGTCCAACGGCGCTGATCTTTCAGAACCTCGCATTGTTCCCGCTGATGAAGGTCTGGGAAAACATCACGTTTTCCATGGAAATCAAAGGGGCCAGTGCTGCCGAACGCCGCAGGCGCGCCGATGAGCTTCTGGACATGATTGCGTTACCGGGGCAAGGGGACAAGCTGCCAAGCGAATTATCAGGCGGTCAACGTCAGCGTGTTGCTATTGCCCGGGCACTCTGCGCTGAGCCAGACGTGTTGTTGCTGGACGAGCCCCTTTCGGCACTTGACCTGAAGCTGCGCCAGCACATGCGGACCGAGTTGCGTGAAATTCAGCAGCGCGTGGGCATTACCTTCATCTACATCACGCACGACCAGGGCGAAGCGCTGACCATGTCAGACAATATCGCCGTCATGCGTGCCGGTGTGATTGATCAAATCGCCGACGGGAAGACGATTTACAACGATCCCAACACGGCTTTCGCGGCTTCATTCGTTGGCGAAAACAATGTGTTCCGCGGGAAAATCAAGCAAGTGATGGGCAAGGAAGCTTTGATCGCGACCAACCGTTCGGGTGATCTGGTGGCAAGGATTTCGACGGCCAATCAGGGCAAGATGAAAGAAGGTGATGACGCGATGATGTTCATCCGTCCCGAGGCCTTTGCGATTGCCCCCGATGGCGCAACGGGCGATCACTTCGTCACCGCCCGGGTCAATCATGAAGAGTTCGAGGGCAACGTCTTTAACATCTTCACAGAAGGTGAAGGCGGAAAAGAAATCAAGGTCTCGATCCCCAACCATGGGCAATCTTTTGAGGACCACACCGGACAGAACATCACGCTGGAATACGAGACGCATAACGCGGTCATCGTTCCTGCCGGTGAACTGGCAGCGGAATAGGGGGACGATCTCATGCCCCGATTCCTGAAAGAATTCTTCAATCGCAACGGCACCGGTATGGGTTTGGCGATCCTGGGTCTGGTTCTGTTCTGGACCATCGGCCTTATCATCCTGCCGCAGCTGTCGATGCTGGATTTCTCGTTCCGTCCAAACCTCCCGCCTCCAGAGATTGGCGGGCCGAAGGACGTCTATACGCTGGAAAACTACAAGTACCTGATATACGGCCCTGAAGGCGGCAGTCAGGATTACAACACGGTTGACCTGCGGGTGTTCTTCCGCACCCTCGTGGCGGCCGTTTGCGTCACGATTTTCAACCTGATCATCTGCTATCCGATCGCCTACTATCTGGGGCAGTCCGAAGGCAGCCATATCCGCATCTTCGCGATCATGCTGATCATCCCTTACTGGATCAACGAAATCCTGCGCGCCTTTGCGTTGCGCATTATCTTCGGTGAAACCGGTGTTCTGAACACGTTGTTCGTGGGGCTGGGGGTCTGGGATACGCCGTTCGACTTCATCCGGAACGATATCGCGCTCTATGCCGGGCTGGGTTATGCCTATATTCTGCTGATGATCTTCCCAATGTATAACGTCATAGAAAGCCTGGACAAAAATCAGATCGAAGCCGCGCGCGACCTTGGTGCGCCGTGGTGGCGGATACATTGGCGTGTGGTCATTCCATATGCCAAGCCAGGGATCAGTTCGGGCTGTACGATGGTGTTCATGCTGTCTGCGGGCGCGCTGGCGGCACCGCAGATCCTGGGCGGGCCGTCGTCGCTGTGGTTCACACAGCTGATCTATCAGCAGTTCAACGATAACAACGACTGGCCGCAAGGGGCTGCTTACGCGATCGTCCTGCTGGTGACCTGTATCCTGTTCGTGCTGGCCATGATGCGCCTGTTCAAAGTGAACATGGGGGATATCGGGAAATGAACAATTCCTTTCTCCGCATAAGCATCTGGGTATATCTGGCGATCTTCTTCCTGTATCTGCTGGGGCCGCTTGTGATCATGTCGATCACCGCGTTCAACTCGTCCGGCTTCCCGCGGATGAGCCCGTGGGAATGTCTGACCTTCCAGTGGTTTGGCGAGCTGTTTCAGGATCAGCGCATCCTGAACGGCATCAAGAACTCACTGATCATCGGGATCGGCACGGTCATCCTGTCAGTGGCCATGGGTCTGGCGGGTGCACTGATGCTGACCCAGATCTGGCCAAAACTTCGGGCGACTTACTATACGATCATTATCGCTCCGATCCTGATCCCGGGTGTTGTTCTGGGTATCTCGACGCTGGTGTTCTGGGATCGTATCAACCGGATGCTGGGACTGGGGGCGGACAGCTTCCTGTCAAATGGCATTTTTCTGACGGTGATCGGCCAATCAACCTTTATCGCCAGCTACTGCATGCTGGTGTTGGTGGCACGCTTGCAGCGCTACGACGTGGCCTTGACCGAGGCTGCGCTGGACCTTGGCGCCAGCCACGCCCAGGCCTTCCGCAAGATCCTGTTGCCGTTCATGCGCCCGGCGATTGCATCGGCAGCGGTGTTGGCGTTCCTCGCATCGTTCGAAAACTACAACACCACCACCTTTACCTTCGGTGAATACCCGACGTTGACGATCGAACTGGCCCAAAAGGTCCGTTATGGCATCACACCCGCGATCTCGGCGCTGGCCTTCATCATCGTGGCGCTGACAGTGTTCTTCGCTCTGCTGAACGAAGCCAAGCTGAAACGTCAGGAACTGGTGGCAGCGGCGCGCAAGAACGCGACGGTTGAAGAGCTGGCCGGCAAGATCAAACTGCCCAGCTTCTTTTCCGGCAACATGGCAGCGGTTCTGCTGGTTGTATTTGCCGTCGCAACGATCACAGTTGTCGGCACTGCGGCCACCTACAATCCGGCGCAGTGTATCGCTGATGTCCGCGAGCAGAAGAAGTTGGAAGCGGAACAGCGTATTCAGGAGTTGCGCAAACAGCGTGAAGAACGCCTCAAGCAACGCGAAGCTGAAGAAGCGGAACAGGGCGGTGTTCAAACCACCCCGAAACCGTCGAACAACAGCGGCTTTGGCAATGTTTTTGCACCGAACTCTTTAGGGGGTGACGAAAACGAAGGCGCAGATGGTGGGTCTGACTCCGAAAGCGCTCCGTCCAACAACAGTGGTTTCGGCGGGGTGTTTGACCCCAATAGCCTGCAAAGCGACGAATAGCGGCGCAGCTTCGTAACCTCGGCACCCGCCCGGACTGACCTCAGGTCGGTTCGGGCGGATTGCGTTTCAGGATTTTGACGTCACAACCTTCGACGGTGAGCCCGTTCCAATCCACCGGCCCCGCGTTGTAGTTGATCAGGAAGTCATGATTGGCCGTCTCGCGCAGTCGCAGGCCTTGCGGCATCCTGCGCAATGTCAATTCGGCTTCTTCCGCCGCCATGGCTATCACGCGATCCCAAAGGTCTGCATCCGGGAAGCCTGCCAAGTACCAGATTCCGTCCCCTGCCTTGAGAGCAGGTGTTCCGTCTTCGAAACTCAGCAGGTCTTGGGCCGTTCCTGACAATCGGTCGATCCAATGCTGCGCCGTTCCGCCACCCTTGACCGCGCGTTCAACCGTGGGCGGCAGAGTTTCGACCAGATCAACATCGCAATCGATCCTGCTCAGACCGGGTCTGCCCTTTTCAGGGATTTGAAAATCGCGGGTGATCGCGCCGCTGCGCGGTCCCAGAATGGCAAGATCGCATCTCTCAGCCAGACGTTGTTCCACATCAGGATCCATTGTGGCCAAACCGGGGGCAAAGATCACCGAGTAATTGCCTGGAATGTCCTTCGCCGAAACAAAGTCTACCGACAGACCGGCCCGTCGCAGCGCGCGATATGCCGAAAAAACCAATCGGAAATAGTCAAATCCCGCGCCTTGTGGTTGTGTGGACCACGCCCAGTCCGAGGCGTAATCGAACAGAATGGCCACTTTGGCCTGTATCTGTTGCACCGCACCCAACAAGTTCAGGTCATCCGCGGTCTGGCGGGCCTCTGCCAGTGCAGCAGCAGGGTGATTGTTCGATGTCATGAAGCCGGCATGCATTTGCTCTTGCGCAAACGGGGCTTGCCGCCATCGGAAATAACTCACCACCTCGGCGCCATGAGCAACGGCCTCCAATGACCAAAGCCGCACCATTCCGGGCAGCGGCGCCGGATTATACGGTGCCCAATTCACCGGGCCGGGTTGTTGTTCCATCACCCACCAACGGCCGCGCCCGACCGCCCGGTAGAGATCATGATGAAACGCCTGCATGTCCGGATCGCCCTGTTGCAAAAAGGCGGTCTTGTGCGCGTCGTCGGCGTCCAGCCGGTCCGACAGAAAACCGATCGGATAACTGTCCCAGGTGGCGATATCCAGATCCGCGCCAACCTTGAAATGATCGAAGTCCAGAATACGGCCCATGTAATTGTGCAAGAGCGGCGCATCAGTCAACGGTCGCAGCGTATCCACCTGTGCTTTGTTGAAGGCCGCGACCTGATCCGAACTGAAGCGCCGGAATGCCAGTACATGAGCCGGGTTCGGCTCGGTCACGATTTGATTGGGCAGGTCGATTTCGCTGAAGTTGCGATATTCCATCGACCAGAACACATTGCCCCACGCTTGGTTCAGCGTTTCAATTGTTCCATACCGTTCGACCAGCCAATGGCGAAACGCCTGTTGGGCAGCTGCGCTGTAACTGAGAGTGGTGTCGTGACACCCATATTCATTGTCAATCTGCCACGCGACCACATGGGGGTTCTTACCGTACCGTTCACCCAATATCCGGGCGATACGGGTAGATTCGTCGATATAGCCTTGATGGCTAAAGCAGTAATGCCGCCGGGATCCGAACTTGCGCGGGTTGCCGTTTTCATCGGCAGCCAGCATGTCCGGGTGTTTGTCCAACATCCAGCGCGGCGGCGTTGCGGTTGGCGTGCCCAGCACGACCTTCAATCCGGCTCCACCGAGTGTCTCAATCGCGCGATCCAGCCATTCGAATTTAAAAACGCCGGATTGCGGCTCGATGCGGCTCCACGCGAACTCGCCAATGCGCACCCATGTCAGGCCTGTTTCGACCATTTGCGCGGCATCGTCGGCCCACATCGTCTCTGGCCAATGTTCAGGATAATAACAAACGCCCAGTTCCGGCTTCATAAGATGACCTTGTGTTCTGCCTGACCCTGACCTGCGTTTCGCGCGGCAAAGGTCATGCCGTTGGTCGGTTGGCTGTCTATTGCTTCTGCGCTCAATCCCTGACGGGCCGTTGTGCAGAAAAGCGTATTCAGTTCATCGCCCCCGAAAGCGGGACATGACGTATGGGATGCGTCAAATGCAACGGCCTTCAGAAACATGCCGTCGGCCGTGTATGCCGCAATCCGGCTGGCACCCCATTGTGCAATCCAGATATTCCCCTGGGCATCGATGACCGCACCATCCGGGTTCAGACCTTCTTTGCGCAAATCCAAGAAAACTGCGCTGTCGCCTTCCGGCCACCCGGTTTCGGCGTTCAGACGCCAGCGCCTGACTTGTTTCGTTGCGGTGTCACAGAAATAGGCCACCGAACGATCGGGCGCAAAACAGATCGCGTTGGAGATTGTTACATCCGGAACCAATCGTCTCAACTCACCTTTCCAGAAGCGATAGATTGATCCGGCCCTAGGTTCCGCCTGCTTGCCCATTGTGCCGATCCAAAACCCACCCCACGGATCGGCGCGGCCATCGTTTGAACGGGTGACGGGGTTGTCGGCTTCCAGAGGCGTGATCAAGTTCCGCTTTCCGGATTGCAAATCGAAACGCCACAGCCCCGTTTCCGACGCCATAAGAAGCGTATCGCGATCCACCCAGCCCGCGGCCGAGACATGTTCATCGAAGCTCCAGCTTTTTGGCGCGTCCCGCTCGCGGGTCATCAGGCGTTTGCCGATGATATCGAACCAGAAAAGCTGACATCTTTCAGGATGCCACAACGGGCCTTCGCCCAACTCGCAGGGGCGGTCGTCAAAAATGGTGCTCATCCGGCGGCCTCGTCATAGGCCGCAACGATATGCCGGGCGCGCTCGGCGATTTCGGCGACATCCATTCCGGGTTTGTAAAGTGCAGAGCCTATCCCGAAGCCATCTGCGCCCGCTTTGATCCATTGCCCGAAATTGTCGGGTCCGGCACCGCCAACAGCAAAAACAAGCGCGCCTATGGGCAAAACCGGTCGTAAAGCGGCCAAACCCGCCGGACCAGCCATCACCCCCGGGAACAGCTTCAACCCGGTGGCCCCGGCCTTGAGGGCCGCAAAAGCTTCGGTTGGGGTGTAAACCCCCGGCCAGTTTTGCAGGCCCAACGCGACGGAACGCTTGATGACCTCGGCGTCATAGTTGGGCGATACGATCAACTTGCCTCCGGCGGTCGACACAGCGTCCACCTGATCGACTGTCAAAACCGTGCCCGCGCCGATCAGGGCCTGATTTCCAAACGCATCAACCAAAGTGCTGATACTGTCGAGCGGATCCGGAGAATTGAGCGGCACTTCGATCCGGTCGATGCCGGCATCGATTATGGCGCGGCCAACGGCTTTGGCTTCGTGCGGTTGCAAGCCACGCAATATGGCGATGATGGGACGGCTCATGCGGTTTGCCTTGTCATGTTTCGGGCCAGCGCAAGCCCGGCCAGAGTTGCCTCGGTGGCGTTTGCGGTTTCCACGAATGCGCCCTGCCGTTGCAAGGCTGTTGCATATGTCTGCGACACGCCCTCTGCTCCGATAACGGCCAGTTGCTGCCCCAGCCAATAGGGCCGTGTCGCGGCCAGTTCGGCCCCGATCAACATTCCGGAAAGGCGCGCGCGTGCGGTGGCTTTGGCCTGACCTTCCAGCAAGTCCGCCGCTCGCAGGTTGAAAAGACGCGCAGCCAATTGTTCGGGCTTTGACAACGTGTCCGCAACCGCCTCGGCGAAGGCGTCTTCGTCCCAGCCCGGGCCTACAGAGTGCCGCAGCACGGACTGACCACACAGCAGGTCGAACAACTCACCCGTCATGAAGGTACGAAAGCTTACAACCTCGCCAGCGCTTACCTGAACCCATTTGGTGTGGGTTCCGGGCAGGCAGATGACGCCGTCCCAATTCTGGCGCGCGCCCAGAAATCCGGCAATCTGGGTTTCCTCACCCCGCATCACATCCGGTGGGGTTGTCTGTTTCAGACCGGGTATGACAAAGGCCCGAATGCGCGGGTCTGATCCAGGTACGCGGATCGGGACATCCGGCAAGGGGTCCGACGGCACGGTCGAATAAGGGGCTTCCACCCAGCCCTGTCGTGCGCCGACCATTCCGCAAGCGACCACATCCACCGGCGCGCCGGGCAGCCAGTTTTCGATCAAATCCAGCAGGGCGGCTTGAAACCCGTCAGGTCCGACATGCGCCATGCCCTTGTCGGATTGCGCATGGTTCAGCGCGGTCGAACCCTGCATGGCCCAGGCCCGTAAATGAGATGTTCCCCAGTCGACGGCGATCCATTCAGTATTCATAACATCATCCCGAAACCACGACGCCGCCATCAACAGCCATACATTGCCCGGTCATCGCATGGCTGGCCCTGGACGCCAGAAAAAGTGTTGGTGCTATCATATCCTCGGGCTTCAGGTGCTCTTTCAGACATTGCCGGTCCAAATGGGCCGCCAGATCCTCGGGTGTGGCCCATTTATCCAACTGTTTTTGCGTCAGAACCCAGCCGGGGGCCAGAGCGTTTACGCGGATTTTCCTGGGCCCCAGTTCTCGTGCCAATGACCGTGTCATCCCCGTGATCCCGGCATTCGAGGTCGTATAGATCGGATAGCCAGCATTGCCCATCATGTAACTGATCGAGCTGAAATTGATGATTGCCCCGCCATCTTTCATTTGCCGGGCGGCTTCCTGACACGCGAAATAATAGGCTTTCAGGTTCACCTCGATCATCCAGTCCCAGAATTCCGTCGTGGTTTCCTCAAGCGTATGACGTTGGTCGTTGGCTGCATTGTTCACCAAGACGTTCAAAGGGCCATGAGCCTGGGCAGCTTTGACCATCGTCGCGTGCAGCAGTTCGGTATCCGTCATGTCGCCTTGCAGGAACAGCGGCGCGCGGCCGTGCTTGTCGCGCATCTCTTCGACAAACCCGCTGGCATCCGACCGACCAATGAAGGCCACATTGGCCCCCTGTGTCATGAATCCATCTGTCAGCGCCGCACCAACGCCCGAGCCGCCGCCGGTGATATAGACGGAGGCCCCGTCGAGATCGTGGAATGTAGCTGGTTGGGTCATCAGTGGCTCTCTCTGGTCACGAGGCGGGTGTCTTTGCCAACAAGAAAATCCAGATCCGCCCCCTGATCCGCTTGCAGCACGTGGTCGATGTAAAGTTTTGCATAACCGCGAGTGTAGTGCGGATCATCCGGTTGCCACGCGGCGCGGCGGGCGTCCAGTTCGTTTTCGTCTACAAGCAGTTCCAGTTCGCCGCTGCTGGCTGAAACACGGATGCGGTCTCCGGTTTTGACCAGCGCCAGCGTGCCACCCGCCTGTGCTTCGGGGCTGACATGCAAAATGACGGTGCCATAGGCTGTTCCCGACATGCGGGCATCCGAGATCCGGATCATGTCTCGTACACCCTCTTTCACCAGTTTCGCCGGAATTGGCATGTTGCCAACCTCGGGCATGCCCGGATACCCCTTGGGGCCACACCCTTTGAGCACTAGGATGCTCTTGGCCGTGACTGGCAGGTCTTCTCGGTCGATATTGGCCTTCAGGTCTTCGATGTTGTCGAACACGAAAGCCTCGCCCTCGGTTTCAAGAAGCGCGTCAGTGGCCGCCGAAGGCTTGACGATTGCCCCATTCGGCGCAAGGTTGCCGCGTAGGACTCGCAGGCCCGCAGCGGGCTTTACAGGATCATCGAAGGGACGGATGACGTCGGTATTGAAACACTCGGCCCCTTCGTAATGTGCTGAGATATCTTTGTTCAGAACCGTCTTTGCCGGGCGCAGGAACGATTTGAGTTCATTCAGTACAACCGGCATGCCGCCTGCGTAGCAGAAGTCTTCCATCAGGTATTTGCCCGACGGCATGCAGTTGACCAGCAGCGGGATTTCGGATCCGATTTCAAAGTCTTTCAGGGTCAGGTCAACCCCGACACGTCCCGCCAGCGCCAGCAGGTGAACCACCGCATTGGTCGAGCCTCCTACGGCCGCGTTGGCGAGGATGGCGTTCTCAAACGCCTCTTTGGTCAGGATGTCCGAGGGCTTGAGGTCTTCGTCGACCATCTCGACGATGCGCTTGCCGGTCATGTGCGCCAGCGCCATGCGGCGGGCGTCGACCGCCGGAAGCGCGGCATTGGTGGGCAGGCTCATGCCCATCGCCTCGACCAGCGACGCCATGGTGGACGCGGTGCCCATGGTCATGCAGACGCCAGCGCTGCGCGACATGCCGGATTCGGCGTTCATGAAATCCTGCAAGGTCATTTCGCCAGCCCGAACCGCTTCGGAAAATTTCCAGACATCGGTGCCGGACCCGATATCCTGTCCGCGGTATTTACCGTTCAGCATCGGGCCTGAACTGACGACGATCGAAGGCAGATCGACAGACGCGGCCCCCATCAACTGACCTGGCGTGGTCTTGTCGCAGCCGCCCAACAGAACGACCCCGTCAATACCATAGGCGCGGATCGATTCTTCGACATCCATGGCCAGCAGGTTGCGGAACAGCATCGCGGTGGGTTTCATCTGGGTTTCACCCAGCGACATGACGGGGAATTCTACTGGAAAGCCGCCCGCCTCCCACACGCCGCGTTTTACGCCCTCGGCCAGATCGCGCAGGCCCGAGTTGCAGGGGGTCAGTTCCGACCAGGTGTTGCAGATGCCAATTATGGGTCGCCCGTCAAAAGCGTGGTCGGGAAAGCCCTGGTTTTTCATCCACGACCGGTGGATGAAGCCATCCTTGTCGAGTTTTCCATACCAATGCTGTGAGCGGCGTTTTGTCATTTCTGGCTTTGTTTTTCTTGGCGGAAGTTGGATCTGAGTATTTGTGAAAAGATGAAGATCAGGCGGCGCGGGCCGGCCGGCACCAGTCGGGCAGCCAATCGTTGTGGGCCGTCAGCAGATCCTTGACAAGGTTGCGGATCTGGCGCAGGTCCAGTTCGGCGGCGGTGTGCGGATCCATCATCGCGGCGTGATAGATATATTCGGGGTTCTGTTCTGTCAGGGCCCGAACAGTCAGTTCCTGTACATTGATCTGGGTGCGCATCAGGGCAATCAACTGCGGCGGGATGTCGGTCACGACAGAAGGCTGTATGCCGTTGCTGTCGACCAGGCAGGGGGTTTCGACCGCCGCGCCCATGGGAAGTTGCGGGATCTGGCCGGTATTGGGCAGGTTGCCATAGGCCATGTAAGGCGTGTTCGTAACGATCGCGTTCATCAGGTCGGCGGCGAATTCGTGGCTGCGCGTGACATCGATATTGCGCCCGTCGGTCAGGGTCTTGGCCTGTTCCTTCCACATCTCGACCTGCTCGACGCAGCGGGTGGGGTATTCGTCCAGCGGGATGGAAAATTCCTCGATCAGGTCCTGTCGCCCGTCCTTGATGAACCACGGCACGTATTCGGCCAGGTGTTCCGAGCTTTCTGTGCAGAAATAGCCCAGGTGATCCATCACCTCGTAGCGCACCTTGTTGGGGCAGCGCGGCATCAGCAGCGGCGCCTTCGGGAATTTCCCCGAGTGATAGCCCTGGCGCAGTGCCGGATACAGGTCGCGGCCTTGATGTTCCAGTTTCAGAAAGAATGCGACGTGATTGACGCCAGCGACTTTGTAGCGGAACTCATCCTTTGGCAGATCCAGATCGTGGGCCAATTCCTCGACAGTATTTTGAACCGAGTGACAAAGACCCACATGTTTCAGGGTCGGGAAGCGTTCGGCCAGTGCCCAGGTGTTGATGGCCATCGGATTTACGTATTGCAGCAATGTCGCGTTCGGACAGAGTTGCATCATGTCCCCTGCGACATCCCAAAGCACCGGAACCGTGCGCAGGCCTCGCATGATCCCTCCGACGCCCAGCGTATCAGCGATGGTTTGACGCAAGCCATACTGCTTGGGGATCTCGAAATCGGTGATCGTGCAGGGATTGTATCCCCCCACCTGAAACGCGGTGATGACGAAATCGGCCCCGTCCAGCGCCGCGCGGCGGTCGGTATGGGTCGAGACGGTCGCCCCGGCCCCGACCGAGCGGATCATGGAGCGCGCAACTGCTTCGCTTTCCGCAAGGCGCTGGGGGTCGATATCCATAAGCGCAAAGTGACTGTCGGCCAGCGCAGGGGTCAACAGAGCATCTCCAACGATGTTCTGCATGAAAATTGTGGACCCGGCACCGATAAAGGTAATTTTGGTCATTTCACAGCTCCGAGGGTCAAACCCGCAATGAAGTGTTTCTGCATCAGGAAGAACATGGCCACCGGTGGCAGAGCCGCCACGATGGAGCCCGCGCTCATCAATTGATAAGCGGCGCGGAATTGTGCGTTGAAACTGGTGATCCCGGCAGTTACAGGCTGGCTTTCTGCGCCTTGCGTCAGGACGACGGCCCAGAAATAGTCGTTCCAGATGAAGGTGAAGATCAGCACGCTGAGCGCGGCGATCGCGGGCTTCATCAGCGGCAGGACCACGTACCAGAAGATGCGCCATTCGCTGATACCTTCGACCCGGGCGGCCTCGATCAGTTCAAAGGGCAGGGCGCGGATGAAGTTGCGCATGAACAGGGTGCAGAACCCGGTCTGGAACGCAATGTGGAACAGGACCAGCCCGGTCTTGGTGTTGTAGAGCCCAAGTTGCAGGGTCAGATCCCGAACCGGCACCATCAGGATCTGGAAGGGCACGAAATTCCCGGCCACGAACATGAAAAATATCCAGAGGTTCGACTTGAACTTGTAGATGCCAAGCGCGAAGCCGGTCATGCAACTGAGCGCCACCGCTCCGATCACGGTGGGGACGGTGATCATGAATGAATTCAGCAGGTATCGCGGCATGTCCGAATTGAAGAACACCTGCCCATAGTTGAAGGCGCCCTCAAAGCTGGATGGCATCCCCCAGTAATTCGCGTTGGTGAAGTCAGCAGCGGGTTTTACCGAGAAAAGTGCAACCGCCAGTAGGGGACCCAGCCACAACAGAAGGGCTAAGGGAAGCATGGCTTGATACGTGATCTGCGCCGCGCGGGGTTGTTTTTCGATGGGTTTGGGAAACATCTCAGCGCCCCTTCTCTTCACGGTACATCGACCACAGGAAGTAGGCGATGAAGCACAACATGATCAGGAAAAGGATCACGGCGATGGCCGCGCCATAACCCATGCGGAAGCCATACTCGGACAAGGCGACCTCGAACATGTAATAGGCCAGCACGCGGGAGGATCCGAAAGGTCCGCCTTGCGTCATGATCGAGATCAGGTCGAATGACCGTAATGCGCCTATGATGGTTACGACAAACGCGATAAAGGTTGCGGGCCGCAATTGTGGGATGATGATGTGCCAAAGCATCTTCCAACCCTTGGCCCCGTCCAGGCGTCCAGCCTCGATCTGTTCCGGATCCACAGCGTTCAGGCCGGTGAGGTACAGGATCATGCAATAGGCGGTTTGTGGCCAGAGGCCGGCGAAGATGATGCCGTAGGTCACGAAACGCTCATCGCCCAACACGTTTACCGGGCCAAGGCCGAAGAAGCCGAGGAATTCGTTCAGCAACCCGAAGGTCGGATCGTAGAACCAGGTGAACACCAGCCCCACCACGACCTGAGAAATCACGAAAGGAAAGAAAAACAGGGACTTATACAGGCGGATGCCCCAAACGGTCTGATTCAGAAACAGGGCGATGAACAAACCTGCCGGAATCGCAGCCAGGTAAAGGATCAGCCAGATCAAGTTGTTTTTCATCGAGATGTAGAAAGCATCCCGGTCTACCCATTCCCAATAGAGGTCTTCGTAGTTACGAAAGCCGACGTATTCCGCAGCGCCCAGGCCGTCCCACTCGTAAAGTGACAGGTTGAAGGACTGGAATACCGGGATAATCACATAGACCAAAAAGAACAGCATCCCGGGGGCCAGAAACAGCCAGGGTGCGATGCGTTGTTGGTTGCGATGGAACCAGCTTTCCTGTTCTGAGGCGTCGGCAGCAACTGTCATGGGAAACTCGGGTCTGTTGGAGCAAGGCGGGTCGGAACCCGCCCTACGATTCAAAGGAGCGTGGGCCGGGCTTTGGCCCGACCCTGGACTGGTCAGTTATCGTAAATACGCTCGCGCGCGCGTTCGAGTTTGGCCAGTATCCGGTCCAAGTTGTCGGGTTTGACCATGAATTCCTGGAAACCCTCCATGGACACTTTGGCCATTTCCGCAGGCGCGTCGCGGTCCCAGAACTGGGCTACCCCACCGGGGCTGTTGGACGAGAGCATTTCAAAGCCCTGTTGCAGGAACTTGTCGTCATCCACGGCGGATTGCGCGTTGACCGGCAATTGGCCGAGATTCGCGCCGTTGTTGATTTCGGTCTGTTCATCAGCAGAGACCACGAAACGCAGGAATTCGCGCGCAGCTTCCTTGTTCGAAGCATTGGCCGGGATGTGGAACGTGTCGGTCGGGGCGTCTTCGGCCAGCTCGACATCGGGATTGATCGCGACGAACTGGTAGAAATCCAGCTGGTCATCCGTCAGGCCCGCATCGCGCAACGGTGCCACTGCGAAGTTGCCCATCAGATAGGCTGCTGCCTCACCATTGACCATGAAGGGCAGGGCTTCTTGCCAGCTATACGTCTGGTGATTGTCGATGAAGGCGCCCATGTCGATCAACTGTTTCCAGTTGGCGAAAGTCTGTTTTACCCGGTCATCTTCCCAGCTGACTTCGCCGTTGGCGAGTTGCTGGTGGAAGTCGAAACCATTGGTCCGCATGTTTAGATAATCAAACCAGCCACCGGCGGTCCAAAGGAACTTGGTGCCAATGGTATAGCAGGCACGCCCGGAATCGACGATTTTCTGGCAGTTGGACAGTTCTTCTTCCCAAGTGGTCGGCTCGCTCAGGCCCAGCTCGTCAAAGATGTCTTTGCGATAGTAGACACCCCACTGATAATAGGTATAGGGCACGCCCCATTGCTTGCCGTCGATTGTCAACGCGCCCTTGGTCGAAGCGAGGTTGTCGGCGATTTCGGGCTCGGCCCACAAATCTGAAACATCCTCGAACAGACCTGCCTCGACATATGGTTTCATACGGTTGGCCGCGTACCACGTGGCCACGTCCGGGGTGTCGGCCGTCAGGAAATTCCGGATCTGCGTTTTATAGGCTTCGCGGTCGATGACGGTTGTCTCGATTTCCAACCCCGGATGCTGAGCGCCGAACCGTTCGATCATCGCCTCCATCGTCGCGCGTGGCGCCGGGTTCGATGTGTCCAGAAAAATCCGCAGATCTCCGGTGAGTTCCGCAGCAGCTGGCGCCGCCAACGCGACACCAAGCGCCAGCGCAGCCGTCGTGCGCTTGAAAGTTGAATACATGGTTTCCTCCCTGTTGGTCTCCTGCAAAGTTCCAAATAGTGGAACATTGTTTTATATATTGAAAACTACACATCGACTCGGTTACTGTTGTCAAGACCCTCGTGAGGATGGCGAGGGATAATCGGAGGAGAATGATGGCCCGTGTCAGGTGACGGAACTATAGGCAAAGCATGTGATGTACTGGATCACGTGGCATCGTTCGAGCGCCCTGTTCGATTCGCTGAACTTTTGGAAAACAGCGATTTTCCAAAGGCAACCCTGTATCGATTTCTGCAATCCCTGACCAACCAAGGAATGCTGTCTTATGACCGCGACAGGCAGACCTATGCGCCCGGGATGCGGTTGGTTCGGTTGGCCCATGCGGCATGGACGCAAAGCTCGCTGGCTCCGATAGCGCGGCCTTTTCTGGATGCCCTCAGCCGAGAAACCGGTGAAACAGTGCATCTGGCGCAACTTGATTCCAGTCAGGTTCTTTACGTCGACAAACGCAACGCCGCACAACCGATCGAGATGTACTCTCAGGCTGGAAAAGTTGGACCGGCCTACTGCACGGGGGTCGGCAAGGCGATGCTGGCATTCTTGGATGAAGATGCGTTGAACAAGGCGGTGTCGCAGCAAAGCTATCACCGATTTACCGACAAAACGCTGACATCCGAAAAGATGTTGCGGACTGATCTTGACAGAATTCGCAGCCGGGGGTTTGCCATCGATGATGAAGAGCACGAGCCTGGCATCATTTGCATCGCCTGCCCAGTTCTGACGTCAAACGGTCGGATGCTTGGCGCGATTTCGATAACCGGGTCCACCGAACGAATGGATTTCGTTCAACTCGAAGCCTGGGTGCCGCGCCTGCGGCGTGTGGCCGAACAAATTGGAACCGAGGCACAAGCCTGGCGGTTTCCCGAAACAGGCCAAAGTTCCAAAAACGACAGGATGCTGATGACATGACAGGTGTAACTCTGAATCGGGCAATCAAACGGTATGGTCAGACACAGGTCATTCATGGGATCGATCTGCAAATCGAAGATGGAGAGTTCTGCGTTTTTGTAGGGCCTTCAGGGTGCGGAAAATCCACGTTATTGCGGATGATTGCAGGGCTGGAAGAAACCTCGGAAGGTGAGATTCACATTGGATCGCGCGAGGTGACACATATGGATCCAGCCAAGCGCGGCGTGGCGATGGTGTTTCAGACTTATGCGCTTTACCCGCACATGTCAGTGGCCGAAAACATGGGATTTGGCCTGCGCATGAATGGTGTCCCAAAAGCCGAGATCGACCAGAAGGTTCAGGAGGCTTCGAGCATTCTGAAGCTTGATCCCTATCTCAAGCGCAAACCCAAGGCCCTGTCCGGGGGGCAACGGCAAAGGGTTGCGATCGGGCGGGCCATTGTACGCGGGCCCGAGGTTTTTCTGTTCGACGAACCCCTGTCCAACCTGGACGCTGAATTGCGTGTCGAGATGCGCGTCGAAATCGCGCGTCTGCATCAGGAAATCGGTGCAACCATGATCTATGTGACCCATGATCAGGTCGAAGCCATGACGATGGCCGACAAGATTGTGGTGCTGCGTGATGGCCGGATCGAACAGGTCGGCGCCCCGATGGATCTGTACCGTGATCCCGACAACCGGTTTGTTGCAGGTTTCATCGGTTCGCCGGCGATGAACTTTCTTGATTGCGATTATGCCGACGGCCATATCACCCATCCCGCTTTGGGCCAGCCATTGCCGGTCTCGGCAGCTGTTCCTGCCGGAACGGACAAGGTGACATTGGGGATGCGCCCTGAACATATTCACATCGACCGGTCTGCGGACACCTGCACTGTGGACCTGACCGAAGCGCTTGGGGGTGTATCCTACTCGTATTTGCTGACGCCAAATGGCGACAAACTGATCGTGGAAGAGCGGGATGACCAGCGCAGCAAAACCAGGGACCGGATTGGCATATCCATTCAACCTGACCGTGCCATGGTATTTGATCCCGAGACAGGGCAGAGATTTCGGTAATCCTTGGCCGCAACCCGAAAAACTTCGTGGGACCAGCCGGGCAGCTTCATGGAATACATGTGGCGTGACCAGAAGGGAAACGCCAAAGACAGGCGGGCGAAACGTTGAGCTGATGACATCAAAAGCCATCCACGCCCAGCCCGTGGCAAAACGCGCGGGCACAGATGATTGATTCCCAGCGCAACGTGATTTAAGGGAGGCCCTGTCAAAACAGAGTCACCCAGGGGCGGTATCGTGATCGCGCCCCTCCCGCGCCACGCTGAAGTGGCTTCAACTCTTGGATCGCACGCCCCGAAAGGCTTAAAAAGGTAAAAGAATATGGCAGATAAATCGAACTTCGACATATTGTATACCATTGTAGACGAAGCGCCCGAACTGGCCAGCGCCTCGTTCCTGCCCATCATTCGCAAGTTCGCTTCGGCTGCTGGCGTCAGCGTGGGCACCAAGGACATTTCACTGGCCGGGCGCATTCTGGCAGCCTTCCCCGAGAACCTGACGGATGAGCAGCGTGTCTCGGACGATCTGGCGGCATTGGGTGAGCTGGTAAAGACCCCGGACGCCAATGTGATCAAGCTGCCGAACATCTCGGCATCGGTTCCGCAACTGGTTGCCGCCATCGAAGAGTTGCAGTCGCAAGGCTATGATATCCCGGCCTATCCCGAAGAACCTTCGACCGACGAAGAAAAGGCGATCCGTGCGCGTTATGATGCCATCAAAGGCTCGGCCGTGAACCCGGTTCTGCGTGAAGGTAACAGTGACCGCCGCGCGGCGCGGGCTGTCAAAAACTATGCCCGCAACAACCCGCATTCCATGGGCGAATGGACCTCGGACAGCAAAACCAAAGTCTCGTCCATGTCGGGCAACGATTTTTACGCCAATGAGAAATCGGCCACCATCACCGCTGCCCAAGCGGGCGATGCAAGGATCGAGTTTGTCGGCAAAGACGGCAGTGTGACTGTCCTGAAGGACGCGTGGCCGCTGGAAGAAGGCACCGTGGCTGATGCGACCTTCATGTCGGTCAAAGCACTGTCATCCTTCCTTGCAGAGGCCATCGAGGACACCAAGAAAGACGGCACAATGTTCTCGTTGCACCTGAAAGCCACGATGATGAAGGTCTCAGACCCGATCATCTTTGGCTATGCGGTCAAGGCCTGGTTGGCGCCGGTTTTCGAAAAATTCGGTGCGGAACTGGATGCGCTGGGTGTGAATCCGAACTCGGGTCTTGGCGACTTGCTAGAGCGGGTACAAAACAATGCCGAGATCGTCGCCGCAATAAACGCGATCAAGGCTGATCGTCCATCCATGTATATGGTGGATAGCGACAAGGGCATCACCAACCTGCATGTTCCTTCCGACGTGATCATTGATGCTTCGATGCCAGCGGTGATCCGCGCGGGCGGCAAGGGTTGGGATGAGACCGGCGCCAAGGGTGATACTAATTGCGTCATCCCCGACCGGTGCTATGCAACTGTTTATGATGAAAGCATCAAGTTCTTCAAAGCCAATGGTGCATTGAATCCGGCCAGTGCCGGTGCGGTCGCAAACGTTGGTCTTATGGCGCAGAAAGCCGAGGAATACGGCAGCCACCCGACCACCTTCGAGGCACCCGCCGACGGCACAATGCGCATCGTTCTTGCCAATGGCGAGATCTTGCATTCGCACGAGGTCGAAAAGGGTGACATCTGGCGGGCCTGCACCGTCAAGAAGGCGCCGATCGAGAACTGGATCCAACTGGCGATGGACCGTCAGCGCCTGACCGGATCCGAGGCGATCTTCTGGCTGGATGCGAACCGCGCCCATGACGCCGAGCTGATCAAATACGTGGAACCGGCGCTCAAGGCTGCGGGCGTGGCTGACAAGTTCCAGATCTTGGCCCCGCGCGAGGCAACCCGCCAGACGCTGGAAACCATCACCGCCGGAAAGGACAGCATCGCCATCACCGGTAACGTACTGCGTGACTATCTGACCGACCTGTTCCCGATCCTCGAACTGGGCACCTCGGCCAAGATGCTGTCGATCGTCAAGCTTATGAATGGCGGCGGCCTGTTCGAAACCGGGGCAGGGGGCTCGGCACCGAAACACGTGCAGCAATTGGTCGAGGAAAACCACCTGCGCTGGGATTCGATGGGCGAATTCTGCGCGCTTGGGGAATCCCTGAACTTCCTGGCCGACGCCAAAGGAAACGCGAAGGCAGGTGTTCTTGGCGCTGCGGCAGAGGCCGCAACTCAGGGCATTCTGGACAACAACCGGTCGCCAAGTCGAAAAGTGGGCGAACCGGACAACCGCGACAGCCACTACTGGTTCGCGCGCTACTGGGCCGAAGCCTTGGCAGCCCAATCTGACGATGCCGATCTGGCAGCTGAAATGGCACCACTTGCAAAAGAGCTGGCAGACAAAGAAGAGCAGATCTTGTCGGAGCTGGCCGCAGTCCAAGGACCGTCGGTGGATTTGGGCGGATACTATCACACTGACCCGGTCAAAACCGGCGCTGTGATGCGCCCCAGCGCTACACTGAACGCAATCATCGGCTGATCGCCGTCGAACAGGCGGGCGAGTTTCGTCCGACATCAAAACACGAAGGGACCGCCTTTGCGCGGTCCTTTTCATGGAACGCGGGATTGCCCAAAGACCCGCCCCGAACTTTGCGCCTGACGATCTGTAGCTTGCTGTGGCTGCGCCGTTAAAACCAACCTTGTCAGGTTCTATGAACGACTTGCGCAATGTGTTCCCGGTAAACACCTGGGCATCAGTTTGGATTTCAGCGCGTGGCCGTCCGGACGCAGGCGCAAGTTTCGATCGCTTTCCTGAAACTGCGAACAGGGCGGTCAGCAAGGATCGAAAGATCCTGATTTTTGGAAAAAATTTAAGATTTACGGGATTCCCCCAATAGCGCCGGTTTTCAGTCCGCGTTAGGTATTTGGGGACAAAGAATTTCACTGGTGAGGCCTTAGGGCTATATCACTCACTCAGAAAAATGGCCAGCATTTGGGGTGCTGGCCATTTGCGTATCTGGTTCACCAAATCCTTGAACAAACCAGCGTGTTCAGACGCTTACGCGCGAACAGGCCGTTCATTTGCCTAGCATTGAACTGGGGGGGGTGGTTCTGATCAGCCAAATCGACGGGTTTGAGCCTCGACAAGCGATGGCTTGATTTGGTCAACGCCTGACGCAGCTACACCTTTGTGCTGCAAATATGACAGACGACGTGCTTCCCTCCGGGCAAGAGCCAGAGATTCCAATATCAAAGCGCAGACGATGGACAGCATTGTCGCAACAAAACCGGATACTGCGACGACGACAGACGGAATTCTATCGACAAGCCCTGTTTCCAAGAATTCCCGGAATACGGATACAAACACAAAGAGCGAAGGCAAAAACATAAACACGGCCAATGACAGGAAAAACGCAATGGGCTTTTCATCCTTGATCAGCAAGCCGATCATTTTGAGAATCCGCCATCCGTCGGAAAACGTCGCCAGCTTGGAGTTCGATTCTGGCAGGCGTGACGAATACCTTGTTTGAACCTCACCGATTGGCATGCGCATCTGCATCGCATGAACTGTTAGCTCTGTTTCAATCTCGAACCCGTTTGATACTGCGGGGAAGCTTTTGACAAAGCGTCTGCTGAAAACGCGGTAACCCGAAAGCAGGTCGTTGATTTTGCTGTTGAAGAAGAATTTCACAAGCCAACTGAACAACGCGTTGCCAAATTTGTGGCCGCGCCGATACGCTTCGGTTTCTTCATTCACCCGGGCGCCGTTGACCATATCCAGATTCTGCGAAACGAGCAGGTCGATCAATTCCGGCGCCGCCGCGCTGTCATAGGTCGCATCTCCGTCAGCCATAACGTATACATCCGCATCAACGTCAGCAAACATTCGACGGACCACGTTGCCTTTGCCCTGGTATGTTTCGGAATAGACCCGCGCGCCTGCCTCAAGCGCGACCTTGACGGAGTCGTCGGTGGAATTGTTGTCATATACGTAAATCGTCGCGTCGGGCAGGGCCGCACGGAATTGCCGAACGGTTTCACCTATGGCAACGGCCTCGTTGTAGCAGGGCAAGATCACTGCAACGTCCAAATCCGATCTGGTCGCGGACGACGGTGAGTTATTCTGAATATTGAAGGCGCCCTGTATCATATGAAAATCACGCTCTTTCATTGGCATCAATTGAATGATGATCGTGCTTGGGGTTAGAAGGTGCTGCGCATTTGAGGCTGTTATGAAGCAGATAAGAGGCCAAAATTTGTCATTCTGAAAAACCTCGTGTTTAACGCTGACAAAAAAGGGGCCGATTGAAGAACCGGCCCCAAAGTTTCAGCTGAACCGAGGGATCAGTTCGACGCTGCCATCAGTTTCTCGTTGTGCTCGCGCAGCGTGTCGGAGACGATCGCATACCATTCCCCGGTTTCGCGCATCTCGTTCAGGCCTTTGTTCAACATCGCCAGGTATTGCTTGCCGAACGGATTGCTGCGGTGGCTGATAAAGCGCAGCGAGGACAGCGAGGTCACGTACGGGTTCTCAACCAGGTCGTTCTGGTTCAGTCCCATTTCAACCATTGTGTCCGAGAACAGCTGAACTTCAAAAGTTGCAACATCTGCGGTGCCGGTAAGGACCGCGTCCAGGCATTCACGTGCGGTGATCGGCTGCATCAGCGTAATGGTTTCACCATTGTGCAGACCTTCCTGTTCCAGATCATGGATGAACCAGCCATCCATACGGCAGATGGTGGCGCCCTTCAGTTCTTCAAAGGTTGTCGCATTCGCATACTGGCTTTCCGGAATGGTGTAGAACCCGACGACAATGTCATAGACCGGAACAGATGAATCGAACTGTGTGCAGCGCACCTCGGTTTCCCAGGACCATTCGTAAGTGCGGTTGGTGCAATCCGGCATGTTCCACGCCATGGACACGTCAAAGGCGCCAAGAGGCAGAAGAGTTTCCAGGTGCGAGTTCCAGTCATCCACGAAGCTTACGGAATAGTCGCGCGCGTTGCCGCCGCGCTGCAAAGCCGTGGTGCCCAGACGGGTGATTGCTCCGCCACCGTTCAGCGATTCATCTGCGAAAGGTGCCCAGCCATTGCCGGTCACCAGCTTGATCGGCGGCTGGTAGACGCTCGAACGTTTGACGCTGGCTGCGCGTTGTTCTTCAGCTGCTATGATTTCCTGCGCGCTCTGACCATTGGGCAGGCTGCCGTCTTCACAGGGAAGGGCCAGAACCAGACCTGGCTCCAGAGCGTTGGGGTTGGTGATTTCGTTCCGGTTCGCGTTGAAGATCGGCTGATAGTTCGACGTGCCATAAGCTGCGATTGCAATGGTCGCCATGGTGTCACCGTCTTGGACGGTATAGTTGGTACAAGCTTCCTGCGCCGCAGCGGCGCCCGCACTCAGAGCAGTGATCGCGGTTGCTGAAAGCGCTACCTTCTTTATCTTCTCGTTAAACATGTCCACTTCCTCCAGACTTTAGTTTGTCAGGCCAGATCGGGGCCTTATCCATTTTCCATTTGATGACGCAGGGCGGTTGACACGATGTCGCGCCATTCGCCCGATTGCTGCATGATTGCCAGACCCTGATTCAGCGTCTCAAGGATCGCTTCCCCATCAGGATTATCTTTGTGGGTCATGACGTTAAGCGACTTGATGGCCGCAAGGTTGGGGTTTTCGATAATCCGGTGCTTGTACCCAAGCCGATCTATTGCCTCGGCTGCCAGATGTGCTTCGATGGCAACGATATCTGCGGTGCCTTCCATCAGAGAGTGAAAGCAATCATCCGGTGACGTTGGGCGCAGAAGTTTGATGACCGGTTCGTACAGGCTTACCGCGTCCATGTGAGACAGGGACCAACCTTCCGGCCGGCAAATCGTTGCACCGGCAAAGTCGGCATAGGTTAATGTCTCTTCATAGCCGGAACCTTCCCGGGCGAAGAACGTATCCACAACCTCGTAGAACGGGTTTGAGAAATTGTAGGTCTCGCACCGGTTGCGATCATCTTCCGACAGCGCAACGGCCTCTTCGCAATTGGGGCGCGACCAGGGGAAGGTGGCGTCAAATGCAAGCGTCGGCATCAACAGGTCCAGATGGGATGACCAGTCATTGACGAACTGAATCTTGTAGGCCTGTTCGGGAGCGGCACGAAACATCGCTGTCTCAACCAGATGGGTATAGAGCCCCCGATTGGGCAGAGATTCATCGGTGAACGGAGCGTAGTTCCCACCGGTGATCAACAGCAATTGACGATCCCGAATCTCGGGCCGTTCACCCGTTCCGGCATTCCGGATCAAAGCGGCAGCTTCGGCGCGGGCGGCTTCGATCTCTTCCTTGGCAGCAGCCCGTGCTGCAACGACCGCGTCTTCACTCGCTTTCTTTGCCTCGGCTTCCGCTGCGGCAACACGTGCTTCTGCTTCGGCCACAGCTTTTTCAGCGCGTTCTTCTGCGGCTTTTACCAGCTCAGCCGCCATTTCCGCAGCCAGCCGCTCTGCCTCGGTATCAGCCAGAACCGGAGCGCGCCCGACATCTTCCAGACATGGCAGTTCCAGAACGTCGCCAACACGGATGATATTGGGGTTGGAACCGATAACATCCCGGTTCGCGTCGAAAATGATGCGAAAGTCTTCCGTCGCATACACTTCGATTGCCAATTCCCGTAAGCTATCGCCGCGTTGAATTTCATAACTTGAACACGCCTCTTGCGCAGATGCCGCGCCCGTGGCGGCAGCAAGGGCAAGGCTTGATATGAGTAAGTGCTTTTTCATGGGTCCTGTTGCTTTGCCTGTTTAGGTTCTTGTAAGTTTCGCCACTGCGATAGAAATATTGTCCTGATCCGGGTCACCCTTGGCCTGCACGGCCGTCAGCAATGCTTCGGCTATGTCTTGTGCCAGACCCTGTTGGTGATCCCGCAGAATGTCCTGAATTTCGGCGTCGCTGATATACTGCAACCCATCACTTCCAAGGATCAGGACATCGGCGGGCGACACGATCAACGGATCTTCCGGGCAATCCACTTTGGGAATGGCCCCGCCCGTAACCACGGACGTCAATTGATTGCGGTCCATTTCCCGGGCCTCTGCTTCGGTGATCTCTCCCGAAGCCACTTTCGACGCAATCACGGGTGCCATCGAGTGGTCTTCGTTGACCTGCGTCAACGCTCCATCTCGAAACAGGTAAAGAGGGCTGTCGCCGATCGAAATCCAGAACACACGCCGCCCCAGAAGAAGGACACCCAACATGGTCGATCCCATGTTGAACCCCTGGCCCCGGGCCTCGGTGTAGTTGGCGATCGCGGCATTGGCTTGCATGGCGGCCAAAGGAAGCGCATCTATCGCGGATCCTTCGTTCAGGGTTTCTGCCTCAAGTTCCGCGTCCAGCGCGTCGCGCCAAGCGGCCACTATCATTTCCGAAGCTATTTCACCCGCCTCATGGCCACCCATACCGTCCGCAATCACAACATAGCCCGCGTCCGACGCGTCAAACATGCGGGCCGCAATCGCGTCTTCCTGCGTTTCCCGCTGACCCTGGTTCAGGATCAGCGCAACATCATATGCCGGAGTTGCCAGCATTAATCAGGAATCCCGCCAATCAAAACCGTCGTCACAGAAGGCCATGAACCGGATCGAGGTTTCGCTGATGCGGATCAGGTCTCCGCTGGACAGGGCCACGGTGCTGAGAACGGGTTTGCCGTTCAGACGTACAAGATTGGCCTTGCCGCCATGGCCCAAGTAACACTTCCGGTCTTCGGGGTCATAGGCGATGACTGCATGGTTCGAGCGCGAAATGCCGGTATCGCCGAAATCCAATTGGATGGCCTGGTCATCGTTGCGCCCGATTTGCATCAGGCCTTCGGTCAGCGTAATGCTTGACCCCCGTCCCGGACCGGCTGTTACGACCAGCCAGCCCACCGGGAACGTCTCTTGCGCCGCTTCTGCTTTCGCTACGGGTTCGGAGGATTCGATCAGGTCCTGAACATGCGTATCGGCGCGCTCAAATCCCAGAAATGTCGTCTTGACCCGTGAACGGCGATCCTCGACCGGGGCGGGGGCTGGTGCAACCTGCTCAATCACCGGCTCAGCGGTCTCTTCGACCCGCTTTGCTTCTGGGGCCGGAGCTTCGGCAACCTCAACCTCGCCGACTTCCGGTTCGGCAGGTTCGGACACGACCTCGGCCGTTGCTTCCTCTGGCGAAGTCTCGGCGGGTGTTTCCGTCACATGCAGGGTGACAACCTGCTCGACCTCAACCAGTTCTTCGACATGCTCTTCCACCAGAACGTTTTTCAGAGCGTCGTCCTCTTCCAAATTGTCTTCTTCTTCCGAACTGTCTTCGGCGAAGATCGACTCCTCGGGGTCGGTCACTGCCTCCGGCTCGGCTTCGTCGAACTCGGGCATCTTTTCTTCGGGGATCAGTTCATCCGTTTCCTCATAGGATTCGGATGTCATGTTTCCACCGGCCAGGGCGGCGCGCAAAGCGTTGAAATCCGCAATGGGTTCCTGCTTTTCTTCTTCGCTTACGGCGCCGTCTACTGCGGCCGGTTTCTCGGCAACGTCTTCTTCTTTGGATTTGCCGGCACCTTCGAGAAGCCGGCTCAGAGGGCTTTTGTATTTGAACATGGTGTCGACACCTTCAAGTTAGTGACGCAGATAAGCCGCGTCGTAAGCTGCTACTGTTCCCTGCACGTCAGCGCAGAGCCACTCAATGGATACCCATGGGAACTGGTACATTCTGCGGCGGGCCGGTTCCCGCCAGGGTGGCAAACCTTGATACTACCCTCAGCAAACACACACTGGCAGATCACTTTTGAACCGGTCAGATTACTCCTGTGCAAGCTGCATGATTGCGGCCGTCTCGGCCCCATTGCGCAACACTGTCAGATTTGCCTCAGGCTGCTCGCTTGAAACGAGTGCGGCCAGCATCTCATCAAGGCTTTCCGAGCCGTCAAATGTGATGCCGGAATGGCTTTCATTCAGCAGGACATCGTCTTTTTGCAGGCTTCCTGCCGCGTCAGCCGGAGCTGCGTTCACCGTGGTTTGCCATCCGCTATTGCCTTCGGCGCTAACGGTAAAGGTGTAACCATTTTCCAATCCAACGGATCTTATGGCGGGAAGGGCCAACAGACCATTTTGCGCCCGGGTCTGACCCAGCGGGCGATAGCGGGCAGCAACCCTTGTGTACCCATCGGCGTCAACCTTCAGGTTATCCAGAACCTGCGCCGCAAAAGGAACATCCTGACGGAATGGGCTGCCATTCAGGGTATAGATGACAGCGCCACGCTGTACCCAATCGCCGATCACGCTCATGTCCTGATTGGCGTCCACCCCCGTAACTGCAATGGTGGCTCCGGTCGAGCCGCGGCGGCGGGATGTCTGGAAGGGGATATCGACATCCCAATGCGCAAACGCCACCTGCTGTTCCGCCGGAACTCCGGCGTTGGCAATTGCATCAGTCGCAGGTGTCTCGATCTCAGACACTGCTGTAATATCAGTCGCTTCTTCCGACTGTGCCGGAACTTCGGAACGTTCAGTGTCTGCGGAGGCTGTTTCTGTGGCAGCTGGCTCCGCAGGTACTGGTTGTGCCTGCTCGACAGGCTCTTCCGGCTTGGGTTCGGGTGCGATGGCCACTTCGGGTTCGGGATCGGTGGCCTCTGTGACAGAAGGATCTGTAACGGGCGCCTCTGTCTCGGCGGATTGTATGTCTGCCGCGGGCTGCGCGACCGGTGTTTCTGTCTGGTCTTCCGTCTTGTCGCCGGACATCACAAAGAAACCACCCGCGGCCAAAGCAACTGCAACAACGGCCGCGCCTGCAATCAGCTTGCCGCTGCCGCCGGACCCGCTCTGAACCACTGTATCGACAGCGACCGGGGTTTCCTCTTTCTTTGAGATTTTGGTCAGATCGACATCTTTTTTCTCTTCGTTGCCAAGAACGATGTCCGAGTTTCCGGCCAGCAGGGCGGTAACTACGGCTTCGGCGTTCTCGCTTTCGGCCTTGATCCGGGCCTTTTCTTCCTCTTTGTCTTTGCGATCCATGCCCACAATCACGGACACGGGCCGATAGGCGAATGTGTCGAACATGACACCGGGGCCGCGGAACATGCGCAACCAATCCAATGCAGATTGAAGACGATCCGTGGCGTGAACTTCCATCGCCTTGTCAATCGCCTCGAGGAACCCATCTGGGTATCCTTCGAAACGACCGGTCAATGGCGTGTAGGGGTCATCCTGCCCGTTGTTGAACGCGTTCAGGCGGCTCTGGCCGTCGATGGGGCGTTCACCGCTGATTGCGTGATAAAGCGTGGCGGCCAGAACATATAGGTCGCTGCTGGGCCCTTGATCCGCGCCCCGCACATAGAATTCGTGCGGAGAGTATCCATCCTTGATGACGCGCAGGGTTAGCAATGCTGCCGATTTGTTCGCCGCTTGCTCGCGTGCGGCGCCAAAATCGATCAGGACGGGGTCTCCGTTCTCATCAATCAGAATGTTGTCCGGCGAAATGTCCCGATGCAACATGCCGCTCTGGTGAATGAAAGACACCGCGGACAGCATTTTTTCGGTGACCTGAACGATGAAATCAGGGCCGCCGTCATTCTCCGGGTTTTCCACGTAATCCAGCAGGTCGCACCCACGGATCAGGTCCATTGCGATATATGCGGTGTCATTGTCTTCGAACACCTGATGCACATCTACGATATTGGGATGTACCAGACGCGCATGATTGCGTGCCTCCTGAATAAAGAGGTCAATGATCGAGCGCAGGTCGTCCTTGAAGGACGGGTCGTTTGGTTCGACCAGATCACCGTTGCGGCGGCACAGCGCTCCGGGGAAGCACTCTTTGATCACGACGTCGCGCTCCAGGCTGTCGCGCGCCAGGTAAGTGATCCCAAATCCGCCGTTGCTGAGATAGCGGAGGATTTCATACTGCCCGCGCAACAGCTTTGCGCCTGGCTGCAATCCTTCAATTTTCGGTTCGTCGTGCGTCGCGCCGACAGCCTGGTTGTGGCTCATTTCAATCCGCCCGTTCTATTCATTTTGCGGCTTAGAAAAACCGGGCCGACAGCCCACGAACTCACAACCAAAAACAACCGCAGGACACTTGAGAACGGTTAGACGTTTCAAATTTGACTTTATTGGGGCCGCCTGATGGCTTCACTATGGATCGTTTTTCGCATGATGGCTTATGTTGTGCCTAGCGGTGCCTATAAGGCAATATATAGACAATGAATATGGGCTGATTGAAAGCTTAAACCCGAAATCAAGCGTGTTGGTCCACGAATTCGAAACAATAAAGGGCCGATTCCTCGGCCCTTCGAATCGCTGCAATGCAGCTCAATCTTGACGGGAAAGCGTCAGGTTCCGGTTTTCGGATGCGCCGCTGCGACCGTGCTTCCAGCCCAAGCAAGGTTGTCGCCCAGCTGCGCCAGAATGCTGATTGCGTCCTTCAATGGTGCGTCCCCGCTTTCGAATTGCAGCAACAAAAGCAAATCTGTCGCCTTTTCAAATTCTGCGGGAATCCAATCAGCTTCGGGGTCGATTTCGCCACCTTGTTCCAGCCGTTCCGCAAAATCTTCGACGATCTCCTGACAGCTGTTAAGAAACGCGGCCGGTTCGATGTCAGAGGTTTCACGTAGATCTTCATAGATGCTTGTTATTGCGGCCAGCCAGTCCTCGAGAATGGGATTGTTCAACGGGGGCAGGGCAGACCCAAGTGTTGACTGCATCGATGTGGTGTCATTCGAAACAGGCTCTGGCTCTGCGCCCTTCAGCGCCTCAAGATAGGGCAGGAAGTCCTGTTGCAAATCTTTCCGCGCAGCCTCGAGATCGCCACGGCGCCGGTCGGATGCCGCTTCCAGCACGTGTTCCGCAAGGTTCTGCCCGCCGCAGGTTTCCCAAAGCGCAAAGTCGGGCTCCGGCTCTTGCGCCATGGCACGCACGGCGACCGGCGTACCAATTGGGACAACGGCGCGGAACATTCCTTCTTTTTCTTTGTTCAGGCGCGCAAGGACGCGGTCCAGGGCACCCTGCACAGGTGGCAGATCGGCATGTGTTACGGCAAGCAGGCTGTTGGCCCTCAGTTCGGGGGGTACCTGAGACCACAAGTGGCGCTCGGTCTCGCGCCAGGCATTGGTTCCATTTGTGCACCAGATGGCACAATCGACGAATTTCAGCAGATCCAAAGTCGGCTTGTAGGTATCATCCAGAGCACCCGAGCCCGGAAGATCAAACAGTGATATTTCCTTGAGAGCCGGTGTATTGATGCCGACCGATATGAAATCGGGCTGTTCCTCGGCCGCTTTTTCCAGCACTATGCCGGAATAGGTCTTTGGTTCTCTGTTCCACCAACCGACAGTCGTTTCGGGCGCATCCGCGTAGGCGACGATCACCAGCGGCAATTTCAGATGCTGCGGGCCAGTTGGCAGAATGTCCGCGCCAGCCAGCATGTTCGCCAGACTTGACTTGCCTGCGCCGAATTCCCCGGCGAAACCGATATTGACCGCGTTTGACAGACGTTCAGCGTGGGACAGAGCCCGCGCACGCATATCCTCCAACGCCTCGTCAGGCGTCAGGTTTTCAGTTGCGGTCAGGAAGCGCTCCAGTTGGCGTACTTCCTTTTCAGTTCCGGGAAATTCAATCATTCCGCAGCCTCTGCTTGTCTTTCATCCGCATCGGGTGTTCCAAAAACCGTCTCCAACTCGGCTGCAATGCGACGCGCCTTGTCGAATGCACCTTGCGCTTCCGCCTGGGCGTTCAGTTCTCCTGAGTTGGACCGGTGTTCAAGATGACCGGCCAGAAGGGCCATATAGTGGTCCAGAACCGTATTCAGCCGTTCCAACAGATCGTCGCGGGTCGTGTCGATCAGGTCATCCCCGATCAGTTCGAATTCCTGCACGATCAGCCGTTCTGCACGCGCCACAACGCTATTGCGCGAGATCAGACGCGACAACCAGTTTACACGCAATTCAACGGTAATGCCACGGGTCAGGGCGGTGGTGTCCGGCCGGAACCAACGTACAGCACTGGTATTCATGCGATTGTCGACCGGTTCTTGCCATCCCGGCAATGCCCGCAAGGCGGCATTGCAATGCATGTCGATCGCATAAAGCTCGCTGAGCATGCGCTGCCGAACAACTTGCGATGCCCCCTGTACCAGTTCACGCATACGCTCGCGCAATGGCGTAAAATTGAGCTCGGTCTCTCCGCCTTTTGCCAGCAGAGGCGACTGGCCGTCCGGCCCGCGCACAACGATAGCCACCGATTCCGAGACAGTGTCATCCATGACCCCGCGCAGATTCGACAGGACATCATCCATGTCACGCGTGATCTCCTGCGTTTTTTCAGCAATCAACTTGCGTAGGTCGCCAAGTGTCTTGTCGCTTTCATCGGCGCTTCGAACATCCGAGCCGTCTTCATCTTGCAGCGCCCGCAAACGAACCTGAGAGCGCTCAAGCTCCCCGCGTGCGAAGCTGTCGAGATGTTGCCAGGCCATTCGCAACTGTTCGTTGATCGGTCCGTCGGTCAAAGCCTGAGTGACATGACGGCGCAGATCGGGCAGGCCCGACGCGATCATTGCGGCAAAGCGCAGAACCGCTTCGCGGCTGATCGGTCCCGGGCCTTGTTTGATCTCGGCCACACCGTTGAGATATTGCTGCATCTGTTCCGGGTGGGCGCGCAGCCATGCCAGAACGTGGTCGTGGTTCACTCCGGTTTCATCACCGGTCAGAGCATAGTGCGCCCATTGCGCGCTACCCATCAGGACATCGATGTTCGAGTTGCCGAGCGCCTTTTCCAACCCGTCCAACACATCCAGACGAACCTTGGCCGCGTCTTCGGCGCCGCCGCCCAGTTCATCCACACGGTTGATGAAGACGACGATCTGCCCAAGTTCCAGCGCTTGCATCAACCGGAACAGTTTCAGATCCGCGCGCGACAATGCCTGATGCGCGGACAGCACCACCACAAAGAAATCGGATTCCTTCAGATACTGTCGCGAAATTTCTTCGCGGATCAGCAGGGGGTCATTCACGCCGGGCGTGTCGGTGACCGTCAGCGGAAACGGAAAATGGCCCAGGTCAAAATAGACCTCGGCCTTGCGGGTGATGTCGCTGTAAAGCCCGCGATCACTGCCCGGATCCAAAGCCCTGTCTTCGGACGGATCATCCCCGGCACAGACATATCTGGCGAGGTCATCTGACGTCAGTTCGTCCAGATCGTGCTGTTGGCCCAGCAGCTGTTCATAGCTGTCACCCAGACGCCGACGCGCCCGGACCTTCATGGCCTCGACCTGTTCCTCGATCATCTCGCGCTTATAGCTGTCCTCGTCATCGGGAAACATGTTGCGCAGTTCTTCACCTTCGGCGATCAGCGATTGCCATTGGTAATTGTCGAAGAAATGGAATTCGGCACCCTGCGTCCGGCCGGACGGGTGGCCGAAATGCATATCAGTGATAACGGTTGTCCAGGGGTTTACATCCGAAGGCAAATACTCTGCCTGACCGGTGAAGCCGTTGATCAGACGCGATTTTCCAGCCTTGATTTGGCCGACAAACGCAATTGATGGTTTCAGATTGCTAAGATCACCAATGATGCGCGAAATGAACTGGCGCGTTTCATCATTGGTTGCCCCGTTCATTTCTTCTGCTATGCGAATAAGTTCGCGACGATGTGTTTCACTCATTACTCATTACCCTGGTTACAATAAAAAACAGATTGAAGTAGTCGAAAATTTGAATTCAACGGAGGCAATCATTTTTCGGCCTCCTGCAAAGCGGTCCACAGGTTGACGACCGCCCCCAGTTTGCGGGCTTCGTGGATGGCGACCGCGATCTGACCACCGTCACTCAAAACGGCCAGACCGGCCCCTTTCCCGCCCGATGGCCGCATGACAATCAACTGCGGGTCTTCACTCTCTTGATGAGAGTCGCCATCCCAGCCGGCAAGATCAGCCACAAAACGGGCCAGCGTGTCTTGGTCGGGATGCATCGGCTCAGATGGCTTGCAAACGCCTTCCAAAAGGGGTGCGGCTTCGTCCGAACTGTCCACAAACACACGACCCGAGGCAAAGCGGCTCGACGCTTCAAAAAAACGTTGGGCAAGTGTTTCCGCTGCATCGGGTGTTGCCTCGGCGGGCAGAGAGTCATCAACAGGTTTCTCAGCACTCGGGACGACGGAAACAATAGGCTCGGACGGAAGCTCGATGGCGGCGCAGGCTTTCTCGATTTCGCTGAAGGTGATACCCACATCATCCACCTCAAGCGCTGTGTCCGGTCTGCCCGACGTCAACTCAAGCGGGGCAGGCGAGGCCGAGATCTCCGACACCAATCCAACCAGCTTCTCGATCAGTTCGGCGCGCGATTCCGTTTCAAAATCCGGAACCTCACCTGACGGCACCTTGAAAACATCGGTGATCCGGGAGCTGTTCACCTCGATTGCCAGACAATCCCCGTTTGCGGCGGTGAATTCCAACCGGCGCGGCAATACTGTGCCACGGATTGCCCGCAATACCGCAGAACGGCGCGCCGCCGCTGTTTCCCCTGCGATCCTCACGGTCGGAGACAGCCGTGCGACCGAGGTCCGCCTGATATCTTCAAGCAGGTCGAGAATGTCCGTGTCCATCATGCCGTGACCCCCTCTGGTCCCGTTCAAACTGCAGCCGCAACCGGCCCCAGACTGAGATGTGATTTGGTAAGCGCCAGTCCGACATTCGCACTGTTGCGGCAGATATAGCAGACCACATGATCAGGATATTCCTTGGTCCGCAGAAAGATGTTTAGCCTGTCCCTGGAAAAAACGGCGACTTCCCCAAAGCCAGCGCTTTCTTCGTCTGCTCTGCCAGCCTGACGCAAGAGCGCTTCAAAGGCTGCAACCCCGCGCCCCTGAAACAGATTGGCCACAGCAACCGCCAAAACATCCAACGAATCCGCGCAGTCGGGATCTGAAACAGAGCTGCCCAAAAGCATCCCTGTCTCCATGTCGATATACCCGGCTGCTATACAGTCGGGTATCGTTTCCATGGCGGAGTTCAGTGCGGTTTGAATAGACATCTAATCCATTGTTTTCATTTATGAGTTTCTCACTACTTCGATTCGGACACCCTTACAACACATGCCATTCAGCGCCGCTATTTTCTTTGGCTTTCGGAATGGATCGAAGTGCCTCTTTGGTTTGCCTTTCGTTGTGTTCAATGGCGATCTGATCGAACTCGGCCAGAAAGGCCTTGAATACGTTCTTCAACCCTTCTGCATCTTGCGGCAGGTCTTCATTTCTCGAAACCTCCCGCCACATATCCGACGCGCTGAGAGGCGATCCGACCGCGACTTCGGGCAGGCCACCCAGCGTGGCAACGTTTCTTTCAACTGCGTCAACCTGTTCGGTGGTGGCCGCTTCGATCAACCCGCTGGTTTCGGGTTCGGGCTCATACTCATCCGCAGTGTTGCCGGACTGCGCGGCCATCAATGCCGTAATCGAGGATACCGAAACCTCTATGCCGCGATCTTCAGCCAAATCGGCCTGCTCGGGCTCCTCTTCTTCTTTGTCCGGCACGATCGATGTCTCTTGCATCGAAGTGTTCAGCGAGGCAAGCACGTCATCGGAATTGTCAACAGCCGCAAGAGGCGCGGGACTGATTTCAGCATCATCCAGAGCGCCCGTGTCGTCATCCAATGCGTCCTCCAGATCGGCGTCAACGGACAGCTCGAATTCGTCTTCGTCATCCTCAAGGCCCGCGACATTCGTCAATTCCAGCGGGTCGTTCGAGGTGTCTTTGAAAAAGGAACGCAGATCATCGCTTGTGTCGGGTTCAACGGGCAGCGGAACCGGCTCTGCCGTCATTTCTGCGCGCAGCCGTTCAGCCTCTTCCGCATCGATCCGAACCCGCTCGGCCTCATCCGAGCGCCGCTCGACCCGGGCAGGTCGCACCGGGAAGCTGGTTACAACTGTTTCGCCTACAGCGTTCGATTGCCCGGCGGCCTCCAACGGGTTCACCAACCTCAAGGGTGTGGCTTCGTCTTTGGCTGTCGGCTCGCTTGATGAACGGGCAGGGCGCAAAGGTTTGACTTTGGGTGCGTCGGCCTGGCTCTTGTCGATCTGGTATCGAGCCAGCTGATCGGCGCGGTTGTCCATAATCTGTTCCGTGATCTCCAGGAAACTGTCGATCATCTTGCCTCCGCCGCTGCGCGACCACATCTCGGCATCACCTGTCTTGTCCCGGGCAGTGATTGCGTCGCGGGCCGAGAACAGAATGGACCGATTAAACAGGTGACCAGCTTCGCGGTTAACGCGGCGCAGTACTTTTTGACGGTCTTTGAGGCTCAGGGCATCTGCCCGCGTCACCAAAAGCAAAGAGTTGTGTTGCAACCTCTCGGGTAGGGAAACCCATGTCGCGCGTTCGGTTTCGCGCCAGGCTTGTGTCGCGTGGGTACACCACAAAACGCCGTTTGCCTGACCCACCGCGCGTTGCCACACATCCGTCGAGATCTTGGGGTCCGAAATGCCGGGTGTGTCGATCAGGTCGACAGCCTCCAGAATATCGGCCTCAAGGAAGATGCGGATGAACTGTGCGTCATTGACGCCAACGGTTTCAAGCTGATCCAGCTCGATCAGTTCAGTGCTTCCGTCATGGCGTTTGATATAGGGCGCCTGATTGCCCCAGCTAAACCAGACCGGTGGCAACTGGGTTGCCGTCACCTGCGTCGGCAAGGTCTGCGTTCGCAGCAAAAAGTTCATCAACGTGGATTTGCCGGCGCTGAACTCGCCCATCAGGGCGAAAACCGGTTTGCGACGGGACCACTGCTCGATGCGTTCCCATGCCTTCGGAGAAACAAAGCGTGTTTGTGTATCTTTTGCCATTTTTCTACTTATGCCGCTTCGTTGCTTAGATCTTTCAGTATGTCACCCAGAATCTCGTCCTTGGATTTCTGTGGCTGCAAGCCCGCCATCGCCGCCGCAGTCTGACCCGGGTTCTTGTCGGCAGAAGACGAGATGCTCAGCAGTGTCTCCTTCTGCTCGCGCAGGAAATCCGTCAGGATCGCGCGAACGTTTTCCAGAACCGCCGCGATCTGGTTTTCCTCGATATCCTTGGTGATCGAGTTTGCCTCGGACGCGATCAGCCGCGTGTAATCCGCCGCATATGCCTCAAACCCCTTTCGGCGTTGCCACCAACGTCGCCACCAAGTGCTTTGCAAGTCCAGTGCGATCGTCCGGCCGATGCCGAGAGGCGGCGGAACACGGGGAACAATGGGCGATTCGATGCTGAATTCGCCCAGATGGTTGCCGAGTATCTTATGATAAAGCGCCTCGACGTCCGCAGCAGCGGTTGCGTACAACGCCCCGGCATCCTTTCGCATGGCGCGGGCAAAACTGAAATAGGCAGCCTTTTGCAACGTCCGCAAACCCGCGGGATCGTATTGCCACGTGCCTTGTTCGCCATTTTTTTCAAGATGCGCGATCAGAGAGTCCGTTGCGCGTTTGACGAAATTGTCCTCGGCTGACTTCAGACGCTCCAACACTTTGTCGCGCAGCGCATTTGTCAACTCGGCGGCTTTCTTTTCGTATTCGGCTGACACCGTGTTTATCGCCTCTTCGGGCGATACGCCGTCAAGATCCCGTGCAACGCCTTCGCCTTCGGACAGATTCTTGGCAACCGCAGTCGCGCGGATCTGACTGGCAATGTTACGCGCCCGATGGCGGACGCGGTCCATCAGGCGCGCTCCGGCACCGTCTGCAATGCGCTCATTCATGGCCAGCAGCAGATCGGGCAGACCGGACAGCGCCCAGATTTTGTCGAGCGAGGCCGCCTGATCACCGAAACCGGCGGCCAGGTAGAACGTATTCAAGGCCTGGCGCGACTCTTCTGTCAGAATATCCGGGTTCCCGGTCAACGCCGCTTCGGCCCACAGTGCGCTGCCAAAAACGACGCTGGTATTTGTGTCGATATTGTTCTGTTTCAGCGTGTCCTGAATGCGGTCACGGATCTCTGGAACCTGGTTCACAGGATCGGACAGCTCGTCGATCCGGTTGACGAACAGGATGATCTGCCGGTTCTCGAACTGCGCGATAATGCGCATCAGGGCCATGTCCATTGTCGTCAGGGCCTGGCTTGCCGCCAACACCACAACGCAGACTTCGGATCCGCGCAGGCTGCGCAGAGTGATTTGTTCACGCACCATGAACGTATCGTTCACACCCGGCGTGTCGCACAGTTTCAGCGCGATGGGGTATTGCGGAATGTCCATATACAGCTCGGCTGATTTGGTAACATCAGCAAACCGGCCCGTTTTGGGATCAATATCGGGATCGTCTTCATCGCCCAGGCAAACATAACGCTGAATCAGTTCCTCATCGAAATGATCATACTGATGGCTTTGACCTAGGATCAGGTCGAAATGTTTGCCAAGACGTTCCTCTGACTTGGCCTTCATCTCACCGATCTGGCGGCGGATGTCTTCCATCTCGTCATCAGCGCCGGCGCGATTGGCCAATTCGCCAAGACGACCGCCACCGACCATCAGGTTGTCCCATTCTTCCTGCTCGAAAAACGTGAACTTGGCCTTTGTATCACCGGGTGGGCGCGTGTTGATGTTCAGGGTCGTAACCACCGACGTCCACGGGTTGACGTCTGACGGAAGCAGGCCGGGGTGCCCGGCAAGAATATTGACGATCGAGGATTTTCCGGCCTTGACCTGGCCCACCATCGTGACGCTGGCGGTAAAGTTCTCCATCCGGGTCTTGAGCGTCGCCAGCCGTGCCGAGGAGCGCGCATCAGCCACCTCAGTCAGTTGATCAATCTGAGCCGTCAGTGAAGCCATGGTTGCCGTCATCGGTGCCAGTGCTTCGTTGCCCACAGACAAAAGGTGATCGTTGCGCGCCATGCTTAACCTCCGGTTCCCGTTGCAGCAATTTCGGGTGCGTGCGCGACACGCCCCGCCGGAACGCTTGTCAGAGTGTCGATCCGCGCGATCAGGTCCAATGCGTTGCCCAGTATTTCGGCCTCGGCCCGAGGTGAAATGGTCTCGAACGATTTGGAGTCGGCCAGAACTTCGATCGAGCTGAAGCGGTCGCCGTTCTCGAGGCAAGCAACGCGGCGCCCGGTTGGGAAACCTTCGGATTTTGCAGCTGGCAGCGGCATGCGTGCGTTCGCAAGCAGGTAATGTTCACCGGAATGCGTTCGAAGGGAAATACCAAAGCCTGTGGTCGGGTGGTCGCGATTCAGAGTCTTGAGCTCACCTAGGAAACTCTCACGAGCGAAGAAGACAGCTTCTTGCTCGGCGGCAGCGGAGGGATTCAAATCGGTCACAGCAGAAAGCCTTGTATTGGAGTTGAGCAAAAAAAACTCGTACAGGCGCCAAAGTGGCAAAAAGACTCATTAACTCCTGATAAACAACAAGTACCTTCAAGGCGGTGTTATTTTGGCGCGAATAAGATTTTTTAGCGGTTGAATTGTGGCGGCAATGTGGTCGATCTCTCATAAGAATGCCTCAACCGATGCGAGTATTTCGATGCGGCAGATCAGACCGAGAAACGTCCGGCAAGCTTGTATGTATGCATAGTCGGCGCAGTCAATTGGGGCAGAGGTGACGTCTTTTCCGGTGCATTCGAGTGATTGGAGGGTCGAAAACCTGTTGGCTTCATACTTTTGAATAAAAACAAATATTTATGTTTCGTTGCTTTTCTGAAAACACCGGATTTGTAGGATGAAGCTATGTGCCTTGGCAGATCCAGCAGCACAGTCTGGAACAGTTTTCCGGGTCAGACTGCATCAACTCTGGCCCGTTGTGGCTTGATTCTCCACCAAGTCTGGCGGCACAAGTTCCGACCTGTAGTTCTGGCGTCTATTCAACGTTAGCGCGTTTTTGAACGACCCGATTATGCCGGGCGCCAACCTGTCACCCAAAAGCCGAAATGCAGCATCCTATAGCTGCCTGAAAACCGGTTGCAGGTGGCGTTTCAGACGTTTCTGGTTTTGCGGCCGTTGCGTTGCTTGCTGTATCAACCAGGCCGAAAACAGGTTGCCGTTTTCAACCGTGCTGCCCGGCAAGTCACAAACTTTGCGTTCCTCGAATTTTCCCTCTCGCACTCCGATGCAAGCTTTGTTATTGACCGCTTCATTCCAGCGCAAACGCGCTTGGTTGCGGGTGTGGCGAAATTGGTAGACGCACCAGATTTAGGTTCTGGCGCCGCAAGGCGTGGGGGTTCAAGTCCCTCCACCCGCACCAAATGAATTTACCATAATCATCATTATACGTACTATGAGTGCGCCCGTCTTCAGAGATTGTGGGCACCTTCAAGCCCTTCGTTTCCCAAACATACCGGTGGACCCAATTGACTGGGGTACTGCAATGCCCAATGGAGCATATCTGCTTTGGCAGATCCCGGGTTCGTCAGACTGCAATGTTCCGCAATCGCGATTGGCTTGTTTTGGGGGTTGATTGAGTGGTCGGGATTATTGATGTTCTCGACCCCCGTGCCCCTGCCCTTTGCTGGTCACCGTCCCAAATGTCAGTGCCGTCAGAAAGCAAAGCTTCATACGCTTTGCGCGACCTTGTTCATGGCGAGTTAGCACCACGGTCAACCATTCAGGCAACCGGCCGCAATAATGCGGCCGGCCTTTTGATCTTGCTGATGTCCGCGCAGAATCTCAAATTGGCGCCGATCGAACCGGTGCGGGACATTCAGCCGGTCTCGCCAAAACCTTTCGGTACCGGCAGATCAGGCAGAGTTGCCGCACGTTTTTGCAAGGCCCGCCCGATGACCATACGGCTGATTTCCGTCGTCCCGTCCACGATCCGCAGCATTTGCGCAAGGCGGGACAAGCGATCCAGGCCGTAGGGTTGCAACAACCCCGCACCTCCCAGAACCTGCGTACAGGTGTTTGTAGCTTTCACGGCGGCATCAGGCACAAACCTTTTCGCATGGGCAGCCATCAATGGACCTTCGGGCGTGCCAAGGGCTTCTGCTGCCTTTCGGTAGAGAAGCTTTGAGGCTTCAAGGTCGGTTGCAACCTCGCCCAGCATCCACTGGATCCCGTCCAGATCAAGGTTCCTGCCGCCAAACATCTTGCGGTTCTTGGAATAGGACAACGCCGTATCCAGCGCGGATTGCATCAATCCACAACATCCCGAGGCAATCGAAACACGGGCAATGTCGATGGCCATGAGCGCGCCCTGTAAACCCTGACCAATGGGCAGGATGATGTTGGTTTCATCGACCACGACCTTGTCCATGTACATTTCGGCCAAGGGCAGGAAGTTGTAGGACGGGGTATCATAAAGCGGCCCAAAACTGAGGCCCGGTGCACCGGCGGGAATGGCGATCATCGCCATGTCCTTGTGGCCGGGTGCGTCGCTGGTCTTGACCACGGTGAAATAGATATCCGCCTCGGTCGCCAGGCTGACCCATGCCTTCGCGCCGTTGATCGTCCATGTGCCGTCGTCATTGACCACGGCGCGTGAATACATGTTTGTTGCGTCCGATCCGGATTGTGGTTCGGTCAGTGCAAAGTTCGCCAGCTTGCGTCCAGATGTCAGGTCCCGCGCCCACTTTTCCTTGAAGGCATCCGTGCCATAGCCGCAGCCCGCGAAGGTACAGATGTTGTGCATCGACAGCGCAAAAGCATATGCGCCATCGCCCTGTCCCAGTTGTTCATAAACCTGTATGCCTTCTGCCAGCGGCAAGGCCTGCCCGCCAAACTCTTCGGGGGCGTAGAGCCCCGTCAGACCAGCGGACCCGGCCTTGTCCGAAGCATCGCGCGGCCACTTCTTAGCGGCGTTCCAGGCATCCAAATTGGGCAGGATCACCTGCTCGGCGTGGCCGCGTGCGGCTTGGAGTATGGTGGCGAGTTTGTCTGACATTGGCGGATCCTTTCACGACGGTCATTCTCAGATGGCGCCACAACCGGGAAGCCATGGATGAGCGGGATGATGAGTTTTGGAGGGCAAAACTTCCGATAAGAAGTTTTATCTACAACAAGATCTAGCGAGCCTGCCCGCTGGGGACCATCTCGTGCAATGACAGATCATTGTCCAAAAGTGACAAATCGGGCACCCTACATTTGCACCCTGCGGTATGAGCTTGGCGTGCTTCCCGTCCAACGCTGAAAGGCCCGGTGGAAATTGGCCGCCGACGAAAAACCGACATCATGTGCGATGGCTTCAACGCTTTTGCGCCCCGCCTGAAGATCACGGATAGCGATGTCACGCCGCAGGGCATCCTTGATGGCCTGAAACGATGTACCATCCGCATGCAGCCTGCGGATCAGGGTGCGGGGGGTCATGTGCATTGCGGATGCCGTCTGGGTCAGGGTTGCCGCGTCCCATCCCGATTGGACCAGATAGGTGCGCACCCGCAGCGATTGAGTGTGCTCTCGTGAACTGGTGAAGATCCAGTCTCGGGGCGCGTTTTGCAAAAATCTGTCAAGGTCATTTGTGCTGCGCGCCTGCATCGGACCCAGCGCATTCGGATCGAACGAAATCGCTGTGGCACCTTGGCCGAACCGCAGCGGTGCCGGAAAGATGACCGCGTAATCCTGATCAAAGTCGGGGCGCTCAAACACGAAATCGACAGCCTTGACCGGAACTTCGTGCCCCGCCAGCCAAGACATGAGCCCGTGGGCAAGTTTGAGTATCAGCATGTGCCCGAACCGCTGAACCTGGGCCGCGCCCCGTGGCTTCAGGGTAAGCACCAACATGTTGTCGGCGTCATCCAGATCAAACCGATAGTCATCCAGCAACAAGTTCCAGAAGGTCGAAAAGCGATAAAGTGCCGATGAAAGAGACGTAGCTTCCCGGACTGTCGTCAAAAGATGTTGCAGGGCTCTCGGCCGGATCGGGCGGCTCCAAAGCCCCATCATCTCATCACCGGTCTCAACTGCGGCAAGTTGATAGAGACATACGATTTGATCCAACGTGACGCGACCATGTGGGTGACGCGTATCCGCGACCAAACCAGACCGGGCGAGAAGCGACGTCATCTGAGCCTCGGGGCATAGCGTACGCAATGCCGCCAGCCAGTCATCGATAAACTGGCTGGAAACCGTGGAAAGGATCGTTGGTGCGACATTGGTCATGACGTGCAAGGAGGTATCACCAATTCCGGTCGAGATGAAACACGGCACTTTCAGATGGCGGATTATCAATGCCTTCACCAAAAAACGCTTTGGTTGAGCTTATTTCAGTGGGCTGGCGCCCCTGTTCGCCGCACCGGTCATCGAATATCGCTGTGCGTCGGCGGGCCAGAGCTTTTGTTTGCGTCAGCAAGCAATCTTGCGGCTGAAATGGGCGCTCTTTTGGCTCGGGCCGCCAGTGCCCCAAATCCCGGGCTGTAGACGGCCAAAATTTAATCAGTCGGGCTTTGATAATGAGCAGCTGAGAGGCTGAAACAGGCACCAGTTCCAGAACACCGTAAAAATAAATAGCAATTTTTTTGAATACTTTTACCATGTGGTCAAATTAGGGGGCGGATGAATGTTTGACATCATCATCAGAAAGGCCAGCTTGCCGGATGGCCGCGAACCGTTGGATATTGCGATCAAGGGCGACCGTGTTGCGGAAATTGCCGCTGACATCATGGGTGAGGCGCGCGAAGAAATCGATGCAACGGGCCGCCTGGTTTCACCTCCGTTCGTCGACCCGCACTTCCATATGGACGCCACGCTGAGCCTCGGGTCGCCACGTATGAATGTTTCGGGCACGCTTTTGGAGGGCATCGCGCTTTGGGGAGAACTGAAGCCCCTTCTGACGCCCGAAGCGGTGATCGAGCGGGCCATGCGATATTGCGATCTGGCCGTGTCGCAGGGATTGCTGGCCATCCGTTCGCATGTGGATGTTTCGTCAACTCCGTTGGTGGGTGTCGAAGCTTTGCTGGAAGTGCGCAAGCAGGTTGCCCCCTATATTGACCTGCAATTGGTGGCATTCCCGCAAGATGGACTGTATCGCGCGGAAAATGCAGAGAAAAATCTGATCCGGGCGCTCGATATGGGGGTCGATGTGGTGGGCGGCATCCCGCATTTTGAACGCACGATGTCGGAAGGCGCCCGATCGGTCACCAGGCTGGCCGAAATTGCCGCGGATCGCGGCCTGATGCTGGACCTGCACTGTGATGAAAGCGACGATCCGATGTCGCGCCATGTGGAAACCCTCGCCTATGAAACCACGCGCCTCGGGCTCGGGGGTCGTGTGACTGCAAGCCACGTCACCGCGATGCATTCATACGACAACTACTATGCCTCGAAGCTTGTTCCGCTGATCGCGGAAAGCGGCATGAACGTCGTACCGAACCCGCTTATCAATATCACGCTGCAAGGCCGCTCGGACACTTATCCGCGCCGCCGTGGCCTGACACGCGTACCAGAATTGCGTGCAGCAGGTGTGAACGTTTCCTTCGGGCAGGATTGCACCATGGATCCATGGTATTCTCTTGGCTCTGCCGACATGTTGGAAGTGGCCCATATGGGCGTGCATGCGGTGCCGATGACATCCCGCGAGGCGATGGAATGGGCTTTCACATCCGTTACCCAGAACGGTGCCAAGACCATGGGTCTGCCCGACCCGACAATTCGCAAAGGCGGCCCAGCCAACATGGTTGTGCTGCAAGCGCGTGACCCGATTGAAGCTGTTCGCATGAAAGCCACACGTCTTGCCGTCATCAAACACGGCAAGGTGCTGGCGCGCACCGAACCAAGACTGGCCGCGCTTTCCTTGCCCGGTCGCCCCTCGACCCTGGATCCCGCGGATTACGCGCCCAGGCCCAATATTCAGGAAGACCAAGAACAAGAATAGTTGCCACCAACAGAAGAGGATACTCCGATGAAACTCACCACAACACGTCGTCAACTGATGGTCGGCGCTGCGGCCACGCTGGCCCTGCCGGCTTATGTCCGCCGCGCCAATGCACAATCTGCGATCCGCGTCGCTGGCGTGCATATGTCTCCGGTCGAAAACGCATGGAACAGCCGGATCCATGTGGCGATGCAGGAAGCCGCCGAGGCTGGTCTGATCGAATATGAGTTTTCCGAGGGTGTGGCCCCGACCGACTATCCCCGTGCGATGCGCGAATATGCCGAAGGCGGTGCGCAAATCATTTGGGGCGAGTCCTACGCGGTGGAACGCGAAGCACGCGAAGTGGCGGGTGACTACCCCGATACCGCGTTTCTGATGGGGTCTTCCGGCGGACCGGAGGGCGACAATTTCGGTGTTTTCGGCACCCGCAACCACGAGGCGGCCTATCTGGCCGGAATGCTTGCCGGCCGAATGTCGGAAAGCAATGTCTATGGTTCGGTCGGCGGTTATCCGATCCCCGAGGTGAACCTGCTGATCAATGCTTTCCGGATGGGCGTCAGTGAAGTGAACCCTGACGCCACTTTCCTTAACGGTTTCATCGGAGCATGGTTTGATCCGGCTCGCGCGCAGGAAGCCGCGATTGCCCAGATCGACGCGGGCGCGGACATCCTGTTTGGTGAACGCATAGGCACCGCAGATGCCGCTCAGGCGCGCGGCGTGAAGGCCATCGGTTCACTGATAGATTATACGCCGCGCTATCCCGGCACGGTCTTTGCCAACGCGATATGGAACTATGGGCCAACCATCGAAGCCATCGTGGCGGATGTTCAGGCCGGCAAACCCACCGGTCGCAACTATACCGAATATTCCTTCATGGCTCATGGCGGCAATGAGCTGATCTATGTCGCCGACGAAGTGCCTGCCGACGCCATCCCTGCGATGGAGGCCAAACAGGCCGCGATCCAATCCGGCGAATGGGACGTTCCGATCGACGAAAGCGAGCCCTCCTGATCCCGGCGGTTTTGACGTGACCGATGCCACGGCTCTTGCTGCTGCCGTTTCTGCGGGGCAGATCACTGCCACCGATGCGATGGAAGCAAGCCTTTCCGCCTGCCACGCGCAGGCGGATCTGGGCGCCGTGGTGTTTCTGGACGAAGACATGGCGCGGCACTTGCCAATGTTGCAGGCTTGCCGGCTTTGGCATTGCCTTTTGGCATGGCAAATGGCCTGCCAATCGGTGTGCAACTGATGGGACCACCCGGCTCGGATGATGCGCTGCTGAAACTTGGTGCTCTGATCGAGGCGCGTGCGCCCGAACTTACCTTTCCGTCTCCAATCGCAGGCCTGCCCACATGAACAAGGTTCTGGAACTTCACGGCATAACAAAGCGTTTTGGAACGCTAACCGCCAATGATGATGTGACACTGTCATTGGCCCAGGGTGAAATCCTTGCATTGTTGGGTGAAAATGGCGCAGGCAAAACGACGCTGATGAACATCCTTTTCGGCCATTACGCGGCAGACGAAGGCTCTGTCAGGGTGTTTGGCAAAGCGTTGCCTCCGGGTCTGCCCCGCGCAGCGATCGAGGTGGGTGTGGGCATGGTACACCAGCACTTTACGCTTGCGGGCAACCTCACGGTTCTTGAAAACGTCATGCTGGGTTCAGAACCCCTGACACGCGCACGGTCCGCACGTGGCGAGGCGCGCGCAAAGTTGTTGCAGATCGCGGATCGGTTTGGTCTGCCCGTGAACCCCGACGACAGGATCAAGTCCCTTTCCGTGGGTGAACGTCAACGCGTCGAAATTCTGAAAGCGCTGTACCGAGACGCGCGCATACTGATCCTGGATGAACCCACGGCCGTTCTGGCCCGGCCCGAGGCAATGCGCCTGTTCGAGACGCTGCGCGACATGACGAAAGAGGGCCTGTCGCTTATCTTCATCAGTCACAAACTGCATGAGGTCATGGCGGCCTCTGACCGTGTGGCCGTTCTTCGTGGCGGTAGGTTGGTCGCGGAACGCAGGACTTCGGAAACCACCCCCGGAGAGTTGGCGGAACTGATGGTTGGCCGCAAAGTGGAACGACCCGTTCGTCAAGACCACGAGATTGGCGCGCCGGTTCTGGTCGCAAACGATGTGCGCGTGAAAGAAGACGGTGAATTGCGGCTGGATGACGTATCATTCACCGTCCATGCAGGCGAGATCCTTGGTATCGTTGGCGTATCAGGCAATGGTCAGGCCTCGCTTGGCGGGCTGTTGTCTGGACTGATCCACCCTAACGCCGGGCAGTTGACACTGCTGAACAAGGATATCGGCCATTTGGGCCCGCGTGGCATGATCCAGGCTGGCGCCGGCAGGGTACCGGAAGACCGCCATGCAGAAGGTGTCGTGGGTGAATTGAGCCTGTGGGAAAATGCAGCTCTTGAACGTCTGCGCACACCGGAGTTTTCGCGCCGAGGCTTTGTCCGACAACGCGCCGCCCGAGAATACACCGCAGGGCTTATCGAACGGTTTGATATCCGAGGGGCCAGTCCCGACACGCGCACACGGCTGCTGTCTGGCGGCAACATGCAAAAATTGATCCTGGGGCGGGTCCTGACCAACGGACCGCGTTTCGTGCTCGCCAACCAGCCGACGCGGGGCCTTGATGAAGGGGCAATTGCCGCAGTTCATGCCGAGCTTCTGGCCGCACGGGCCGAGGGTGCTGCGATCCTGCTTATTTCAGAAGAACTTGAAGAAGCCGTAGCTCTTTCAGACCGAATACAGGCGATCGTTAAGGGTCGATTGTCGAAACCGATATCCGCTGATGATGCTGACCCGCAACGCCTTGGCCTGATGATGGCAGGCGTCTGGAAGGAAGATTATGATGCGGCTTGAACGACGCACATATGTACCGCTGTACCTTGTGGTCATTGCGCCGCTGGCCGCGATCTTTACCGCGTTGTTATTGGCTGCGGGTTTAATCGCAGCGGCAGGTGTGAACCCATTGACTGCCTATGGTGAAATGCTGACCGGCGCCCTTGGGTCACGCCTTTCGATCACCGAGATGCTGACCCGCGCCACGCCGCTGATATTTACCGGGCTTGCCGCGGCCGTCGCCTTTCGGGCCCGTCTTTGGAACATCGGCGGCGAGGGGCAGTTCTTTGTCGGCGCACTGATTACCGCCTGGATCGGGCATTCTCTCGGGGTTCCCGGGTGGATCGGTATACCGATTTTGATGCTGGCGGGCATGGCGGCGGGTGCGGCCCTGTTGGCGGGCCCCGCTTATTTGCGCCTGCGTTTCGGGGTGGATGAGGTGGTGACGACCCTGCTGCTCAACTTCATTGTGATTCTTTTCGTCGGCCTCATGATCGAGGGTCCGATGCGCGATCCGATGGCCTTTGGTTGGCCTTCCTCAGTGCCCGTGGGCGGAGAGTACCGCCTGCCGGATCTTATTCCCCGCACGCGCCTTCATATCGGGTTGCTTTTTGCCATCGCGGCAGCAGGTTTTGTTTGGCTGATCCTGGCCCGCACGGTTTTTGGGGCTGAAACACGCGCCGCAGGCTTGAACGCCGGTGCCGCCGCCTTTGCCGGAATTTCCCTTCCCAAAACGATCATGGGTGTGGCCCTGCTTTCAGGCGCTTTGGCAGGTCTGGCAGGTTCCGTCGAAGTCATGGGCGTCACAGCCGGGGTCACCACGACCATGAGCCCCGGATTCGGATATGCCGGCATCGTCGTCGCAATGCTGGCCGCATTGCATCCGGCGGGCGTGGTCGCCGCCGCGGTTTTCGTCGCCACCGTCTTTGTCGGGGCCGACGCCATGAGCCGCGCAACCGGCGTTCCCAGTTTCATTGCCGACGTGATCGTGGCGCTCTGCCTGCTCACCATGATCGTGGCCCTTCTTTTCACAACGTACCGGGTGCGCCGATGAGTGATGCAATTGATCTGCTGCTGAACACCAGCCTCTGGGCGTCCGTGCTGCGTATCGCAACGCCGCTTATTTTCGGAGTCCTCGGCGCGTTGCTGTGTGAACGTTCGGGGGTTCTCAATCTGGGGATCGAGGGGATCATGACCATGGGCGCGATGAGCGGTTGGCTTGCCGTCTACATGGGCGCGCCTTTGCTGGTTGGCCTGATGATCGCGGCACTTTGCGGCGCGATGTTGGGATTGCTGCACGCCATACTAACGGTCCCGCTTGGATTGTCGCAACATGTCTCGGGGCTTGGCATCACGCTGTTTGCATCCGCGCTGGCCTACTACCTTTACCGGTTGCTTGTCGAAGTGGGCGATCTGCCCCCGACGATAGAACCTTTTCAGCCACTCGATGTTCCGGGTGTTTCCGATATCCCCATTCTGGGTCCGATCCTGTTTTCCCAGGCTCTGCCGACCTACCTCGCGCTGTTTGCGGTGGCTGTGATGGCTTACGTTCTTGCCCGGACACCGCTGGGGCTGGCCATTCGCATGACTGGTGAAAACCCGCACGCGGTTGAGGCGCAGGGGCTGAACCCCATTCGCATTCGCATTGGTGCAGTGGTTGTCGGATCGGCGTTGATGGCAGTGGGTGGTGCATTCCTGACGACAACGGCGTTCAACAGTTTCTTCCCGGGCATGGTTCAAGGACGCGGCTGGATCTGCATCGCGCTGGTTGTGTTCGCAAGTTGGCGACCGGGCAAGGCGTTGATCGGTGCCGTGCTGTTTGCATTTTTCGATGCATACCAGCTGCGGCTGCAAACGTCGATCGAAGGCGTGCCATATCAACTCTTCCTGATGGCGCCCTATGTGCTTTCCATCGTCGCGCTCGTTCTCGTCGCCCGCAGGGCCGAGGTGCCTGCCGCGCTGATGGCACCCTATCGGCGCGGTGAACGTTAGGATCAGGGTTCACAACCAGTGGATGACTGGTCGTTGCAAGCGAGAAAGGGGCAGGACTTACATGACACATCGCTCATGCCGGTTTGCGGAGTTGGTGCCCGTCCCTTTCATGTTGGGGGGACTTTGAGCCAACACCTTGGGCAAGAAGCCATTGATCCCAATGCAGTACGCCAATAACCGCTGGCAATGACGTAAATGAAAGGCGGCCTCTGACGATGAGAAGCCGCCCTTTGTCTTTCGTTCTGACGCAGTTGCCTAGTTGCCTGCCGACTGCAATCTCCGACGGTCAGCGGCGGTTGCATTTCTCTCAACGACAGTCCGGTTGTATGGGTCTTTCAACTCATACCGGCCAAATTCGATCTCTTCTTTCCAGCCATTGGCATAGTTTACTTCGATGTTGTTGCCCTGGCGTTCGATTTTTGTGGGTCGACTTCCAGCAGTGCCGCCTTGCCCTGAAGAGCGCACGTTGTCGATGGAGATACCATTAGCCAATGACCGGAGCCTTGAGACATCGGCGCCTGTCGCCAGCCGTTCTTCCACAGTGCGGTTCTGAGCATTCTTTCTTTCATACCGACCGTTTTCGATTTCTTCCTTGGTTCCATCGGCATAGCGCACTTCGATGCCGTTGGCGTTGGTCTCAACCTTCGTTATGCCGGCAGAGCGTGATGATCCGCCGCCTGACCGGGATTGATCCTTTTTGCCGCTGCCTCGATTTGAACGCTTCGAGTCATCATCGTCGTCATCGTCATCGTCGTCGCGACCACCTTTGCCGGATCCGGAATTGTCGTCCCGATCATCGTCACGGTCATCATCCCTGTCGTCGTCCCTATCATCGTCCCTGTCGTCGTCGCGATCACCACCGCGACCACTGTTGCCCGACCCCGAATTGTCGTCCCGTTCGCCGCCACGATCATCCCCCCGGTCGTCATCGCCACCATCTCCATCTTTTCCGCTGCCGCTTTTGGCAAAGGCATAGGCTGGTTCAAGGTGCAGGCGACCTTCCGTGTCAAACTTCGGCACGTAAGGCGTCGCGGCAATCAACGAAGCCAGTGCTGCTGTGCTGAGAAGCTGGCCCAGTTTTCCTTGAAGTTTCATTTTTTCGCCTCCAGTTCTGTTCGACCCAACTCATGGTGTCGGTGACAGATTATCCGGGGCTTTGCGTCCCGACATCGGGCTTAGGTCTGATGAATTGCAGGCCGAACGTCCTATCCATGACCACGACTTGCGTCGTATTCGATTGTACCGATTGGTTTAAGAAACCTGGCTGGGTTTTGCTCCGTTGCCCTTCAACTCATCATCGGGTTCGAGATGAATGAAAAAGACGGAACCCGGATAAAGACGTTCCAATGCGTGTTCGATTTCATTGCAGATGTCATGGGCTGCGCTGACCGACATTGCGCCGTCCACAACGAGGTGAAACTCGACGAAGATGACATTCGCGGATCTGCGCCCCTTGAGGTCATGATATTCCAGCGCAGCACCTAGGTTGCTTTCAATGGTGCTGGAAACTACCTGCAAGTCATGGTCAGAAAGGCTTACATCCATCAGCCCGTCAACGGACGCACGAATGACTTTCCAACCTTCCCACAGGATGTTCAGCGCGACCAGTATCGCTAGGATCGGGTCAAGGATCAGCCAGCCTGTGACAAGTGCAAGTATGAGCCCCGCGATGACACCCGCTGACGTCATGACATCTGTAAATATGTGCCGCGCGCTGGCCTCCAATGCAGGCGAACCCTCGCGCCTGCCGATTTTGAGCAACAAGTAGGCCCATGCGCCATTCACACCCGTTGCAATGACATTGACGGCGATTCCAAGAAAAGGCGCATCCTCAAGATGCGGATTGGGAAGGGCCAGCACGGCCTCTCTGATGATCAAGAACGCCGCCAACACAATCAATGCGCCTTCGACAACAGCGGAAAGATACTCGGCTTTCTTGTGACCAAAGGGGTGGTTTTCATCAGGGGGCTTGTTTGCAACCCGAACCGCAAAATAAGCCAGCAGGGCCGCTGCGACGTTGACGGTGGATTCCATCGCGTCCGACAACAACGCCACCGAACCTGTCAGCCACCAGGCCAGCAGCTTCAGGGCCAGTACCGCCAGGGATATCGGAATGGACCAAAGCGCGATCTTTTGTGTCATTTGGCCACGACCCTCAAACAATCCTGAACAGAAACACGGGCGATTGCTGCGCTCCGGTGCCCTGAACGTAAAACAGGAGTTTGGCGAAAAGGGAATAGGCCTTGCGGCTTCGTGCTGGCGGCTGACCAGGACATCTGGCATCCGATACATGGCGCCAATGAGGGTTACTCTGACGGCGAGCCTGTCGGTGACGCGGGCACGGCCTTGAGATAGACCGCAATCGCCAGACGGTCGTCATCCGTAAGGCGGGATGTGTTTTCGATGACTTCAACCATCTCGCCACCCGCGCTGTCATAATCCGGCGTGAAGCCGGACTTCAGATATTCCGCAATATCAGCCTCGGACCAATCCAGTTGGACAGAAGTCAGACCGGGGATGCGTCCCTTTCCGCTGGGGTTTGGTGCACCTGTCAGCCAAAGATCGCGTTTCAGCCCCCCTAGCGCGTTGCGCGGCGTGTGGCATTCTGCGCAATGTCCCAACGCCTCTACCAGGTATCGGCCATGAATTTGCTGGTCAGTCAGATCGCCTTGCACAACCCAGCCCGGATTCAGATACAACAGCTTCCACCCGCCCAGCCCGCGTCGAATGTTGAAGGGAAAGCCAACCTCGTGCGCTGCGCTTTGGGTTGGAACCGCCGGCAGAGTGCCGAGGAAGGCATGCAGCGAAACAACGTCCTCGGCTGACATGTTGGCGTAGGAAGTATAGGGAAACGCGGGAAAATAGTGCTGCCCTTCGGGCCCGGTCCCGTTAAGCAGAGCATTGGCCAGATCCAATGCGGACCAAGATCCGATGCCGGCAACCGGATCACTGGATATGTTCGGGGCTATGAACGTGCCGAAATCCGACGCAAACCGACGTCCGCCAGCGAGTACCAGCTTTTCCTCGCCCGTTGCGTCCGGTGCAGAATGGCAGGACGCGCATCCAGCCGCGTAAAACACGGCCTCACCTCGACTGAGATCCGGAACAACCCCGTTCAGTTGTGTCTGGTCAACTGTTTTCGGACGGGTCAACGCCAAACCGACCAGCCCGACCAGTACAGCAATACCTGCGGCGAAAATGAAAAAACGCCGCATGGCTAGCGCTCCTTTAGTCTTTCGGCGCCCTGTAAGCTTTGTGACATGCCGAGCACGATCCGCCCAGATCACCCATCGCCGCCTTCAGGGCATCGACATCCTGGCCTGCCGCCGCTTGCATCGCAACCGCGGCTTCAGCCATGGCCTGACCTTTTGCGCTTACATCCGGGAAGTTCTCCCAGATGGCTGGCAAGGCTCGGGTGGACGGGTCGGACGCATTGTCGGATCCGGCAGGCCACATCGCAGATTGATCGATCTGCGTCAGAACAACCAGGTTATTTGCGGCCAGTGTTGCTGCCTCGGCATCATATTCAACCTCTCCCTTGGCCATGCCGCCCAATGTGCCAAGATTGAAGGCATAGAGCTGCATGATTGAGGTCCGAGCCTTCACCGCAGGATTTTCGCTTTCATGGGCGATGGCTGATCCAATGATGGCTACCGACACCAAACCTGCCGCAACGGCCGGGATTTTCTTGATCATTGTGCGTCTCCCTGTTCAATGCGTCGAATACTAGCCTGAACAATTTTTCTTGTAATTGTTTGTTATTCGTCGTTCATTGTTAATTTATGCACAACCAAAACTGGGATGATCTGCGATACGCGCTGGCCGTAAGGAAACACGGATCACTGAATGCGGCGGCCGGGGCGCTGGGTGTCACTCATGCAACGGTGCTGCGCAGAGTCGCCGCGCTTGAAAAGCGTTTTGGATGCGTGATCTTTCAAAAACACCCGTCAGGGTACACCGCCCTGCCCGAGGCCAGAGCAATTCTTTCGGCGATGGAAAGCGTTGAAGAGGCCGTACTTTCCGTTGAGCGGGCGATAGTGGGCGCAAACCGGTCCCCTGCGGGTCGGGTCCGCATTGCGTCCACGGACAGCCTTTGCCAGCTTGTACTGCCCCAAATACTGACCGAGATATCGCGGCTCTACCCCGACCTGGAACTGACTTTGTTAAGCGGCAACAGCCATCATGATCTGTCGAGGCTGACCGCAGACATCGCCGTGCGACCCTCGATCAAACTTGAGGAAGGGCTTGTCAGCGAACGTGCGGGAACCCTGTCATTCGGTGTGTTTGACGACGGTTCCCCAAACCGAAAGTGGATGAGGCTTGATGGGGCGCTGAGTCGCTCGCTTCCCGCCAAATGGCTGGCCGAACATGTCAGCGCCGATGAAATGACCAACGGGGCAGACAGCTTTTTGGTGCTTCAGCAGATGGCGGCCTCCGGGGCGGGCAAAGCGTTTCTGCCCTCGTTTATTGGGAATGCGGATCCTCGGCTTCATCGGTCGTCAGAAATTGATCCCGGAATAGATGTTCCGCTCTGGGTGGCGACTCTGGACGAGATAGCGCGCACTCCCAGATTTGCCATTGTGCAAAGAGCTTTGGTTGAACGCCTGTCCATTGCTCTGCCGGGGTGACAAAAAAATACTCGCCCGTAGGTGTGGCTCCTCCGAGGACGGCTTTGGGCCGATGCGCTGGTCGTCTGGACGGAGTTTTGAGCGAACTCCGTGTACCTCCTGCAAGGCCACGCGTGCCTTCTGTCCGCCGCCTGCGCGATTGCGCGATCAAGGGGTCGACATGATCCAAATTCTGAAACCGAACGCTGATGAGTTCAGACCAAGGTCGGTGGCGCGGTCAGGGATTGTCGTTCATAGTTGAACACGAAATGAGACCCGAGATTTCCGATCTGTCAGTTCGCAATTGGTCATTGTCGCGAGTTTTCCTTGCGGCCTGCATTGTCGTGATGGGAACGGCCACCGCGATAGTTGGCGTATGGGTGTCAAATCGGATCGAGAATGCAGTTGTGCAAAATTCTGCCAATTCCGCAGCGCTGTATATGGAGAGCATCGTATCCCCTCTCAGCCAGGAACTTGCATACGGGGATCGTCTTTCCGATCAAGCAAGGCGGGCACTGGACGAAATATTCATGACCCAGCCAATGCGGGACCGCATTGTGTCCTTCAAGTTTTGGAAACAAGGCGGCGTGATCGCGCACGCATCGGATCCAACCATCATTGGACGCCGCTTCGACCCGACTGATGATCTGAGCCGAGCCTGGAGCGGAGAGATTTCGGGTTCTTTCGAAGATCTCGACCATGCTGAAAGCGCCGCAGAAGCAGCACTTGGGATCCCGCTACTTGAAGTGTACAGCCCGATCCGAGAACTCTGGTCAGGAGATATCATTGCAGTTGCAGAGTTTTACGAGAAAGCTGAACAGCTGGAAGTTGATATGGCCAGAGCCCGCCGGACAAGCTGGCTGGTGGTCGGGTCAGCATTTGCGGCAAGTACAATCGTGCTGTTTTCCATCGTGGTAATCGGTGACAACACCATTCGACGCCAGGGGCGCCTGTTGGAGCGGCGTCTGAAAGAGAGTGAGCAGATGGCAGAGCAGAACGCCAGGCTGCGGTCGCGCGTGGTCGAAGCGTCGGAACGATATGCCACGCAAACAGACCGGTTTCTGAAGAAGCTTGGTTCCGAGCTTCATGACGGTCCCGCTCAATATCTGTCCCTCGCGGCCCTCAGGTTGGAGGCGGCATTCTCGGACAGGCCTGAAAAGCCGGCAGAGGCCGAGGAGATTCAACAGTCTTTGCAGAAGTCCCTGGCCGAAATTCGCGCGTTGTCGCGGGGGTTGTCCGCTCCGGACATCGACAATCTGGCGCTGATTGATGTGGTGAAAAGAGCGATTGAAGATCACTCGGAACACAGCCCGTTGCGGCCGGATGTTTCACTTCAGGGAAGCCAGACGATCGAGTTGTCCGTGTCCGACAAGCTGTGTGTATTCCGGTTCCTTCAGGAAACGCTTTCCAACGCCGCAAGGTATGCTCCGAATTCTCGATGCACCGTCATTTGCGAGGCGCATAACGATCGGGTCGTCATTCATGTCAACGATGACGGGCCCGGATTTGACCCCTCGGACGGAAAAGTACTGCGTGACGATGGAGGCCAGGGGCTCTTGGGTTTGCGAGATCGGGTTGAGAGTATCGGCGGCAGGTTCGAAGTCAGGTCAAGCCCTGGCAAAGGCACCTCTGTCACAATGACACTATTTCCCAGAAAGATGAGTACGTCATGACAACATCTGTCGTAATAGCGGATGATCACCCGATTTTCAGGGACGGTTTGCACCGGACATTGGACGAAGCCGATGGGTTCGAAGTTCTCGCTGCCGGCTCGAGCGCGGATGAGGCAATTTCACTTGTCGGCATTCATCAACCTGACATCGCCATCCTCGATCTTTCGATGCCCGGGGGCGGCATAAATGCGACGCGAAAAATCGCGGCCATGGCAAATCCGCCATTCATCGCGATACTGACGGTCTCGGAAAACAACAGTGACGTTGCGGATGCTTTGGAAGCAGGGGCAATCGGCTACATCGTCAAAGGTGTGACAGCCAGCGAATTGACGGCCTCACTGCGCAGCATCGCCGCAGGTGAAGGATTCGTGTCGCCCGGGCTGGCCTCGCGCGTGCTGCTTCAGATCAACAGAGATGTGGAAACTTCCAAAGACAGCGATGTTCTGGACGATCTCACGCATCGCGAGGAAGAAATACTTAGACGTGTGGCGAAGGGGATGAGCAATCGGGAGATCGCAGATCAACTGGATCTTCAGGAAAAAACCGTAAAGCACTACATGACGGCGATCCTGTCCAAGCTCCACGCCCGAAACCGGGTCGAGGCCGCGCTGATCGCGCACGATGCCTGGGGCAAGACCGACTAAGCCGCGGGTCGAACGTGATTGCATGCTCAATGCTGGCCCCATCGCTTCGAAAACCGCGTGCACCCGAGATCTGAGATTTCAGTTTCGTGCCGGCAGATCCAGTTTGTGGCAAGCTTGGTTGCACATGTTCGCATATGAGCAGGCCTTGCGCTGTATCACCTCAAAGGGCATGTCCAAAGTGATCTGTCGGTCAGGACCCCGGCCGCGACCGGATGGCGTGGTTCGGCGGATCTTTTGGCCTAACTCTCAGTTCTGTGTTGGAATCCATCCAAATAGGGGTCGGATTTGAGACGCCTGGCCGCAAAATCGACAAAGGCGCGCACTTTTGCAGACACGGTGCGGCCCTCTTGATGCACAAGATGGATGGGGACCTCGGGTGGTTCATACGAATTCAGAACGGTCCTGAGCCGCCCGTCTGCAATGTAAGGTGCCACCTGATAGGATAAAAGCCGCCCGATGCCATGCCCTTGCAGGGCCAGCTCGATCACCGCGTCATTGGTGTTCATGCTGATGCGCGGGTTCACGCGCTTTGTCACGACCGTTTCGCTTTTTTGAAAATGCCATTGGGCCGAGGCGTGCAGGGCGGTCGAGTTTATGATGGCGTGATTGGCAAGGTCGTCGGGTGTGTCTGGTTCGCCGCGCGCATCGAGATATGCCGGAGCGGCAAACACGACCTGCCTCACCGCGCCGCATTTCACCGCCATCAGGCTTGAATCTGCAAGGTTCCCGATCCTGATGCCGACGTCGAGGCCCTCATCCACCAGATTGACCACGCGGTCCACATAGAGAGTGCGCGCAGAGAGCTTTGGATACAGTTCCAGAAAGTCACCCAGAATCGGAGTGACGAACATACGCCCGAACAACACCGATGCGGTTACGCTGAGTTCCCCGGTCGGTTCGGCATAGGATCCGACAGCGGCACGCTCTGCCTCCTCGAGATCCATCAGAATGCGTCTGGCATCGTCAAAGAACCTTCGCCCGCTGTCCGTCAGCATGACTGATCGCGTGGTGCGCACAAAAAGACGAAGCCCCAGGCTGTCCTCCAGCATGGAGACCAGTCGGGTTACCGTTGGTGGCGACATATTGAGGTGGCGCGCCGCGGCGGCGAAGCCTTTCAGCTCGGCCACCTTCACAAAAACGCTCAGTGCGTGAAATCTATCCAAACTACTATTCCATATTTTGGAATAATATATTGCCGAATAGGGATATTCTGCAACACACAAGCTTTGACTAGCTTCACCTCAACCCCAGGGCTCTGCCCGGCTGAGATGGAGAATTCAATGTCACGTCCTTTTGCAGAAATCACTTTCACGCCTTCGGTACGTGCAACACAGGCCAGGAACGGATCGGCTGACGGCTATGCAAAGTTTCTGGCCGGCGCCGTTCAGGAAGACCTCATCAGCCCGGTCGAAGCCAGCTTCATCGCACAAAGGGACGGCTTCTATCAGGCGACCGTCTCTGAAACCGGCTGGCCTTATGTCCAATTCCGCGGCGGACCGGCAGGTTTTCTGAAAGTGCTGGATGAACGGACGCTTGCCTACGCGGATTTTCGCGGCAACCGGCAATATCTGAGCGCAGGCAATCTGCTGAACAACGACCGCATTTCTCTGATCCTGATGGACTATCCCAACCGGAGACGCCTCAAGATCTGGGGCCGGGCGAAACTTGTTGATGGCGCGGATGATCCGGCCCTGATGCAACGTTTGAGTGACCCGAATTACAGGGGCCACCCAGAGCGGGCCATTGTGATCAAGCTTGAAGCGATGGACTGGAACTGCCCGCAGCACATCCCCCAACGCCTGACCCTGGAAGAGTTTGAAGAGCACATGGCGCCGCTTCGCGAAGAACTGGCGGAACTGAAAGCTCAAAACCCAGAGCACAAAGAAAAGCCCGGCCAGCAACGCTGACCGATGCTGAACCCTGCGCGTCCAGACGCGTCCCAAAAACCCAAGAAAGGAAATTCCCATGTCGCGCAATCTGAAATCCATCCTGAGCGCCAGTCTTCTCGCGCTTACCATCGCGGTGCCATTAACTCCGGCCCCTGCAATCGCAAGTGAGACCGGCATTGAAGCCGCCCAAGCGGTCAATTTCCGCGCAGAAAAAATCGGCGAGGTCAATGTCGCCTATCGTGAGGCCGGAGACCCGAACAGGCCAACCGTTCTGTTGCTTCATGGGTTTCCGACCTCGTCACATATGTTCCGCAACCTTATCCCCGAACTGGCCAAGAACTATCACGTGATCGCGCCCGATTTTCCCGGATTTGGGGCGTCGGACATGCCGCAAGCCGAAGACTTCGAGTATTCCTTTGCGAATATCGCGGAAATCATGACGTCCCTGCTGGATCGGAAGGGTGTCGATCAATACGCGGTCTATCTGATGGACTATGGTGCCCCGGTTGGATTCCGGATGTTTGCCGAACAGCCCGAACGGGTCACCGGCTTCGTCATTCAGAACGGCAATGCGTATGAGGAAGGGCTGCGCGAATTCTGGGACCCGATCAAAGCCTATTGGGCCGATCCCTCGAAAGAGAATGGCGACCAGCTTCGTGGGTTTCTTACTCTGGATGCGACCAAGTGGCAGTTCACCCATGGTGTCCAAAGGCCGGAACTGATCAGCCCTGACAACTATTGGCACGTCCAATACCTGCTTGATCGCGAAGGCAATCAGGAGGTGCAACTTGAACTTTTCCTGGACTATGGCACCAACGTTGCCGAGTACCCGAAATGGCAGGCGTTGTTTCGTGAGCATCAACCACCTGCGCTGCTGATGTGGGGTAAGAATGATCACATCTTTCCGGCCGAAGGCGCCCTGCCCTATCAACGCGATCTGAAGGATCTTGAGTTTCATCTGCTTGATACCGGACACTTCGCGCTGGAAGAATATGGGCCTGAAATTGCGGAACAGATGACTGCATTCCTGAATCGCATCACTGCTGCCGGCAACTGATGCGCAACTGGCCACGCCTCGATCAAGGGCGCGGCCTCATGTTTGGAGACGATCAATGAACACGCAAGCAAACACTGCCAAGGAAGTCACGGTTGAAATCGTGCACGGGTTTGTCGATGGCGGCACCGGAGGAAATCCCGCAGGCGTCGTTGTGGACGCTGATGATCTGAGCGCGCAAGATATGCAAACCGTGGCGGCACGAGTTGGATTGTCCGAGACGGAAGGCTTCAAGCTGGATTTCTTCACACCGAACCGGCGTATCGCTCATTGCGGTCATGCAACAATCGCCGCCTTCTCTCACCTTGATGCGCTGGGCCGGATCCCCAAGCCCGATACCTCAAAGGAAACTGTTGATGGCCCCAGGCGCATACTCACGAAAGACGGCGCCGCCTATATGGAACAATTGGCCCCACGCTACTCGGGTGCTCAGGAATGGATCGAAAAGGGCGTGAAACTCGACGATGTGCTGAGCTCTCTCGGGGTCGACAAAACTGACCTGGATCAGAGGTTTGCTCCGGTTTTGGTCAACACCGGCAACAGCTTCATCCTCGTCGGTCTTTCGGATGCGGCGAGCATTGCCAAAATCAGACCAGATTTGGCCAAAATCAAGCAAATCAGTGAGCAACTGGATCTGATTGGCTATTATGTATTAACGAAAGACCCTTCAATCACCAGCCGGGACGCCACAACCCGTATGTTCGCACCCAGATACGCGATAGATGAAGAAGCCGCCACGTGGATGGCAGCCGGGCCACTTGCATGCGTGTTGCATGATTTCGGCGGCACGTCTCAGCGATCATTTGAAATCGAACAAGGGGTGTTTATGAACCCGGCAAGCCCGAGCCTGATAAAGGTCGAACTTGACATCGAGAATGGTGCGATCACGGGCCTCATGGCGGGTGGTTACGGAAAAGCCATGACCTCGGCCCGGATTGCTTTGTGACGCGAAAAGGCCAGGTGTGTCCGCAGCACCAGCTTTGGATGCGCCCAGGTCCTTGAGCGCGAATACGTCTCGTCGAAGGGTCCAGCGACGGGACCTTAGTCAGCGCGGTGCGAGGCCCGGTCGCCCGCAGCCCAAATTGAAACCGGCCATTGCGGACAATGTAGAAGCTTGCGATTCTCAATCCATGTTGTCCGGATCAATGTGGCGATCCGGCATGGGGCTGGCTTGATGCTCCTTTTCGACGAGAGAATACAGCTCGATGGATCCGGCAAGCCCTCGAACTTCGTGAAACCCGCAAGCAGAGAACAGTTCAGGCGAAGCCGCGGCAACGGCTGACGTCGCCAGAACTCTGTGGCCCAGGGATTTCGTCAACCCCTCGATACGGCTTGCGAGGTTGACTGCCCTACCCAGAACAGTGAAATCCAGCCTGCCAGGGCTGCCGATATTGCCATAGCTGACCTGCCCGACATTGATCCCGATGCCTATGTCCAACGGCGGCTTCCGAGCCTCTTCGCGGTGATGGTTGAGTGCGGCCAAACCGGTCAATACGCTTTGAGCGGCCCGCGCTGCCCTTTTGCATTGGGCGTTCAAATCCTCCTGTGTCGCAACGGTGAATATCGACAGAATGCCGTCTCCCATAAACTTGAGAATGTCGCCGCCATTCTCTTCGACAGGCTGCACGACCAGATCAAAATATCCACTCAACATGTCAAAAACGTCCTCTTCGGATGCCCTGTCCGAAAGAGCGGTGAAACCGCGCAGGTCAGAGAACATGACAACTGCGTCAAGGGTCGTGCGTTCCCCTCGCTTGATCCGCCCGTTCCACACAGCATCAGAGGGCCCATCGCCAAGATAGGTTCTCAGAAGACCTTTGGACGACTTGCGCATTGTGACCGGTTCCAGAGCAGAGGACAAAGCGGGCAATGCATCCTCAATCATTTTCAGATGCCGGGGTGAGAACCCTTCTGGCGACCGGGTGACAAAAGTGCAGCCGTGCAGCGATCCGTCTCCGTAATAAAGCAGCGTAGCATAGTAATCGGTGCCACCCAACTCAGCGAATTCAAGATATGATGAGTGCTCAGTCCTGGGATCCAGTTGCCGCAGACTTTTGTGAAGTGGCTTCCGGTGTTCAAGAATGTATTCGAATGAGCTGCCGACATACCCATCCGTCAGCATGGTCTCATGTGTTACGTCATAGCTTTCGGTGCCATCCGGCGTCCAGACGATCCCCCATGCGATGAGCAGCGGATTGGCGAAACGCTGACCGATATTGACCCGCCAGAGCGGCACACCCGCCTTGATCAGCGACGAACAGAAATATGACACCACTTTTTCCGGGTCATCCGAACGACGCCCCTCGGCAATCATCCAATTGGTCAGTTGGGCAATAGCATCCATAGTTTAAAACCAATCGCTTAGATAAGATCGTCACGAATTTGGGTTCAGTGTTCGATCATATTATTCTAGCCTTTTTCTTACCCCGTCCAAGCCTGCTGTCGGTCCACAGTTATCGGCCGTAAGCGCCGGCCAATCCACACGCAGACCTTCCTGGATACGTTTTTCCAGCTTGGTCAGCAACTTTAATGAACCTTGTCAAAAGGCCGGCTTCGCTCTCGAAATCCCTTTGAACGCCTTGTCGAGCGCTGGTTGCACGAGGCCGCTCTGGCTATTGATTTATTAGCGCGCGCAAAGAATATGTAAATCTATGATAAGTTCACGACGAACAAAACCAGCAGGCAGACTGGCATGACCAAGATAAAGAATATGGAAGAGTTTGCAGCGCTCAGCGGCATCTCGCGCCCGACGGTATCCAAGTACTTTCACGATCCCGACAGCGTTCGCGCCACGACGCGGGCCCGAATCGAAGAGGCGCTGGAACGGTTCGACTATCGCCCCAACATTTACGCAGTGAACCAGAACCGGAAGCTTACCAAGAATATCGGTATCGTCGTACCGTATCTGGCCGATCCGTTCTTTGCTGAAATCGCACGCTATCTGGAACAAAGCTGTATCGCGGCCGGATACCGTCCGTTCCTGTTCAGCTCTCATGGTGAACAAAAGCTGGAAAACGAAATTCTGGACGGTCTGCAATCCATGAAGCCGGCAGGGGTACTTTTGGCGCCTCTCGGACGCGTTTCGGACAGATCAGCAATAGAGAAATTCTGCGCCAATGTTCCGACGATCTTGTTTGACAGTAATCTCGATGGTTTGGGGGCTGCATTCGTTGGTTCTGATAACTTCAGCTTTGTTTCACAAACTGTCGAATACATGACCCGCACTGGTGAACCGCCTTCGTTTTTTGAAATGCGCACACCTGCGAACCCAAACGCCAACAAGCGAAGGAAAGCCTATATCAAAGTGATGGAACGTCTTGAGCTCGAGCCGCACATAATCAAAGTTGAAGGCAAGGGTTGGGCGTTTGAAGAAATCGGCCAAAGAGGGGCGCTGAAAGTTCTGGAAGAACGCGGTTTGCGAACCGACTCGGTACTATGCAGCAATGATCGACTGGCCATTGGCTTTCTTGCAGCTTGCTACAAACAGGGGATTCGCGTCGGTCGTGATGACAGTTGCGCGCTGCGCGTGGCCTCAAATGATGACCATCCCTTCGCGCAGTTCACTTGCCCATCCCTTACAACGGCGGCTCATGACTATGACAATGTTGCGGGTCGCAGCGTCGAAACCCTGTTTCAACTCATTGAAAGTGGAGGGAAATTCAAGACGAGATCAGAAACGTTGTTTCCCGCAAGACTGGTTTTGAGGGATTCCGCGTAACCTACAACTTTTAACGCGCGTAAAGTTTTTATTGACGCCGCGACAATTTACACACTACTTTCTGTGTACGGCATCCAAGCTCAGGGAGGACAAGGATGTATTTGAAGAATGCACTTCGTGCGGCGACGGCATTAACCTTTGTCGCAACGGCCGCGGCCCATGCAGAAACGATCACGATCGCAACCGTCAATAATGGCGACATGATTCGGATGCAGGGCTATACCGACAACTTTACCGAGGCGACTGGTATCGACGTGGAATGGGTGACGCTGGAGGAGAACGTCTTGCGTCAGCGTGTTACCACCGACATCACCACCAAGGGCGGTCAGTTCGATATCATGACCATCGGCATGTACGAAACGCCGATCTGGGGCGCGAATGGCTGGTTGGTTCCTTTGGATGGACTGTCAGAGGAATATGATGTCGGCGATCTGCTTCCTGCGATGGCGGGTGGCCTGAGCCATGAGGGTACGCTGTATGCGGCACCGTTCTATGGCGAAAGCTCGATGATCATGTATCGCACCGACCTGATGGAAAAGGCCGGAATGGAGATGCCTGAGGCGCCAACATGGCAGTTCATCCGCGAGGCGGCGGCTGCGATGACGGACCGTGACAACGATATCAACGGCATCTGCCTGCGTGGCAAGGCGGGTTGGGGTGAAGGCGGTGCCTTTATCACCGTGACCGCGAATTCCTTCGGCGCACGATGGTTTGATGAGGACTGGAAGCCTCAGTTCGACCAGCCTGAGTGGAAAGAGGCGCTGACTTTCTTTGTCGACATGATGAATGAATCAGGCCCTGCCGGCTACGCGACCAACGGTTTCAACGAAAACCTGTCTCTGTTCCAGCAAGGCAAGTGCGGAATGTGGATCGACGCCACCGTTGCGGCGTCCTTCGTGACAAATCCGGATGATTCAACTGTCGCGGACAAGGTCGGGTTTGCTCTGGCACCAAATTCGGAAGGCGTCGACAAGCGCGCCAACTGGCTGTGGGCCTGGGCACTGGCCATTCCGGCGGGAACCCAGAAAGAGGATGCAGCCAAGCAGTTCATCGAATGGGCGACCTCGAAGGATTACATCGAACTGGTGGCGGAAAACGAAGGTTGGGCCAATGTCCCTCCGGGCGCGCGTACCTCGCTTTATGAGAACGCGAACTACAAGGACATTCCGTTCGCCAAGATGACGCTCGAGTCGATCCTGTTGGCCGACCCGCAGAACTGCTGCGCCAAGCCGACACCCTACACTGGCATCCAGTTCGTTGCGATCCCGGAATTCGCGGGCATTGCCACACAGGTCAGTCAGGAATTCTCGGCGGTTTATGCCGGACAGCAGACTGTAGATGAAGCGCTTGAAAAGGCGCAGGCCTTTACGGCTGAAGAAATGGAAGCCGCAGGGTACTGAGGCATCCCTCCCAGTAGGGGACAGGTGATCTGTCCCCTGCTCTCTTCCACTTCCACAACTCGCGTTTTTCTCGCAGGCTGAGTTACGCCTGAACAGAGAGGGTTTGCGTAATGGCTACTCAACACTCCCGATCCGTTGCTCGCCTTATGATGGCACCCGCAGTGGTCCTGCTGCTTGGCTGGATGCTCGTGCCATTGACGATGACGCTGTACTTTTCCTTCAAAAAATATCTGCCTCTGCGCGGGGGTGATCTGGGCTGGGTCGGGCTCGACAACTACGTCCGCTTTGTCTCGTCCAGTACATTCTGGCCCGCGGTGCAGGCAACGTTGGTCATTGTTGGCGGTGTTCTGATCATAACCGTCATTCTCGGAATTCTGCTTGCCATGCTGCTGGATCAGCCGATGTGGGGGCAAGGCATTGTCCGAATCCTTGTTATCGCGCCGTTCTTCGTCATGCCCACCGTGTCTGCGCTGGTGTGGAAGAACATGTTCATGGACCCGGTCAATGGTTTGCTGGCCCATCTGTGGCGTTTTTTCGGGGCCGAGCCGATCTCGTGGTTGTCCGAGGCGTCGATGACCTCGATCATAATGATCGTTTCGTGGCAATGGCTGCCCTTTGCAACGCTGATCCTGTTGACCGCCATTCAGTCGCTGGACAGCGAGCAACTGGAAGCAGCCGAGATGGATGGTGCACCGCCGTTGAAGCGCTTTTATCACATCATTCTGCCGCATCTGGGCCGTGCGATCACCATTGTGATCCTGATCCAAACAATCTTTCTCTTGTCGATTTTCGCCGAGATCTTCGTGACCACAGGCGGCGCTTTCGGCACCCGTACACTCACCTACCTGATCTTCCAGCGCGTGTTGGAAAGCCAGAATGTCGGCCTTGGATCAGCCGGAGGTGTCTACGCAATCATCCTTGCCAATATAGTTGCGATCTTCCTGATGCGCATCGTCGGCAAGAACCTGGACGCGTGAGGAGGAAAACCCATGGCCCGCGCTGTCACATCCCGACGCAAATCGCTGAACACCGCCCTTGCCTGGGCTGTTGGACTGCTGATTTTCTTCCCGATCCTCTGGACGATCCTGACCAGCTTCAAAACCGAAGCGCAGGCCATTGCCAGCCCGCCCCTGTTTTTGAACTTTGACTGGACGCTGGAAAACTACGCCATCGTGCAGGAACGCTCGGACTATATGCGTTTCCTGTGGAATTCGGTGATCATCGCCGGTGGATCGACCATGCTGGGTGTGATCATCGCCGTGCCCGCCGCCTGGGCGATGGCGTTTGTTCCGTCCAAACGAACCAAGGACATCCTGTTGTGGATGCTGTCCACCAAGATGCTGCCAGCCGTAGGTGTGTTGTACCCGATCTACTTGCTGTTCATCCAACTGGGCCTTCTGGATACGCGCGGAGGGTTGGTCGTGGTGCTGATGCTGATCAACCTGCCGATCATCGTCTGGATGCTTTACACTTATTTCCGCGAAATTCCGGGTGAAATTCTGGAAGCCGCGCGGATGGATGGGGCGACGCTGAAAGAGGAAATCCTCTATGTCCTAACCCCCATGGCCATTCCCGGCATCGCTTCGACCGTCCTGCTGAACTTTATCCTTGCGTGGAACGAGGCGTTCTGGACCCTCAATCTGACCGCTGTTGACGCGGCACCGCTCACGGCCTTCATCGCCAGCTATTCCAGCCCCGAGGGCCTGTTCTTTGCCAAGCTCAGCGCGGCCTCGACCATGGCAATTGCACCGATCCTGATCCTTGGCTGGTTCAGCCAGAAACAACTTGTCCGCGGCCTGACCTTCGGCGCTGTGAAATAAGGAGCATTCCTCATGGGACGCATACAACTCAAGTCCGTGACCAAAAGCTTCGGCGACGTTCAGGTCATCCCTCCGCTGGACCTGACCATTGAAGATGGCGAGTTCACCGTTTTCGTCGGCCCTTCGGGCTGCGGAAAATCCACGCTGCTGCGCCTGATCGCAGGGCTGGAAGACATCACCAGTGGCCACATAGAAATCGATGGAGCAGACGCAACAGAAGTACCGCCCGCCAAACGGGGGCTGGCAATGGTGTTCCAGTCTTATGCGCTTTACCCGCATATGACCGTTCGCAAGAACATCGCATTTCCGTTGCGCATGGCGAAACTGGATCAGGCTGAAATCGATAAGCGGGTTGAGGGCGCGGCCAGTGTCCTGAACCTGACCGATTACCTGGATCGCCGCCCGGGCCAGTTGTCCGGTGGTCAACGCCAGCGCGTCGCCATTGGTCGGGCTATCGTTCGTGAACCGGCCGCGTTCCTGTTCGACGAACCGCTTTCAAACCTCGACGCAGCTTTGCGGGTGGGCATGCGGTTGGAGATCAGCGAGCTGCATGAACGCCTCGCGACAACGATGATCTACGTCACCCACGATCAGGTCGAAGCCATGACGATGGCGGACAAGATCGTTGTGCTCCAGGCTGGCGTGATCGAACAGGTTGGCAGCCCGCTGGAACTGTACCGAACGCCTCGCAACCTGTTTGTTGCAGGATTCATTGGCTCGCCCAAGATGAATTTTATCGAAGGGCCCGAAGCGGCAAAGCACGGCGCACGAACGATCGGCATTCGACCGGAACACATCGCGGTGTCGGACTCCGAAGGAGAATGGTCCGGGCGTGTCAGCGTCTCTGAGCATCTTGGTTCGGACACGTTTTTCCACGTCCACGACACCGGACTGGCCGAGACAATCACTGTTCGTGCCGATGGCGAGGTTGGTTTCCGCCATGGGGATCGCATTCATCTGACCCCACGTGCCGATGTGATCCACAGATTTGACGCAGACGGTCTGCGGATCGAATGAAACGTCTGACGGGCAAAACCGCCCTGATTACAGGGGCTGCGCGGGGAATTGGATTGGCATTTGCCAAGGCCTACGTGGCAGAGGGCGCGCGGGTCGCCGTCGCCGACATCGACATCCAGCGCGCGCAGGACGCGGCCGCTGGAATCGGCGCGGCAGCTTTCGCTGTCGAAATGGACGTGACCGACCAGCAGAGCATCGATCAGGCCATAGCCAAAACCGCGGCGCAATTCGGCCCAATCGACATTCTGATCAACAACGCGGCCATCTTCAGCGCCGCACCATTCGTCGAGATCGAGCGCGCCGACTACAATCGGGTGTTTGACATCAACGTCGCGGGCGCGCTGTTTACGATGCAGGCCGTCGCCAAACATATGATCGAGCACGGAACCAAAGGCCGAATTATCAATATGGCCTCGCAGGCCGGGCGAAGGGGTGAACCTTTGGTCGCTGTCTACTGCGCCAGCAAGGCGGCGATCATATCACTGACCCAATCGGCGGGGCTGAACCTGATTTCTCATGGGATCAATGTAAACGCGATTGCCCCCGGTGTCGTCGATGGCGAACACTGGGATGGCGTGGACGCCTTTTTTGCAAAACACGAAGGCAAGCCCCTTGGCCAGAAGAAGCGCGAAGTGGCGGCAGCTGTTCCATATGGCCGCATGGGGCGCGCGGAAGACCTGACGGGCATGGCGGTTTTTCTGGCCTCTGACGAGGCCAAGTATATCGTCGCGCAGACTTACAATGTCGACGGCGGAAATTGGATGAGCTGATGGACCCTGTGGCGAACGCAAAAACCCCTGCACGGCTGCGGCAAGAGAGCCTTTCCAAGCTGCCAACCACCGTGAAGACTCCGATGTATGAACGTACGGATCTGACGCCGGGCATAGTTCATATAGGATTGGGTAATTTCCATCGCGCGCATCAGGCCTGGTATATCCATCAGCTCATGCAGCAGGGGTTGGCCCATGACTGGGCAATCGTCGGAGCGGGTGTGCGAAGCTATGACGCTGTCATGCGAGAACGATTGCTGGCGCAGGATTGCCTCACAACGCTGATCGAGTTGGGGCCAAACGGAATGTCCGCCGAGGTGATTGGCCCGATGATCGATTACCTGCCGATCGAAGAAAACAACGCTGCCCTCATCCACGCGATGGCCGACCCGGCCACCCGGATCGTTTCGCTGACTGTTACCGAAGGGGGATATTTTCTGGATGCCAACAGCGGCGCATTCGATTTCGACCACGCAGATATCCGTCATGACGCAGAAAACCCCAATCAGCCCCGTACGGCCTTTGGCGCAATGGTTGCGGCACTCAGACGACGGCGCGCCGAGGGGTTGACCCCGTTCACGGCGCTCAGCTGCGACAATCTTCAGGGCAACGGAACGATTTTGCGAAACTGTGTTGTGGGATTGGCGCGCATGTTCGACCCGGAACTGGCCGACTGGATCGACAGGCATGGCGCGTTTCCGAACTCGATGGTGGATTGCATCGTACCAGCGACCACCGACCAATTGGTATCGCAATGCCGCGCCCTTGGCGTCGATGACAGAGCGCCCGTCTCGCATGAGAACTTTCGTCAATGGGTCATCGAGGATGCCTTCTGCGCCGGGCGCCCGCCCCTCGAAAACGTCGGCGCAATACTGACTAACAACGTCCATGGTTACGAGACCATGAAGTTGCGCATTTTGAACGGAGGTCATCAACTGTTGGCGAATGTCGGAGAAATACTGAGTGTTCCGACGATTGCCGACTGCATGAAGGACCCGGACATCGTGGCGTTTTTTCGAAAAGTGCAGGTCGAAGAAATCCTTCCGCATGTCGAAGCGGTTCCCGAAACCACTGCAAGTGAGTACCTTGAGTTGATCGAAAGCCGATTTGCAAACACGGCGATTCACGACACCACACGCAGGGTTGCATTCGACGGATCGGCAAGACATCCCGGATTTTTGCTGCCGTCGCTGCGTGATGCTCTGGCATCAGGGTCTTACGCAAACGGGCTCGCTCTCGCCGAAGCGTTCTGGTGCCGGATGTGCGCGGGTATTCGTGAAGATGGCTCCGAGATCACTCCCAATGATCCCCAGTGGGAAAGCCTGAACAGCACCGCAAAAGCGTCCAAAGCTGATCCTGAGCTTTGGCTGGAACAGGGTTTCTACAGCGGTGATTTTGGAATCAGCACACAGTTTTCCAACGCCTTTGCCCGCTGGCTGACCCTGATATGGCAGCGTGGCAGCCGGGCCGCCATTGCTGAGTATGTTGCCAACGGTTCAACGTAGCAAATCAATCTCGGCGCTCGGTTCAATCGGGACCCATGCGGTGCGGTATCTGACCCTTGGAGCCTTGTCTGACGTTGACGCAAATAGGGCCTGCAATCTGCCGAAAATGGCATGGATGTCACCCTCGGCGGCTCTGACCGGTTCACCGCCTTGGGCAAATCCCCACTACAGAGTCCATGGAATAAGCGAAAGTTTGCCACCGGATCAAAAGCTCCGATAACGGGTCCCAAAAAATGAAAAAATATTGGGTAGAATGCCCAAAACCCTAAACGGCCGCAGATGCCCGGTTCAGCCAAGGATCGCGGGTTTCTGTTGCACTTATGCGACGGTTCTGCCGTTGAAAGAAAGTGTCATTTGAAACATGGTGTCACCTGCTGTTTCAAAAGGATTGGTGCATAGTAGTTTGTCATAAAAAGAACAATTTAAGCGTGCATCCGAGTGCAATCAAATCTTCCGAGGTACAGGGCTGAGCAATGGCTACTACGACTATAATACCAAGACCTTCCGCTTCTTCTCCGCTCAGTCCAATACAAGGTTTTGTTGCCTACGGTGACGGCAATCCTGCGACCACCACCGTAATTTCTTATCACTTCGAACAATACGCGGGTACACAAGCGTGGACTGCGGAATACAAAGCAGAATTCCGAGCGGCTCTCTCTGCAATTGAAGCAGTCGCAAATGTGACTTTTGTCGAATCCGGCAGTGCCTCTGCCGACTTGGTGGAAGTTATTGCGCCCACAAGCTTTTTTTCAAATCCCAGAACGCTTGGCTACCACTACACGCCATCGCGCAACCCCTCCGAAGGCGCCTTCAACACCGCTTACTGGACTGCCGGAACAAATGGAAACGGCGATCCGGGCGGGTTTTTCTTTACTACGTTGCTCCACGAACTGGGTCACGCGCTAGGGTTGGGTCATCCCCACGACACCGGTTTGGGTACAACCGTGATGAATGGCGTTACATCGCCATTTGACTCTTTCGGGACCGGCAGCCTGAATCAGGGTGTCTACACGGTGATGTCGTATAATGATGGCTGGACCGAAAAGAACGGAATTCTCTCTGTCAACGCGACTTATGGTGGTTCAACGGGTCTTGGCGCTTTGGACATTGCTGCGTTGCAGGCGATGTATGGCGCCAATACCAGCCACAACTCAGCCAACAATACCTACACGCTTCCTTGGGCAAACGTTGGGGGTACCGGCTATCAGTCTATTTGGGATACTGGTGGAAACGATACCATCCAGCATGTCGGCAGTTCGAAGGCGCGGATCGACCTGCGGGCCGCAACACTGGATTATTCCGAGACCGGCGGCGGCGTAGTGTCCTACGCAGAGGGCATAAAGGGCGGCTTTACAATCGCGCATGGCGTTGTGATTGAAAACGCGATCGGCGGGACCGGTGACGACGTGATCGTCGGGAATACCGCTCAGAACGTTCTGAATGGCAACCATGGACACGATAAGATCTATTCAGTGTCCGACGGAACCAACAACAACACCGTTTATGGCGGCTTGGGGAACGACACCATCTATCTGGCGAACGGTTCCGGCGCAGACCAGGTTTTCGGCGGCCAGGGCGACGATTGGGCCATTGTGACCAACAATGCCGGCTCGTTTTCCGGAGGAAGCGGTACTGACACAATCCGATTTGTCAGCGCCATCAGCAGCTATCTGTTCATTAAAAACGGCACGAAATACGAATTTATCGATGCCGTTTCACGTATCACCTTCACGGTAGAAGATGATGTCGAGGCCATTCAGTTCCTGAATGGATCACAGGCGTATACTCGTTCGAATATCGAAGCTGCCATGCAGCTTTCGGATATCGAGACGACCGGCACCACACTGAAACATGCAAGTCAGGGCATTTACGTTCTGGATGCAGGCAGCTCGAACGTGACGCTGGTATTTAATGGTCAGGCTGTTGGTCAAAACACGATCGCCGGCTGGCAGGCCATTCAGGCCGAGGCTTCGGGTGGCGGTTACAAAGTGCTGTGGAAAAACGTGGATGGGACGTACGGGGAATGGACCGTCAATGCCAATGGTCAGTTCCTCAGCAGCAGTAGCATCGGCAACGTGGCTGATGTTGAGGCCTTCTATGGTGCTGATTTGAACAATGACGGGCTGACGGGTCATGGTACGGTCACGGTTGAAACCACTGGCTCCACGACACTCGTTTCGTCAAGCTTGGGTTCATACTTGATTAATGGCACCATTGAACTGACCTTAAACGGTGCCAAAGCCGGCGCGGGCAGTTTCCCTGGCTGGCAGGCCATTCACGCCGAGGCTTCGGGCGGCGGCTACAGGGTGCTTTGGAAGAATGCTAATGGCACGTTTGGGGAATGGGTGACGGATGCTAATGGTCGTTTTGTCAGCAGCAGCACCATAGACGACGTCAGGGATGTCGAGGTCTTTTATGGCGCAAATCTGAACAATGATGGGCAAATCGGCCATATCACGACCAGCATCGAATCCAACGGTTCCACGACGCTGGGATCGTCAACCAATGGCGCATATGTAATCGGCAGCAGCATCGACTTGAAGCTCAACCAGGCTAATGCCGGTCCTGGCAGCTTCCCGGGTTGGCAGGCCGTTCAGGCCGAGGCTTCAGGTGGCGGCTATCGGGTGTTGTGGAAGAACTCGGATGGGTCCTACGGTGAATGGACGACGAATGCGGCTGGTGAATTCCAAAGCAGTACAACAATCACCAATGTTGCGGATGTAGAGGTCTTCTATGGCGTTGACCTGAACAATGACGGGCTGACGGGGCATGGAACGATCAGTATTGAATCCAACGGCGCGACAACGCTGGGGGCGACAACGCAAGGTGAATATCTGATTGGCGGCACCACCAAGTTGACATTCAACAACGCCACCGTCGGACCGAACAGCTTCGCGGGCTGGCAGGCCATTCACGCCGAGGCTTCAGGTGGCGGCTACCGGGTATTGTGGAAGAATTCGGACGGAACTTACGGTGAATGGGTCACGGATTCCAATGGTGTATATGTCAGTTCCAACACCGTCCCTGACGTGGTGGCGGTCGAAACCTTCTATGGTTTTGATATCGACGGCAGTGGGACAGTGGGATACGGATTGCCCAAACTCGCTTGGTTTACTGAAGGCGATCAGAATACACCGACGGGCGAAGACGTTTTGGGTGTGTCCGATTGGGATGAAACGGTCGATATTCTAAAGTTCGTCCCTGATCTTGAGGCTCCCGAAGACGTAGAAGACGACTACACACTGGTGAGCTTGCATCAGGCTCAGGACGGGGCGCTTAACGTTTCCGAAGACTCATTGGCCGCCGTATTGGGTGGGAACTTGGAGGTCGAGGATGACGAGGCCAGCCCGACACTTACACCCCATTTGGACGAAGACAGCTTTTGGATTTAAAGATCCTTTGGCGCTGGAGGCGGCTCGTTCGGTTAAACTGACGGTGCCGTTTCTGGCGTAGTTCTCTGAGTACGTTTGTGATTTCAATCAGTGTCCCGGCCCTGCAGGCCCGCCTTGTCAGCTCTGTCAAACCTGACAGCAGGGTGAAAGCAAATCGTCAAGGTTTGTGCGTAGCCGTAGCAACATACCCTGCCGCCAGCCAGCCACCACCGGTGTTTCAAGGCAGTTCTGGCAACATCTAAAACCCATAGTGTACCGCGCGAAGTACCGCGATCGATCACGGTGATACTCCAAACATCTTTGCAAGGAGGTATTATTCGTTTGTCCTATTGGCCCTGATAGTTTGTGCGGTCGCGCTGCTGAAATGCGCGAACACGCATCTTGTGTGCAGCCTGAGTAGGCGCTCTTATTTTGATCTCGGGCGCTGACCCAGGCTTTGCAATCAGTCATCACCTGATGCGCATCGTGTGGGCCATCATTGGCGTATCCGTCGCCGACAACCTAACCTTGCGTTGGCCTAGACCTCGGAACTGGTCAGGTGCTTTTGGCCGCGACCGCATAGTTACTGTGCGTCGGAACCACCGAGTTCAAACGTTGAGACAGTCTTTGCGACGTTGGCCAAAAAGTGCTTCTTCCAGCCTGCTGTCTGCGGTTTCTTGCTCAAAAAAACATGTGCAAACTTGGCAATGCTGAACTAACTTTCTAAATGCGGCGATGCCTGTCCGAATGATGTGGATTTTAAACTGTGAAACCTCAACACCGCCTGTCAGCGGCCCCTCGCCATGAATTGCGCAACGTGCGCAATCAGGGCATTGCCTTTCTGGCCTTGGCGTTTTTGTTCAGCATCTTCGTCAACCTGCTCATGCTGACAGGTCCACTGTTCATGCTGCAAGTATATGATCGGGTTCTTGGTTCACGGGCAGTTGAAACTCTGACCGCACTGTTTTTGCTTGTTGCGTTGCTTTATGCGCTGATGGCCATGCTGGACTATGCACGCGGTCGTATTGTTGCCCGCTTTGGTGCGCGGTTCCAGTCGCAGCTGGATGAGCGCGTTTTCGAAGCCACAATGCGCCGATCTCTGGTGCCTCAGGTGCGATCGGCTCCGGCGACTGCATTGCGCGATCTCGAGACCATTCGCACCTTGTGCTCTTCGCCCGTGTTGCTTGCAGTTATGGATATTCCGTGGACACCTGTCTTCCTGGGGGCGATATTCATTTTTCATCCACTTCTTGGCTGGTTGGCCGTTGCAAGTGGCGTGCTGCTTGTGGTGATCGCATTACTCAACCAGGCCCTGACCAGCCGTAGGGTGGCCGAGGCACAATCCGCGGCGGCTCGGGCGAATGCCTTTTCCGAGCACGCAAGGCAAGCAGCTGAGGTTGTGCGCTCTCAGGGAATGCAGGCGGACGTGACCAGGCGGTGGTTGAACCAGCGTTCCGAAGCTTTGCGTCAAAGCATTTCCGCCAGTGACTGGACTGGTAGCTTCACATCGCTGACGAAATCGCTTCGGCTTTTCCTGCAATCTGCCATGCTGGCTTTGGGCGCGTGGTTGGTACTACAAAACGAAATGACGCCCGGGGCGATGATTGCGGGCTCGATTCTCTTGGGACGGGCCTTGGCCCCGGTGGAACAGGCTGTCGGCCAATGGAGTTTGGTCGAACGGGCACGCACGGCGTGGAGTTCGTTGAACCGGTTTCTGGACCAGACGCCGCCAGAGGAACAGCGGATTCGTTTGCCGATCCCCAAATCCCAATTGGAAGCCAAATCCCTGACGGTAATCCCTCCGGGTGCCACTGCGCCAACACTGCGGAATGTTAACCTGAAACTGGAACCGGGAAAGGCGCTTGGTGTGATCGGGAAAAGTGGGTCGGGCAAGACGACCCTGGCCAAGGCTCTGCTTGGGCTTTGGAGACCGGCGGCTGGCGAGATCCGGTTGGGCGGGGCCACGTTGGACCAATATGATCCCAACGATCTGGGCAGCCATATCGGATACTTGCCGCAGCAGGTGACCCTGTTCAACGGAACCGTTGCTGAGAATATTGCACGGATGTCGGAAAACCCGGATTCAGAAGCGGTGGTTGCGGCGGCCAAGAAGGCCAAGGCACATGAACTGATTCTGTCATTGGAAAAGGGTTACGGCACTTTCCTTGAAGGCAATGACAGTCAGTTGTCGGGCGGTCAGAAACAGCGCATTGCGCTGGCCCGTGCGCTGTATGGCGACCCGGTCCTTCTTATTTTGGACGAACCGAACTCGGCCCTCGACGCAGATGGCACCGAAGCTTTGAATGCTGCCGTGCGCGGCCTCAAGGAAGCGGGAAAGGCCGCCATCATCATGACGCACCGCCCGCAGGCCATTTCGGAATGTGACGATCTTGCTGTTGTGGAAAAAGGCCAAGTGGTGAGGTTTGGCAGCCGCGATGAGGTTCTGAACGCAATGGTCCAGAATGCGGGCGCGATTAAGCGCAAGCTTAGCCCCGTAGGTGAATAATGGCGAAAAAATCAACCAAGACACCCGTCCCCGTCTGGGGCATCAAAATACCTGCGCTGGTGGGATTTCTTGCCCTTGGCATTCTGGTCGGCGGGTTGGGCCTTTGGGCCGTGAAAACGCGGCTGGCCGGGGCGATTGTATCTTCGGGCGTCATTGAAGTTCAAAGCAACCGTCAGGTCGTTGAACATCCTGACGGCGGCGTGGTCGGCGAGATTTTCGTGCGCGACGGTGATACGGTTGCCTCGGGCGATTTGCTTTTGCGGTTGGATGACACATTTCTGTCTTCAGAACAGACGATTGTAGAATCTCAACTCTTTGATCTGCTGGCCCGCCGCGCCCGGCTGGAGGCCGAGCGGGATGGCCTGACATCCGAAGAATTGGCCACGCGCCTGGCTGAGGTTCAAAAAGAATACGATATCGATCCGGACCTGATTGCAGGGCAACAGAACCTGTTCGATGCTCGGCTGGAAACGCTGTCCAAGCAGGACGAACAACTGCGCAAACAGTTGGTTCAGATAGAAAGCGAGATCGCAGGCACGCAGGCTCAGTTGGTCTCGCTGCGCCGCCAGACAGAGTTGATCGCGGCGGAGTTGAAAGATCAAAAGAGCCTGTTGAGCAGGGGTCTGACACAAAACAGCCGCGTGCTGGCGCTGCAACGCGAAGAAGCCAGTCTGACAGGCGAAATCGGCAAACTTGAAGCCTCCGTTGCGCGCCTCAAGGGACAGATTGCATCAACCGAGATCAAGATTGTCGAATTGACCGCGACCCGGCGGGAAGAAGCGATCACCACTTTGCGGGACGTTCAGGCGCAGGTGGCAGAGCTGTGGGAACGACGTTTGTCCCTGGCGGAACGTCTGGCCAGGCTTGAAATTCGCGCACCTGTCAGCGGAACGGTTTACGGCAGTCAGGTCTTTGCCCTGCAATCGGTCATTCAGCCGGGCGAACCCATGATGTATGTGGTTCCGCAGGACACGCCGCTGTTGGTGGCAGCGCGGGTGGATGCGATCCATGTGGATCAGTTGCATGTCGGGCAATCCGTTGCCCTGCGCTTTCCGGCGTTCAATCAACGCGAAACGCCCGAACTCGAAGGACAGGTCAACAACGTCTCGGCGGACACCTTCACGGATGAACAGTCCGGTTTCACCTTTTACCGCGCCGAAGTGGTGCTGAACGACGGTGAGATCGACCGGCTCAATGGTCAGGAACTTTTGCCGGGTATGCCGGTTGAGACTCTGATCAAGACCGACGAACGCACGCCGTTGTCCTATCTTGTGAAACCGATGGCAGACTACTTCAACCGCGCGTTTCGCGAATGATGCGGACGCGGTTATCGCTGGATGACCGCGTTTTCCCATTCAGCCAGAAAACGGCGGCGTTTCAGCCTGTCCAGAAATGTCATGAGCCCCGGGTCCAGCCCAATCATTTCGCGATCGGTGCCAGTTTCGTGTGGGGCCAAGGGCGGCAAGGTAACAGGGTCGCCTACCCGCTTGGTTTGGTTGGAAATCAGGTGTTTGAGAAAAGACGTGGCCGCGTCCGGTTGCGGGGTGCCATTCAACACCATGGCCGTGCGCATCATGGTCGTCTGAAAATCCGACGGCAGAATGATTTCCACAGTGTCCTTGCTTCCGGCGCGGGCTTCGGCATAGCTGCCCAGAACGTTGTAAGCCACTGCAATCTTACCTTTGACGAGGTCATCGATCATATCCGCCGAACAACAGTACAGGCGTACGTCCAATCCACCCATCACCTCCATAAGCCGCCAATACGTCTCGGACGCGCGGGCATCCTGCGTTGCGAACAAATATCCCAGACCTGATTGACGGATGTCATAGGTGCCCACACGGCCCCTGAAATCATCGGGACGCAAACGAAGGATTTCGATCAGTTGTTGCCGGGTCTCGGGGATGGGGCCGCCAGCAAAGGCCGCGCGGTTAATCACGATTGTCGCCGGTTCCGATGTGAACGCGAAAAGGCTTTGATGCCATTGCGCCCAGGATGGCAGCGGTATGTCGTCGATGATTCGCCCGAAACCGTCGTTTGCCAGCTTCAGTTGCAGATCCATCGCGCTGGATATGACAACATCGAAGTCTTCCGGCGCGGCGCGGACTATTCGGTCGATATCTGCGGTGCCGGTCACCAGGTATTCAACAGAGATACCGGGGTTTTCTTCGATGAAACCCGCAATCAAGGGTTCGAACAGAAAGGTGTCCGTGCTTGAGATCACGCGTAGATGCGCCTCATTTGCTGAGGCGTTGAAAACCTGCCTGTCCTCCCAGGTTTGGGCGGCAGCAACGACAGGAAGGCTGAAGAAAATCAAAGCGATAAGATAACGCACGCGCCGCCCCCCTGCCGATTGGTCAATTCCAGTGAGCCACCATGCGCAGATGCCACGTCCTGAACGATTGTAAGGCCCAATCCGGATCCGATGGTTCCGCTTGCGTTCTTCCCGCGCTCAAAACGGCGCGTCAAAGTGCCGATCTCGTCAGGAGGAAACCCCGGCCCACGGTCTTTGACAATTATCTGAATGCGTGGCTCCGAAACAACCTCGATGCGTACAAAACTGTCCGCAGGGGCATATTTCAGAGCGTTGTCGATCATGTTGCGCACAGCGTTTTGAATAAGAATCGGATCTCCCGAGTAGGAAACCTTTGGATCGCCACTCAGGGAAAGCGACAAGTCCTTCATCTCGGCGATTGGCGTGAGACGCTGCACCAGATCACGGACCAAAGCATTGAGATCAATGTCTTCGCGCTCCAGATGATCGGCGCGGAACGTGATCATCGCATGATCCAGCAATTGCCCCGCCGCGCGCGAGCTTTCATCAATCGCCCGCACCATTGAGCGCAATGCTTCGCGATTTTCTTCCTTTTCAACCCTCTGCAACGTGGCATCGGCATAAGATCGAACGGTTGCCAAAGGGGTGCGCACCCGGTGGGCCGCTTCGGCGATGAAATCTTCCGATTGGCTCAGTGACTGATCCAGTCGCCCCATCAAAGAGTTCAATGACGCCACCAAAGGCGCCATTTCGCGGGGTACGGGTTTCTTGAACGGGCTCAGGTCCTGCGGGCCGCGCCGGGTGACAGAGGTCGTAAGCCTGTTCAATTGGCCAATCGTGGACGAGGTGGCCCAGAATGACAGCGCAGCGGCAAGAGCAAAGAACCCGATGCCCAAAATCGCCGCGTTGCGTGAAATCTGGTCCAGAGTTTCCGCAAGCGCATCCTGCGTTTGGCCCAAAGCGACCTCGATGACGGTTTGTTTGTTCAGGCCCACCAGGGTTCGCCGAGCACTGACCTGACGTATGGTTTCACCCCTTATCCGACTGGTTTGAAAGCTCCACTTGCCGTCGAATTGCCCAGTGGCCGGCGGCAGATCTTCATATCCTGACAGAAACGCGCCATCCTGAAAAATCGCGTAAAAAACCCGATCGTCGGACGGCGTGCTGAGCATGGCGAAAGCTGCATAGGGAATATCAACCTCCAACTGACCGTCGCGCAAGGCGGCCGCGTCCAGAATTGAGGTAACCGATGCCCCCAGGATGTTGTCCTGCCCTTGCTGCGCGACCTGTGCGGCATAGTTGCGAACCGCGACAAACAAAAGAAACGCCAATATCGCGGCACCACCGATCAAAGTCAGGACCAGCCTGTTCCGAAGCGATCCTGACACATAGGGATCAGGAGGGGGATCAGGAGGCATGATCCAGCCTGTATCCTAGACCGCGAAGCGTGGTGATCTTCAGGTCCGACGGTTCAAGATGTTTCCGAAGGCGGCCAACGTAAACCTCGATAGCATTGTCCGAGACATCGTCATCATATGAAAAAAGCCGGTCGGTCAGTTTCTGTTTCGAAAAAACCTGACCAGGCGCGCTGATGAACAGTTCCAGAAGGCGCAGTTCCCGATTGCGCAACGAAACAGTCTCATCCCCTACGGTCAGATGACCTGCCAATGGATCAAAGACTATTCCGCCCACTTCAATCGTTGTCCGTGAATTCCCGGATTTGCGACGCAGAACGGCGCGGCAGCGGGCCTCGAGTTCGGCGTGGTCGAACGGTTTGGTGACATAGTCGTCGGCCCCCAGATCCAGCGAACCGATTCGATCCGAAACCTGGCTGCGTGCGGTCAAAACGATCACGGGGGTGTCCAGGCGACCTGCGCGATGCCGTTTGAGAAAGTCGCGCCCATCCCCATCCGGCAACATGATATCCAACAGAATAAGGTCATATTCCTGAGTTTCGGTAAAGGCGGTCGCCTCGTCCAATTTAGACGCATGATCAACCACATGGCCGTCTAACCTCATGCGCGAACAGATGGCGTTCGCCAGATCAAGATTGTCTTCCACAAGGAGGAATTTCATGGGGTTTTTGCTATTTTTCGTGCGTGACAGGTTGATGTCAGGTTGATGTGTTTTTGTTCCACCCAATCTGAGCCGCCATGCGGCTGGTTGTCAAATGGGAGGACATCATGACGACATTCACACTGGGCCGTCGCGCCCTGATCGCGGCTGTGGCCGCAATTGGCCTGGCAGGGCCGGCTTTGGCTGATGGCCATCAGGTCGTGGACAGCATTCACTTTCTGATCCCCGGTGGCGCCGGTGGCGGCTGGGACGGAACCGCGCGCGGCACGGGCGAAGCGCTGACAAAAGCTGGTTTAGTCGGTACGGCGTCATACGAAAACATGTCGGGCGGCGGTGGTGGCAAGGCCATTGGATATCTGATTGAAAATGCCGACAGCAATCATGGCACTCTGATGGTGAACTCGACGCCGATCGTGATCCGCTCATTGACCGGAGTATTTCCTCACAACTTCCGCGATCTGACGCTGGTTTCGGGCACTATCGGCGACTATGCCGCGATCGTTGTAGGCAAAGACAGCCCGATCAACTCGATGGCGGATCTGCTTGCCGCTTTTGATGCGGACCCAGGCGGCACAGCGATCGGTGGCGGCTCGGTTCCCGGCGGCATGGACCACCTGGTCGCCGCGATGGTAATGGAAGCGGCGGGCAAGGATGCGCTTGGCGTGAAATACATCCCCTATGATGCGGGCGGCAAAGCCATGGCGGCCCTGCTGTCGGGTGAAATCGCCGCCCTGTCCACCGGTTTCTCGGAAGCGGTCGACCTGGCGAATGCGGGTGAAGTCAAGATTATCGGCGTGACATCCGAAGAGCGCGTTGATGCGGCTCCTGACGCGATGACGATGAAGGAACAGGGTATTGATACCACCTTCGTGAACTGGCGCGGCTTCTTCGCGGCCCCCGGTCTGCCCGAAGAAAAATTGGCCGCCTACCAAGAAGCGATTGCCAAGATGTACGACACCCCGGAATGGGAAGAGGTTCGTGCACGCAATGGTTGGGTCAACATCCACAACTCGGGCGCAGATTTCCAGACGTTCCTGGAGCAGCAGGAACAGCAGATCGGCGATCTGATGAAAAAGCTGGGCTTCCTCTAAGTCCATTTTCGGCAGAGCGGATCCGCCGCTCTGCCTTCCCACGAACAGGAACAGGGAGGGGCTCTCATGGCGCTGGATCGCTGGATCGCGCTCATTCTTCTGGGTGTGTGTTTGACATATGGCTACGCCGCTTGGTTCACGATGGACGGCAGCCTGCCCCCTTTCATGCAGCGAAATCCGATCTGGCCCAGCACCTTCCCCAAAGTGCTGTCGGTTCTGGGTGTTGTTACCACCACGATCATTTTGCTGGGTTTTGAAAAGGCGGAACCAAAGGAAGCCGATATCGATTACCGGCGACTGGGGGAATACCACCTTGATCAAGCGCTTATGTTGCTGGCCTTGATGGTGATTTACGCGCTTTGCCTGCGCCCTGTCGGGTTTCTGATCTCGACCTCGGCCTTTCTGATCCTCGGATCTTTCATTCTGGGTGAGCGCAAATGGCACGTCATGCTACCCGTCGCGCTGATCGCCACAGGCGCGGTCTGGTATCTGGTTCAGGAAGTTCTTGGCATCTACATGCGCCCATTGCCGGGCATTTTCGGAGGCTGACATGCTCGAAGGACTTCTGATCGGTCTGCAAACGGCATTCTCAATTCAAAACCTGCTGATGGTGATCGCAGGGTGCCTGATCGGCACGTTCATCGGCATGCTTCCAGGTCTTGGGCCGATGTCGATCATCGCCATCATGATCCCGGTCGCGATTTCCATGGGCGACCCGTCCGCAGCGCTGATCCTGCTGGCCGGAGTGTATTACGGCGCCATCTTTGGTGGTTCGACATCTTCGATCCTTCTCAACGCGCCGGGGGTCGCGGGCACTGTAGCGTCCAGTTTCGACGGCTATCCGATGGCCCGCCAAGGCAAAGCGGGCAAAGCGTTGACAGTTGCAGCTATTGCAAGTTTTGCCGGCGGTACGATCGGAGCCATTTTGTTGATGGTCTTTGCCCCCGCTCTGTCTTCGGTGGCACTGCTGTTCCACTCGGCCGAGTATTTCGCGCTTATGGTCGTGGGCCTGTCCGCTATCGCTGCCTTCGCAGGCACCGGTCAAGTGGCCAAAGCCGTCATCATGACGCTTCTTGGATTGATCATGGCAACGGTCGGTGAAGGTGCATTGTTCAACCTGCCGCGTTTCACCATGGGTATCATGGACCTGCAATCGGGCTTTGGCTTCATCACGCTTGCCATGGCCATGTTCGCCTTGCCCGAAGCGCTGTTTCTGGTGCTCAAACCCAAAAACCTTCAGGGGGATGACGGCGAGATCAAGGACCTGCGCATCACAGGCCGTGAAGCCAAGGCCATCGCACCGGTGATCGGCCGCCAATCTGTACAGGGCTTCTTCATCGGGGTTCTGCCCGGTGCGGGGGCAACGATTGCCAGCTTCCTCGGCTACGCGGTCGAGCGCAACATTGCCCCGAAAGAGGAACAGGACGAATTCGGCAAAGGGTCAATAAAAGGTCTGGCTGCGCCCGAAACGGCGAACAACGCGGCATGTACCGGTTCTTTCGTGCCGCTGCTGACACTGGGCATTCCCGGGTCCGGCACCACCGCGATCCTGCTTGGCGCACTGATTGCCCTGAACGTGACACCCGGCCCACGGCTGATGCTGGACGAGCCGCAGATATTCTGGGCCGTCATCATGTCAATGTTCATTGGCAACCTTGTTCTGCTGATCCTGAACCTGCCGCTGATCCCATATATCGCAAAGGTTCTCTCGGTTCCGCGCAATTACCTGATCCCCTTCATTTTGTTCTTCACTCTGATGGGGGCATATATCGGGCAGAACAATGCGACCGAGCTTTTGATTCTTGTTGGCTTCGGTGTTTGCGCCACCGCGTTGAAATTTGCCGACTACCCGCTTGCGCCGCTGCTGATCGGTTTCATCCTCGGGGGGATGATGGAGGACAACTTTGCCCGCTCGATGCAGCTCTATGACGGTATTGCTTTCATCTGGGAACGTCCGATGACGCTGGGTCTGCTTGTTGTCGCGGTGCTGCTGGTGCTGTTGCCCAGCTATCGCGCACGCCGCGCGCGTGCCCGGGCTGCAGGGGTTGCCGACGGTGACTGAGCCACTGGCAGGAATACGGGTTCTCGATCTGACGAATGTCCTCGCGGGTCCGTATTGCTGCTATCAACTGGCGCTCATGGGCGCCGAAGTGATCAAGGTCGAACGCCCTGACGGTGGCGACCTTGCCCGCGTTCTGGGTGCTGATCCTGCCAGAAACAAGGCCGGTATGGGCGTCAGCTTTCTGGCGCAGAATGCTGAAAAAAAATCCATCACGCTCAACATGAAATCAGAACGGGGCAAAGCGCTTCTGAAACGCCTTGTCCAGACAGCCGACGTGTTGGTAGAGAACTTTCGCCCCGGTGTGATGGATCGGCTTGGACTTGGGTATGGCGTCTTGCGCGATGTGAACCCCAGCCTGATTTACTGTGCCATAAGCGGGTTCGGTCAGGACGGTCCGCGCCGAGGCGATCCGGCCTATGACCAGATCGTGCAGGGTATCAGTGGCGTGATGTCTGTCACCGGCGGTCCTGACACCGCACCCTATCGCGTTGGCTATCCTTTGGCGGACACGATCGGTGGGATGACGGCCGCTTTTGCAGTGTCCGCCGCCCTGAACGCGGATCCTCGCGGGGCCTATCTGGATGTGGCAATGTCCGAAGCCGTGATCTCGACAATGGGTTGGGTCGTGTCGAACTATCTGATCGCCGGTGCCGATCCCGTGGCCCATGGCAACGAAAACACGACGTCAGCACCGTCGGGAACACTTGCAGCCTCTGACGCGCCCATCAACATTGCCGCCAACCGCGACGAGCAGTGGCAGGCACTGGCCAGGCATCTGGGCCGGCAAGACCTGCTGGCCCACCCGGACTATGAAACGCGCGAAGACCGCAAGCGCAATCGCTACGCCCTGCGCGCGGCGCTGGAGGAGACCTTGCGGACCAGAGCGGCATCAGACTGGGTCAGCGAACTCAACGCAATCGGAGTGCCGGCCGGGCAGGTGTTGACCGTGCCCGAGGCGCTTGAGGACGAACAGCTTGCCGGTCGTGGCCTGATCGGGTCTTTGCGGGTGCAGGGCGAAGACATGAAACTTGCAGGCAGCCCCATTGTCATGGACGGCGAACGGCAAATGCCCCAAACCGCGCCGCCTGAACTTGGGGCAGACAATAACGCGATCTGGTCTGAAATTGGGTTGTCCGGCGCGGAAATTGACGCTTTGAGCAAGGAAGGCATCATATGAGCGATGTGTCCGATTGGTGGACGACTTCCATCATCGATATGGAACCGGGCCGGATCGACCTGCGCGGAGAGCCGATTCAGAGTTTGATCGGACATCTCAGTTTCAGCGAGATGATCTGGTTCATGGTTCGTGGCGACCGACCATCTGGGGCGCAGGCCCGATTGTTCGAGGCCGCGCTGGTCGCCGCCGTGGACCACGGACCTCAGGCCCCTTCCATCGCAACGGCGCGCATGGCCGTGACCTGCGGGCTGCCCCTGAACAACGCGATGGCAAGCGCTGTGAACATGTTGGGGGATATTCACGGCGGGGCTGGCGAGCAAGCGGTTATGCTGTACCATTTCGTGGCGCAACATCCTGGCCGGTTGGATCAAACGCTGGACGAGTGGATCGAGCGTGAAGGAAAGATATTGCCGGGTTTTGGCCATCGTTTCCACACGCCAACGGATCCGCGCGCACCACGTCTGATGGCGTTGGTCCGTGATGCTGTGATGGACGGGGCTTGCGATGGTCAGTTCCTACAGATCGGGCAGGCGATCGAAGCAGAGTTGGCCCGGCGCAAGGGAAAGCCCGTTCCAATGAACATAGATGGTGCCACCGCGGTGATCTATGCCGAGTTGGGCTTTGCGCCCCCACTGGCACGCGGTCTGTTTTGCCTATCCAGATCTGTTGGCATTCTGGCCCATGCGTGGGAACAGATGCAGCAAGGCGGCCGGAACAAGGGACCGACCCCGCCTGCCTATCGCTGGACCTATGTCGAAACGTAGATCGCTAGGCAGTTCTGAGCCGTGGGCGTTTGGCCAACAGGTCAGCCGCCGCACGGGCAATGACCAGTTCTTCATTGGTCGGGATTGCCATCACCACGACGCGGGACAGATCGGTTGAAATGATCCGGTCATTGTCCGCATTTGCGTCAGGATTGAGCTCGATGCCCAGCCATCCCATCCCAGAGCACACCCGGTCACGCACCAGACGTGAGTTTTCTCCGATCCCACCGGTAAACACCAAGGCGTCGATACCGCCGAGAATGGCCGCCATCGCGCCAAGCTCGCGCCGGATACGGAAGGTGAAATAGCTGATCGCCTGTCGGCTTTCGCGTGTGTCCGCCTTTTCCAGGGTACGCATATCGTTGGACAGCCCGGACAGGCCCAAAAGCCCCGACTTTCGGAACAACAGGTCTGAGATTTCGTCAGCGCTCAGCCGTTCCTGGTCCATCAGATACAGGACCACGCCGGGATCAAGTTGACCACAGCGGGACCCCATCGGTAGCCCGTCCAGTGCCGAAAACCCCATGGTCGATCCGACGGATCGCCCGCCGATCATCGCACACATCGATGCGCCATTGCCCAGATGGGCCACCACCACGCGCCCTTCGTGCAAAAGCGGCGCTGTCTTTGCCATGTGATCCGAAATGAATTCATAGCTGAGCCCGTGAAAGCCATAACGCCGAACACCTTTGTCGTAATACTCACGCGGCAAGGCAAAAACGTCATTCTCCCACGGATGATTGCGGTGAAAGGCGGTGTCGAAACAGGCGATCTGAACCGCATTCGGAAAACGTTCCATCGCGGCCCTTGCTCCGGCCAGATTGTGCGGCTGATGCAAAGGCGCGAACGGCGACAGCTTGTCCAGCTCTTGAATAGACGCCTTGGTCAATGGCACCGGAGCGTCGATGTCAGGTCCACCATGGACAACACGATGCCCGACCGCAGTCACGTCGCTGTTTGGAAATGAGCGCGCAAGCAGGTTCAAAACCCAGTCCAGCGCTGTGGCGTGATCGCGTATTTCTCCGGCGGTGCCGCTGGCAAGGACACTTCCGTCGGAAGACTTTGCCTTGACAAGCGGCTCTGGCTCTCCAATCCGCTCGACCGCGCCGGTGCACACCATGATCGGATCGTCATCGGTCAGCTCGAACAGACCAAATTTCATGGAAGACGATCCAGCGTTCAGTGTCACGACATGTGTCATGCGGGTGCTCCGGTGCGCGGTAAGGAAAAGGCTTCGTGCAGTGCCGCCACGGCACAGGACGCCAGCCGGGCTTTGTCGTCATCGGCGCGGCTGGTCAAAATGATCGGAGCTTTGGCCCCCATGACCAGACCGGCCCCTTCTGCATTGGCGATATAGGTCAGCTGCTTGGCCATCATGTTCCCGGCATCCAGATTTGGCACCACCAGAATATCGGTTTTGCCCGCGACATCCGACACAATCCCCTTGGAACGCGCAGCCGCAAGGCTGACGGCATTGTCCATGGCAAGGGGTCCGTCAACAAGCCCGCCCGTGATCTGACCGCGTTCCGCCATTTTCGACAGCAAAGCCGCGTCAACCGAGGATCGGATCGCCGGATTGACGGTTTCGATGGCAGACAGAACACCCGCTCTGGGGTTTTCGATCCCCAGAGACAGGGCCAGGTCGATTGCGTTCTGGACAATATCAATCTTGGTTTCCAGGTCCGGCTCGATATTGATCGCTGCATCCGTCACCAACAAAGGTCTGGGTTGTCCGGGCACGTCCATGAGAAAGACATGGGTAAAGCGGCGGCCGGTGCGCAGGCCGTTTTCACGCCTGAGCGCAGCCTTCAGCAATTCATCCGTATGCAGATGCCCTTTCATCAGCGCTTTCGCTCGACCTTCTGCAACCAGATCGACCGCTGCATGGGCCGCATTGACGTGATCGCTCTGCGGTATGATTTCAATCCCATTCAACGACGCTCCGATTTCGGCGGCCGCGTTCGCGATTTTGTCCGGGTCACCGATCAGAATGGGTGTGATGATCGTCTCATGTGCGGCCAGCAGCGCCCCACCCAAGGCGTTGGGCTCTTCCGGGGCCACAACGGCAGTCGGCATGGGCGGCAGCGGGCGCACCTTTTCCAGCATGGCATCAAAGTGACGATGACGTTTCACCACCAGCCCGGGCAGATACAACTCGGCGAACACCATCTCTTTCTCCGGCGCGATCACGACGGCCTGCCCGCTCACGATCACGGCACCGTCCGATGGGCGCGTAACGACCGTGTCAAAGACAACTTCCCGGTTCGGTCGCTTTTCCAGTACGGTGACTTTGGATACCAGCTCATCACCGGCATGCGCCCTTTCCACAAAATCAAATCGCTGCGATTTATAGAGCGTCCCTGCCCCCGGCAGAACGTTCCCCAAAACGGCCGAGATCAGGGCCCCCACGAACATGGCAGGGGCAACCGCTTCGTTGACGTGGTCGCCATCGCCGTCTTCGCTGGCCAGATGAAGCGGATTGTGGTTACCGGAATTGTTGGCGAACACATAGAAATCATCGACCGAGCACGTGCGGGCCAGCTCGGCAGTATCACCGACCTGAAGCTTGTTGTAAGGCTTGTTGTGGTACTGCATGAACTATCGTTTCCATTTCGATCCGATTGGCGGCGCTGCGAACTCTCTTGCTGATACCCAGTTCAGCGCGCAATGAAAACAACGCATGCCAGCTGCCCGTATCGGTCTGCACGCTATTTCCAGCGGGTAACGCCTTCATGTCGTTACGCCCGGATAATGTGCAGATTGCAGATCAGGCGCGCCGCTTTCCGCCGCCGCCCTGTTTGCGCATCGAAAGCCCGATCCGTTTTCTGGGTACATCCACCTCGACAACGCGCACTTTCACGACTTGCCCGGCCTTGACGACCTCGTGCGGGTCCTTGACGAAGCGGTCGGCCAACTGGCTGACGTGAACCAGACCGTCCTGATGAACGCCCACATCCACAAAGGCCCCAAAGGCCGCCACGTTTGTCACGGTGCCCTCAAGAACCATTCCGGGCTTCAGATCAGTTATCTCTTCGATGCCATCCGCGAAAGTGGCCGTGACAAAGCTGGGCCGGGGGTCTCGTCCGGGTTTCTCAAGCTCGGCAAAGATATCCAGAACCGTGGGCAGGCCGAAATCTTCGGTTACGAATTGTTGTGCCCGCAAGCCTTTCAAGGCCCTCTCATGGCCCATGATGTGCCTGATATCCCGCCCGCAGGCCGACACGACGCGGCGGGCGACTTCATAGGCTTCGGGGTGCACCGACGACGCATCAAGCGGTTCGGCGCCGTCCCTTATGCGAAGAAACCCGGCGCATTGCTCAAAAGCACGCGGACCCAGACCGGCAACGGACAACAGGTCCTTGCGCGATTGGAACGGCCCGTTCAGATCGCGATGGGCGACGATGGCTTCGGCTTGCGCGGGGCCCAGCCCCGACACGCGCGCAAGCAAAGGTGCAGAGGCCGTGTTCAGGTCAACCCCGACCGCGTTCACGACATCCTCAATCGCGGAATCCAGAGATTGCGACAGGCGGTGCTGGTCAACGTCATGCTGATATTGACCGACGCCGATGGATTTCGGTTCGATTTTGACCAGTTCTGCCAAAGGGTCCTGCAATCGGCGGGCAATGGACACCGCCCCACGCAGCGAAACGTCCAGATCGGGAAACTCTCGTGCTGCCAGTTCCGACGCGGAATAGACCGAAGCCCCCGCTTCGGACACTACTACCTTGGTCGGTGCTTTTACCGCCTTGGGGAGCAGAGCCAGCGTATCTGCAACCAACCGTTCGGTTTCCCGGCTCGCTGTTCCGTTTCCGATGGCGATCAGTTCGATCCGATGGGCCGAGATCAGATTCAGGATGGCAGCCTGCGCTCCGCGCAAATCGTTTTTGGGTTGAAAGGGATATAACGTGTCAGTGGCCACGACCTTGCCCGTTGCGTCAACCACCGCCGCTTTCACGCCGGTGCGGATGCCGGGATCAAGGCCCAAAGTGGCCTTGGCACCCGCCGGAGCAGCAAACAGCAAGTCCTTGAGGTTGCGTGAAAAGACCTGAATTGCCTCGTCCTGTGCCCGACTGCGCAGTTCGGCCATCAGTTCGACCATCATCGACAGCGAAAGCTTGACCCGCCATGTCCACCCGGCAACCTTGCGCAACCAGGCATCACCCGGTCCTTGGCCACGGGTCTGCAAATGTGCGGCCACGATGGATTCGGCCCGGGCTGCCCCGAACTCCGGTTCCGGCGCGATATCAAGTGAAACAATGCCCTCTTTTGACGCCCGCAGCATCGCCAATGCCCTATGCGATGGAACATCCGCCCATCGTTCGGAATGGTCAAAATAGTCACTGAACTTGGCGCCTTCCTGTTCTTTCCCGTCGACAACCCTTGCACTGAGCAGCGCCTCGCGCTGCATGAAGGCCCGCAACTCACCCAGCAGAGTCGCATTTTCCGTCAATCGTTCGGTCAGAATGTCCCGCGCGCCGTTCAGCGCGTCACGAGGGGTGGCAACGGCCTCGCTCAGGTATGCCCCGGCCAGTGTTTCCGGGTCCGCATCGCGATCGGCCAGAATGGCTTCGACCAGGGGTTCCAGCCCGTTTTCACGCGCGATCATCGCCTTGGTGCGCCGCTTGGGCTTGTAAGGCAGATAGATGTCTTCCAGCTGTGCCTTGGTTTCTGCCCGAACTATCGATTTACTCAGACCTTCGGTCAGCTTCCCCTGTTCTTTTATCGACTTCAGGATGGTTTCCCGCCGTGCCTCAAGCTCACGCAGATAGGTCAAACGCTCGGACAGAAGGCGCAATTGGGTGTCGTCCAACCCACCGGTTGCTTCTTTCCGATAGCGGGCGACAAAGGGAACCGTCGCTCCGTCGTCCAATAGATTGATCGCAGCACCGACCTGATCGGGACGTGCATTGATCTCGGTGGCTATGGTGCGGGCGATACGGTCCAAGGGGGCCTCCTGAAACGGCAGTGGAAGGGCTTCTTAACCAGCCGTTTCAGCAAGGGAAAGTCCCTTGTATCGGCCCGTCGAAAGGCATCGGCAAACAGCGACTGTTTTCGCGGCTATTCGACATGTCTGAGCCATTGAATGAAAACACCAGCCTGCAAAGGCCTCAGCCCCACGGCATCAGCCCGCAATACCCGGTGCGCGCGCCTACATTGTGCGCCATTTGCGCCAGCGTCGTCAGGTCAAAGACCGGCAGTTTCAGGTCTTCCTGAATGCGCTTTGCATAAGGCGGAAGATCTGTGCATTCCAACACCACAGAGCGTATTTCGGGCGTTTCGCGCTTCAGCCTGCGCGCAGCGTCCAGCACTTCGGCCTCGATCAGATCTGTGTCCATTCGGTTGCGAGCGTTGCGCAGGATGACTTCGGCAAACTCACTGGTGTGTTCCAGACCCTGTACGGCCACCGGAACGCCCCCCGCTCCAACGCCTTCGAAATGGCGTTGCGTCAGCGCTGACGAATCTGCTGTAATCACCCCGACCGGTGCGCTGGCCCCGGTCATGTGAAAGGCCAACGGCACCTGTATCAGGCTCGAAGCGAAGACAGGCACCGATACGGCTGCGGCCAACTCTTTTTGGAACAGGGCGAGAAACCCGCAACTTCCGGTAATGGCGCGCACGCCCTCAGCCTCAAGCCGTTGCGCGCCTTTTATGAAGGGGTTCAGCAGATCAGGCGTCGGATTGTTCAGCAGCGTCGGCACCGTGACGCCATCTATCATCTCGTACAGCACCGGGAATGGCAGGCTGGAAGGGTTCTTGATATGACCGGGAGGTTTGGGAAAATAGCTTTCCAAACACAAAACCCCGATAGAGGCTCCGCAGATATTCTGTCCACCCTGGTAGATTGGCATGACGGGGTAATCCTTCTTCGAAACGGTGGTTGTTGCGCGTCAAAATCGCGACAAGGCGAATGAATCCAATGGGATGTTGAGGCGTTGCCCTGACACCAAGTCAGCCACCAACTCACCTGTTTTGGGGGCCATCATCAAACCGTAATGGGAATGACCAAAGGCGGTGAACAGGCCCTTGTGTCCTTCAACCGGACCGATCGCAGGCAAACTGTCGGGAAAAGACGGGCGTCGGCCCATCCAGAACTGTGTATCCGTGGTGTTCAGATCCGGCATCATTGCGCAGGCCTGTGCGGTCAGAAGCGACTGTTTGCGTGGGTCTGGCGGCGCGTCGATGCTGCCGAATTCGGCCGTGCCCGCCACACGCAGACCGTCCTGCATCGAACTGGCCACCACCTTGGCGTCCACGTCCATCACCGAGTTTTCCAGGCTGGCAGAGGGGGTCGGGAATTGGACATGGTATCCACGCTCGGCCACCAGTGGCACGGGCAAACCCAAAGGTTTCAGCAACCCGGCAGACCAAACCCCGGCGGCCAGCACGACAGTATCGGCGTGAAGCGCGCCGGCCGGTGACGTTAAGTGCCATTGTCCGTCTTCCGTGCGCTTTAATTCTTTGACTTCTGTCCGCACGAACTCGGCGCCTTGTTGACGTGTCTTGTCGGCCAAAACCGCACCGACCCGGCCAGGAGACGTGACCCGCGCCTGTCCCTTGATCAGGATCGCAGCCTTGAAATCTCTGGACAACGCAGGTTCGATCCGGCGCAATTCTGGTCCGTCGATCCGTTCTAGATGTCCGCCTTTTTCCAGCCGGATCAGATATCCCAGTTCTTTCAGGTCAGCCTGATCGGGGTTGCGAAACGCGTGGATATAGTTGGAATCAACAATAAGGTCTTCGTGCCCGGTATTTTGCAGATGTCTTCGGTACAGATCTATCGACGGGCGGCACAGCACCTCCATTGCGTCCGAGATATTGCGTACGGATTTCACGCTTGAATTCTTCAGGAACCTCAGGCCCCAGGGTATCATCCTGGGCCAGAACGCAGGTCTGACGGTCAACGCGCTCTTCGGGTCCAACAGCATCCCGGGGATCGTTTTCCAGATACCCGGCGTGGCCTGCGGAATGACCGACCAGGGCGAGACGACACCGGCATTGCCGAACGACGTCTCCTGCCCCGGTTCTCCACGGTCGATCAGACGCACGGCAATACCGCGATCCTGCAACGAGAGCGCACAGCACAGACCGACGATCCCGGCGCCGATGATGGTCACTTGTTCGGGCATGTCAGACCGTTGCTTGAATTCGGTTGCGGGCGATCACCTGTGTGACAATGACAGGAGACGCCACCGCCAATGCGATCAGGTCAGCCGTCAGCGTGGGCGCCACGAAGATAATCCCGGCAATGGCCATCAGGATGCGCGACACGAGGTTGAGTGGCTGCAACCAATACCCCACGACCGCTGCCGAAAGGGCGATGACACCGGCAATACAGCTGGCGGCGGTATAGGTGAATTCCCAAAGATCGAACCCGGTGGAAGACACGAACAGCAAAACCGGCGCATAGACGAACGCCATTGGCGCGATGACCTTGCCCAGTCCCAGCGTAAAGGCGGACAGCCCGGTGCGGAACGGGTTGGAATTCGCAATCGCTGCCGCCGCATAGGCCGACGTACAGACCGGAGGTGTGATCTCGGAGACCACGCCGTAATACAGCACGAACAGATGGCTGGCGATGGGTGGAACCCCCAACTGCGCCAGCGCAGGCTGCGCCACCGAGACGAGCATGATGTACAGCGCCGTAGTCGGGATGCCGGCACCCATCAGAATGCAGACGATGGCAATGAAGACCAGCGAGATGAACAATTGCAGGTCTTCCATCGCAAACAGTTGGAAACTGCCGAACGAGATCATGTTGTAGAGATCGGATGCCAGATTGCCCGCGCCCTGCGTGACCATGAAGCCGATGCGAAAGCCGATGCCAGTAGTGTTGATGACACCCACAACGATACCCACTGCGGCGGCAGCGGCCCCCACGGCCAGCGAGTATTTTACCCCAAGTTCGACCGCGGCCAACATCTCGGGCACTTCGATCCGTTTCTGCGGGTTCAGCGTGGCAATCACCGACAATCCACACAGAATCGCGGTCATGGACAGGTCGAACCCACCGTCGGAGAACTTCCAAAGTACGAACGCAAGAAACGCCGCTGCGTAGATCAGAGTTGGCGGCTGCTTGATACGCGACATGCCCGCGATCACCGCCAGCGATATGCCGCAGAAGGCCGACATGAAGGGCGTGTATCCAGTGAACAAAACCACCAGCAATCCGATCAAGGGCACGATATTGGCCCAACCCTCGGCCCAGACGGCCTTGAGCTGTGGCAATTGCTCTTTCGCCAGACCTTGCAGGTTCAGCTTGCGCGCCATCAGGTGCACCACGGCAAAGACGCCGACATAGTGCAGGATCGCCGGAAAGATCGCTGCGATCACGATTGTGGTATAGGGCACCTCGAGGAACTCGGCCATGATGAAGGCCGCAGCACCCATGATGGGCGGAGTGATCTGACCACCGGCCGAAGACGCGGCCTCGACCCCGCCTGCAAAGTGACCGGGGTATCCAAGGCGCTTCATGTTGGGAATTGTCAGCGCGCCGGTCGAAACGGTGTTAGCCACCGAAGAGCCCGAGATCGTGCCGAAGAAGGCCGAGGATACCACCGACACTTTGGCCGGACCGCCCGTATAGCGACCCGCCAAAATGGTTGCGTTATCAATGAACAATTGTCCAAGCCCCGTTCGCTGAGCGATCACACCGAACAGGACAAAGTGGAACACGATGGTCGAAACGACCCAAAGCGTCACGCCGTAGATTCCTTCCTGCGGAAAGTACATTGACGATACGAAGGTTTTGAAGTTCACGCCCGGATGTTGCAGCAATCCGGGAAAATAGGGGCCCATCAGCGCGTATGAGATGAATACGCAGATGATCAGCGGCAATACCCAACCAAGCGTGCGGCGCGCAATGTCCAATACCAGAAGGATGATGATGACGCCGAGGATCACATCATAGATGTTTGGGTTGCCCATGCGGAAGGTTTGTTCCTCGATCCCCAGGAACGGGATGCCGCGCCAGGCGAAACCCACGTAAAGTGCGGCGATGATACCAAGCGCCATGAACACCAGATCATAAAGAGGGACGTTGCCGATGCGGAAGCGACTGACTTTGAGAGCATAGAGGCTTTTGGCCCCGACAATCGGGATCGTGGCGTAGACCAGAATGAACAGCAGAGCCAGATAGATGCCCATGTGCCAGTGGTCGGCAGGCAGACCGAACCCAGCCGTGAAGAATTCGTAGAATGCAAAGATCAGGGCGACGACACGCAACACCTTGCCTGCCGTGGGCGTGACCTGCCGGACAGCGGCGCCTTCGTCGAACTGTTCTTCGATGGCCGCCAGTTCCTCGGCCGTCAGTTCGTGGTCATCAAGTTTCTGGGTCTCGGACATGATGGCCCCCCGATTTCGCATAATTCCAGAGTGCGGTGCCCCAAGAAGGGGCACCGACGACAGGTTTCAGTCAGGTGTGGTTATTGAAGAAGACCGGCTTCTTTATAGAATTTCTCGGCACCCGGATGCAGCGGAACACCCAGCGCCTCGACGCCGTCGAGCGCAGTGTCAGGCGTGATCTGCTTGCCCTTTGCGTGGCCGTTGTCCAGCAGCTTGCGCGTGTTGTCGTTCCACAGGGCCTTGGTCAGCTGATAGACCAGATCTTCGGACAGATCCGATGAAACAACCAGCATCGCGCTTACCGCGGGGGTCTTGGTTTCGGAATCGATGCCCTCATATACACCGCCCGGGATAGCGGACGGGATATAGGCAGGAATGATCTCGTTGATCTTTGCCAAATCTTCATCGCTGAAGGAATGCAGGTTCATGCCCTTGGTCGAAGACAGCTGCACCATTGCGGCAACCGGCCATCCTGCTGCGTAGAAATAGGCGTCCAGTTGGCCATCGGCCAGACGTTCGGCACTCTGGCTGTTGTTCAACTCGGCCTCATCCATGTTGTCACGGTTGACGCCCCAGGCTTCCAGCATTTGCAACACGGCCACCTGCGTGCCGGAACCAGCCTGAGCAATACCAACGCGCTTGCCTTTGAGATCACTCAGATCGTTGATCGTCTGGCCTGCGGGAAGAACCAGGTGCAGGTCTTCCGGGAACAGGTTTGCGACGATGCGCAGTTTCGGGTGGGGCTTGCCTTCAAACTTGCCCTCACCCAGATACATCGAACGGGTTACATCTGCCGCGGCCAGGCCGGCCTCAAGCTCGCCGTTTTGCACGGCGGCATTGTTGAAGACTGACGCCGTTGTCGACTGTGCGATCGCGATCAACCCGGGCACGCCGCATTGGCCGCCCTCTTCGCAGGGGCGTGAGCCCGGAGGGGCCGAAATTCCGTTGGCGATGGTCCCGCCGATCGGGAAATAAGTGCCGCCTGCACCGCCGGTGCCGATGCGGAAAAAGGTTGGGTCCTGTGCAAGCGCCGGTGCAGCCAATGCACCCGCCAAAGCCAAACCCGTCAGGCATTTCATCAATCTCATCATAAGCTCCCAGTTGTGGATCATTGGATTCGGTTTGTCCGAATTCTGATCCGTTCAGCCTATGGAGTTTTATCATAAATACAAATTTGTTATATTTAACAAAACGAAAGTTTTGCTTATATATTAAACATGAACCTTGCTCAATTGACCGTTTTTCGTGAGGTGATGGAAACCGGGTCCATCTCTCAAACCGCAAAGAAGCTGAACCGGACACAGCCCGCGATCAGCCTGGCAATCAAGAACCTGGAAAGAAGTCTTGGACTGACCCTGTTCGAACGAAAAGGCCGGCGTCTGATCCCAGTGCCAGAGGCGCATTACCTGTTGGCCGAGACCACCGGAATACTGGACAGATTATCTACGGTTTCCAGCACGATGCACGGGCTTCTTAAAGGAAGTTCGGGCAATCTGAACATTGCGGCAATGCCGGGGCCGTCCATTTTTGCCTTCCCGAATTTCATCAGCCGTTCCGTTGGCGGGAACCCGGACATCCGGGTTACGCTGTCAACCCGCAGTTCGCCCCAGATTATGGAACTTGCAGGCACTCAGAACATTGATTTCGGGTTTGCTGATTTCGAACACCCGGTCGGAAAGAAGCCGCAATTCACGGCAGAGATCATCAGCGGAGACTGCTTTTGCGCAATGGATCGGGACAATCCGCTGGCGCAAGAAAAGGCCGTGACGATTTCGGATCTCGATGATGTGCCAATGGGTGGACTTTACGACACCCACCCTTTTCAGAAGAAAGTGCAACGCGCTTTTCAGATGGTCGCCGCCACTTACAAACCAAGTGTGACGTGCCAGTATTTTCTTCCGCTCATTCCGTTTGTTGGATCGGGGCAGTGCTGCTCGATTGTCGATCCGTTGACCGTTGCAACCGAACGGAAGCTGAATATCTCGCATGGCCGTGTGGTATTCCTGCCTTTCAAGGACCCTCTCAGATATGAATACGCCATCCTGTCGCCGGATCACCGCCCCCCGTCGCAATTGTCGCTTAAAATAAAAGCGGGGTGGAAGGCGGAAGTTGTGTCGATGCTGGATCAGACCAACGCCAACCCGCGGACGGAAGACTTCTGAAAGACACCCGACCGCACTGCGAAATGGGTCACAACCGGAAGAACTCAGATGCCGCGCGCAACAGAGGCCTCCAGCGTCGATTTGAGCAGTTGCGGATCTATCGGTTTGTAAAACAGCGGCAGATTTGCTTGTTTGCACTGCTGGACAAGCTCTTGTGATCGATTGGCTGAGATAATACAGCCGGGCAAATGCCCGAATTCATCCGTCAGGGCGCGCATGGCGTCCGTGCCTGTTTTTCCGTTGTTCAATTGATAGTCGGCAACGACAAAGTCTGGCAAGATGCCAATTTCGCGCAGAAGGCCAATCGCTTCGCTTTCGCTTTCGCATTCCAGAACCTCGACGCCCCAGGATTCGATGGTCATGGTCAACGCCCCGCGCAGGTTTTCATCGTTTTCGATCAACAGGGCGACGGTGTTGCCCAGCACATTCGAGTTTGGTTTTTGTACCACTGAGGAGCAGAGAGAAACCTCTGGTTTCGCCCGGGCCAAAGGTATTTCGACCGAAAACCCCGTGCCCTTTCCAACTTCGGAAAACAGGTGGATGGGGTGTTGAAGCAATCCGCAGGCCCGCTCGACAATCGCAAGACCCAACCCCATGCCTTCGGCGGCGCTGGCATCTGAATGCAAACGCTGAAATTCCTGAAACACGATATCTCTTTGATCTGATGCTATGCCGATGCCCGTGTCCCAGACTTCCAAAGCAATTGCGTTCTTGCGATGCCTGACACCAACAAGAACTTTCCCGGTCTCGGTATACCGGATCGCGTTTGACAGCAGATTCTGCAATATACGCCGAAGGTAACTGGCATCGCTTGTGACCAGAGCCTTTGTGTCAACAAAACGCAGTTTCAGACCTTTGGCCTGGGCGACGGGATTGAATGCGTCTTCCATCTGCAAGAAAAGCTCGCCCACCGACACCGTGGACAGATGCGCCTTGGCCCGCCCGGAATCCAGCTTTGAGATGTCCAGCAGGGCTTCGAGAATGTGTTCGACACTGTTCAGGGCGCTTTCTGCTTTTGCTGCAACGGTCTGCGCGGTGTCAGTGTCCAAACCGCTGCCCAGTGACGCAACATAGAGCTTTGCAGCAGACAGAGGTTGCAACAGGTCATGGCTGGCGGCGGCCACAAAACGCGATTTTGACGCGTTCGCCCGTTCAGCCTCGTTCAGCGCGTCCGCAAGTTCCATTGTGCGTGACGCCACACGTTGTTCCAAAAGTTCCTTGGCTTCATACAAGGCCTGCGCAGACCTCCGTTCCGCAGTTACATCGGTAAAGGAAATCACAAAGCCCCGATCGGGCATTTCCTGGGCAAAGACCGACAGGATTTTCGATCGCCCCCGATGCATCTGGAACTGAAGAGGGCGGCGATAGGTTGGTCGGCTGACCCAATCCAGCAGATCCGCCTCGGTTATGCCTTTCTGAAAGCTGATGTTGTCGCCCAAGCGATTAGACAGGGTTTCAAACCGCGTGCCCATCTGAAACTGAGTGATCGGTATTGCCAAAAGCTCGCTTGCGCGGGTGTTCCACCCGATCATGCGGTGCTTGTTGTCAAAGATGCAGACGCCCTGATCGATATGTTCAAGCGTAGCGCGGATCAGCCGCGCCTTATCGTCAAGAATGCGATCCCTTTCTTGCCGTTCGATCCGCATGATGTCTGTTACGTCAGTTTGCAGGATCACGGTGCCCCCGTCTGGGGTGCGGTGTTCTGACACTTGCGTCCACCGATTGCCCGAAAGACGAACATTGAACACCACGTGATCATCTGCGTGACGATCCAGGCGGCTTCTGGCCCAATCCTCTGGGGTCATTGTCTCCGGCAAGGACAGGAACCCGGATTGGCTGACCAGTTCCACGTAGTCGGCAAAGCGCAAGCCGGGGTTCAGCTGTTCCTGAATGTCGGGCATATGCATCCCGAACCGGCTGTTGCACAGCACCAGTTCTTCGTCACGATTGAACAGGGCAAAGCCTTCCTGCACAGTTTCGATCGCATTTGCCAAATCTGCGCGCGCTGCTTCGGTTTCCTTGTTGGCCTGCGCCAACCTGGCGTTGGAGTCATTCAGAAGCTCAAGCGCGCGCTCAAGGTCATCCGTTCGGGCGCGGACCTCTTGTTCAAGCACCGCCGCCCGTTGGAACTGAGCATAAGCCGCGCCAGAGGCATTGGTGGATTCTTCGACCCGCCGCATCAGGGCTTCGGCGATTTTCCTAAGCTTCTCGTTCTGACGACCAAGTGAGTCCGAGGGGTCTGTGAGATGCTCGATCATACCTTACTCTTTCTCGGGCGGGTATATCGCCACGCCGGTCAGGGTCTGGTTCACATGGATCGAATTGAATTGCTCTCCATAGGTCGAGAAACCGACCACGTTATGGCGGGACAGGATGTCCGAGATCGCGCGCGTCTTCTGCTTTTGATGGGCCTCCAGCCGACGAAGGATGCAGTCACAACCCAGAATGGTGTCGGGTTGCTGCTTCTCGGTCAACAGGCTGATTTCTTCCTGTAGATGTTCAACCATGTCCCGAGGTTCTGCCAGCGTCAGGACCAAGCCTTCGTCAATCGCCGAAAAAAAGACGAGATCGCCATTTCCCGCCACCTGCTGGATCGCGCGGACATGGTGTTGCCCGCCTATTTGCACAACGACGGGATGGGCTGCGAATGTGAATGTGGTGAGCTGTTCAGGGTCTTTCCCGAGAATACGGGCGTATTCGCGGGCAGCGGGTTCGGCATTGATTTCCTGAACGATGCGTTTTGCCGGGTCTGCCTTGGTCACGACCATGCGATGGGCGGTGGGCAGAAGGTGATCGGTCTTGAACACCTTGATCGGACACCGCGTGCGAACCTGCGTGAGCACGGCTGCGTTGCTTCTTGCCTGCCCCTGATACAGAACATATGTGCGCCCGAATTTGGTTCCATCCCCCGCCGAACCGCCGAACAATGGCACCGGCCCCAGCCCCACAGCCAATTCCGACGCCAGTTCATCTTCTTTTGTCGACAGCCCGTCAATCATCAGGAACGTGAATTCATGGCTCCAGTCGGGTGCGTTCGCCATCATCGCATTTCTGTTGTGGATCATCTCTTTGATGATGCTGTCGGAATCGAATTCGTTCAGATCCGGAACAAGAACCGTGCGTATGTCGAAATGGGATTGCGGCAGGCCGATCGCGACGATCTGATCATCGCAATACCCACTATCCGCCAGCTCTCCGGCGGTGGTGCAACCAACAATCGGGGTCGGCGCAAAGGCGCGTTCGGCATCCGCGATCACCACGGATGCATCGGCGTTCGGGCTGACAAAAAGAATGACAAGCGCAAGTGCGTCATCACCCAACTGGCGTTTGAGTGTCTCGATCGACTGCCCGGTGTCGTGGCGTGCAAAAGCCGTTTTGACGATGCCTGGCGTACGGGCCCGGGCTGTTGCCCACCCGACTGCTTGGTCCATCGTGCCTCCTCCCTAAAAGCGCGACGATGACGTGAGAGTATGACGCTTAGCCTTGGTCTTGCAAGACACTGGCAAAGGACGCTTTCTTGACGATCAGAACCGCCTGCGTGCGGCTTTGAACACCCAGTTTTCGCATTATTGCTGTCACGTGCGCTTTGACCGTCGTTTCCGCAATCGACAAGTCATAGGCGATTTGCTTGTTCAGTTTGCCTTCGCAGATCAGTTGCAGGATGCGCGCCTGCTGATTTGTCAGTGTCGCCAGTCGTTTTACGGCTTCGCCGTGTTCGTCCTCTTCCTCTGTGTCAATCAAAATACAGCCCTCCGGCACGAAAACGTCACCGGCGTGCACTGTCTCGAATGCAGTGCGGAACACGTCGCGCTGACTGTGCTTGGGGACATAGCCTGATGCGCCGGCCTGTATCACCTGGCTGACAACGCGGTTATCCGTCAGCGACGACACCACGATCACCGGTGCGTCCGTGGAAGCCTTCAAGCGGATCAGACCTTCCAGACCGTCCACATCCGGCAAATTGAGATCCAGCATGACCGCATCGGGTTTCAGCCCACTTGCCAGCAGATCCAAGGCGCCCTCCAGCCGGTCTGCCGTATGGACTTCCCGGATCTGAGCCACACTTTGCAAGGTCATCGACAAGGCGTCGCAAAACAATGGATGGTCATCAACGATCAGCACTTTTTCGAAATCATTGCGCGCGGCGGATTCAGCAAGCATTTGGTATAGCCTTTTGCATTCAAATGGTCTCCAGCCTAACCAATCCTAGCAACGAATGAAAACCACGCATACTGGCGGAAGGTCGTATAGCAACGCGCACCCCGGATCAGGATCAGAAGCGTGTGACATGTTCTGTAACTGAACCGGATCAGCTCGCCGTTCTCTTGTCCGGGTTGCAGGCTGCCCGGCGATGCCCGAACATGTCAGGAACGACCAAGTTTCCTCCTCCGCCTTGGTCGCCCACCGCAGTGAATGCACTATCCGTCGTCCAGGATATCAGAACTGCTGGCGACCTGAGCCAATATCAGTCGCGTTTAAATTTTTAGTTACACAGCTATGATGCTGGTGTTTCCAGATTAGCGATGTCGCAGGAAGGGCGTATCGCCGAAATCTTCAAACGTCACGGCCTTACACATTCGCCGCCCGCGCTGCGGTGACTACACCCAAGGTCCTATAGGCAAGGCTGCGAACACCGCGTAGCGTAACAAAAATATACTTGGAGAAGTGAAATGGAACTCAGTGACAGCCGCGTCATCGCCGCGCCGCGATCCAAAGTCTGGGCCTCGCTCTTGTCGGCAGAAGTTCTTAAGGAATGCGTGCCGGGATGTCAGGAGATGACAGGCTCTATCGAAGACGGGTTCGAGGCCACCGTCGTGCAAAAAGTAGGCCCGGTCAAAGCGACGTTCAAAGGCTCTGTGACCCTTTCTGATCTCGTGGAGCTTGAAAGCGTGAAGTTATCGGGTGAAGGTAAGGGAGGAGCCGCCGGATTTGCCAAAGGCGCGGCCGACGTCACCTTGTCGGATGCCCCCGAAGGCACACTGCTGACCTACGCGGTCGATGCACGCGTCGGTGGCAAACTGGCTCAGTTGGGGGGGCGCGTGATTGATGGGGTTGCCAGAAAAATGGCCGACCAGTTCTTTGAGAACTTTCAGAATGCGGTCGAACCTCAGGATGCGCCCGAGCCCGAAACCTCGGAAGAAGGCGAGACCGGGGAAGAAAAGAAAGGTTGGATCAAGCGCGTGTTAGGCGGTTGATCCTTTGGAATTCAGGGAGGAGAAAGTCATGAAAATTTCCATGACCGTGAACGGCAAGGCCGTAAGCGGAGACGTCGAGGGCCGGACATTGTTGTCCGGTTTTCTGCGCGATCACCTGTCTTTGACGGGCACGCATGTGGGGTGCGACACTGCGCAATGCGGCGCGTGCGTGGTGCATGTGAATGGCGAAGCGGTGAAATCGTGCAACATGCTGGCCGCCGAGGCAGATGGGGCTGATGTCGGCACGATCGAAGGTCAGGCCAATTCGGATGGGTCGTTGAACGTGATCCAGCAGGCGTTTCAGGATCACCACGGTCTGCAATGCGGATTCTGCACTCCGGGCATGGTGATGAGCGCCGCCGCGCTGCTGAAAGAGAACCCGCGCCCGACCGAGGCCGAAATCCGGAAATACCTGGAGGGCAACCTGTGCCGCTGCACCGGGTATCACAACATCGTCAAGGCGATCATGGCCGCATCCGGCCAGGACGTGGGCAGCATCGCTGCGGAATGATGCCGCTGCGGGCGTCGGAAACACGCCCGTGGGATGAGTGAGGGATGCAGCAGCATCCGTTTATGGGAGGAGAACAAGCAATGCCCAAAGACAGTGGCATCGGAGCCAGTTCCAAGCGGCGCGAGGACGTGCGCTTTCTGACCGGAGCAGGCAATTATACCGACGACATCAACGTGCATGGCCAGGCCTATGTGCATTTTCTGCGGTCCGACATCGCGCATGGCCGGATCAAATCCGTAGACACTACGGCGGCCGAAGGCATGCCGGGTGTGGTCAGGGTGTTTACCGGCAAGGATTTCGAAGGCGTGGGCGGTATGCCCTGCGGCTGGGAAGTCACCGACAAGCACGGCGCGCCGATGCAAGAGCCGCCGCACCCCATTCTGGCGCAAGGCAAAGTGCGTCATGTGGGCGACCCGATCGCAGCCGTTGTGGCCGACAGTCTTGAGCAGGCCCGCGACGCGGCTGAGGCCATCGAAGTGGATATCGAGGAATTGCCCGCGGTGATCGACATGAAGGCAGCCGCGCAGGATGGCGCGACGCTGGTCCATGACGATCTGAAGAACAACATCTGCTATGACTGGCAACTGGGTGAGGCGGATGATGCCAAGGTGAACGAGGTGTTTGCCAACGCCGCGCATGTCACCACGCTGGAACTGGTGAACAACCGTCTGGTCGCCAACCCGATGGAACCGCGCGTGGCCGTGGCGGAATACAGCCGGGGCACCGACGAATACACGCTCTACACCACGTCGCAGAACCCGCATGTGATCCGGCTGCTGATGTGCGCCTTCGTGCTGGGCCTGCCCGAGCACAAGGTCCGCGTCGTGGCGCCGGATGTGGGCGGCGGTTTCGGCACCAAGATTTTCCACTATGCGGAAGAGGCATTCTGTACCTTCGCCGCCAAGGCCTGCAACCGCCCGGTCAAGTGGACGGCCAGCCGTTCCGAGGCGTTCATGTCGGATGCACAGGGCCGCGACCATGTCAGCAAGATCGAGCTGGCGCTGGATGCCGACAACAATTTCGTCGGCCTGCGCACCAACACTTACGCCAATCTGGGCGCGTATCTGTCGACCTTTTCCAGCTCAGTCCCGACCTGGCTGCACGGGACGCTGATGGCGGGCAACTACAAGACGCCGGTCATTCAGGTGAACGTGAAGGCAATGTTCACCAATACGGTGCCGGTGGACGCCTATCGCGGCGCAGGCCGCCCCGAGGCGACGTACCAGCTGGAACGTGTGATCGACAAAGCCGCGCGCGAACTGGGTGCCGATCCGATCGCCCTGCGTCGACAGAACTTCATCACGCAGTTCCCCTACGACACGCCGGTGGCGCTGACCTATGACACCGGGGACTACAACGGAACGATGGACAAGCTTGAGGCCGCCGCCGATCTGGCAGGTTTTGCAGCGCGGCGCGCGCAAAGTGAAGCCAACGGCAAGCTTCGGGGTTTGGGCATCAACTGCTATATCGAGGCCTGCGGCATCGCGCCTTCCAACATTGTCGGAATGCTCGGGGCCCGAGCGGGCCTCTATGATGCAGCAACTGTTCGGGTTAATGCGACAGGCTCCATCAGCGTCATGGTCGGCGCGCACAGCCATGGACAGGGACACGAGACGGCCTTTCCGCAGGTGGTGGCCGACATGATCGGTATCGACGAGTCGATGGTCGAGATCGTGCATGGCGACACTTCGAAGATTCCGTTCGGCATGGGCACCTATGGCTCGCGCTCGCTGGCGGTCTGTGGCTCGGCTATGGTCAAGGCGACCGAAAAGGTGATCGACAAGGCCAAGAAGATCGCCGCCCACCTGCTGGAGGCATCCGAGGCCGATATCGAGCTCAAGGACGGTCAGTTCAGCGTTGCGGGTACTGATAAGTCAGTGGCCTGGGGCGATGTGACCCTGACGGCCTATGTCCCGCACAACTATCCGCTGGAAGTGGAGCCCGGATTGGAGGAAACCGCTTTCTATGACCCGGCCAATTTTACCTTCCCGGCAGGCGCCTATGCCTGCGAGGTCGAGGTCGATCCGGAAACCGGTCAGGTCAGTATCGAGAAATTCACTGCGGCGGATGATTTCGGCAACATCATCAATCCAATGATCGTGGATGGTCAGGTCCATGGCGGTATCGGTCAGGGCATCGGGCAGGCGCTGCTTGAGAACTGTGCCTATGACGAAAACGGCCAGCTGCTGAGCGCGTCCTTCATGGACTATGCGATGCCGCGTGCGGATGACGTGCCATTCTACGGCGTAGATCATTCCAGCCAGACGCCATGTACGCACAATCCCCTGGGCGTAAAGGGCTGTGGCGAAGCCGGTGCGATCGGGTCGCCACCTGCGGTCGTCAACGCGGTTCTTGACGCGCTGAATTCGGGCGGCAAGGCGGTGGACCATATCGACATGCCGGTCAGCCCGTCGCGCGTCTGGGCGGCGATGAACAGCTGAGTGGAGAGGTTGGTGTGCGAGGGGCCAGCCCCTCGCGCTCCCCGGGATATTTACAGCCAGATGAAGGGCGGTTCCGCGCCTTTCGGAAAGGAAGAGCGAAATGTACAATTTCGAGTTTGAGAAACCCTCGACCATTGCTGATGCGGTTGCTGCACTGGCCGCCGAGGATGCGCAGGCGTTGGGGGGCGGACAGACGCTGATCCCAACATTGAAGCAACGGTTGGCGGCCCCGTCCAAGTTGGTGTCGGTCAGCGGAATTCCCGAGATGCAAGGCGTTTGCATCGAGGATGACGGATCGGTGTCGATCGGTGGCGCGACGCCCCACGCTGTCGTCGCCCGCGAGGCCGCAGGGTCGTATCCAGCGCTTGCAGCGCTGGCCGGTCAGATTGGCGATCCGGCAGTCCGCAACCGCGGGACGATTGGCGGCTCGGTTGCCAACAATGACCCTGCGGCCTGCTATCCGGCAGGCGTATTGGGATCAGGGGCGACTATCGTGACCAATACGCGCCAGATTGCCGCCGATGACTTTTTCCAGGGAATGTTCACGACAGCACTGGATGAGGGTGAAATCATCACATCAATCCGTTTCCCGGTACCGCAAGCCGCGAGCTACCGGAAATTCCTTCAGCCAGCGTCGCGTTTTGCGCTTGTTGGGGTCTACCTGGCTCGCTTTGCGGACGGCGTACGCGTCGCGGTTACCGGCGCGAGCGAGGACGGCGTTTTCCGGTGGTCCGAGGCTGAACAGGCGCTGAACAAGGAGTTTCGCCCTGATGCCCTTATGGACCTGCGTGTAAACCCGGCAAACATGATTGCGGATCTGCATGGGAGCAAGGCGTATCGGGCGCATCTTGTTTCGGTCATGACCAAACGCGCGGTTGAAGACTGCTTGTAAAGAATTGGTCGGGAAAATCGAAAAGTCCCGGTGTTAACCGGGGCTTTTTATCCTTGCAGCGTCACCACTTTCCCATTGGGGCGTACACAGATCGCGATGCGCTCGCCGGCTGCCCGCGCAAGGGTCGCTGCTATTTCAGCCTCAGAAGCATGACAGAATGCCGTTGAAAGCGCGTCTGCCGTTGTAGCATCCGGTGCCTGGACACTGACCGTTGACCAAAGCGGAGCGTTTTCGCCCATCGGGTCGATTACGTGAGCACTGCCGGACCGCAGACGCATGGCGCCGGGACTGGACGTAGCGATGGCGCGGTCTTTCAAATGCGTGACTTCGACAGGTCCGTACACTGGCTCCGAGACACCCAGCAGCCACTGATGGCTACTTGCATAATACTCTCCGATATTGACCAAAACCTTGCCCCACCCAGCCTTGCGCAAGGCGCGAACGACCAGATCGGTGGCGAAACTTTGAGCGATGCCGTTCAAGGTAAGCGCTAGTCCTTGCCCATAGCACTAAGGCGGCCCTGCAACCTAAGTTGCAACCGCAAGGAAATCGAACTTGGCGGGTGTAGCTGGCGGGTGATTCGGCCCTCGCCGGTCCGGTGTGCAAAATGTCACCACGTCAGCCAAGGGCGACGGACGTACGGGGTATTCGGCCGATCGACAGGGGGCAGGTTTGGTTCGCCGATCAGTGCGGCTTTGGCCTCGGGGTGATATTGGGGTTTTTCACGTCAAAGGCGACGCTTTGCCAAATAAGAACAGGCCGCCCAGATGGGGCGGCCTGACCAGGTTTTATTTCTTTTGCCTACGCGTTACTCGGCTGCCTGCGTGCTGCTGGCAGAGTGCTTGTCACGCTGACTGTCGCGGAACAGCGCCTTGGCCAGCGATACGCACATCAGGCCCATCACCATGGTGAACGGAAGCGCACCGATGATCATGGCATTGCGCAGCGCGTCCATAGGGTTGTTTTCACCCGCCGCCAGGATCAGCGCACCGATCACTGCCGTCAGGATCACACCCCAGATGATGCGGTGCTTGATACCGGTTTCCTGGCTACCACCTGACATGATGGTGTTCATCACCAGAATACCCGAGTCCGCCGAGGTCACCAGGAAGGTCATGATCAGGATCACGCACATGACGTTCAGCATGGACAATAGCCCACCGTCGATCATGTAGGACAGTGTGGTGAACAGCTTGTTGGTGTTCGATGCACCGATGATCGCACCTTCTGCCGCGCCTGCCAGTTCCAGATCGATCGCTGTGCCGCCGAGAACGGTCATCCAGGCAAAACACACCAGCGCAGGTGCGAACACGCAGCCCAAGATGAACTCGCGAACGGTGCGACCTTTGGAGATGCGCGCCAGGAACAGACCCACGAACGGCGAGAACGCGATCCACCATGCCCAATAGAAGGTGGTCCAGCCTGCCTGCCAGCCGAATTGACGACCTTGCTCACCCGCAGCATAAGCGGCGGCCAAGGTCGCTTCGTCCAACTCGGCTGCTGCGCCTTCCAGACCGCTTTTGAAGCCGTCGAAGCTGCCCCAGGCGTTGGTCGCGCCTGCCATCAGGTCTGCGGCATGTGCTTGCGCCTCGGCCGGCAGGGCCGCTGCGAATGCTTCGGCCGACAGCGGGCCATAGGCGTTGAAGCTGAGCGACAGGAAGTGCAGGATATAATCGACCATGGCAGTACCATAAGTGGTCATGGCAAAGACAAACGAGCCGAAGACCACGAAAGTGCCCAGCAAGATGATCGACAGCACCAGATTCAGGTTGGACAGGTACTTAACACCCCGGCCAACACCGGATACCGCCGAAATAATCGACAGGCCCATGATGACGACCAAGCCTGAAATCAGACCAACCTTGCTGGGGGTCGGCACCTCGCCGCCCAAATCCATGATCCACTGCATGCCGGTGATCGCATAAAGTCCGTCGATGAACTGGCTGACGCCATAACCGATGGTTACGGAAACGCCGAGGATCGTCGCGACAACGCCCAAAACGTCGACCACGTGGCCGAAAAAGCCGTTGACGAAACGGCCAAACAGCGGAGTCAACGCCGAGCGGATCGTCAGAGGCATGTCGCGTGTGTAAGCGTAGTAAGCCAACGACAGACCGGTCACAACGTAGATCGCCCAGGCGTGGAAGCCATAGTGCAGGAAAGTGAAGCGGTAAGCCGATTGCAATGCCTCAGGTGTGTTACCTTCGACCGCGCCGGAAACGACAACCGGGTTAGATCCCCAAAGGCCCAGCGGTTCTGCTGTGGCGAAAACCATGAGCCCCACACCAAGACCGGCACCGAACATCATGGAGAACCATGAGAAGTTCGAAAACTCGGGCTTTTCCCCCGGCGTTCCCATGATCCGACGACCCGTGGACGGAATGATCGCAACAACGGCCAGGAAGAAGAAGAAAAAACCGACAATGACGATGTAGAAGCTGTTGAAGACCTCCAGCAACTGGCTGTTCAGGCTGCCCAATGTGCTGTTTGCATTCGCTGGGAAAACCAGGGCCCACAGGACCAGCCCGACCATGATGGCCTTGCTGATCAGGGCAATTGGGACGCTGTAGTTTTCATAGAATCCGGAATCAGCCGTTTCTATTTCAACGTCCGTGAAAGGTTCGGGTATCGACATATCGCGCGTTCCTCCTCGAGTGTGTCGTTCTTGTTCTTCTGAAAAAAGTTCTGGAAAACATCGCGTTGCACAACGTGGACAATCATGCACGATGCACAAACCGATGGTGAGTTGTGTTCAGCCCAAACTTGGGCTTGCAGTAATTACGCGTGCTCCCATTACGTCTCTTACTGCAAATTTCCTCCCGATTACTTGCTGCCTGCTGTCATCACCGGTCCTGGTGATAAGTCAGCCTGAGGTTGAATAACGTCGCAGCATCCAAAGTGGTTGTTGGGTTTCCAGTTTCGAAAAACCTATAGCAAGGGTGAGATGTTCTAACTTGAGAATCCGACACTTCGATCACATGAAGCGACCACCGAATTCACTCGATTGCGATGTTAGCGAGAACACTACGGCGCCATGATTTGTTGTGACAACTGCGTCTTTCACAGCTTCAGAACCAGTTTATCGGACTTGGCCCGCGAAACGCAGGTGCACAGGAATTCGTGGCTCTCCTGCTCTTGCGGTGTAAGTATTCCGTCGCGGTGATCGACCTGCCCTGACACTACGTCAACAATGCATGACCCGCACAACCCTTCAGAGCAGCCGAAATCGACCTGCACGCCGTTGCTTTGCAATACTTCGAGAATGGTTTCCTCCTTTCCGACCGGGTAGACCGCGCCGGTTGACTGAATTTCGATCTGAAATTCCGCGTTTGGGTCGTGGTCAATGTCAGAGGCGGGTGCAAATCGTTCAAAATGGATTGCCCCGCCACGCAAGGATGCACCTGCTTCCAAAACAGCATTCAGCATCGGTTCAGGTCCGCAGGTATACACATCCGCACCGACGGGCATCGATTGCATGACCGATGCCAGATCAAACCTGCCGTCTGTGTCATCGCAATGCAAATGATACCATTCCTCCAGCCCAAGGGCCCTGAACTGCGCGTCCATCGCTGCAAATTCTCTTGATCTTACAAGGTAGTAGACCCGAAAATCCTGCCCGCGATTCATCAGTTCCCGCGCCATTGCAATCAGCGGAGTCGCCCCGATGCCGCCTGCGATCAACGTGACATGCCGATCGTGGTTTTCGAGTTTGAAGTGATTCCGCGGCCCGCCGATTTCGACCATCGCCCCTTCTTGAAGCGCGTGCATGGCCACCGAGCCGCCACGCCCTTCATCTTCGCGTTTGACGGCGACATTGATTACACGGCCGTCCTGACTCCAATTCCACAGTGAATACTGCCGCACCAGATCGTCGGCCAGATGGATATCGACATGTGCGCCGGGTTGAAGGCTTGTGAAGCGGCCGTTTTCGATTTCAAAGCAAAAATCGGACGTGTCCGGGCTCAGCCGTGTTTTGCGCACGAGGCGGGCAACTTGTGTATCCATCACACATCCTGTTCGTTCTCGGTCGACTTTGGTCCTGTACCCGATCGCAAACAGCAGGAAAAAACATAGATTTCAATTGCAAAATTTCTCACATTCGGATGAATAAAACTCACCTCTACCTTTTGAGCAACGCAGCAACCATGTCACGACGCCACTATAATCTTCCACCACTCACGACTTTGTCGGCCTTCGAGGCCGCCGCGCGGCATCTCAGCTTCAAAGAAGCGGCCGGCGAACTGTCGGTTACGCCGGGCGCTGTCAGCCACCAGATAAAAGCGCTGGAAAGTGAATTGGGTTCGGCGCTGTTCGTCAGAAAGCACAGGGGCGTGGAACTGACCGAGGATGGCCGGGACCTGTTCGAGGTGCTCGGTTCGTCGTTCCGGCAGATATCGAAGGTGCTTGAAAAGATTCGCAGCGGTGATTCAGAAAATCCGGTGACGGTCGGGTCCACGACCGCTGTCGCGGCGTTGTGGCTTTCTCCGTCGGTCATCCGGTTCTGGCAAGACTACCCGCACGTAAAAGTGAACCAGATGGCGCAAGACAAGCCATTCTCGGACAGACCGGATATCGACTTTTTCATCCGTTACGGTCGTGACGTGAACTCGCAGCTGAACCATACTAAACTGTACCGTGATACTCTGACGCCGGTCTGTAGCCCCGAGATGGCCATGGAACTGAAGGGGGCAAGCCTTGAAGACCTGGTCGAACGTCGCCTGATCCACCTTGAAACGCAGGACAACACCTGGACCACTTGGCCGTCTTGGTTTCACGACCTCGGATATACCGGAGTTGTACCGGTGCAGTCGCGCGTAAACAGCTATGCGTTGGCGTTGCAGTTGGCCCGGAAAGGGGCCGGGCTTGCATTGGGGTGGAAACGCTTGATCCAGCCCATGCTGACATCAGGAAAACTTGTTGCGCTGGAAGAATTCAACCTCCCTGCCCCGAACAACTTTTACCTCGTCGGTCGCCCGGACGACCAACTGACAGAAGGTGCCCTGGCGCTGAAAAACTGGTTGCTGGATGAATTGTCCGGGGGTTCGGTTTAGTCTGCCTCAATCGGCCATGAGGTTTTTTGATATTGAATGAAGCCGGCTCGACCGGCCAATGGGAGTAACGTTCAACACATTCCGAATTACTCAGGAGCAACCGATGAACAAGCATTCAGCGCTTTCGTCTGTTCTGACCCCGGTAAACACCGCCAAGGGCCTGCCGAACGAGCATTATATCGATCCCGATGTCTTCGCCGAGGAACGGCAGGCGGTCCTGTTCGCGAACTGGTCGGGCATCGGTTTTGGCAAGGACATTCCCGAAGCGGGAGATGCCTTTCCGATCGACTTCCTCGGTGTGCCGCTTCTGATGGTGCGCGACCGTGACGGGCAGATCGGCGTTTTCCAGAACACCTGCCGCCATCGCGGAATGATTTTGGTCGACAAGCCGCAGAAAATCCGCGGCGCGATCCGTTGCCCTTATCACAGCTGGTGTTACGGCCTGAATGGCGAGCTGCGCACTGCGCCGCATGTCGGTGGCCCCGGACAGAACACGCATGAAGATCTGGACTTTGCTGAACTGGGCCTGATCCGCATACGTTCCTATGTCTGGCGCGACGTTGTCTTCGTGAATCTGGATGGCAACGCCCCGGAGTTCGAAGAGGTCCATCGCGAATTGATGGAACGCTGGAAAGATTTTGAACAGCCCATGTATCATGGCGGTGCCGGCGCGTCTGTCCGGCTCGAGCTGGAGTCGAACTGGAAACTGGCGGTCGAAAATTTCTGCGAAAGCTATCACCTGCCCTGGGTTCACCCGGGTCTCAACAGCTATTCGCGTCTGGAAGACCACTACAACATCAATGAACTGGGCAAGTATTCGGGTCAGGGCACCTACGTCTATCGCCAGTTTGAAGGTCAGAACGGCGAAAAACTGGATGACTTCCAGAATCTGAGCGAAAAGTGGAACGAAGGGGCGGAATACATCGTCGTGTACCCGAACACCTTGCTGGGTGTTCAACGCGACCATGGATTTGCCTTCATCATCGACCCGATCACGCATGAGCGGTCGAACGAAAGGATCGAGCTGTACTACGCCAAAAAACCGGAAGACGCACCCGAGCACGAAGCGTTGCGCGCAAAGAACGCGCAGCTTTGGAAAACCGTATTCGAAGAGGATGTGTTCGTGGTCGAGGGCATGCAGAAAGGCCGTCATGGTGTCAAATTCGACGGCGGCCGTTTCTCGCCCGCGATGGATGGCCCAACGCATTGTTTCCACCACTGGGTGGCCACTCAGATCGAAAAAGCCCGTGCCGAGGCATAAGCGGCTTTCCGGCCGGATCATGGGCTGAGGGCGCCACGGATGCGCCCTGCCCGGTCATTTGCAATCAGGAACATCGCAGATGCAGGCGATGTTCCGCGATTGCGCAAAGACGCGTGCGGATGCGTGTGATGGGTTCATCATGGGCCGGTCCGTATCGTTGACGGCGCTGGGAAATCAGGATTCAGGCGCAATAAGGTAGAAAGCGTATGACTGCGTACAGACCAACACAGTTCGCGTTTCCGGAAAGAGGCTGACCTTGAATCTGCAAGAACTCGACAAGCACCTGTTACAGGCTCATGCGGATAATGATGTGCCTGCGCTGATCCGGCTGTACCACGAGGCAGCCGACCGGGCCGAGCAAAATCAGGATCTCGACGCCGCTTGTTTTTATCTTACACATGCGTTTGTGTTCGCGCTGGAATACGGTGCGCCCGAAGCGGATGAGTTGAACCGAAAACTGTACGAGCGCGGCCGCGCCCATCGTTTGGTGTTCTGACGAAATCAGTGTAGTTGGGGTATCGTGCTGGCAAAGAGACAAAGCATGACCCATTTCACCTTTCTGTGCCTCGAAGATTTCCCGCTTGCTGCCCTGTCCATGGCCATCGACCCGCTACGCGTGGCCAATGAGATCAGCCGCAGCGATGGTCTTGGCTGGACTGTCGTTTCGGAAGATGGGCAACAGGTCATGTCCAGCTCACGCCTCAGCATCAACCCTGACAAGGCATTGTCCGAGGTGGAGGAAACCGACGTCGTGCTGGTCTTTGCCGGGGCCTCGGCCCGGTTGAAGGATCGCAAGGCTTCGGGCGGAGCGCTGCGGCGGCTTTTGTCCCGTGGCGCGCGGATCGGTTCGGTCAGCGGCTCACTTTTTGCGCTGGCGGAAGAAAAGTTCTTCGATGGTTACAGCTGTAGCGCGCATTTCTGCTATACCGCTGCTTTGAAAGAACAATTCGACAGGGTGAACCTGTGCGACACGCTCTATACGATAGATCGCAACCGAATGTCCTTTGCCGGGACTTCAGCGGTTTTTGAATTCATGCTGGGCGTGATTTCGGATGAGGTGTCCGATGCGGTTGCCGTCGAAACGGCCTGCTGGTTCCAATACGCGACTTTGCGTGATGCCGATACGTTGCAGGTTTTGCCGGGCTACAGCAAAAATCAGACCCGCAATGCTCTGCCGCGCCCGGTTCGGCGGGCCATCGAGTTGTTTGCAAACAACATCGAAAACAAGATCTCGATCGAGCAGGTTTCGCAACGCGTTGGCATGTCCATCCGGCAATTGGAGCGGCATTTCAAGAAGGAAACGGGGATCAGCCCCGGAGGCTACTATCGCAGGCTGCGACTGGATGCGGCGCGGCAAAAACTGCTTTATACCGACCAGCCTTTGCAGGAAATCGCGCTTTCGGTCGGGTATGACAGCGCCAGTTCGTTTTCAAGCAACTATCGGCGCGAATTCGGTCTGCCACCGACTCAGGAGCGCAAGGACCGAAGCCGCGGCGCCAGACACGCGGCTTTGTCCTTTGGGCACCGTCCTTCACAGAGCCCTGGCCACCTCGATCAGCATGTGGTGAACTGAAATCGCAAAGCTGCGTGGTACGTAGACCGAGAAATCCGTTCTCGCCTCATTGCAGCGCAGCAGGCATCCCACATGGTGGATTGCGGTACGGTTGAAGGCTCCGGCCTGCATCTGTTCGACATCCAGAACTGTCAGGCGTTGCAGCAAGCCTGTGGCACCCTGCCCGGTCATGTCGATGCGTGTGAACGCGTCCGACTGATCGGTTACTGACGCTATGCCGGCCAGTTCGGTTTCCATACGCCTGGCCAGCTCCAACGGGCCTGCAAAAGCTTCTTCGCACAGGTACTGATCCGAGCCCAGCCAGTGCAAGCTGCTGGTTTCGCCCTTTTCCCACCGCCCCGCGTCAGGCGCCGGGGTTCCGCAAACGGTTTGAAGTTTGGCTTTGACGGTTTCCTCCTGCCCCAACCGGGCCGAGACGGATGCCAGCGCCACATCCTCCCGTTCCTGAAAGGTCAGAGTTCCGACCACGTCCCTTTTGGGTTCACTGCCGCCAATGGCGGTCTTGGCAACAAAATCACGCACGGAGCCGTTCTCCTTCGGGGTCAACGAAATGCGCGCTGACAAGCGTCGCTTTGATGTTGGTGTCATCCACCGGGCTGACAATCTGCACGGTGTCGCCCAATCGCTGCGCCCCGCGTTTTACAAAGGCCAGGCCGATGCTGCTGGACAGGTGCGGCGAATAGGCAGCCGATGTGACATAGCCCAGATCGTTTTCCGGCAGGTGTTGCGCATCCTCGTCGAACACATGGCCACCGGCCAGCACGGTATCGGCGTTGTTGACCGGCTGAATGCCGACCAAAGCCAGGCCATCCGGATCGGTCAGTGCTTCGCGTGCGCTGAGCGTCGCACCGATACTGTCTTTCTTGGCTGAGACCATGCGCCCCGTGCCCAGATTGTGGGCGCTGGTGGTTCCGTTCAGTTCGTTTCCGGTGGCATGGCCCTTTTCAATCCGCAGAACGCCAAGCGCTTCGGTGCCATACGGCGTTACGCCAGAGGGATCTCCAAGCGCCATCAAATGTCGGATCAGCGCGTCACCGTACCGGGTAGGCACAGCCAGCTCGTAGGCCAACTCGCCCGAGAACGAGATACGGAACAGCCGCGCCGGGATCCCCCCGGCAATGGTCACCTCGCCACACGCCATAAAGGGAAAACCTTCGTTGCTGATGTCATGGCCGTCATCAACGACCTTTTGCAGCAACTCGCGGGATTTCGGGCCCGCTATGGCATATTGTGCCCAAGCGTCGGTGGTCGAGATCATCTGCACATCCATGTCCGGAAACAGGCATTGATGCACGAACTCCATGTGGCGATAGACTCCAACCGCGTTTGCGGTTGTGGTGGTGACCACATAGTGATCCTCGGCCAGGCGGGCGGCGGTGCCGTCATCCATGGCTATGCCGTCTTCGCGCAACATCAGGCCATAGCGGGTTCTGCCCACCGGCAATTTGGCAAAGCCGTTGCAATAGATCTTGTTGAGGAATTCCGCGGCATCCGCGCCCTGCACGTCGATTTTGCCCAGCGTGGTCACGTCGCAGACGCCGACACCGCTGCGTACGGCCAGAACCTCGCGATCCACGGATTCGCGCCAATGGGTCTCACCAGCCTTGGGGAACCATTGCGCACGCAGCCAGGGGCCCACCTCGACGAATACCGCGCCCTGTTCTTCGGCCCATCGGTGGCTGGGCGTCAGTCGCGTGGGTTTGAATTCTTTTCCAACCGAGCGCCCGGCCCAGGCCCCCATCGCCACGGGCGTGTACGGTGGCCGGAAGATGGTTGTGCCGGTTTCGGGAATGCTCTTGCCGGTGATCTCGGCCAACACGGCCAGCGCGCCGACATTCGCGGTTTTGCCCTGATCCGTCGCCATACCAAGGGTGGTATAGCGTTTCAGGTGCTCGACACTGCGAAAGCCTTCCTGTTCGGCCAGTTTGACATCCTTGACGGTCACGTCATTCTGGAAATCCAGCCAGGCGCGGCCTTTGCCGGGCACATGCCACAACGGGGTGATGCGGATCTCATCATCCTCGGCTTTCGGCAGGTCGACCGGACAGGCCCTGATCCCCAGCCCGTCAAGCGCCGCAAGTGCCGCATTGGTGCCCGAGGCGATCGCCCCGTGGCTGGTCAGGTTGCCAGCGGCGGCACCGGCGACAGCCATACCCTTGGGCAGTTCGGCAGGTGGGATGAAGGCTGCAAGCGGTTCGAACCATTGCGGGCGGCCGCGCTGATGGCATGTCAGTTGCACATTCGGATTCCACCCACCCGAAACGCCCAGACCGCTTACTTCGATGGGGCGGGTCTGACCATCGGCCATCTGCACGGTGATCGATTTCAGCCCCAAACGGCCCTGCGTGTTGGTGACCTGCGCCCCGGCCAGCAATTCACATTCGGCAATGCGCGGTGCATCGTGGCGCGGGTCGATCACGGCAACAACCTTGATCCCGGCTTTGATCAGATCCTGTGCGGCGCGGTGTCCTTCGTCATTGTTGGTGAAGATCGCCACGCGCCGGCCCGGTGTCACAGCCCAGCGGTTCGCATAGGCCCGCATCGCGCCCGCCAGCATTATGCCCGGTCGGTCGTTGTTTTCGAAAGCAATCGGACGTTCGGTAGAGCCGGCACAAAGCACCGAGTGCTTCGCGTAGATGCGCCACAGAATCTGGCGCGGTTTCCCCGCCTCGGGCACCGCAAGGTGATCCGAGACCCGCTCCAGCGCGCCGTGAATGCCGTGATCATAGGCGCCGAACACGGTGGTGCGCGTCAGAAGGCGCACATTGTCCATCGACGCCAGCTCTCCCAGTGTCTGCGCGACCCAATCGGCATTCGAAATGCCCTCGAACCGGTCACAGTCAGACAACAGACGCCCGCCCATCCGGCTGTCTTCGTCCGCCAAAATAACCCGCGCGCCAGACCGCGCCGCCGTCAACGCCGCGATCAGGCCGGAGGGACCGGCACCGATAACCAGGACATCGCAATGCAAATAGCCCTTGTCGTAGATATCCGGGTCGGCCTGCTGCGTCAGGCTTCCCAGACCGGCCGCCCTGCGGATCATCGGCTCATAGAGCTTTTCCCAAAACGCCTTGGGCCACATGAAGGTCTTGTAATAGAAACCCGCCGTCAAAAAGGGCGAGAGCCGATCATTGATCGACAGCGCATCGAAGGCGAGCGAGGGCCAGCGGTTCTGTGATGTCGCCTCGAGCCCGTCGAACAGTTCGACCGTGGTCGCGCGTGTGTTGGGCTCCTGCCGGTTGCCCGCGCGCAGCTCGACCAGCGCGTTGGGCTCTTCCGAGCCCGAGGCCAGCACACCGCGTGGACGGTGGTATTTAAACGAACGGCCAACCAACCGCACGTCATTGGCCAGCAACGCCGAGGCCAGCGTATCACCCTGATAGCCTTCGTAGGATTTGCCATCGAAGGTAAAGCGCAGCTTTTTGGACCGGTCGATCAGACCGCCCTGCAAACGATTGTTCTGGGTCATTTTCCCCGTCCCGTCTTGCGGGCTACATCCCGCGCCAGTTCTGTAGCCAGAATTTCATGGGTCAGCGTGTCGCGTGTCACAACCAGCCACGAGCGGTCGCCCTGCTCGTGAAACCACAGCTCTCGGTGGGTTCCTGCCGGGTTGTCGCGCAGGTAGACATAGTCGTGAAACTCGGCGGCGGCCGTGTCGGATTGCCAGTCGGGCCGATTGATCAGGCTCGCGTCGCCCAGATAGGTGAATTCCGACGCGTCGCGCGGGCCAAGCAGTGGATGATTGATGATCATGTCCGGGCCTCCTCAATGCAGGTTGGGCTGTGCGCCCACGCCTTTTTCGTCAATCATCCTCCCGGTTCTGAACCGGTCCAGACGATAGGCAGTTGCAACGTCATGCGGTCGGTCGGTGGCCATCAGATGCGCGAAACAAAAACCAGATGCTGGGGTTGCCTTGAACCCGCCGTAGCACCAGCCACCATTGAAATAGAGCCCTTCAATTCCGGTGTGATCTATGAACGGCGAACCATCCATCGACATATCCATCACGCCGCCCCACATCCGCAGCAGGCGCGCGCGACCGATCATCGGCATCAGGGACATGCCGCCTTCGGCCACGTCCTCGACCACGGGCAGGTTGCCGCGTTGCGCATAGGTGTTGTAGCCATCGATATCGCCGCCAAAGACCAGACCGCCCTTGTCCGATTGGCTGACATAGAAATGACCGGCGCCATAAGTGATCACTCCGTCAAGCACCGGTTTCAGCCCTTCGGTCACAAAGGCCTGGAGCACGTGGCTTTCGATCGGCAGGCGCATCCCCGCCTGTGCCATCACGCGCCCGGAAGACCCGGCAACCGCCACGCCTACCTTCTTGGCGCCGATGTAACCCCGTGTGGTTTCAACACCCAGCAGTTTTCCGTTTTCGATGCGGAACCCGGTGACTTCGCAATTCTGGATGATGTCGACCCCCCGTTGATCCGCGGCACGGGCATAGCCCCAAGCGACACCGTCATGACGCGCCGTACCACCGCGGCGATGCAACAGACCGCCCTTGATCGGAAAGCGCGCATCGTCAAAGTTCAGGAACGGGTACATCGCACGAACGCCCTCTGCATCCAGCAGTTCCGCCCCAGAGCCGGTGAACATCATCGCGTTGCCACGACGACGATACGCGTCACGCTGCGCGTCCGTATGACAGAGGTTCAGAATACCGCGCTGACTGACCATCGCATTGTAGTTCAGGTCCTGTTCAAGATTTTCCCACAGTTTCAGCGACAGCTCATAGAATGGCTGGTTGCCATCCAACAGGTAATTGGCACGAATGATCGTTGTGTTTCGCCCCACGTTGCCGCCACCGATCCAGCCTTTTTCCAGAACCGCCACCTTGGCGGCGTTGTGTTCCTTGGCCAGATAGTATGCCGTCGCAAGGCCGTGACCGCCGCCGCCGATCACGATGAAATCATAGCTTGATTGAGGCTCGGGATCGCGCCAAGCCGGTGTCCAGCCCCGGTGCCCTTTCAAAACCTGCCGCATGATCGCGAGTGCCGAATACCGCATGAATATGTGTCCTTAACCCTCAGTGCGCCGAAGCATCATGTGCTGCCGGGAAAGCCCCAGTCACGACGTAATCCGTCACGGAGTTTATCGGTTGCGACAATTTTCAGGCCGGTATTGGGATTGATTGGCGCGCGATCTGGCAGTTTTCCGGGTGCCCTCCATGACCGCGGCGTTGAGGTTGCAGGATAAAAAGCAACGCACCTGTTGCGGGGATCAGAACCTCAACAATTCAATCGTATGCCCGGCGGGCAGGTCTTCGATCTCGGCCGGTATGATCGCCAAACCGTCTGCCTGCGCCAGCAAGGCAACACGGCCACTGTAGGAGGGCGCCATCAGACGTACATTGGGAAGGCCACGAGGCGAGGTGCCGTCAATCTGGACCGGACGATATTCCTGCCGACCCGCGCGACGTTGCACGGGTTCGGCCAGCACGGCCTGAACAGGTATCTGAGGTCTGTGGCACAAGCCTGCGCGCCGCGCCATCATCTGCGACCCGATTATCTGCCATGTCACATAGGCTGACACCGGGTTGCCGGGCAGACCAACGTAAAGAGCGCGCCCGCGCCGCCCGAACATGACCGGTTTACCGGGCTTCATCGCCACTTTCATGACATCGGTTTCACCGCCAATTACGCTGAATAGCCGGGGCATGTGATCTTCATCCCCGACCGACACGCCCCCGGTCGTGACGATGAGGTCCGAGGCATCGCATGCCTCGCGCAGAACCTGTTCCAGACGCGTCGGGTCATCCTCGACCGGTCCCCGGTCGATCAGTTCGATCCAGGGTTTTTGCAACAGCGCCAGCAGCATATAACGGTTCGAGTTGTAGATTTGGCCGGGGCCGAGGGGTTCGCCCGGTTGACGCAGTTCGCTGCCTGTCGAAAAGATCGTGACCTTCAGTTTTCGAAACACCGGGACCTCACCATACCCGGCGGATGCCAGCGCGGCCATCTCGCGCGATCCAATTTCACAGCCGCGTCGCAGGATAGGTCCTCCGGCACAAAGATCCTCCCCCGCACGCCGGATATGCTGGCCGGGTTTCGGGCGGCGGCTGAAGCGAATCCTGTCGATCAGAAGATCGCAATCTTCCTGCATCAGCACGGCATCGAATTCAGGCAGCACCGGAGCGCCCGTGAAAATGCGCAAAGCACTGCCTTCGGGGGCATCATGGTCGCCGCAGTCACCCGCGGCCACGCGCCCGGCGATGGGCAGCTCGAACACCGGCCCGTCACCCAGATCACCGGTGCGGATGGCATAGCCATCCATGGCCGAGTTGTCGAAGGCAGGCATATCGACCTTGCTGGCGCAATCCTCGGCCAGAACCCGGCCTATTGCCTGTTCCAGCGGCAAAATCTCGGTTTCGGTAACAGGATCTGCGACGGAAAGACCGCGCTCAAGGGCGTCCTCGACAGTCAGATACATGTGGGCGTAGCGGTCACAGGCACATCCATCAGCCATTTTGAGTCTCCGAAAAAAAACGTTCTGCAAATCCCGACTGTTCGTCCGGATCGAGTTTGGGCAGGTCGGCCTTGAATTTTTCCAAATCCGAGCTGGTATCAGCAACGACCGGCAGCGTACCCATGCCATACCGTCCATGCGCGGCGCGACCTATGCCGTCATCGGCTTCTTTCTCGGACGGCAAATCCGGCTCGGGTTGGCCGCAAAGCTCAAACACGCGCGCGCAGTCGGAGTTCACACCAAGAGTGGACGTTACGGAGAGCAGCCCCGCCAACCTCTTGAAGCCCACGGCACCCCCGGCAGGGGTTGGTGCAGATAGCGTCAGCCAAGTGTTCATCCGTCCCTCCGGAGCTCAGGCCGCCCGGCGGGACCCCCCGCAGGTCAGCCGAAACGCTGATCATCACCGGCAAAAGGACGCGATGGTTTTGTCGCACGGTCCGGCCAGAAATTCCCGGCCAATGGACAGCAAGGCGGGTTTACTGTCATTGACATAGGTCATGATCCGCGTTCGGGCGCCCCATCAGGAAGGGCACATTGCCGCCTCTGTCGGTTCCGCAGGTATTGAAATCACAACCGCAGCGCTGCGCTGGCCCTTTGGTCGGTTTCGAAAGGAAAAAGGCCGGCTTGGTCGCGAAAAGTTCGACAAGTGCAGGTGTCGGGGTCTTTTTCAGCAGATCTCGGCCGAATGCCAGACGTTCTTGACCGTCATGTAATTCTCAAGGCCTTCGGTTCCGCCTTCCCGACCATAGCCACTGGATTTCACGCCCCCAAAGGGCGTTTCCGGCATGGATGCTTCAAGCGTGTTGATCGACAGATTGCCGACCTCAACCTCGTCAATCAGACGGTCGATGTAATCCGCCCGATTGGTGAAAGCGTACCCCGCCAGCCCGTAGGGAACTGAATTCGCCAGAGCGATCGCCTCATCCAGCGAAGCCACCGGGTTGATCACCGCAACCGGTCCAAACGGCTCTTCGCGCATGATCCGCGCCGCTTCAGGAACGTTCAATAACACCGTGGGTTCAAAGAAATATCCCCGCTCACCAAGCCGCGATCCGCCTGTGGCAAGCGTTGCCCCCTGTGCCACTGCGTCTTCAACTAGCTCGGATAAGGCTGGAACGCGCCGGTCGTTGGCCGTTGGGCCCATTTCAACGGTTGCGTCAAGCCCATTGCCGACGACCGTGGCCTTGGCCCTTGCAACAAACCCGGCCGCATAGGCGTCAAAAATACTCTCATGCGCGAAGAAACGGGTTGGCGAAGTGCAGACCTGACCGGCATTGCGCATTTTGCGGACCGCGCCTGAAACGGCCGCCGATTGCACATCCGTATCTTCGCAAACGATGACCGGCGCATGGCCGCCCAACTCCATGAGCACTCGGGTGTCGTGTTGCGCCGCCAAAGAGGTCAAATGACGCCCGACGGTTGTCGAGCCGGTGAAGGCCACCAGGCGAACGGGGTCCTGCGGGATCAGATGGCCGGATATCTCGGATGGTTCACCGAACACCAAATTCAGAACCCCTGCTGGCAGACCGGCATCTTCGAACGCTTTTGCTATGTGCAAAGCGCCGGCAGGCGTTTCTTCTGCCGCTTTCAGGATCACCGAACAGCCCGAGGCCAAAGCACCAGCGATTTTCCGGGCAGGTTGGCTCATGGGGAAGTTCCACGGCGAAAATGCCGCGACAACGCCGACAGGCTGGTGATGAACTGCGAATTTGTGACCCTGCGCCGCCGGAATGATCCTGCCATAGGTCCGCATCGCCTCGCCCGCATCCCATTCAAAGAACTCGGCGCCGCGAATGACCTCCAGCCGGGCCTGCTTCAGAGGCTTGCCATGTTCCAGAGTAATGGAATGCGCGATTTCTTCCTGCCGCTGACGCATGAGGGCTGCCGCCCGCAGGATCGTATCCGCGCGTTCCCGCGGCGATGTGCGGCGCCACAGTCTAAATCCTTCGACGGCCGCTTGCAGCGCGTCGTCCAGGTCTTTCACCGATGCGCAAGGCAATCGCCCGAGTTCTTCCTCGGTTGCCGGGTTGACAACCGGGATATTGCGCCCGGTTTTTCGCCACGTGCCGCCAATGAACAGCCTGAGCTCTGGATACATGAAACCGGCGCCTCCATTTGCCTTGATTTTTGATCGCGCGATGCCTCGCATGAGTTCAAGCGCATTGCGCGAATACGGATATCAAATTGGCGAATATCTGGTCTGTCTGCTCTGCGCCGCCCGATGCAGCGCCGTTTTGAAAGCGCGCCCCGCAGGCGACAGATCGTCGTCGGCACGGAAGGACACTCCAATCGGCCCCTGTCCGAACGGAACCTCCCAGGCGAGCTGGGCAAGATGGTTGTTTTCGATGTCCTGGACGACGACCTCGGCAGGCATAAGGCCGATCAGGTCGCGGGATTGCAGAAGCGCCCGGTTCGTCAGGTAGGACACGGATTCAATGGCCACCGGTGGCACATATTGCTGCTGGCCGACGAAAAAATGATCCGCCTGACGTCGCAACGTGGTCTCTTGCGGGGGAAGAATCCAGCCAAACGGCTTGGTTTGCGCAAAGGTCACGGCGTCCCGCCCTGCCAGCGGGTGTTGAGGGCCGACAATGGCCAATATCCGATCCTCGAACAGTTTTTCCTGTCGAATCTTGTCGCGATGCCGGTGCGACGGCAGGCGTCCTACAACCATGTCGATCTCACCCGACAGCAGCCGGGGCATGAGCACCTCGTTGGTCCCTTCACTGATCTTGACTGCAACGTTCGGGCGGTCTTCCAGCAGCAGTTCAATGGCGGCGGGTAGCAGGCTGGTTGACGCCGCAAGCAACGTGCCCACCACGACACGGCCGGAATTTCCTTCGTTCAGATCATCCAGTTCCTGCGCGGCATTGGAAACCTGAGCAAATATCAGCTTCCCGTGACGTATGAGAGTTTCGCCAAAAACCGTTGGCACAACGCCTCGGTTGGTGCGCGTGAACAGCTTGACTTCGAAATCCAGTTCAAGATCCTGAATCATCTTGGTTGCCGCTGGCTGAGATATTCCCAGCTCACGCGCGGCATTCTGAATGTTCCCATGCGCGCCCACCGCAACCAGCAGGCGCAGCTGCCGCAGCTTCAGGCGGGTCAAGGCGCGGTCAACGATGCGAGAGTGACGCCCAACCATGGCTACAGCACAATCGGCTTGCAAAGCTGATCCAGCTTGGACAGCACGCTCATGGCCGCAAGCGCCGAGCTTCGCGGGTTGTCGGGCAGCGCGGTGCCGCTGATCCGGAACTGAAACGTGCCGAAATCGCCTTCGGCCTCGACCTCGTGAATGTTCTTGTGGATCGTCGGATCGGCGATCAGACGAACCTGTGTGCTATCGAACCCCACACCCGCCAAGGCGACGGCGGCGGCGACATTTGCGTTCTTGGGGTAAGCCAGCGCCGCCTCGCGCGCGGAACCCTGAAAATGGGTTTCAGCCGCGGTGATATTGCCGAGGTCAAGACTGTATTCGGCAAGGGATCCCTTCCATCCCGCCGGCGGCTTGCGCCCCACATATGTGACGGACTTGAGCGGCCCGACCGCTGCGGCGCCGAGACAGTCCAGCCCGCCTATGGCACCGCTTGCCAGATGCAGCCGCGCCCCGCCCTTTCGCGCGGCCCTGTCCAGCCGGTCACTGACCTGCTGATCCGCAAGTGCGCCGGCAGAGACACTGATGATATCCAGCCCTCGTGCCAGAATGTCCGGACCCAAACCGGCCAATGCCTCGTGCCCCGCGCAATCCAGAACCATTTCGATTCCGGCCGGCAGGTCATCAACCGAACCGACTGACTTGGGCGATTTTGGATCAACGCGGTGTGGTCTGACCAGAATGGCTGCCAACTCATGCCCATGTTCTGGCAACATGCGCTGCACAAACTGCGCGATTGCGCCGGTTCCGATGACTGCGATCTTCATGTCTGGACCCTAGACCAGCATTAAAAAAATCTGAATTGGTAAGTTGGTGGTATATTTTTTTCAGATATCCATTTCCCTGAAATGACACTGGACCGACCCGCCTGGTGTGTTTTGTTCCTGTTGAAGCCACGGGGACCACGTTGGAAATGAAATACTCAAAATACGACGCGAAGGCCTATGCCCGCAAACATATGACTGGGATATGGGCAGCGGCACTGAACCCGTTCAATGATGACCTGTCTCTGGATGAATCGGGACTGCGTGCAAACATCCGCCATTGGATCGATGATCTGGACATCCAGGGCCTTTTCGTTGCCGGCAAACAGGGCGAGTTCTTTTCGATGAGCATCGAAGAGCGCAAGCGCAACTTCGAAATTGCCGTTGACGAATGCGCAGGCAAAGCCGGTGTAATCGTCTCGGTCTCGGACCAGAACATGAATACGGCCTTGGACCTGGCGCATCACGCCCAGAACTGCGGTGCGGATTACATCGTACTGCACGCGCCGGTTCTGAGCTTTGTGCAGGATCGCGGAGAGGTTTTGTACCAGTACTACAAGCGTTTTTGTGACGAACTGGATATCGGCATCGCCATGTGGAGCCATCCAGACAGCGGCTATTTGATGCAACCCGAAGAATGCGCTCGCATTGCGGACTTACCCAATATCGTTGCGATAAAATACTCGGTCCCGCGCGAGATGTACGTGAAGCTGACCCATATGGTGGGCGACAGGATCCATGTCTCGACCTCGGCTGAACATGAGTGGCTGGACAACATATTGGAACTGGACTGGAAGCTCTATCTCTGCTCGTCCCCGCCCTATCAGCTGCAAAGCAAGGTCGATCAGCGGATGAACGAATACACGCGTCTGGCCTTTGTGGGAAAGGCCGATGAAGCGCGACGTGTCTTTGACAGTCTGAACCCTGTCCGCGACGCGATGAAACGCGCGCGTCCTGCGGGCAAACCCACTGCATTCGGAAAGTACTGGCAAGAGTTGCTGGGTCAGGTCGGTGGCCGTGTACGTCCGCCGATGCTGGAACTGACCGATGCGGAAAAAGCGATCATTCGCAAAGCATTTGATGAAAGCGGGCTGCGCGTCTGAGCTGAGTAAGGCCCGGCAGTATAAGGAAATCGGATAGCGAGATGCTGATAATTCCTTTGCGGTCATGGAAAATCGCGCCAAACTTTCCGGGATAGGGAGTGGGACATGTCAAAACTGAAAGCGTTCAACTTTAAGGCCTGGATCGACGAACACCGCCATCTGCTCAAACCGCCCGTAGGGAATCGTCAGGTTTGGGAAGACGCCGATCTGATGGTCACTGTTGTGGGTGGTCCGAACAAGCGAACCGATTACCACGATGACCCGGTGGAAGAATTCTTCTACCAGCTTGAAGGCGACATGGTGCTGAAAATCTATGACGGAGAGGAGTTCTATGATGTTCCGATCCGAGAAGGCGAGGTTTTTCTGCTGCCTCCGCATGTACGCCACTCGCCACAGCGCCCTCAGGAAGGCTCGATCGGGCTTGTGATTGAACCCAAACGCCAGACCGGAGAGCTGGACGCCATCGAATGGTATTGCTTTGAATGCGGATCACTGGTGCATCGAGCGGAAATGCAGCTAAAGTCCATCGTTGATGACCTGCCTCCGGTTTATCAGAAGTTCTATGCCTCGGAACAAGACCGCACCTGCCCCAATTGTCAGGCTGTGCACCCGGGAAAGGAACCGCCCGAGGGCTGGGTCACGTTGTAAAACAAGATCAAACAGGGGAAGTAATGAGACATTTTGCAAAAATCGCCGCCTCTGCGGCTGTGTTGGCACTGTCGTCCGTGGCCGCTCACGCCGAAGAGTTTCGGTTGGGTCTGATCACGCCGCCACCGCATATCTGGACCAAAGCCGCCGAAGCGTTTGGGGCCGAGTTGAATGAGGCCAGTGGTGGCGCGCATTCGGTATCGGTCTTCCCGGCCCGCCAGTTGGGGAACGAGGCCGAAATGCTGCAACAATTGCAGACCGGCGCGCTGGACATGGCTTTCATGACCGTGGCTGAAGTTTCGAACCGCGCGCCCGAGTTGGGGGCATTCTATGCGCCCTATCTGGCAGATGACATTGGGCACGCGGGGCGCATCCTGCGATCTGATACGGCCAAATCCATGCTGGAACCCTTGCCGGGGCAGGTTGGTGTCGTTGGACTGGGATATGGGATGGCAGGATTGCGCCAGATCGTCAGCCGGGGCGAGGTTTCCTCCGCCGAAGATCTATCAGGCCTGAAACTGCGGATCACGCCCTTCACACCGATTCTGGATTTCTACAACGCGGTGGGGGCGGCACCCACGCCCATGCCCTTGCCTGCCGTCTATGATGCGCTGGCCAATGGTCAGGTCGACGCCATCGACATGGACGCCGAGCTGATCTGGGTTCTGAAATATTACGAACACGCCGACACGATCGTGCAGTCGGATCACATGATGTTCCCGATGGTCGGGCTGGTATCGGCCAAGGTCTGGGCTGGTTTGTCCGAAGAAGACCGCGCGATGATCGCGGAACTCATGGCCAAGCATGTCGACAGCACCATTGATGCCTACGTTGAAAACGATGCCAAATGGCTGGAGCAGATCGAGGGCACTGGCAAAGCCTACAAAAAGGTTGATGCCTCGTTCTTTGGCGACGCGATCGAAGAGTGGAACGGGATCTGGGCCCAGAAAACCTCTTCCCTTGACGCTTTGCGGCAGACTGCGGCAGAAACAAAATAACGAAAACGGCATGACGAAAGGGGCGCAGCTCGATCCTGCGCCCTTTTTCACGGGAGAACAGCGATGTTGTATCGGCTGTCGGCAGGCTTGGCGCGGGTCGAGTTGTGGTGCGCTGCCTTTCTGGCAGTCTGCATTACGGTTCTGATTTTGTTGAATGTCGTGACGCGAACGGCGGGCAACGCCCTGTTCTGGGTTGATGAGCTGGCGATCTACGCGATGGTGTGGATGACCTTTCTGGGCGCGTCTTCCGCATTGCACCATCGCAGCTCGGTGTCGATCTCTATCGTTTCCGACAACGTGCCCGAACGCGCGAAACGATTGATCCGCAAGGGTGTGGACGTGGTCGTGTTTGCTTTTTCCCTTGCGATGCTGTGGTTCTGCTGGCGCTGGTTCCTTCCGCTGGACATCGCCAGCAGCGGATTTGACGTGGCGGCGTTTCAAGGTCAGACATTCAATTTCATCTACGCCGAGCCAACGCTGACCCTAGGCCTGCCAAAGTATCTGTTCTGGTTGGTGATGTGGCTTTTCGCACTGGGCGCGACGCTGCATTCCACCATGCATCTGCTGAGCCCCCCGGGCAAAGGGGCACAGCCATGAGCCCCATCGTCTTTCTGGCCACTCTACTTCTGTCCGTGCCCGTGGCGATCGTGCTGGCGATCACGGCCATCTGGTACATCTGGGAAAGCGGCAACACGGTTCTTTACGACAGCTTCGCGCAAAAAATGTTCGGCGGTCTTGAGAATTACGGCCTTCTGGCAATTCCTCTGTTCATGTTGACCGGAGAATTGATGAACGAAGGCGGTATGACCCGGCGCCTTGTCGCGCTGGCCCGGGTGTTTGTCGGCGGGTTTCGCGGCGGGCTGGCCTATATCAACTTGCTGGCAAACATGTTCATGGCGGCCATCATCGGGTCTGCGACGGCGCAGATCTCGGTGATGTCGCGCGCCATGGTCCCCGCGATGGAGGAGGAGGGCTATGACAAGGGTTTCGCCGCTGCCACGACGGCCGCGGGCGGGCTGCTGGCTCCGGTCATCCCGCCGTCGATGATGTTTGTCATCTTCGGGGTTCTGGCTCAGATCCCGATTGGTGACATGTTCATTGCAGGAATCCTGCCCGGTTTGATCCTTGCTGGGGCTTTTGCATCGGTCATCACCCTGATCGGGTGGTGGCAGAACTTTCCGAAAGGGCATTGGATGACGCGTGCCCAAGCCGTCCAGGCCTTGATCAGCGCGGCCCCCGCCCTGTTGATCCCGATGTCGATCATAGGCGGCATTCTGTTCGGGATCGCCACACCGACCGAATCCGCCGCAATCGCGTCCCTGATCGCGTTTCTGGTGGGTTGGTTGGTTTACGGGGACCTGAAGCCGAGCAACCTGGCACAGATGTTCAAACGCACGGCGGCAAACGCCTCGATGATCCTGTTCATGATCGCGGCCGCCAGCGTGTTCGGCTGGGTCATCATCTATGAGGAAATACCACAGCAACTGGCTGGGTTGATCACCTCGATCACTTCGGACCCGTTCGTGTTCCTGCTGATCGTGAATCTGGCGCTTTTGCTGGTTGGAATGGTGATCGATGGCATCGCCGCGATCATCCTGATCACTCCGATCCTGCTGCCGATTGCAACCGGTTCATACGATATCAGCCCCTATCAGTTCGGCATTGTTGCCTGCCTGAACCTTGTGCTTGGGCTGCTGACGCCCCCGGTCGGGATCGGATTGTACATCGCCTCATCCATGAGCGGCACATCGCCCGGTTCGATCCTGAAATCGCTTTGGCCTTTCCTGATCGCGGTAACTTTGGTGTTGCTTCTGCTCAGCTATTACCCAAGCCTGTCAACGCTGCTGATCTGAACCAGATGCGTTTGCAGGCGTATTCCGTCGCAGACATGGCGCCGGAAATCTCGCTCTACTTAACGGCGCCCGTCAGCTAAGCTGGTCTGAACATGCCAATTGGTCACAAAAAGGACAATCATGCTGCTCGACACTCCGATCTGCGATTTCGGTTGGAACGCCCCGGACTTCACGCTCAAAGACCCGAACGGTCGGGCCTTCAAGATGTCCGATCACCTGCAAAACGGGTTGCTGATCGCCTTCATCTGCAATCATTGCCCCTATGTCAAAACGATCACGGACCGGCTTGCCCAGGACACGGACCTGCTGATGTCCAAGGGTATCGGCGTGTTGGCGGTCATGTCGAACGACTATCGCGATTACGCCGAAGATTCGCCGCTGAACATGTTGGAATTCGCACGGCAGAACGGCTTCAACTTTCCATATCTCGTGGACGAAGATCAATCCGTAGGAAAGGCTTATGGTGCTGTCTGCACTCCGGATTTCTTCGGATTGAATGCGGACGGAAAGTTGCAGTACCGGGGCCGTCTGGACAATCTGGGTCGCGGCCAGACAGGCAAGCGCGAACCAGAATTGGTCAATGCGATGCTGCAAATTGCCGAGACCGGGCAAGGCCCCCAAGATCAGACACCATCAATGGGATGTTCGATCAAATGGACCCGAGGCTAGGCCATGGGGATCACGTCACTGGATCATGTCAACCTGCGCACCACGCGTTTGGACGAGATGATCGAATGGTACTGCAACGTGCTGGGGATGCGGATCGGGCCACGCCCGCCCTTCCCTTTTCCCGGAGCCTGGCTTTATGTCGAAGAAAACGCCTTTGTGCATCTGGTCGGTGTCGAGGCCGAGGCCACGGGTTCGGACGCAGACCTGAAGCTTGAGCATTTCGCTTTTTCGGCGACAGGGTTGGATCGGTTCGAAGCGCATCTCAAAACAAATGGCGTCTCCTATCGCCGTGTGGAACTGACAGCGATCGACACCGTTCAGTTGAACGTCTGGGATCCGGACGGCAATCACATACACATCGATTTTCGGACCGACGAATAGAGATGGCAGGCTCCGATACCGTTTCGCGCAATGAAATTTCCTCACCCTTACATTGAACACTTGACCGGAATTCGCGGGTCGTCCTTGATAGAGTGGTGTTTTCCCGGACTGCGCCCGGGGCTGGTCCTTTCAACCAGAGGGAAATGGGGAATGCTTGGATCGGCCTGGTCGCGGCCATGCATGGTGGTCAAATGGCTGACATAGATGAATGGCTGATCCGAAACGGCTTGTCCAAATATGTCGACGCCTTCTCCCGGCACGAGGTCGAACTGGGTGATCTGCCGGAACTGAGCGACGATGACCTTGTCACGATCGGCCTGCCCCTTGGACCCAGACGCCGCTTTCTGAAAGCAATACGGGATGAAACCGGGCAGCCTGCGGGATCACATCGCGCGCATCAAGAACCCAACATCATTGCAGAGCGCAGACAGCTGACGGTCATGTTCATCGATCTTGTTGGATCGACGGCGATATCGCAAAAGCTGGATCCTGAAGATCTGGCCGAGGTTCTGAGGCTGTTCAAAGAGACCTGCGCCGCTGCGGTCGCCGCTTTTGACGGGCATATCGCCAGTTACTATGGCGACGGCATCATGGTGTTTTTTGGCTTTCCGCATGCGCATGAAGACGACCCGGAACGCGCCATTCATGCAGGTCTTAGGATCGTTCGCGAAATTCCGGAAATCCGCACGCATGCACATCTTGAAGTCCGCATAGGGATCGCGACCGGCCTGGTTGTCGTCGGTGACCTGCGGGGAGAGAAGATGTTCGAGGATGGAACCGCCATGGGCGAGACCCCGAACCTTGCCGCACGGCTTCAATCGATGGCTGATCCGGGGACAATGATCGTCGCGCCGACGACACGGGAGTTGGCGGGTGATGCGTTCGAATATGTGCGCCGTGGTACGTTTCAGTTGAAAGGCTTTGCCAAAGAGGTCGAAGCCTGGCAGGTCACCGGCACGCGCCAGACTCTCAGCCGTTTTCTTGCGGCAGACGACGCCCGGATGAGTTCATTGGTCGGGCGCGCGCAGGAGCATGAAACCCTTCAAAGCAAGTGGAAGCTGGCCCGTCAGGGTCAAGGTCAGGTGGTGCTGGTCTCGGGCGAGGCGGGCATAGGAAAATCCAGGCTGATCGAAGAGCTTCGCCGCACGATCCCGGACGCAAAACACCGACAGCTTCGATTTCAGTGTTCGCCCTTTCATGACGCAAGCGCGTTGTACCCGATCATTCGCCAGCTTGAAAACGCGGCCGAACTGCGGGCCGGTGACAGTGCGGACGAAAAATTGAACAAGATCCACGGCGTTCTGGGTGATCCTTCTGAAGGGTCTCTGAAACTGGCTGCGGCACTGTTGTCGGTCCCGTTTGAAGACAGCCTTGGCCCGCTGGACTTGACCCCTGAGCAGATCATGAAGCAGACGCTGGACATGCTGGTCAATCATGTGATCGGCCTGGCGCAGGAAACCCCAACCCTGTTGCTGTTTGAAGATGCACATTGGATCGATCCAACGACAAAGACTCTGCTTGATCAGCTTGTAACCCGAATAGAGAACGCGCGCCTGCTGATGGTCATGAGCTATCGGATAGGCTTTGATACGGACTGGCCACAATCGCACAACCTGATGCACGTCGCGCTTCAACAACTGGATTTCGCGCAGGTCAAAGAGATCGTGAACGACGTTGCCAAGGGCAAGACCGTCCCGGACGAAGTTCACCACCTGATTGCTGCCAGATCCAACGGCGTCCCGCTGTTCGTAGAAGAGGTGACGAAGGATCTGCTGGAATCCGATCTTCTGACCGAACGCGCCGACGCCTATACGATCGACCGGTCCACGCCATCACCCACTGTGCCGAAGACACTGCATGATGCCTTGATGGCTCGTCTCGATCGTCTGAGCTCGGCCAAGGAAGTGGCACAGATCGGCGCTGTCATTGGCCCGCAATTCTCTTATCCGATGATTGCAAGTGTGTCCCGTTTTGATGAACGGGCGTTGCGATCCGGTCTGGATTTGCTTGTGGATGCCGGGATCGTGATCGTTTCAGACTCAGAGCCCGAGGAGACGTTCAGTTACCGTCACGCTCTCATTCGCGACACCGCTTACAACAGCCTGCTGAAACGCGAGAGGCGAACGCTGCATGCGCGTGTGGTCCAAGCACTGAACTCTGCCTCGTTGCACGAAAACTCTGCCGGTCCGGAAATTCTGGCTCATCACTACACGATGGCAGATATGCCGGACGAAGCGATAGAACACTGGTATCTGGCCGGACAACGTGCCGTTGAACGCTCGGCCGGGATTGAAGCAGCCACTCAGCTGGGGCGTGCGTTGGCGTTGCTTGAACAGCAGGAAGACTCGGTTGACCGCGACCGCATGGAAACCAAGATCCAGACATTGCGGGCCGGCGTTCTGCGCTCGACCGCTGGCATCGCGGCCGATGAAACGGGGGCGGTGTATGCCCGGATCCGCGACCTGTGCAATCGGCTGGGCGAAACCGAACAATTGTTCCCTGTGCTCAATGGTCTCTATGCGTATCATCTGGTCCGCGGCGAATACGACTTGGCCAGGGACGTCGCGGCGCAGTTGCTGGACCTGTCCAAGCTGACCGACGAAACGCATCACATAATGATTGCCCACCGGGCCATGGGTGCCGTCTTGTTGCATATCGGGCAGCAGGACGCCGCCTATGCACATCTGCGACAAGCGCTGCGCTTGTATGATTCTCAGCAGCACAGCCGTCTTGCCTATGTCTACGGCACGGATCATGCCGCCATTACATCCTGCTTCCTGAGCATGACGGTTTGGTTGCGCGGAGAACCGGACCGCGCGCTCGAGATTCAGCATCAGGCGATCTCGGCGGCGCAGAAACTCAATCACGCTCATAGCCTGGCACAGACGCTGACATATCTGTGTATGCTGCACCTGTTGCGGCGTGAACCTGAACAGGTTTACGACGTGGCCGCGCGTCTTGAGGAACTGGCGACCAAACACACCTTCCCCTTCATGACACTGACGGCGAATGTCTGGCGGTGTTGGGCGGACACACAGATCAAGCCAGGCCCGGAAACGATCCGAGCAATGCGCGACGCGTCCGAAGCCTGGTGGGCCAGCGGGGCCGGAAACTACAAGCCGGTGTTCCTGACGGCCCTTGCCGAAGCGTCATTGAAAGCGAACGACCCGAAGGCGGCTCAGCGCCTGCTGGATGAAGCCCGTGAACAGCAGGTTCTGACCAATGAAGCCTGGGCTCAGCCCGAGACGGATCGGATACAGGCGTTGGTGCGGTCCACGGACAGTGCCGCAGATGATCTGTTCACGGAGGCTCTGGAAACCGCACGCAAACAGCAGGCAAGAATGTTCGAACTGCGCACAGCGGTGGATTACGTGCAAACTTGCGACCGCTTTGGCTGCACGCCGGCCTCGCCGCCTGATCTTGGAAAGATTTTGGCCACGATCGTTGGCGGCGCGCAGACCCGCGATGTCGCGCAGGCCATGTCTTTGCTCAATCAATCGAAAGTGTCATAGGGTACTGACCCGGCCAGTTCGGCGGACAACACCTTTGCGTTCATCCTGTTGCCCTGTAGGACCACAGGCGCAATGCTGCGCTGTTTCAACTCGGTTGCAACTCGTCCTGATATCCGAACAACGCAGGTTGACCACCCGTGTGCAGCAGAACAACTTTCTGGCCTTTTTCGATGGCACCTTGTTCAAGCAGCCCAAGAAGCCCTGCAAAGGTTTTGGCGGAATAAACAGGGTCAAGAAAAATGCCCTCGGAGCGCGCCATCAGGGTCAACGCCTCGCGGGTTGCGGGGCCGATCCGCCCATATCCGGGTGCCAAGGCGCCGTCCCAGGTATAGATGTCTTCCATGACCAAAGCAGGGTCGAAACCCATCATGGTCGCCAATCGCCCCAGGACCTTTTGCAGACGCGCGTGCTGCTGGTTCTGATCGCGACGCACGCATATGCCGTAGACAGGCGCAGTCTGTCCGACCAAACGCAATCCGGCCAGAAACCCGCCATGGGTTGCCCCGCTTCCCGACGGCACCACCGCGGCGTCGAAATCGCTGGTCTGAGTATGCAACTCGGCCGCCCCCGCCACATAGCCCAATGCCCCCAGCGGAGGGTGATCTATGCCCAGATGGATCACGTATGGCTTCCGACCCATGGCAACCAGTTCCTCGGCGCGTTCGTGAAGAGCGCCGTCCGCGCCCGCCTCGTCCTCACCCTTGGGATAGCCAATATGTTCCGCCCCCAGAAGCTGTGCCAGAAGAACATTCCCGGATCGATGGTAGTATTCGCCCATATTCGTCACGCGGTCTTCCAATTGAAGAACGGATGACATTCCCAGCTTTGCCGCCGCAGCTGCCGCGGTGCGCACGAAATTGGATTGCACGGCACCTGTGATCAGGATGGTGTCCGCCCGCTGCCTCAGCGCCTCACCCATATAAAATTCCAGCTGGCGGGTCTTGTTTCCGCCGAAGCTGAGCCCGGTTAGGTCGTCGCGCTTGATCCACAGGTCCAGCCCCAGTTGGTCAGAAAGACGCTCAAGCCGTTCGACCGGTGTGACCGATGTCATCAACCTTGCGCGGGAATAGTTTGAAAGCGCTGCGTCTATCATGGACCAGGTGCCCCTTCATTTTCATGCAAAAGACTCGTGCCGATGGATGGCACTGCTGATCAGGATAGTGAGGTTTAGGAAAGCGTGGAAGACAGCCGGTCACGCGCAAAAGCGCCCGACTGAAGCCCCCGTTGGAGCTGGCCAGTTTCGGATAACGGGTTTTCCGTGAATTTGCAGCGCCGAAGGGTCCGGCCGCCGGTGATCAATCACCTCTCGCTGGTGTCGCTTTCGGCGTAGTTGCGCAAATCGTCCATGTCGGCGATATCCGCGTGGTTCCTGTTGATCTTGACGCCAACGGGTTTCAACCGCGAAAACGCGCGGCTCAGGCTTTCGGGCTTCATCCCAAGACGTCCGGCGATAAGCATCTTGTCGTAAGGCAGTTCCACCTCGCAGCGACCGGAATCGCGATCGCACAGGTTCAACAGAAACTCTGCGACGCGTTGCGCCCCGGTTTGCGCCTTCAATTGTTCCAGCTGCGCCACCAGAGCATGCAGATGCGTGAACGTCGCAGCCAGAATTGAAACGCCGATTTCCGGGTCTTCCTTCATGAGTGACAGCAGCACCGGGCTGGGAATGTGCATCACTTCACAGGCTGAGACGGCTTCGGCGGACACGGGATACGGCACGTTGCGCAGCGCAACGGCCTCACCAAAGCTTTCTCCGCGGGTGAAAACGCTCACCACCGCTTCCGCCCCGGTCGGAGAGATACGGAACAGCTTGACCCAACCCGCCAGCACGACGTGCACGGCCTTGGCTTCTTCCTCTTGCAGAAAGATCGTCTCGCCACGGTCATATTGCCGCCAAATCGCTTGCCGCAGCAAAGTATCCACATGCTGATCCGGCAGGCTGCGCAGAAGCAGAGACTGCCGCGCAATCGCCTTTTGTGCCTCGTGTGACATGAAGGCATTCCCTTCTTCATCCAGTCCGGGCGATGGCCCGGGATATCATCCCCAATGCCCTGCTATGCCAAAGCCGGCGTGGCAGTGCCAGTCTTTTTCTTGACGATCAACTTGACAATTGTCATGTCACGGGGCCCGTCGCTGCCCTAGGGTCGGTTCGCAGCCAGTTATCCGGGGAGCATGTCAGATGGATTTCGAGCGATTTTTCAGCCAGAGCCTCGACGCTTTGAAAGATGAAGGAAACTATCGGGTTTTCATCGACTTGCAGCGACGTTGCGGAGCCTTCCCGAACGCTCGCCAGACCGATGGTTCGATCCAGCGGGATGTGCGTATCTGGTGCTCGAATGACTACCTTGGAATGGGGCAACACCCTGCGGTCATCAACGCCATGCACGATGCGCTGGAGCGTTGTGGCGCCGGTGCGGGCGGAACGCGCAACATTTCGGGCACGACGCATGACCACGTTCTGCTCGAGGCAGAGTTGGCAGATCTCCATGGCAAAGAGGCCGCTTTGCTGTTCACCTCGGGCTATGTGTCAAACTGGGCCGCTCTGGGAACGCTGGCTGCGAAGATCCCCGGTCTGATCGTTTTCTCTGATGCGCTGAACCATGCCTCGATGATCGAAGGCATCCGCCACTCACGGGCGCAGAAAGTGATCTGGAAACATAACGATCTTGCGGATCTGGAGGCCAAACTGGCCGCCGCCGACCCTGACGCGCCCAAGATGATCGCCTTTGAATCCGTCTATTCCATGGATGGTGATATCGCGCCGATCAAGGAAATCTGCGACCTGGCCGACAAATACGGCGCGATGACATATCTGGACGAAGTTCACGCCGTCGGCCTCTATGGCCCGCGCGGCGGTGGCATTGCCGAGCGTGAGGGCCTGATGGATCGCCTGACCGTGATCGAAGGCACGCTGGGCAAGGCCTTCGGCGTGGTCGGCGGCTACATCGCAGCCTCGGCCGCGCTGTGCGATTTCGTTCGCAGCTTTGCCAGCGGCTTCATCTTCACCACGGCCCTGCCACCTTCGATCGCGGCCGGTGCGGCCGCATCTATCCGGCATCTGAAGCAGTCAAGCGCCGAGCGTGATCTGCAAAAGGCCCGTGTGGATCAGGTGCGCGCCCGTCTGGATGCGGAAGGGATACCGCATCTGCCGAACCCCAGCCATATCATCCCGGTGATGGTGGGCGACCCGGTGAAGTGCAAATTCATCTCGGATACGCTACTTGAAGAATTCGGCATCTACATCCAGCCGATCAACTATCCTACTGTCCCCAAGGGCACCGAACGTTTGCGGATCACGCCGTCGCCGGTCCACACAGATGAGGATATCGATCATCTGGTGGGTGCCTTGTCGGCGCTCTGGCAACGTTGTCAGATCGCGCGGATCCCACAGGCCGCTCAGTAATCAGAACCCCCCTTTGCTTGATTTATGCCGCCTCTTGGGGCGGCATTTTTTTGCCTCAGACCAGATAGAGCGCAAAAACAACTACGGAAAATCCGGTCAACACCATGGTGAACCCACGCAGCCAGCTTTGGCTGTTCTCCAAATCCAGGTAGTGTTTCAGGATCACGCGGGCCTTGATCAGCGCCAGCAACAGGATACCGCCAGCGATGATCGCGGTTGGTGCCCCAATCAAGGTCAGCAGCGCGGATCCCACGCTGAGCGCCAAAAGCCCAAGCCAAGCCTGGGTCAGAGAGTTCGGCGACCTCTGGTGAGAACTGTTGGTCAAAGATGAAGGTTGGGCCATCCGACTATCCCAGCAGATAGATCACTGGAAACAGCATGATCCAGACCAGGTCCACCATGTGCCAGAACTGCGCGCCCGCTTCGACGCTACTGGGGTCGTCGCGCCAGGCCACCAGCAACAGAATTCCAACCCCGGCCAGCACATGCGCGGCATGAAAGCCGGTCAGCATGTAGTAGAACAGAAAGAATGGATGCGTTTCGTATCCTATCCCCTGAGACGCCTTGTCGGCGTATTCCGCACCCTTGATGATCAGGAACACGACACCCAGAACCGCGGCAAGGATCAGTGCCAAACGGGCCCGAAAACGTTGCATGTTCCGCCGCCAATGCAGCGCCTGCGCGGCCAGATAGCCGGATGTCACCAATACCGCCGTGTTCAATGCCGCACCCGTGCGATGCAGATGCGACTGCGCCTCGGCAAAACCTGCCGAATCGGTCAGGCGTACCCCCATGAAGGCGATCATCCCCGCGCCAAAGACCAGCAGTTCCGAAATGATCAGAACCCACATCAGGAACTCGCCCGGCAGTTCGTCGATCAGAGAGGCATCACTCATGCGCCGACCAACTGGCGATAGATATGCGGCAGGGCCATGGTCAGGCGATGCGGATCTGGAATGACGGCGAAACCGCCCTGTCCGAACATGCGCGGAAACCAGCTTTTGCCGGTTTTGTCGATGGTGACGCCGAACACCGACTGTCCGGCCCGGCGCGCCTCGCGTATGGCCATGCAGGTATCTTCGATGCCGTGGCGCCCCTCGTAGTGATCCAGGTCGTTTGGCTTTCCGTCGGTAATGACCAGCAGCAATCGGCGCTTGCGGGACTGGCTGGCCAGATCTGCGGAACAGTGCCGGATTGCCGCGCCCAACCTTGTATAATGTCCCGGGCGCAGCGACGCGATGCGCTGTTCTACTTTGGTTCCCATCGGTTCGTCGAACCGTTTGCAACGCTGCACATACACGCGCTGACGCTTGAGGGAGCTGAACGCATGAATGGCGAAATCGTCACCGCAAGCGTTCAGGCCCCAGGCCAAGGCCGCCAGCGCCTCGCGTTCGATATCGATCACGGCGCGGCCTGTGACCGCGCTTTCGGTGGATCGGCTGACATCCAGCAGGATCGACACCGCCAGATCGCGGGCCTCGGGGCGGGATTGCATCCAGACGCGTTCCGTCCCTTCACCATTTGCGCAGCGGTCAACCTGCGCCCGAACGGCGGCTTCCATATCCAGCTGATCCCCGTCCAGATGGCCCCGGGTCATCACGCGCCCCGGGCGCAGCGCCTCGAATTGGCGCTTGACGGCGCGAATGCGGCGCGCAGTGGCCGGATCCTTGCCGAACTCGGCAGCATCGCCGCGGATATCGGCATCCGAAAGCAGAACGTTCACATGATCCGGCAGGTATTGACCTGTCCGCACGTCCCATTCGGGATATAGAATACGGCCTGACAGGCGTTCGCGGTTGACGTCTTCGGGTGCCAGATCAAGGTGAAGCTTCAACCTGGTAGGCGGCGCCTTTGAAATCTGGCCAAGACCGATCTCTTCCTGATCGTCAGCCGCCTTCTTGGCGTTGTCGGGATCGTCGTCATCGATGCGACGATTGATATTCAGAAACTCGGCCCAACTGAGGATGGCTTCGAACTTGTGCAGAATGAAACTGTCGCTGCGCTCGGCCTGATCCGATTTGCGGCGCCGGGCACGGTGTGTCTTTTCGCCGGATTCCTCTGGCGGGCCTTCGGTATCGGGGTTTTCAACCTCGTTGTGTTCCGAGAACCCAACTGCCCGCAACTCCGGCCACAGGGGAACCGGACGCATCGGCTGATAGCCGCGCGGGGCGATCAGATCGTCGTCAAGTGCCAGAAGGTGCTCGGCCTGATCCGACAGGGGCTTGGGATCGCCCAGCATATGAAGGATCAGTTCTTCAACCGCGGCCTCGGCAGGCGGCAGGCTGGGGATGTCGCGCTGATACAGCACGCCCTTGCACAGCTCGGTATACAGCGGACGCAAGCCAGGCGCATCGTCCAGAGTCGCCTCGACCATGTGCCGGGCGGCGATCAAGGCACGCAGGTCGGCACGCAGTGGATCATCTTCGTCAATTCGGGTTCCGGCATGGGCCGCGGCGGCGGCCAACCAGACATAGAGCGCGCCGTTTGCCTCGCGTGCGGGGAATACGGCCAGACGGTCGGGCAGACGCAAAACCTCTCCGTCGAACGAGGCGCGCGGCATCAATTCCACTTCGGTTGCAAGTTTGCGGCGCCAACTCAGGCGGTGGCGCGAAACCTCGGGTGAGACCGGGCGCAATTCAACGCCCGGACTACCCCCAAGCCCCCGAAAGAGGACTGCCAGCCGCCCCGCGACCTCGGAAAGGTCGACCGCGGCTCCAACATGCACCTGGGGTGCATCGAGGCGGCTGGCAAGGGTGTGCCACAGTTTCCCGATGGTTTCTTCGGGTTCCCATGGCTCAAAGTCGATCCTGACCATCGCCGGCCTCACCCAAAGACGGCGGTGACAAGATCGAGGAGCCCGCGTTTGATATCCTCGTCATCGGTCAGAGGTTCGATCATGGCGGCGAGGATGGCGCGGTCGGTGGACATGCCCTGCGCGATCAGCGTCGCGGCATAGACGACCAGCCGGGTGGACACGCCTTCCTCGAGGTCCTGACCCTTGAGCCCGCGCAGCTTGCCCGCCAGCCGCACCAGCGGCTTGCAGCGTTCCAGCGGCAGGCCGCTTTCCTGCGCGACCACTTCGGCTTCCATCTGAGGCGAGGGAAAGTCGAACTCCAACGAGATGAACCGCTGCCGGGTCGAGGGTTTGAGGGTTTTCAGGATATTCTGATAGCCGGGGTTGTAGGACGCCACCAGCATGAAACCGGGCGCGGCCTCAAGTTCTTCGCCGGTGCGGTCGATCGGCAGGATGCGCCGGTCGTCGGTCAGCGGGTGCAGTACGACAGTCACGTCCTTGCGGGCCTCGACCACCTCATCCAGATAGCAGATCGCGCCTTCGCGCACCGCGCGGGTCAGGGGGCCATCGACCCAGACGGTTTCTCCGCCTTTCAACAGGTAGCGGCCAATCAGGTCGGCGGCGGCCAGATCGTCGTGGCAAGCCACGGTATAAAGCGGGCGGCCAAGTTTGGCGGCCATATGGGCCACAAAGCGGGTCTTGCCGCAGCCCGTCGGGCCTTTCAGCAGAACCGGCAGGTCGTTTTTGTAAGCGGCGGTGAAGACATCGCATTCATCGCCCTGGGGCAGGTAGAAGGGGGCGTTTGCCGCCCCCTCTTTCAGGTTCATGGAGCCATCCATATCCATCACTCCGCAGGGGTTTCAGCTGCGCCGGGTTCGATGACCTCTTTGCGGGGAACCCAGATCGAATAGATGAACAGCAGCGCCCCAAGGACAACGACCAGACCAGAGCCAAGACGCATCCAGTAGAAGATCGCGATCTGGTCCTGTACGTCCATGAAGTAGTCTCCGACCACGCGCTGCATATGTGTCTGCACGGTGCCGCCGAAGGTCAACACGAAGGTCATGAAGACCATGCCGCTGGTCATCAGCCAGAACGAGCCCATGTTCAGAACCTGATTGTAGGGATCACGGTTCTTCAGGATCGGCATCGCATAGCTAAAGATCGCAAGGTTGAGGCAGACATAGGCGCCGTAGAAGGCCAGGTGACCGTGGGCTGCGGTGATCTGCGTGCCGTGGGTATAGTAGTTCACCCCGTGCAGCGTGTGCAGAAAGCCCCAGACACCAGCACCGAAGAACGCCAGAGTGGCACAGCCCAGCGACCACAGCAACGCGGCCTTGTTGGGGTGGTCACGACGGCCCTTCCAGACCATGACGAAGGCAAAGGCCATCATCGCAAAGAACGGGATCACCTCGAGGCTCGAGAAGATCGAACCGATCCACTGCCAGTATGCAGGCGTACCGATCCAGTAATAGTGGTGACCCGTGCCAAGGATGCCCGAGAACAGCGCGGCGGCGACGATGACGTATAGCCATTTTTCGACCACCTCACGGTCCACACCGGTCAGCTTGAGCATCAGATAGGCCAGGATCGAGGCCATGATCAGTTCCCACACACCTTCGACCCACAGGTGGACGACATACCACCAGTATTGCTTGTCCAGCGACAGGTTGCCCGGGTTGTAGAAGGCGAACAGGAACAGCAGCGCCAGACCCCAAAGGCCCAGAAGCAGGATGTTGGTAATGGCTGTCTTCTTGCCTTTCAGAACGGTCATCGACACGTTGTAAAGGAAGATCAATGCAGCCACGACGATACCGGCCTTGACCCATTTGGGCTGTTCCAGGAACTCGCGCCCCTCTTTGCCCAGCAGCCAGTTGCCTTCGAACAGGTTGAAGACATAGGTGACGACCACGCCCAACGTGCCGACAACAAGGATGATCAGTTGTAGATAGGCAAGCTTGGGCGAGTGGATCTCGCGCTCGGCTTCTTCCGGGATCAGGAAGTAGGCCGCACCAAAGAAACCCAGGATCAGCCAGACGATCAGAGAGTTGGTGTGCAGCATCCGCACGATGTTGAACGGCAGAAGCTCACTCAGGAAATTGGGGAATACATAGATGAAACCGGCCAGAAGGCCGCCGATCACCTGTATCGCGAACAACGCCATGGCTACCGCAAAGTAGGCATAGGCGATTTTTTGGGATTCGTATTTCATTGTTTCGTTCCCTTTCTCAGCCTGCCTCGTTGGGCGGCCAGCCCTGCGCGTCGATGTTGTCCGTCCAGATCAGGAAGTTGGTCAGGTCACGGAGTTCTTCGTCGCTGAGGTTGAAATTGGGCATTTGCCGACGACCGGGAATGCCGGTCGGTTGTGCTTCCATCCAGCCCTTGAGGGATTCAAAGGCTGATTCCGGGTCGTCCAGCACGCCCCAGCGGGTCATCACGTTGCCGACTTCCGGAGCAAAGTAGGCCCCTTCACCCAGAATCGAATGACAGTTCACACACGCGTGTTTTTCCCAGACATGCTTGCCCCGGACCACACTGTCATCCAGTTTTGCGGCATTTTCGGAATTGACGATATACCAGTGGGAATGGGCCGAAAGGGCCAGAAAGATGAGAATGAAGAACAGTGACCCGCCATAAAAAATATTGCGGGCCATGCTCTTTGTCATGACGTCTCGCATTGCGCTCTCCTTTGCGCAGATTAGCTAGTGTCTGCAACATGACGGGCGGGACGCGGGAGTGCCTTAACGAAAGTCAAGACTTCTCAAGTATGCTCTGGAACGAGGTCGGATGCCTGACAAACAGCAAGAACCACGAAAAAGCCTGGGGTTCGCCTTGATATCTGAACCAATCGTGAGGAATGTCGCGTCGACATTTTAGTATAGCGGAGTTATCCAAGCGCTTGAGAGAACAAGTGTAAATCCCGTGTCAAATAGTGATGGGTTAAAATGGCAAACTATTCCTATATCGGTTATACGCCCGGCGTAATCACGGTGAATACGATTGGGCCGGATACGGTTACATTGGATGTCAATTTTGATCCTGACACGGATCGTCGTTTGTTCAGCGTGACAGACGCAGCCGGTGGATTTATTCAAAACGGCGGCGGACCACCCATTGTCGATACTGGCGATGTTTTCAACGGTGACCGCTTCGACAACGAAGACGGCGATGATCTGACGCAGACCGGCACCATCACCACCCTTGATGGCTCGACCACCTTTCTTAGTGGCCCAATTTACCTGGAAGAATCCTATATTCTGTCCAAACCAGGCGGGGGTACGATTACAGTTTATCGTGTGGAAGTTGACGGAACTTTGGGTGGTTACATAACCTCTGAACCCCTTGTGCCCGGCACGACATACTCGATGAACATCGTGAATGTTACGCCGACCAATGCTCCTGACACAACTGATCCGACCACTATCATTGACGTGCCGTGCTTCGTAGCCGGAACGTTGATAATGACTCCAAAAGGTCCGAGGTCCATCGAGGATTTGAAGGTGGGTGACGCGGTCGTCACCGCCGACAACGGACCGCAACACATACGCTGGATCGGCACGCGACATCTGGATCAGGCGGCGCTTCGCGCCCGTCCCAGGCTGAAGCCCATCCGGATCGAGGCCGGTTCACTGGGCGATCACTTGCCCCAGCGTGATCTTTTCGTGTCACCGCAACACCGTATGCTGGTCCGGTCGCCGATTGCCGTCAGAATGTTCGACGCCGAAGAGGTTCTTGTTCCTGCTCACATTCTTGTCGGCGTGCCCGGCATTTCAATCGCTGATGACACCCGTGCTGTGACCTATGTCCATCTTTTGTTCGACCGTCACGAGATCATCTATGCGGAAGGCGCACCTTCCGAAAGCCTGCTCACCGGTGCGCAGGCCTTGTCCAGTGTTCACCCGGACGCACGGGCGGAAATTCTTGAATTGTTCCCTGAATTGGATCAGCGCAATTACGTTCCGCTGGCCGCACGACGGATACCGGAAAAAGGGAAACGCGCTCGGGCTTTGGTCCATCGTCATATCAAGAACGCGCGGCCTCTGGTCGCTGAACGATAGGCGCCGCTTGAACCGGCCTCAGGTCTGTTGCACGGCGCGGGGGCCGGTCAGGGCAGGCCACATGGCAAACAGATACAGCCCCATTGCCGCGATCCAAAATCCATCCGCTGTCAGCATCGCCGTCATGTACCCTCCTGCCATGTCGGATCCCAGCCAACGCACAAGCGCTGCAACCGCCATCAAGCCATAGGCAATCGCCATGGGCTTTGGCGCGACAAGGGGACGACCGCTGTGGCCCAAGGCGGCGCGGCTCATTACGGCAAGGGTCATGCCACCAACGCAACCAATGCCCAGAACGTGGAGCGCGCCGATCTCATTTCCCATCCCGATGGCCGCCAACCCCCAGAGAATCAGACCCAGCGCCAGCATCCCGAGACCCAGATGCAGCGCGACAAGGATCGGTTGACGCAAGGCCCAGCCTGTTCTCCAACGCGCCATGCGCATCAGTTGAACACTGCCCATCACCAAAGCAACGGCCCCCGCTACAGGCCCGACATCAAGTGCAAGCACAAGCAGGGGCAGCAACAGCGCCAGAATCATCGTCGCCCTGTCCAGCCTGGCCACGGATACCGGCCACGATGCTTCGGGTTGACCCGCTCTTTTCATGGCATTGCGTGTAAAAGCCGGCGTAATCCGGCCACCCAGGATCGCGATCATCGAACACAAGGTCAAAAGCCCGGCCCGAATGCCGGTATTCAGCGTATCCACCGTGACCCCCATCCATTCCAAATGAACCATAACGTTCGAGGCCAACATCAGAACCAGAAGATACAGAAACACCATATTCTGGGGCTTGGGCCGACGAACCAGTTGACTGGCAATCTTCAGCGCCAGAATGGGAACAAAGCTCAGGTCCACGACTGCGACGAACAAGGGTGGCAACACTCCGGAAAACCAGACCGCCAGACGCCCGGCCATCCAGATCAATGCGACAAGCGTGATAAAGCGGGCCCGCGCCTCGGGCGCACCGGTCCAGTTCGGCACGGCGGTCAGAAAAAACCCCCCCAAGGCGGCCGTTGCATACCCAAAAATCATCTCATGCGCGTGCCACATCACCGGGGGCATCGCGTAACTCTGTTCCATGTAGGGCATCAGTCCGTCGAGCGACGCCAACCATACGCCCCACGCGACTCCTGCAAACATACCGTAAAGACCCGCCGAAAGAAAAAAGACCCGGAACCCTTCACTGAAAACACGCGCGATTACAGCTGTCATGCCTGCTCTCCATAGCTTTTCCCGCCGTTGAACAATGTGTAGTGCCCGCATGACCCGGCGCCCTTAACCAAAATCAAGACTGGGCTTAAACATGTGTGAGAAACACAAGATTTATTGGGGGTTTTGATCTGTGTTTTCTTTCCAAAGTGCTTTGTCTGCACCCTTGCCGTTGACTTTGGTCAAGGATGACATCCACGTGATGTTTCACTCTCGACACCGCCTCACCACGCATATGGAGAGTGATCATGTCACTTGGAATCAGCTACAACAAACCCGGCCGCGCCTTCGGGGTCGGATTGGCAATGTTGTTGGGCAGCGTCGCTGCTCCGACCTTCGCCGAAGAGCCAACTTTGAGCGAAGAAGCCTTTGAATCGTCTAAACAGCTCTATTTCGAACAATGCGCAGGCTGCCACGGCGTATTGCGCAAAGGTGCCACGGGTAAAAACCTGGAACCGCATTGGAAGAAGACCGCAGCCGACGGCACTGTAACCGAAGGCGGCACCTTGCAACTGGGGCAGGAACGCCTTGAAAAGATTATCGCCTGGGGTACCGAAGGCGGCATGAACAACTTCTCGGACATCATGACCGAGCAGGAAATCAAGGATATGGCGACCTACATCATGATGGAGCCGCCAAAACCACCTGAAATGTCGCTGGAACAGATGATGGCGACGCGTAAGGTCTATGTCGAAGAAGAGGACTATCCGACCGAGCCGCTGCACGGCCGCAACTGGGAAAACTTCTTTGTCGTCATCGAACGTGACGTAGGCAAGGTGGCCGTGATCGACGGCGACACCAAAGAGGTGCTGACCCACATCCCCACTGGCTACGCAGTGCACGTTCTGAAAGCGTCCGAACACCACAGCCTGACCGAGCCAGAACACCCCGGCCGCTTCTGGTACACAATGGGTCGCGACGGCAAGATGACCAAAATCGACCTTTGGCAGACGCCGGACAAGATGTTGGTATCCGAAGTCAAGATTGCATATGACGCCCGTGACGTCGCCGTTTCCGGCGATGGTAAATACGTCATCGGTGGTGGCTACTGGCCGCCGCACTTTGCTATCGTTGACGCGAAGACCATGGAACCGGTGAAGGTCGTATCGACCCGCGGCGTGAACGTCGACGGTGAGTATGTGGAAGAAGCCCGTGTGGCAGCCATCTACACCACTCCGAATGAACCCACCTGGATCGTTGCCGTGAAAGAACTGGGACAGTTGTGGCAGGTCGATTACACCGATCTGGACAACCTTCGGATCGACAAGATCGACAGCGCCAAGTTCCTGCATGACGGGTTCTTCGATCCGACAGGCCGGTATTTCCAGATCGCCGCAAACGCGTCGAACAAGATGGTGGTTGTCGATACCGAAACCCACAAGCTTGAGGCGATGATCGATACAGCCGCGCTGCCGCACCCTGGTCCGGGCGCCAACTGGGTCGACCCGAACTGTGGACCTGTGGCGGGCACAACCCACCTTGGTGTCGGTACCGTGACCGTTTGGGGCAACGATCCTGAAAACCGTCCGGATGACGCCTGGAAAGTTTGCTACGAAGTGGAAACCGACGGCCCCGGCCTGTTCGTTCGCACCCACCCGAACTCGGATTACATCTGGGCTGACCAGACCAAGCATCCGGAACCGGAAGTGCAGCAATCCGTGCAGGTCATTTCGAAAGAAACCGGCGAAATCGTGAAGACGATCCAGATCACTGAAGACGAAGGCAGCGCCGCTGTTCACTTCGAATTCAACGCTGACGGTACCGAGGTCTGGGTTTCCAAGTGGAACCTGTCGGACTCGAAGGAACCCAATGGTCAGATCGTGATCTTCGACGCGAAGACGCTGGAAGAAATCGGCCGCATCGATGGGCTTTATGCCCCGACCGGCAAGTTCAACGTCTACAACCGGTCGAACCACGTCACCTGACGAGGTCAGGACGACCACAGGAAAGGGCGGGCCCCTCGCCCGCCCTTTCCTTGTTTGAGTCATCAGCCAAACTCACCGGCCTGCCACCAAGGGCCAGACAATACAGCCAAAACGGAGCCCGGATATGACCTCCGAACCGGAAAAGAAAAAACCGATCTGGCGCCGGTATTTCCTATGGGGAATGCCTGTGGCCGGTATCGCCGGGGCCTTTGCCGCCGGCATCATCTTCTGGGGCGGGTTCAACACCGCAATGGAAGCCACAAACACCAAGGAATTCTGCATCTCATGTCACGAGATGCGAGATTTTGTTTACGAAGAATATACCGGCACGATCCATGACGTGAACCGGTCGGGTGTGGGGGCTGTCTGTTCCGACTGCCACGTTCCCAAAGACTGGACCCATAAGATGATACGTAAGATCAAGGCGTCCAAAGAGCTGTATGGCAAGATGGTCGGTACCATCAACACCCGTGAAAAGTTCGAGGCCAAACGTGTACATCTGGCCATGAACGAATGGGAGCGGATGAAGGCCACAGACTCGCGCGAATGCCGCAACTGTCACGATTTCGAATCGATGATGCCCGAATTTCAGAAACCTCGCGCCCGTCAGCAGCACCTCAATGCGATGACTGTCGGACAGACCTGTATCGACTGCCACAAGGGGATTGCACACTCGGATGCACGCGACCGGGCGGACGAAGAGTATCTGGAAAAGCTTGAAGCACCGAACCCGGACTTCATCCGGCCCATCCCTCCGGAATATTTGGCCAGTCTCGAAAAGATCGAAGCCAAAGAGGCCGCTGAAGCAGAAGCGGAAAAAGCCGCCAAAAAGGCTCAGCAAGAGGCCGTTCAGGCCCAGATCGCAGCGGCTGTTGACGCTGCTTTGGAAGAAGAACGTGCGAAAACCTCCGGTGAAGACGCCGCGGCGCCCTCTGGCGGAGCAAGCGACGTTGGGTCCAACATCGACTGGAACGCAGTGGCCGCAGCGGATCTGAAACTGTTCTACCCCGGGCAGGCCTCGTTTGAATGGGTCCAGAACGGCAAGTTCCATGGTGGCGCGCGCCCCCTGACGAAAGGCGGGGATCAGTGTACCACCTGTCACGCCAAGGAACTGGACACCATAGGCAACAAGATCGTTGCGGGTGGAGATCTGGAACCGACTCCGATCCCGGGCAAACGCGGTGTCATCGACGCAACCGTTCAGGCGGCGCATGACGACGAAAACCTGTACATTCGCCTGCAATGGCCGGACGCGGGTCACAATCCTGCCCCGTTCGTCGATGGCGGCAAGATGGACCCGGACAACCAGATCAAGGTTGCCATGATGATTACCGGCACTGGTATCGAGCTGGGCGATCAGGTGGGATGCTGGGCTTCGTGCCACGCCGACAACACCTATATGCCCTTTGCGCCCGAAGCGGATGCGATCGCGGCAAATGCGGATGTTGCCGGTCGCCTCGATGCCACGGACACCATTACCAAATACATCAGCGAAAGCCGCACGGATGTTGAGGTCAAAGGTCGCCGTGGTAAGGCCCTGGGGGGCTGGGACAAGCTGAAAGCCGAGGAACAGATCGAGCAGTATCTGGCCGACGGCACCTATCTTGACCTGATGCGTGTCTACGCCGACGGAAGCGCCACCAATGGCTATCTGTTGGAGCAGCGCGTGGTCAATGATGGTGAAATCGCCGCATCGGCCGAACTGTCCGGTGGCATGTGGACCGTGGTGTTTACGCGCCCCTTGAATTCCGGCGCGCCCGGTGATGTGCCATTGGAGGCAGGCAAGACCTATACCGTTGGCTTTGCCATCCACGACGATTTTACCGCCGCAAGGTTCCACCACGTGACGCTGAATACCAGCCTGGCGCTGGATGATGACAGCGCGTTCATCAACGTGGTCAAACAATGACGGATCGGGGCCGGGTCAACCGGCCCCGGCCACTCTTGGAAAGGAGTCATGGACCATGAAACCCCAACGCCTTCTTCCCGCGCTGCTGCTTCTGGCCGCGCCCGCCTGGGCGAACGAAACCGCCGAAATCTGCGCCGAGGCCGAAGAGCGCTATGTCGAGTTGTTCGGTCAGCCTTCGTCGGCCGTCGAAGACGCCGAAGTGGTGCTGATGTACAAATACAATTTTTGCCCATCCGAATTGACCGTGAAGGCAGGCACAACTGTCCGATGGGTGAATGTCGACAAACGCACCAGCCATTCCGTTCTGTTGAAGGATGGCAGCCAACCTGAAAGTGATCGCCTGTTCCCCGAGGAATCGGTTGAACTGACCCTTCTCACGCCCGGCCCACAGGACTATCTGTGCGGCCCGCATTGGGAGACACAGAACATGATCGGAATGATCACCGTCGAACCCTGAAACAAGACACAATACAGGCAAGATGAAGGAGCGTGGGCGCAAATCCCGCGCTCCTTAACTTATGTCAAGGAGGTTGGTTTTCGATTGGGCCAATCTTCCCCCATGACACGCCCGGCTCACCCAGCAACGTCTTGCAAACGCAACGGATCTGCTTGGAGTACCGGGTCTCGAAGACTTTCAGACCAAGCGAGTTTGCACATGAGCGGTAAGGTTTTTCTGATTGGCGCAGGCCCCGGCGACCCCGAGCTGATGACCCTGCGCGCACTGCGGATGCTGCAAGAAGCGGATGTCGTGGTTTTTGACCGGCTGGTGTCCGCCGACATTCTGAACTTGCACGCGGAAGGCGCCAGGCTGATCCCTGTCGGCAAGGCCCCCAAATGCCACACCGTTCCGCAGGACCGCATCAACGAAATACTGCTTGAAGAAGCCAGCGCAGGTCACACGGTCGCCCGGCTGAAAGGCGGCGACCCCATGATCTTTGGCCGCGGTTCGGAAGAGGCTGCCTATCTGATGGCCCGCGGTGTCGCTGTCGAATACGCACCGGGCATCACGGCGGCCCAGGGGGCGTCTTGTTCGACGGGTGTGCCGCTGACCCATCGCGGGCTGGCGACCTCGGTTCAATATGTCACCGGACATCGGCAGGCCGACAAAGTGCTGGATCTGGACTGGAAACGTCTTGCCGATCCGGACTCGACACTGGTGGTCTATATGGGCGTCGCCAATATCGGTCAGATCGCCATGGGGTTGATGACCGAGAACCTGCCAGGCTCGACACCAGTTCTGGCGGTGGGCAAGGCCACGACACCTGATGAGCGTCGTCTTGTGTCACGACTTGACCAGTTGGCCACGGATGTGCGTGCAGCCGACCTGAAGGCGCCGACGCTGTTTATCATTGGCAAGGTGGTTTCGCTTTATGCCGAACGGCCTGTAGCCGAGCTTCCGGAACAGGCCCATGGCTAAGCTGGGAAGACGAGATCAGGGGATTGTCCCAACATGCACCGACAGATCGCCGGGTCGCTCGGGGTGGGCGGCGCGAACCTGTCTGACCATTGCGGTTCTGGCCGCGACCTCTGCTTTCGCGGCGGATGTCATCGATCCCGATACCCTGAAAAGACTTGTGCATCAGGATTGCGGTTCCTGTCACGGCCTGTCCCTGAAGGGCGGCCTTGGCCCCGATCTGCGCAGTGAGACACTTGAACACTACGACGCGGATGTTTTGACCAGCGTCATCCTTGACGGCATCCCCGACACCGCGATGCCCCCGTGGCGGCCCCTGATCAGTGAAGAAGAGGCCGAATGGATCGCCCGTTACCTGCTGGAACAGGAGGCACAATGAAACACTTCATTCTTGGCCTTGCAGCCACATTGATGATGACCACAGCGCAGGCTGAACCGACCGCGACAGGCGACCTTGGTCTGGTCATCGAACGCGCCAAGGGCTCGGTTCTGCTGGTGGATCAATCCGACCGTGCAGCTCTGGCCCGGATCGAGGGATTGGGTGATCTGTCGCATGCGTCTTTGGTCTATTCGCCTGATGAACGGTATGCCTATGTGTTTGGCCGCGACGGCGGGCTGACCAAGATCGACATCGTGACCCGCCAGATCGTGAACCGCGTCGTGCAGGCCGGCAACGCCATCGGCGGGGCGATTTCGGACGACGGCAAGCTTGTGGCGGTGTCGAATTACGAACCCGGTGGCGTGCGCGTATTCGATGCGGACACGCTTGAGATGATCGCGGACATCCCGACCGACAGCAAAACCATCGGCCTGGTCGATGCGCCCGGTCGGCGGTTCGTTTTCACGATGTGGGACACTGGGGAAACCTGGATTGCCGATTTCGCAAAAGGCGCACCAGAGATCACCAAGATCCCGGACATGGGCAAGAACCCCTATGACGCGCTGATCACTGCCAATGGCCGCACCTATATCACCGGTCTGTTTGGCGAGGACGGCCTGACCGCGCTGGATCTGTGGGCCGAAACCCCCGAACCGATCCGGGTTCTACCCGATTACGGGCGTGGTCAGGAAGAAATGCCGGTCTACAAGATGCCTCATCTGGAAGGCTGGGCGCTGACGGGCCGCGAGTTCGTTTTGCCCGCTGTCGGCCATCACGAGGTTCTGTGGATCGACGCCGACACTCTGACCGAAACGGGACAGACCAAAACCCACGGGCAACCGGTCTTTGCCATGGCCCGTCCCGATGGGCGGCAGGTCTGGGTGAATTTCGCCCACCCGCTGAATGACACCATTCAGGTGATCGACAGTGTCAGCAAACAGATCATCCACGAATTCAAGCCCGGCCCCGCAGTCTTGCACATGGAGTTCACGCCACGCGGGCATGAAGTCTGGATCAGCGTGCGCGATGCCAACAAGGTCATGGTCTACGACACGCACAGTTTTGAAAAACTGCGCGAGATCGACGCGGACAGCCCGTCCGGCATCTTCTTCACCGCCCGTGCGCACAGAACGGGGCTGTAACCGATGCGACATATCACGGACCCGATCGACCGCCGCCTGCTGGACGAATTTCAGCGCGACTTCCCGATCACCGATAGACCGTTCCAGATGCTGGGTAACGCACTCGGGCTGGACGAAGCCGAAGTCATTCATCGCTTGTCCCGGATGCGCGCCACAGGCCGCATTACACGGGTTGGCGCCACCATCACGCCCGGCGCGGTGACGGCCAGCACCCTGGCTTCCGTGGCGGCTCCGGAAGATCGGTTGGAGGAGGTCGCCGCCCTGATCGATGCCGAACCCGGCGTGAATCACAATTATCAACGCGAAGACGCGTGGAACCTGTGGTTTGTCGCGACCGGGCCGGACCGCGCGCATGTCAACGATACCCTTGCGCGGATCAGTCGATCCACCGGATTGCAGGTGCTGGACCTGCGGCTGGTGCGCCCTTTCAACGTGGATCTTGGTTTTCGCATGACTGGCGGAGCCAAAAACGTGCCCTCGGCACGAAAGGTCGATGCATCCGTCATGCGCGAGGGCGATCGTTGCCTGCTACAGTCTCTGAGTTCCGGGCTGTCTTTGGTGTCAGAACCCTATGCCGCTCTGGCTCGTTCGCTGAAACGGGATGTCACCGACGTGATGGAGCGGATCGAAGCCCTGCATGCCGCCGGAATAATCTCGCGGCTCGGCGTCATTGTGCGTCACCGGGCGCTTGGCTGGTCGGCCAATGCGATGGTGGTCTGGGACCTGCCGGCAGAACAGATTGAAACCGCTGGGCCAGCCTTGGCAGCCTTCCCGGGAGTGACCCTGTGCTATGAGCGGAATCCGGTTCCCGATGTCTGGCCATATCGCCTGTATTCCATGATCCATGCCCGCACACGGAGTGAAGCTTTGGATGTTCTGGCCGGGGCGATTGCCTTGCCCGAATTGGCCGGAGCGCGACACAAGGTCCTGTTCTCAACCCGCTGTTTCAAGCAGACCGGCGCGTTGATTCAGGCAAAGGAGGTCGCCGCATGACGTTGGACCAAACGGATCGTGCGATCCTGAATCGTATGCAAGAGGATCTGCCGCTTACTTCGCACCCTTACGCAACCGTCGCCGCAGAGCTTGGCCTGTCCGAGGCGGAATTGCTGTCGCGTCTGAGCCGCATGAAAGATGACCGCGTCATCACGCGCTTCGGTCCGTTTTTCGACGCCGCGGCCATGGGTGGGGCTTTCTGCCTTTGCGCAATGGCCGTTCCAGCCGAAGAATTCGAAACCGTCCTGACCAAAGTCAATGCACATCCCGAGGTGGCACATAACTATGAACGCACGCACCGGCTGAACATGTGGTTCGTGCTGGCCACCGAAACACCCGAGGGGATCGAGGCCACCGCCGATGCCATCGAACGGGAAACGGGGATCAGTGTTCTCCGTTTCCCCAAACTTCAGGAATTTTTCATCGGCTTCCGGGTGGCGGCATGATCGACGCAACAGACAGACAAATCATCGAGTCGCTTCAGGGGGGACTGCCCCTGGTGGCCGCGCCCTATGCGCGGGTCGCTGCCGATCTGGGCCTGACCGAGGCCACCCTGCTGGACCGGCTGGCCGCGCTGAAGGCGCGCGGGGTGATCCGACGGATCGCCGCAGCCCCCAATCATTACAAGCTGGGCATGACGTCGAACGGCATGACCGTCTGGAACGTGCAGGATGACCTGATCACCGAACTGGGCGCTCATATCGGGGCACTGCCCTTCGTCACCCATTGTTATGAACGGCCCCGTGCCCTGCCCGACTGGCCCTACAACCTGTTCGCCATGGTTCATGGCAGCACGCCCGACGAGGTCGAAGACAAACGCGGCCAGATCGCCGCGATTCTGGGATCGGCCTGCCGCGGCAGCGACATCCTTTATTCCACGCGCATCCTGAAAAAGACCGGACTGCGCCTGAAACAGAAAGGCTGAAACATGTTCCGCCTGACCGAATACATGCATCAGCTGGTCAAGCCGACTCCGGTGCGCAAACGGCGCCCCGGCCCGGTAAAGCCGGTTGTGATCTGGAATCTGACGCGGCGCTGCAACCTGAAGTGCCGCCATTGCTACACCGTCTCGGCGGATGTCGCGTTCCCGGGTGAGCTCAGCCATGAGCAAGCCATGGTAACCCTTGAGGATCTGGGCCAGTTTCGCGTCCCGGCCCTGATCCTCTCGGGTGGGGAACCGTTGGATCGGTTCGATTTCTTCGACATTGCAAAACGCGCCCGTGATCTGGTGCCAATGCTGGCCTTGTCGACCAACGGGACCCGGATCCATGACGAAACCGCCGATATGATAGCGGATGTGGGCTTCAACTATGTCGGCATCTCGCTGGACGGGATCGGAGCGACGAATGACTGGTTTCGTGGCGTCGAGGGCGCTTTTGCGGACGCCCTGCGCGGTGTGCGAGAGTGTAAAAAGCGCGGCATCAAGGTTGGTCTGCGGTTCTGCCTGACCGAAGGCACGCAACATCACTTGCCTGACTTGCTGAGCCTTTGTGATGATGAAGGTGTCGACAAGTTCTACCTGTCGCATCTTGTCTATGCGGGGCGCGGCGACAAGAACCGGGGCGAAGATGCCGCGCATCAGCGCACGCGCAAAGGCCTGGATCTGTTGCTGGAACGCGCCTGGGAAGCCGCATCGGGCGGTCGTCCGCTGGATATCGTGACCGGGAACAATGACGCTGATGCCGGATATTTCCTGAACTGGATTCGCACGCATTTCGACGCCGACAAGGCTGCACATGTGCGTGCGCACCTGGCCGCGTGGGGTGGAAACTCAAGTGGTTTGGGTGTTGCCAATATCGACAATCTCGGCCGGGTCCATCCGGACACTTACTGGTCTGACTACACGGTGGGCAACGTAAAGACCAAATCGTTTTCCGAACTCTGGACCAGCGATGATCCGATGCTTGCCATGCTACGCACCCGCCCACGCCCGCTGAAGGGGCGTTGCGGAGCCTGCGAACTCAAAGACGTGTGCGGCGGCAATACCCGCATCCGCGCCCTGCAATTGACCGGTGATCCCTGGGCCGAGGATCCAGCCTGTTACCTGTCCAACCAGGAAATCGGTGTGGATGATGCAGGGGAACGCCTTCAGGTCACACCGTTTCGGGGGAAAAGCCATGATCCGGCGCATCAGTTCTTTTGACACCGTAAGTGCGAGGTTTTCAACCGCTGCGCCTGTGGCGCGTGCGGGAACCTCCGGCGGGAGTATTTTTGAAAAGATGAAGATTGGGGCATTATGCTCGATCCTGGGTGCGGGTGTCGCCTGGGCCGACGCGCCTTCGGACTATGCGGAGCATTGCGCCTCATGCCATGGCGAGAACCGTCTGGGCGGTGTTGGCCCCGCGCTGATCCCTGAAACGCTCAAACGCATGCGGGGTCCCCGGGTTGCCGCGGTAATCGCGGAAGGGCGCGCGGCGACACAGATGCCGGCCTTCTCGCACGAGCTGGATGCCCTGCAAATCGAAGAGCTGGCCGGTTGGTTGAAATCGCCGTTGGAATCCGACCCCGAATGGGACGAGGCCCAGATACTGGCCAGCCGGACGCTGGACGAGGACTATGTACCGGTGGATGCGCCCGTCTGGGACAGCGACCCGATGAACATCACCTTGGTGGTGGAAACCGGCGATCACCATGTCAGCGTTCTGGACGGCGACACGTTCGAGGTTCTGGACCGGTTCGAAACCCCCTTCGCCGTGCATGGCGGCCCCAAGTTCAGCCCGGATGGGCGGTATGTCTTCATCATGTCGCGCGACGGGTGGGTCCAGAAGTACGACATCTGGGCGCTGAAACAGGTGGGCCGTGTGCGTGCCGGGCTGAACAGCCGCAATATTGCAATGTCGGGCGATGGCAAATGGGTAGCCGTGGCGAATTACCTGCCCAACAGCCTGACGGTATTGTCCACCGAAGACCTTTCCGTCGCAAAGGTCATCGAGGTCAAAAGCAAGAAGGGCCTGCCGAGCCGCGTCTCTGCCGTCTATCAGGCCCCGCCGCGCGAGAGCTTTGTTCTGGCGCTGAAGGATGTGCCCGAGATTTGGGAAGTGTTCTACGGCGCCAATCCCCCGCAATCCGGGCTTGGTCATGATTTCCGTATCGAAGGCCAGTTCAAGAACCCTGATCCTTTCCCTGTGCGCAAGATCACCACAGCTGACTATCTGGACGATTTCTTTTTCGACCAGAGTTATGAATATGTCATGGGGGCGTCCCGCGATGGCAAGGGCGGGCAAGTGATTGATCTGGTGATCGGGTACAAGGTGGCCGATCTGGATTTGCCCGGAATGCCGCATCTGGGCTCGGGGATCACATGGAAACACGGCGATACGACCGTGATGGCCACGCCGCACCTGACAGATGGCGCCGTGTCGGTGATCGACATGGAAAGCTGGGAAACCGTCAAACGGATCAAGACCGAGGGCCCCGGGTTTTTCATGCGCAGCCATGAGAACTCGCCTTATGTCTGGGCCGATGTTTTCTTTGGCCCAAACAAGGACGCAATGCATGTCATCGACAAGCAAAGCCTTGAAATCGTAAAGACCCTGCGCCCCGCTCCCGGAAAAACCGTGGCCCATGTCGAGTTCACCAGAGATGGCAGCCACGCGCTGGTTTCGATCTGGGAAGATGACGGCGCGGTGATCGTTTATGACGCGCAGACGCTGGAAGAAATCCGCCGCCTGCCGATGCGCAAACCTTCGGGGAAATACAATGTCTGGAACAAGATCACCTTCTCGGAAGGAACCAGCCACTGAGGGGAAATGGCCGGTTTGGAAACTGGCCATTCTGCTGTATCCGGCCACGGCGTTGACCGTGGCCATCAACCTGTTTTTGCTCGGGCTTATCCTGCACAGCGTCGGGTTCGGCGCAATTGAACCGGTGCCGGCGATCCTCTGGTCGATTCCGCTGGGCATTCCTGCGGCATGGCTGGCCGGTCGGTGGCTGCGCGGATTGATGGACGAGGCCGACGGGTAGGTGCAAATTTTCAGGCACCTGACCTAAGTCAAGTATTCGTCTGGAAGAATCCCCTAAGTTTTTGAAAAGAACGCCGAGCTGGATTCTCAATGCCTACCGTCCGCCCCCCGCACAGCCTGTTTGATCGCGTGTCCCGCGCGGTGTGCGGTTTGGTGGGTATTTTCCTGTTGCTTTTGCAGATGCTTGGCCCGGTGCTGGCGAGTCCCGGGGACAGCATGTGGATCGAGATCTGCTCGGAGGCAGGGGCGGTCTGGGTTGAAGTGGACCTTGATGAAGGCGCTGATGACCCGACCGCGCCTTGCCCGAAATGCGCCGATTGTGCGCTGTGCGCGGTGACAACGGCAGCCCCGCTGCCAGATCTGCCGCTGCTGATGCAATCCGAAAATGTACGGATAGTACCCGCTGCAATCGGGGATCTGTGCATTTTGTACAACTCAAGGCGACTGTGGCCCGAAACCCGAGGGCCCCCGTTCGCAACCCAAGAAGAATTTGAACGCGCCCTGCGCGCGTCCGTGGCGTCCACCCTAGCAATCGGAGGTGCGCCGTGGTCGTAAGTCGCGCAATCCATTTCCTGCTGGCTTTCACTCTGTCCTGCCTGATGGCGATCAGCGCCCATGCCGACAGCCTGGCCAGTTTCCTGCCCGACATCGAACCTGCCGATCTGGCCCCCGGCGCCGATGCCTTTGGCCCGGTGCGCGATGACGTCAAGGTCGCCCCTGTCCTGAAGGGCGGCGAGACCGTTGCCTGGGCATTCCTGACCTCGGATTTTGTTGGCACGACGGGCTATTCCGGCAAACCGATCCACGTCGTTGCCGCCATCGACAACGACGCTGTGTTGACCGGTGTGCAACTGGTCAAGCACTCGGAACCCATTGTGCTGATCGGCATCCCCAATTCCCGCATGGTTGAATTGACCGAAGGCTATGCGGGCCTTGACCTGAAGATTGAAGCCGAAACCGGGGGTGAGGGGCACGACCTCGACATCATCTCGGGCGCGACGGTCACGATCATGGTGATCGACGACAGCCTTGTGCGAGGCGGTATCAAGGTGGCGCGTGCATTGGGTCTGGGCGGCCTGTCGCCGTTGCAGGCCGACGGGCCAAAGCGCGAAGTCGATATGGCGCAGAATGCGGTCTATGATTGGTCGACCCTTTCGGGTGACGGCTCGATCCGGCGGCTTACGCTGGATGTCGGACAGGTCAATGCCGCCTTCGAGGCCACCGGAGACCAGCGCGCGATCAAGCGCCCGGAACCGGGCGAACCGGATGACACTTTCATCGACATGCATATGGCGCTTGTCTCGGTTCCGTCGATCGGCAAGTCACTGCTGGGCGATGCCGAGTACCAGAACCTCGTGAACTGGTTGGACGAGGACGAACAGGCCATTCTGGTGCTGGGGCGCGGTGCCTACAGCTTCAAGGGGTCAGGCTATGTGCGCGGCGGGATTTTCGATCGGATCCAGTTGATCCAGGGCGACAATTCGGTCCGGTTCTTCGACAAACAGCAAGTACGCCTTGGCAAGGTTGCAGCCCCGGATGCGCCCAGTTTCACCGAGCTGGATATCTTCAAGATCCCCGCCGATGCTGAGTTCGACCCGACCGAGCCGTTCCGCCTGCAACTGCTGGTACAGCGTGCCGTGGGAGCTGTTGAGAAAACCTTTCTGACATTCGATCTGGGCTACAAACTGCCCGACCGTTACCTGCTGCCGGTTGCAGCCCCAAAGATTGTCGAGGATGCGACCGGCGAAGCCGCCGCCAAGGCTGCCCTGTGGCAGCGCATCTGGAAGGATCGCACCGTCGAAATCGCCGTTCTTGGCGTCATGCTGCTGGTCCTGACCGCGACGTTCTTCTTCCAGTTCCACGCGACGATGAATGCGCGGGTCTTCTACTGGTTCCGCATCGGCTACCTGACAATGACCCTGTTTTTCATCGGCTGGTACGCCAACGCGCAGCTGAGCGTGGTGAACCTGATGGCACTGGCGGGCAGCCTGCGCACAGGATTCTCGTGGGATGCGTTCCTGCTGGACCCGCTGGTGTTCATCCAATGGTTCGCCGTCGCCGCCGCACTGTTGTTTTGGGGTCGCGGGGCCTATTGCGGATGGCTGTGCCCGTTCGGCGCGTTGCAGGAATTGACCAACAAAATCGCGCGCGCCCTGAAAGTGCCGCAATGGACGCTGCCCTGGGGTCTGAACGAACGCCTGTGGCCCGCGAAATACATGATCTTTCTGGGTCTTTTCGGGCTCAGCTTCATCTCGATCCCGTTGGCCGAGAAATATGCCGAGGTCGAGCCGTTCAAAACGGCGATCATTCTGAAATTCATGCGCGACTGGCCTTTCGTGGTCTTTGCGCTGGCCCTGCTGGGGATCGGGCTGTTCATCGAACGGTTCTATTGCCGCTATCTCTGCCCGCTGGGCGGAGCACTGGCGATCCCTGCCCGTATTCGCATGTTCGACTGGCTGCGCCGCTACAAGGATTGCGGCACGCCCTGTCAGACCTGCGCCAATGAATGCCCCGTTCAGGCGATCCACCCCACCGGTGAGATCAATCCGAACGAGTGCGTCACCTGCCTGCATTGTCAGGTGCTCTACCAGTCCGAGGACAAATGTCCCGTCGTTATCCGCCAGCTGAAACGGCGGGCCAAGACAGGATCGGTCCAGATGAAGACCCCGCTCGGACAACCACCGGCGAACCATCCGAACGCCAAACCGCAAACCGTTTCCTAAAAGGAGGAACGAACATGTCGGAACATGACAACAAACTAACCGTCACACGCCGTGGGATGCTGGGTGCAACAGCAACCGGTGCCGTGCTGGCCGGGACCGGTCTGGGCTCGACCCTGATGACCGCGAAACAGGCGAGCGCCGCGGCCAATGCCAATCTCGAACCGGGCGAACTGGACGAGTATTACGGTTTCTGGTCCTCGGGTCAGACCGGCGAGCTGCGCATTCTGGGCTTTCCGTCCATGCGCGAGCTGATGCGGGTGCCGGTGTTCAACCGCTGCTCGGCCACGGGCTGGGGTCAGACCAACGAGTCACTGAAGATCATGACCGAAGGGTTGCTGCCTGAAACCAAGGAGTTTCTCGCCAAGCGTGGCATGAAGACCTATGACAACGGCGACCTTCACCACCCGCACATGTCGTTCACCGACGGCACCTATGACGGCCGCTATCTGTTCATGAACGACAAGGCCAACACCCGCGTCGCGCGTGTCCGCTGTGACGTGATGAAATGCGACAAGATCACCGAGATCCCGAACGCCAAGGCGATCCACGGTCTGCGTCCGCAGAAATTCCCGCGCACCGGCTATGTCTTTGCCAATGGTGAAGATGAAACACCGCTGGTCAACGATGGCAGCGTGCTGGACGATCCGTCGCAATACGTGAACATCTTCACCGCGCTGGACGGCGACACCATGGAAGTGGCATGGCAGGTGATCGTGTCGGGCAACCTCGACAACACCGACTGCGACTATCAGGGCAAATACGCCTTCTCGACCTCGTACAACTCGGAAATGGGCATGAACCTGGCCGAGATGACCGAGAACGAGCTGGACCACGTCGTCGTCTTCAACATTGCCGAGATCGAAAAAGGCATCGAAGCCGGCGATTATCAGGAACTGAAAGGCGTCAAGGTTCTGGACGGGCGCAAAGGTCAGAACAAGAAATACACCCGTTACATTCCGATCCCGAACTCTCCGCACGGCATCAACACCGCGCCAGACGGCAAGCACGTCTGCATCAATGGCAAGCTGTCGCCGACCGTCTCGATCATGGACGTCACCAAGCTGGACGCCCTGTTCGAAAGCGATGCCGATCCGCGGTCGTGCATTGTGGGTGAGCCTCAGCTGGGTCTTGGCCCGCTTCACACCGCCTACGACGGTCAAGGCAACGCGTTCACCACGCTGTTCCTGGACAGCCAAATCGTGAAGTGGAACATCGAAAAGGCAATCGAAGCCTACGGTGGTGCCGATGTGGACCCGATCATCTCGAAGGTCGACGTGCACTATCAGCCGGGCCACAACTCGACCTCCATGGGTGAAACCAAGGATGCCGACGGTAAGTGGCTGATTTCGATGAACAAGTTCTCGAAAGACCGGTTCCTGAACGTTGGTCCGCTGAAGCCCGAGAACGAGCAGCTGATCGACATCTCGTCCGACGAGATGAAGGTGGTCCACGATGGCCCGACCTTTGCCGAGCCGCATGACTCGATCATCGTTCGCAGCGACATCGTCAACCCGGTCAACGTCTGGGATCGCAACGACGTCACTTGGGAAGACGCCCGCAAACAGGCCGAAGCCGATGGCATCGATCTGGAAGAAGGTGCCGAAGAACCGATCCGGGACGGCAACAAGGTACGCGTCTACATGACCTCGCAGGCGCCGACCTTCAGCCTTGAGAAGTTCACCGTCAAACAGGGCGACGAGGTCACGATCTACGTCACCAACCTGGATGATGTGGACGATGTGACCCACGGCTTCTGCCTGGGCAATTACGGCATCGCGATGGAGGTCGCGCCGCAGGCCACCGCCTCGGTCACCTTCACCGCCGACCGTCCGGGCGTGCACTGGTTCTATTGCCAGTGGTTCTGCCATGCGCTGCACATGGAAATGCGCGGCCGGATGCTGGTCGAACCGCAAGGAGCCTGACCCATGCGCTGGCCCCTGCTCATACCGCTCCTGCTCGGCTCGCCCCTTTGGGCGGCGGATTGGGATGTGCCCAACCGGGCGGGGGCCATCAATGAAATACTGGCTCAGGCGGCGGATGGAGACACCCTCCGCCTGAGCCCCGGTGTTTACGCCGAACATCTGGTTCTGGACCGGCCCGTCACCATCGACGGGCTGGGACAGGCCACCATTGACGGGCAAGGCACCGGCAGCGTCATCACCGTGACCGGCCCGGGCGTGACCCTGCGCGGCCTGACAGTGATCGGCTCGGGTTCAAGCCATGACGGGATCGACAGCGGCATCCAGCTGACCAAGACGGCCCGCGCGCCGGTGGTCGAAGACAATGTGCTGCTGGGCAATCTTTACGGCATCGACATTCATGGCGCCAAGGACAGCATCGTGCGCGGCAACCGGATCGAAGGACGTCAGGACCAGCGGATGAATGACCGTGGCAATGGCGTTTATGTCTGGAATGCACCCGGTGCGCGGGTTGAGGACAATGATATCCGCTATGGGCGCGACGGGATCTTCGTGAACTCGTCCAAGAAGAACACCTTTACCGGCAACCTGTTCCGCGATCTGCGCTTTGCCGTGCATTACATGTATGCCGACAATTCGGTGGTCAGCAACAATGTCTCGATCGGCAACGATCTGGGCTATGCGGTGATGTTCACGACCAATGTGAAGGTCGCAGACAACGTCTCGATCGGTGACCGTGAACATGGCGTGATGCTGAACTATGCCAACAAGAGTCAGATCACCGGAAACGTGGTGATCGGTGCCAAGGAAAAGTGCACCTTCCTTTATAACTCCAACAAGAACGAATTCACCGACAACTGGTTCCAGGGATGCGGCATCGGCATCCACTTCACCGCCGGCAGCGAACGCAACCGCATCGTTGGCAATTCCTTCATCGGCAACCGGACACAGGTGAAATACGTCTCGACCAAATGGGTCGAGTGGTCCGAAGACGGGCGCGGCAACTACTGGTCCGATTTTGCCGCCTATGATGTGGATGGCAACGGCATCGCCGATGCCCCCTATCGCCCCAATGACTCGATGGACCATGTGCTGTGGACCCAACCCGCAGCCAAACTGCTGCTCGGCTCTCCTGCCGTGCAGCTGGTGCGCTGGTCGCAATCCGCCTTTCCGGCACTGTTGCCCGGTGGCGTGATGGACAGCAATCCATTGATGCAACCCCTTGAACCCCCAGCTATGGAAAAGGTGCCTCATGACGGATAAGGCCCTGATTATTGACCATGTCAGCAAGGACCGGGGCAAAACCCGCGTTCTTGACGATATCACCCTGTCACTTGCCCCAGGTCAGCGCGTTGCGCTGCTGGGCCATAACGGCGCTGGCAAGTCGACCCTGATCAAATCCATCCTTGGCCTGACGCCGATCCAAGGCGGAGCCATCCGGATCGGAGACGCCACCCCCGGCAGCGCCCAGGCGCGGCGGGAAACGGCCTATCTGCCCGAGGCGGTATCCTTCCACCCGGCCCTGACCGGGCGCGAGCAACTGACCCTGTTTGCGAAATTGTCCGGCACCAGGGCGGATGTGGCCGGTCTGCTGGAGCGCGTAGGTCTGAGCGATGCCCTGGACCGCCGGATCGGCACCTATTCCAAAGGCATGCGGCAACGTCTGGGTCTGGCACAGGTTCTGCTGGGTCAGCCGAAAGTGGCTTTGCTGGATGAACCCACCAGTGGGTTGGACCCGATCTCGCGCCAGGATCTCTATGCCATCATCGACGAGCTGGCCGCGCAGGGCACCGCCGTTCTGATCGCCAGCCACGCGCTGACCGAGGTCGAGGCCCGCACCGACCGCATCGCAATCATGCGCAAAGGCCGGATGGTCGCGGATGACACCCTGGCCAACCTGTCGGCCCTTGCAGGCCTGCCGATCCGTCTGAAAGTACGTGCAAGCGCCAACGCCGACGTGCTGGCCGCCGAACTGGGCGGCAACCGGATCAACGGCGCTTCGGTCGAGCTGCTGTGTTCCCCCGCTGACAAGATGGAGGCCCTGCGCCGGATCGCCGGATTGGGCGATGCCGTGGCGGATGTGGAAATGACCCCGCCCAAGCTGGAAGACCTCTATCGCCACTATGCACAGGAGGAGAGGCCATGACCCGCTTCCTCGCCATCACCCGTACCGAAATGCTGATCCTGCGCCGCAATCGCTGGCTGCTGGTGGCGACTCTGATCATGGTGCTGTTCGCACTGGCGCTGACCTTTGCGGGCAGTGCGCCAACCGGAACGCTGGGCGTTGACATGCTGACCGTTTCGGTTGCGTCGATGACCACGCTGTCGGTTTACCTCGCGCCCCTTCTGGCGCTGATGATCTCGTTCGACGCCATCGCCGGAGACGTGGACCGGGGCAGCCTGTCGCTGCTGTTGTCCTACCCTGCGGGACGCGGAGAAATCCTGTTGGGCAAGTTCACCGCACATCTTGCAGCGCTGGCCTTTGCCATGACGGTCGGTTTCGGTACCGCCGGCGCGGTGGCGGCCTTCTTTGGCGGTGCCGGACCGGAAAGCCTGATGGCGTTGGTCCGTCTCATCCTCACATCCATCCTTCTGGGCGCCGTGTTTCTGGCGCTGGGATACCTGCTGTCTGCCCTGGCTAAAGGGGCTACGGCGGCGGCAGGTCTGTCGGCCGGGCTCTGGCTGGTTTTTGTCGTCCTCTATGATCTGGGCCTGTTGGGGGCTGTCGTCATGGACAAGGGTGGCACCTTTACCCAATCCGTCTTTCCATGGGTGATGGTGGCCAACCCGGCCGACGCATTCCGTCTGTGGAACATCGCCGCGACGGAAGGCGTGGCCATGGCATCCGGCATGACCGGGGCGGCACAGGCCTTGCCCGTCTGGGCCGCGCCTGCATCGCTGCTGATCTGGCCGGTGATCGGCTTTGCCCTGGCGCGGCTGGCATTCCGGAGGGTCGAGCCATGAAACCCCTCGTCCTGATCGCCTTGATCGCGTTGGCGGCCTGCAAGGAAGACCTGGCCGAGGCCCCCGATCCGGTGGATCTGACCCCGGACGCGCTGAGCTATTTCTGCCAGATGAACATCGCCGAACATGGCGGCCCCAAGGGGCAGATCCATCTGAAAGGATATCCCGCACCGCTGTTCTTTGCGCAGGTGCGCGACATGGTGGCATACCTCAAAAGCCCTGAACGTGATGCCGACATCACAGCCATCTATGTCAGCGACATGGGTATTGCGCCAAGCTGGCGGCAGCCGGGTATCTCGAACTGGATCGCCGCGGATGGCGCGACCTTTGTCGTCGGCGCCAATGTGGCAGGTGGCATGGGTGCGCGCGAAGTGGTGCCTTTTGCCGATCCTGCCGATGCCCAGGCATTCATTGAGATTTACGGCGGAACGGCACTGAGCCTGCCGGACATTCCGGACACCGAAGTGCTTGGCCCTGTCGATCTTGAACTGTCGTTGGAGACCCCCGTATGACCGCCTTGTCGCGCCGCCGATTTCTGATCATCTCAGCCGCCTGTGCTGCGGCCACACCGCTTGCGGCCTCGGACGCGCGCTGGCACGGGACCGCGTTGGGTGCGACCGCCAGCCTGCGCCTGGTGGGCCTGACGGACGCCGAAGCTGCACCCATAATGGCCGCCATGGAGACCGAGATTGCCCGGCTGGAAGACATCTTCAGCCTGTATCGTCCGCAATCGCAGCTCAGCCGGTTGAATCGCGATGGTATGCTGACGGCGCCCGCTCCTGATTTGTTGAACGTGCTAAGCCTCAGCACAGCGCTGCATCAGGCATCGGGTGGCGCATTTGATCCGAGCATTCAACCCGTGTGGACGGCATTGGCTGCGGGCGCGCGCGCGGATGATCTGGTTGAAGTTCAGCAGGCAATAGGCTGGGAAAAGGTAATTTATGACGCCTCGGCCATTCGCCTTCCGGTGCCCGGAAAATCGGCGCTGACGTTGAACGGTATAGCGCAGGGCGCGATCACCGACCGGATTGCCGACCTGCTGCGTGCTCATGGTCTGCGTGATGTTCTGGTCAATATGGGAGAGGTTGCCGCCCTGGGTGCGCGTAGTGACGGTGCGCCCTGGAAAGTTGGATTGGCGGCGCCGGACCAAACGGTTCTGAAGCGGATTGAATTGAGCGATCGGGCAGTGGCGACATCTTCGACGCTGGCGACCCAGCTCAGCCCGGGAGTTGGACACATCATTACCTTGGATGGGCCTTCAAGCCGCGACAGGACCGTTTCGGTTTCTGCCCCGAAAGCGGCAATTGCGGATGGGTTGTCCACTGCACTTTGCGCGGCATCCGCCGGCAGAGCCAATGAGATTCTGGAGTTCTTCCCCAACGCCCGTATCGAATTGAACGTTTAATGAAGAATTACAAATCTCAGACCGAACAAAAAAAATCCAAAAAAGTATGATATAGGTCAATTCGTGCGCTGCTTAAGGCAGCTAGGAAGTAAGGACGCGAACCTATCAATCCAATTTCGAGTCGCCAGCTATGAGCCAGATGACCAGCAGACGCGCTTTTCTAAGCGCGCGTGTCCTGCGGGAGGACCCAGATGCGATCCGTCCGCCGGGGGCAGTTGCAACTGGCTTCAGCGATCTATGCACGCGTTGCGAAGACTGCGCCGCGGCTTGTCCTGAAGACATCATCACATTCGACGATGCCGGTTTCCCCGTTCTGGACCTGTCCGCAGGCGGTTGCACATTGTGTGGTGACTGCGCTGACATTTGTCCGACCCCGGCGTTGCTGTCGGAACGTGTTGCCGAATGGCCATGGCGCGCACGAATAGATGACTCAAGCTGCCTGTCGACGAACGGCGTAAGCTGTCGCCTGTGTCAGGACAATTGCGAACAGGATGCCATCCGCTTTCGCCTGCAACTGGGCGGACGCGCGGAACCGGCGCTTGAAACAGAAACCTGCATCGGCTGCGGCAGCTGTTCCGCCGCCTGCCCCGCCGGGGCGATCGTGATGCACCGCCCCGCCCCACAACACCCGGAGGTGACCCAATGAACATCTGTGGCTGTCTGGTCCACATCGCCCCCGATTACACCGATGCCGCACGCGCGGCGATGGCCGAAACCCAGGGCGTCGAGCTTCATGCCGAAGCCGAGGACGGCCGTTTCGTAGTTGTTGTCGAGGATACGGCCGACAGGTTGGCCTCGGACACCATCATGGATCTGCACCAGATCCCAGGAGTGATCTCACTGTCACTGACTTATCACCATTTCGAAGATCTCGCGGAGACGGCTCCGCGTCCTGATGCTCCAAGCCAACCGTCCAGCAGGAGGCCCATGCAATGACCATCTCTGAATCCCGTCGTACATTTCTGAAAGCGTCCGCAGCGGCAGCCACTGCCTCGGCTGCGGGCATTCCCATGGCCACAGGTCAGGCCAACGCTCAGGTCGGCGCGCCCGATATTCGCTGGGACAAGGCTGCCTGCCGGTTCTGCGGTACAGGCTGTTCGGTTCTGGTGGGCACCAAAGAGGGTCGAGTGGTGGCCACGCAAGGTGACCCCGACGCACCGGTGAACAGGGGCTTGAACTGTATCAAGGGCTATTTCCTGTCCAAGATCATGTACGGCAAAGACCGCCTGACCACACCGCTGCTGCGCAAGACCAACGGCCAGTATGACAAGAATGGCGAGTTCGAACCGGTCAGCTGGGATGAAGCCTTTGATGTGATGGCCGCCAAATGGAAAGAGGCCCTTGCCAAGAAAGGCCCGACCAGCGTGGGGATGTTCGGTTCCGGGCAGTGGACGGTCTGGGAAGGCTATGCCGCCGCCAAGATGATGAAGGCCGGGTTCCGGTCGAACAACATTGATCCCAATGCGCGTCACTGCATGGCCTCGGCCGTGGTTGGTTTCATGCGCACTTTCGGTATTGACGAACCGATGGGGTGCTATGACGACCTTGAGCACGCCGATACCTTCGTGCTGTGGGGATCGAACATGGCCGAGATGCACCCGATTCTGTGGTCGCGCCTGACCGACACCCGCCTGACGAAGCCGGGTTGCGAAGTGCATGTGCTGTCGACTTTCGAACACCGCTCGTTCGAGCTGGCCGATAATGGCATGGTCTTTGCACCGCAAACCGATCTGGCGATCCTGAACTATATCGCGAACTACATCATCCAGAATGGCGCGGTGAACGAAGAGTTCGTCAAGAACCACGTCAACATTACCAAAACCGCCACCGATATCGGTTACGGCCTGCGGGACAACAACCCCCTGCAACAAGAGGCTGAAAACCCGAACTCGGGCAAGTTGGAGCCGATCAGCTTCGAGGAATATGCCGAAGCCGTTTCGAAATACACGCTGGAATACACCTCGGAACTGTCCGGTGTTCCGGCTGACAAGCTGGAGCGTCTGGCCAAGCAATATGCCGACCCCAACCGCAAGGTGATGAGCCTGTGGACCATGGGCTTCAACCAACATACCCGCGGGTCCTGGGTGAACTCGCTGATGTACAACGTGCACCTGCTGGTGGGCAAGATTTCGGAACCCGGCAACTCACCCTTCTCGCTGACCGGTCAGCCGTCGGCCTGCGGTACCGCGCGCGAGGTAGGCACCTTTGCGCACCGCCTGCCCGCCGACATGGTGGTGATGAACGACAAGCACCGCGAGATTTGCGAAACCGCATGGAACGTGCCCGCCGGCACCATTCCTGACAAGCCCGGTTTCCACGCCGTGCTGCAACACCGCAAGCTGAAGGATGGCGACCTGAATGCTTATTGGGTTCAGTGCACCAACAACATGCAGGCTGCGCCGAATATCAACGAGGAAGGCTATCCCGGCTATCGCAACCCGGAAAACTTCATCACTGTTTCAGACCCCTACCCGACGGTCACTGCGGTTTCCGCCGACCTGATCCTGCCCACCGCCATGTGGGTCGAGAAGGAAGGCGCCTATGGCAACGCCGAGCGCCGCACCCAGTTCTGGCGGCAACAGGTCAAGGCCCCGGGCGAGGCCAAATCGGACCTTTGGCAGGTGATGGAGTTCTCGAAGCGCTTCACCGTCGAAGAGGTCTGGGGCGAAGAATTGCTGGCCACCATGCCCGAGCATCGTGGCAAGACCATGTATGACGTCCTGTTTGCAAATGGCAGCGTCGACAAGTTCCCGCTATCGGAAACCGCCGAAGGCTTTGACAACGACGAATCCGAGCATTTCGGCTTTTACGTGCAGAAAGGTCTGTTCGAAGAGTACGCCAACTTCGGGCGCGGCCATGCGCATGATCTGGCACCATTCGAAACCTACCACCAGGCCCGCGGTCTGCGCTGGCCGGTCGTGGATGGCAAGGAAACGCTCTATCGTTTCCGCGAAGGCTATGACCCCTACGTGTCCGAGGGTGCCGGCGTGGAATTCTATGGCCACAAGGATGGCAAGGCCAAGATCATCTTCGCGCCCTATGAACCTGCCGCAGAAGAGCCGGATGCGGAATTCGATCTGTGGCTGTGCACCGGTCGCGTGCTGGAACACTGGCATTCAGGGTCGATGACACGCCGGGTGCCGGAGCTGCACCGCGCCTATCCCGCTGCCGTGGTCTACATGCATCCGCAGGACGCGAAGGACCGGGGTTTGCGCCGGGGCCAGGAGATTGTGCTGTCGACCCGCCGCGGCGAGGTTACCAGCCGTGTCGAAACACGGGGTCGGAACAAGGTGCCGCGCGGTCTGGTCTTTATGCCGTGGTTCGATGAGCACCAGCTGACCAACAAGCTGACGCTGGACGCAACTTGCCCGCTGTCGAAAGAGACCGACTTCAAGAAATGCGCCTGCAAGGTCGAGCGCGCGTAACCAGCAAGGATCAAACGGGTCGTTCCCATGTCTCTTGTCGATAAACCCCTTTCGCCGCAGCGGCGCCGGTTCCTTCAGGACTCGGCGCGGGCGGCGGGCGGCTGCGTGGTCGCCGGATCGTTGCTGGCCTATCTGGCCCGCGACGCCCGCGCCCTGCCCGCCGATGCCTTGCGCCCGCCCGGCGCATTGCCCGAGAAGGAGTTCCTGTCGGCCTGCATCCGTTGCGGTTTGTGCGTGCGGGACTGCCCGTACGATACCCTGAAACTGGCCGAGCTCGGCTCGGATGCGGTGGCGACGGGAACACCGTTCTTCACCGCCCGGGATGTTCCCTGCGAAATGTGCGACGACATTCCGTGTGTCGCCGCGTGTCCAACAGGGGCGCTGGACCCTGGGCTGGAGAATATCGACGATGCCGAGATGGGTGTTGCCGTTCTGGTCGATCAGGAAAACTGCCTGAATTTCCTCGGTCTGCGCTGCGACGTCTGCTATCGCGTCTGCCCCGTCATTGACGAGGCGATCACTTTGGAGACGGCGCATAATACCCGATCGGGTCATCATGCCTTGTTCATTCCAACCGTTCATGCCGAACGCTGTACCGGTTGTGGCATGTGCGAGAAAAGCTGTGTTCTGCCCGAGGCCGCGATCAAGGTTCTGCCGGCACGGCTGGCCCGCGGCAGTTCGGCCGAGCATTACCGCAAGGGTTGGGAGGAAAAGGCCGCCAAAGGCGCGCCGGTGGTCGAGGGGATCATCGATCTGCCGGATCGTTTGCCCGGACCGGGAACCGACAATCTTGCCGCGCCCGGCGGTTTTGCCCCTGAATATGATCTGCCGGGGGTGGGGCAATGAGTACGCGCACGCACATGCCAGTCGGTCAGGAGGCGGTTGAAGACAAAGGCTGGATCGGGGCGCATCGCTTTTTGCTGATGCGCCGCGCAAGCCAGCTGTTCTTTCTGGTTCTGTTTCTGCTGGGCCCGTGGTTCGGCATCTGGATTGTCGAGGGCAATTTGGCGGGGTCACTGACGCTGGGCGTTCTGCCGTTGACCGATCCGTTCATCCTGTTGCAAAGCTTCGTTGCAGGTCATTGGCCCGAAGTGACCGCGCTGATCGGTGGGCTGATCGTTCTGGTGGTCTATGCCCTGATTGGTGGCCGTGTCTATTGTTCTTGGGTCTGCCCCATAAACCCGGTGACAGACGCGGCCAACTGGGTGCATCGCAAACTGGACCTGCCGAAAGGCTGGCAACCCAAGCGCGGCACCCGGCTGTGGATTCTGGCGACCGTGCTGCTGGTCTCGGGCCTGAGCGGCGTGATCGCTTGGGAGCTGGTCAACCCGATCACCATGCTGCATCGCGGGCTGGTATTCGGCATGGGCTTTGTCTGGGCCATGATCGCGGCCATCTTCGTGTTTGACGTATTCGTCTCACGCCATGGCTGGTGCGGCCATCTGTGCCCCGTGGGCGCGTTCTACGGGCTGATCGGGTCGAAAAGCCTGCTGCGGGTCAGTGCCGCCAATCGCACGGCCTGTGATGACTGTATGGATTGTTATGCGGTCTGTCCTGAAAATCAGGTGATCTCACCCGCGCTGAAAGGCAAGCCGGGAAGCTCGCCCCTGATCCTGTCACCTGACTGCACAAACTGCGGACGCTGCATCGATGTCTGCGCAGTCGACGTCTTCAACTTTACTCACCGGTTCGACGACCATGTCGTTCAACCTTCCGATCCAGTTGCCGCGCCTGAGCCGCGCGCTGCCAGACCTATCTAGGGGAGTGCCAAGATGAAAAGATCAATCGTTACAGGCGGAATTGCCCTTCTACCCGTAGTTTTGCTGAGCGGATGGGCCTTTGCCCAGTCCGCTCAAGTCGAAACCCTGCGGGGCGCGGACGTAGACGAGCCGATCCCTTTGGATCAGATTCACAAAAATGTCGAAGGACGGATGCAACGTAATTATCGCCAGCAGCCACCGCTGATTCCGCATTCGATCGAGCAATATCAGATTGATGTGCGCACCAATCAGTGCCTGTCCTGCCATGACTGGTCCAAGGCGGGTGAGCGTAACGCACCGACCCTTTCAATGACACACTATCTGGATCGCGAAGGCCGCGAATTGGACCGCGTCGCCGGGACCCGTTATTTCTGCAACCAATGTCACGTTCCGCAGGCGGACGCGCCGCCGCTTGTTGAAAACGTGTTCCAGCCCTCGACCGGCAACTGATCCAACACAAGATTGAAAGGAGCACCGACATGGCAGACTCCCCCGAAAAACGCGGCTTTCTGGGTCGCCTTTGGAACGCGATCTGGACGCCGGCGGTAATGTTCAGTTCGGGCTTTCTGATCCTTGCCGGATTTCTGGCCGGTATCCTGTTCTGGGGTGGATTTCACTGGACCCTGGAACTGACCAACACCGAAGAGTTCTGCGTCTCGTGTCACACGATGGAAACGAACCTAGGTGAGTATCGCGAGACGATCCACTACAACAACCACTCCGGCGTGCGTGCGATCTGCTCAGACTGCCACGTTCCGGATGAGTGGAACCACAAGATCAAAGCCAAGATCATGGCCGTGAAGGACGTCTATCATGAACTGGTGGGCACCATCAGCACACCCGAGAAATACGAGGATCACCGCCTGGCGATGGCCTCGGCCGTCTGGAAGAAAATGAAAGCGTCTGACAGCCGCGAGTGCCGCAACTGTCACAACTTTGACTACATGGACTTCACCATTCAGGAAACCCGCGCCGCGTCTGAACACCAACGCGCCATCGACAACGGTATGACCTGTATCGATTGCCACCAGGGCATCGCCCACAGCCTGCCACCCAACTATTTGGAAACATACGAAAAGGTGACTGCTGCATTGGAAGATGAAGTTGTGCAGGAGCACGCTGCCGCGGGTGACGACATCCGCGATTTCCTGAACAACAGCTCGAATTGATGTGGGGGCAGAGATGTTAGAGTTACTTGGAACCATCGGTGGCAACGTCCTGAGCTTGCCCGGCATACTCGGTCTGGCGTTGGGCATGATGACCCGCAAGCTGTGGCTGGGCGCGGCATTGGGCGGCGCAGTCGGTGTATTCGAGACGCTGGTTTTCGCAGGCTTCCGGTTTGCGCATGTAGAGCCACTGGAACTGATCATCGCTATTGTGGTCGGCGTCTGTGCAGGAAGCCTCGGCACTGCCATTCGCATCAAGGGCGCAACAGCCTGAAACACAGCCGGTTTCACCGTTTCGGTGGAACCGGCTTGTTACGTCGGGCCGGGCAGTGTCGTCACCAAGTCAATGACTGTCTTCATGTGATTTCACGCCGGCGATCACCAATTCCGCATTTCCGGGTAAGGACTGAAAGGATGCGGGCAATGTGCGATCGGTGATGAGCACGTCCTTTTCGGTCAATCTGGGCAGGCGCAACGCCGGGCCGGTCTGGGCCTCGTTGAATTTTGTGGAATCAACCGCCATGAAGGTCTGGTCAGCAATATCAGACATCGCCCGGGCCATATCAGCTTCGCATTGATCATAGACCATGAAGCCCTTGCTGGGATGCACCAGTGACGCCGACAATATGGCCGTCCGAGCCGAGAACCCTGCAATGACGTCATAGGCGGCCCGGTCGAAAGCAGCACCGTCGTGGTTGCGCAACTGCGTCCCCGCCATGAAGACCCTGTTGCCCTCTTCCATCGACAACGTGGCGGCGATGAAGGCCGAGTTTGTCACCACTGTGAGGTTTTTGCGCGCGCGAAGTGCCTGAGCAATGAAGCCCGAGGTCGAACCCGTGTCGATGGCAATGGCCGAACCGTCCGGTATCCGCGCCGCAACGGCGTCGGCAATCGCGACTTTGGCGGCGCGGTTCTGCGCCATGCGGGCCAGAAACGGAGGATCCAGCACATTTTGAGTGCTGACCAATGCACCATGCACCTTGGACAGGCTGCCGTTGGCGACCATCGGCTTCACGATTCGCCTTACGGTCTGGTCCGACACTTTGAGAATGCGCGCCAGCTCAATGACCGAAATTCGCCCATGCAGGTTTACCGTGCTGAGGATGTCTTGCTCGTATTTCGACATGAAGCGCCGCGATATTTGTTGATTTCATCAGGTTACTTGCAAGGTTGACGCTGTTCAAGCGACTTAATTCAACACATTTCAAACATTTTTGTTGCTTTTTGTTGCTTTGCGACTTTTGATGACGACATGTCATTTGAAATGGGTGGACGCATGACAACGCATTCGGTCAGACATCTCATCATTGGCGGGGGCATCATCGGATGCTCCATCGCGTATCACCTCGCACGGTCCGGTGAGACGGATGTTGTTCTTCTGGAAAGGGCGTCCCTGACCGAGGGGGCCACCTGGCATGCGGCGGGCCTTGTCGGGCAGTTGCGGTCATCGCGCAACACGACGCGGATGCTGAAACGGTCCGTGGCGCTGTATGATCGTCTGGCCGAAGAAACCGGGATGGAATTCGACTGGAAGAAAGTCGGAAGCCTGCGCCTGGCGGCAAGCAAAGAGCGGCTTCTGGAAGCAAAGCGCCTGGCGACAATGGCCCGCAGCTTTGATCTGGAGATGGAAATAATCTCGGCCGCCGAAGCCAAGGCGCTTTTCCCCTATGTCGACGCGAAAGGGTTGGAGGGCGCGGCTTTTATCCCGTCGGACGGTCATGTCGATCCCGCAGGCTTGTGTCAGGCAATCGCATCCGGCGCCCGGATGCACGGTGCCCGGATCCGCCAATCCGTAGAGGTCACCGATTTTGAAATCCATAACGATCGCATCACCAAAGTGATGACATCTGAAGGGGATTATGAAGCGGACACCGTCGTTCTGGCCGCAGGAATGTGGAGTCGCGAACTGGCCGCGAAACTCGGGGTCGTTGTCCCGGCCTGCGCTGTCGAGCATCAATACATCGTAACAGAACCCCTGCCCGACCCCGATCTTGTAAAACGCCTGCCAACCCTGCGGGATCCCGAGCGGCTGGTGTATTACAAACCGGATGCAGGCGGGAGGCTTGTGATCGGCGGGTATGAGGACAACACGCTGCCATTCGGCGACAGGGGTATTCCGGGCGCGTTTGTCCGGCAGCTTTTGCCCGACAACCTGGAGCGGTTTGCCCCCCTTGCCGAACTGGCAGGCCAGGTTACGCCGGTCGTCAACACGGTTGGAATCCGGCAGGTGATCAACGGCCCAATCCCATATTCCGCAGATGGCGATTTTGTCATGGGATGGGCGCCTGAACTGCGAAACTTGATGCTGGCGACCGGATTTCTGTACGGCATCGCGGCAGGTGGTGGCGCAGGAGAGATGATCGCCGAGTGGATTGTCGAAGGCCGCCCGAGCCTTGATCTGTGGCCTCTGGACGTGCGCCGGTTCAGTCCGCATCACGCCACGCGCGCCTTCATGTATCCTCGCGCGGTCGAGCATTACGCGCATCACTACAAGATGCGATATCCGGGGCAGGAAGCGGAAACGGCCAGAGACCTGCGCCTGTCGCCCCTGCATGAGCGGCTGAAACAACATGGCGCGGTGTTCGGATCAAAAAATGGCTGGGAGCGGCCGCTCTGGTTCGCTCCGGCCGGTGTAGAGCCGGTGGATCGGTTGGATTTCCTGTCACCGGGTTGGAAAACCTATGCCGAACAGGAACACAAGGCCGCGCGCGACGGGGTCGTTCTGATCGATCAAACCAGTTTCTCAAAGTTCGAACTGATCGGCCCCGGCGCACTGGAAGCCCTTCAAAACCTTGCCGTTTCAAATATGGACAAGCCGGATGGCACGGTGATCTACACCCAATTGTGCAATGATCGCGGAGGGGTTGAAGCCGATATCACCGTCACCCGATTGGGGCGGGACCATTTTTACATCGTCACCGGGTCCGGATTCGGCGTGCATGACGCGGATTGGATCCGACGTCACCTGCCCCGCGACAGGCGCGCGCAGCTGGTCGAAATGACGTCGGCACGCGCCGTCATCAACATTTGCGGCCCCAAGGCGCGGGATGTGATGCAGGCCGTCGCGGAAGAAGACGTCTCGAACCTTGCATTTCCCTTTGCAACGGCCCGAGAGATCACCTTGGGAACGACAAAGGTCCGCGCGATCCGCATAGGTTACGTCGGAGAGCTGGGATGGGAGCTGCATATCCCGACCGAGTTTGCCCTGCATGTCTATGACCTGCTTTGGCAGGCCGGTCAAAGCCATGGCATCCGCGACATCGGCTACCGCACCATCGAATCCTTGCGGCTGGAAAAAGGGTATCTCTACTGGAGCGCCGACATCACCCCCGACTATTCGCCAATCGAGGCGGGCCTTGGCGCGCGGGTCCATCTGAAATCCAAACAGGGCTTCATCGGGCGACCGTTGCTGGAGGCGCAGAAAGCGACCGGTACTGACCGGCAGCTCTGTACGTTCATCACCGATGAGCGGCTGCCGATCACCGGAGGAGAGACCATACTGCATTCCGGCAAAACAGTCTCGCTGGCGTGCAGTGGTGGCTATGGGTTTACCGTCGGCAAGACCATCCTCTACGGTTATCTGCCTGCGGGATTGGCTGGTGGGTCAGAATTCGAAGTGGAGGTGTTCGGAGAGCGTCACCCCATCCAGCGTGTGGACGGGCCGCTTTACGACCCGGCAAACAGCCGTTTGAAAGCCTGAGGGAGAGAGCGATGCAAAACGAGCCGAAACTTGAGATCATGCAAGCCCTTCGCAACGTGGCGGGGTTTGACACCCTTGCCGAGGCGGACCTTCGCACCTACCGGCTGGGCGGGTTGACCAATCTGGTTTACCGCGTCGAAGGCGGGCCGAGGACGGTGATCGTGCGCATCCCCGGCGAGGGCACCGAAGCCTATATCGACCGCGCGGTCGAAATCCACAATGCGCAGGTGGCGGCAAAAGCCGGGGTCGGCCCCGAAGTTCTGTGGGCAGACGCGTCATCCGGCGTGATGATCAGTGATTGCGTTCCCGACATCGTCACGATGACACCCGAGATGTTTGCGACGCGCCCCGGGTCTGCCGCCCGAGCGGGAAAGTCGCTGAGGCAGCTTCACGATGCCCCCGAGCCGTTCAAGTTTCGGTTCGAGCTGTTTTCGATGATCAACGACTACATGAAGGTACTTGCAGACAAAAACGCGACCCTGCCGGACGGATACGCGGACGTCGTGGCCGAAGCGGCCCCGATCCGCGAGGTGTTGCGGGACAAACCCGGGACATTGGTCCCGAGCCATTGCGACCCTCTGTGCGAGAATTTTCTGGATGACGGCCAGCGCATGTGGATCGTGGATTACGAGTATTCAGGCATGAACGATGCCCTTTGGGATCTGGGTGATCTGTCGGTCGAAGCCGGGCTGAACGGCGAACAGGAGCTGGAAATGTTGACCGCCTATTTCGACGGCCCGCCGAGCGAGGCTCAGATCGGGCGCATGGTGATCTACAAAGCCATGTGCGACCTGCTGTGGACGCTGTGGGGATTGATCCAGCATGCGGATGAAAACCCCGCCGAAGATTTCTGGGCCTATGCCACGAACCGGTTCGAGCGGTGCAAGTCCCTGATGCTGGCCCCGTCCTTTGCGGCCCATGTAAAAGCCGTGGCCGAGGAATAGGGTTTCATCCACAGCCAGATCCGCTCTGGATACCGGATGATTCCTGAGTTATCTCAGATCTTTGAGCCGCTTTCCCTGATACCTGTATCCCAATGAAGAACGGGCGGACAAAAATCGGTATGCGCCTGGAGCGTAAGTGTATCTGTTCGAAGCACATTTGCGCGCTTCGGCTCTTTGCTGGCGACGGGGTTGAATCTGCTTTTCTGCCCGGCACCTCATGTCGGCCACGGCACTTTAGCACCTCTGTCAGCCTTGACGTGACGTCAGCGGCAGACCGGCAGATTCGGTCGTTCTGTCGCCCTAAAGCCTTGCCAATTAAGTCAACTTGAGACTTGAACCTTATGATTTTTCAGGAAAAGCGCGTGACGTCGTGGTAATTTAGACGTATATCGACCAATCAATGTAACAAGTTAACAGTGCTGCCAGTTCCTGCTATGGATTCAGTATGAATTCCTCTCTAATTTTGGATTATACATATTCATTATGTATATGTATTAAGGGGAAAACAGGGGGACAGTTATGGAAGGAGTCGCAAGACAATGACGCGAGTCCTTGAGGCATCACCGCGCATTTCAAAAGTCCTTCATCTGGCAGATCTGAATGACTATGCCACTCTGTTTCAGAGAGAGGGCGTTGACGATGACATTCTGGACGAATTGACTGATCCGGAACTGCGTGATCTCGGGTTGACGGTTGGTGAAAGGAAGCGCTTTCGAAAGGCGCAGGCCACGCTGAAATCGCAGGAAGCGTCGAAGCGGCCCGAAGTCCAGTCCAAGGCCGAGCGTCGGCAACTGACTTTGGTTTTCTGCGATCTTGTGGGGTCGACACGGCTGGCTCAGCGATATGATCCGGAAGACCTGATGCAGATCATGAACCTGTATCTGGATACGGCGATCGGCACCCTGAAACAGCACGGCTGCCATCTGGCCTATCGGCAGGGCGATGGCATCATGGTGTATTTCGGATACCCGAAGGCCATGGAAGATGATGCCGAACGGGCCGTACGAGCCGTATTGGAGACCATCGAGGCCGTTCAGAACCTTGAAAACGAATTTGGAGAAAAGCTCGACCTGCGGGCAGGCATTGCGACCGGAATGGTTGTCGTGGGCGTTGTTTCTTCGAAAAGCCTGGGGTCCCAAGACTTTCTGGTGGGTGAAACGGCGAATCTTGCATCCCGCCTGCAGGGGCTGGCCGAACCGGGTGAAGTGATCATTTCTTCAGAGACCTGGAGGCTGACCCAGGGTGCCTTTAAATTCGAACCACGTGGCAGCCACGAGCTGAAAGGCTTTGACAATCAGCGCAAAGTGTATCGCGTGGTGTCCGAAATCATGTCCACCAGCCGGTTCGACGCGCGGGTGGGTCAATCTGCGGTCGATCTTGTCGCCCGGCATGATGATCTTTCAACCCTGACCCGGCTTTGGAGCGAAGCGCAGGAAGGCTCGGGCCGGCTGGCGCTTGTCGGGGGGGCTGCGGGAATCGGCAAGTCGAGGCTGATCAAGTCACTGTCGGAAACAATCGGGGTCAAACCCTTTACATTGCAGTGCATCCCGCACCTGACCAGTCTTCCGCTGCACCCGATTGTCGGAGAATTGAGGCGCGTTTCGGGCGACAAATCAAATGACAGTATCCGGGCGGCGATTTCGGACTTCGTGCAATCGGCCTCTCGGCTGAGTGACGCGGACTTGCCCGTTCTTCTGGATCTGGCAGGTATCGAGACCGGCGCCCCGTCAGAATCCGACCCGTTGAAGAAGGCGCGCAAATCCCTTGACGTGATGCTGCGCAGTCTGGGCAGCCTGTGTGACAGGCGCGGCACGTTGTTGTTGGTGGTCGAAGACGTTCATTGGGCCGATGCGACCACGTTGGATGTACTGGATGCTCTTGCATCCGCCTTGAGCAACTTTCCGGTACTGGTGGTTCTGTCGCACCGACCTGAATACGAACCTCCGGAACATTTCGAAAGCCGAGCCGCGCGCATTGATCTGTCTCCGCTTGGCAATACCGAGGCATCCGAACTGGTTCGGCGCGTGGCCGAGCCGTACAGCCTGCCTGTCATCCTGATCAGGCAGATCATCGAGAAGGCGGATGGCGTGCCGCTGTATATCGAAGAAATGACAAAGGCGGTTCTGGACCAGCTGCCCCAGGATGCCCCGATCAACGCCGAAGTTCTGGATGCGCTGAGCGTCCCGGCCACCCTTCAGGATTCGCTGATGTCGCGTCTTGACCGGATGGAACATGCCAAACCAGTCGCCCAGCTCGGATCGGTCATCGGGCGCAGTTTCACCGCTCAGATGATCCACGCGGTGGCACATGAAGACATGGATGTGGAAAGCGCCCTCATGCAGCTTATGGCGGCTGGCGTCGTGCTGATCACCAGCGATTCAGGGTCGGCCACATACACGTTCAACCACGCGCTGGTTCAGGATACGGCCTATAACTCGTTGCTACGGGAAGACCGGCAGAAAGTGCATCTAAAAATCGCCCAAGCATTGCTGGACGGCCACAAGGCATTCGGAATCCCGGCCCCCGATACCGTCGCGCATCACTGCGATCTTGGCGGATTGAAGGATGAGGCTGTCACGAATTGGGTCACAGCAGGTGAACTGGCGTTGTCCCGACTGGCGAACCTGCCCGCGATCTCCGCTTTCCGGGCCGCCCTGCGCAACATCGGAACCATGAAGGCCAACGCGGATCGCGACGGTTTCGAGCTTCGGGTTCAGATGAACATCCTGCCCGCCTATATGGCGATCTACGGATGGTCGTCCGATCAGGTCGGCGAAACTGCCGCCCGGGCGATGGAACTGGCCCAGTCTTTGGGCGACGGCGAGACGCTTTTTGCCGCAACCTTCTGCCGTTGGACCCATTTCTTTGTTGCCGGTCAGATGAACCGAGCGATGGAAATGGGACAGGCGCTGGACATGATGGCCGGCATGTCCGAAGACCCCGTCGCCAATGTGCTGGCGGCGCGGGCGCTGAGCTTTACGCATTACTTCCGCGGGGAATTTGCGGAATGCGAACAACAGCTGGAGCGCGCATTCGCCCTGATCACACCCGAGCTGGATATGGCCATGATGCCCATGACCCAGTCTTCCACGGCCGCGTCATTGCTGGCCATTCAGGGATGCCTGCTGTGGCAGCAAGGAAAGTTCGAAAAAGCCGAGGCCGCGCGTCTGGAATCCATCGAGGTCAGCAGGGCGCTGAACCACGCACCCAACCTTGTCTACGTGATGGGCGCTTGCAGCATGTTCCTGCCCTATGCGGGGGAATGGGACCGGCTTGATGTAACGATGAAAGAAGCCAGAAAAGTCGCGGATGAGGAAGGGTTTCTTTACCTTCACGCGATGCAGGACATCTATATGGGCCTCGCGCAGGCCGGAAAGGGCGACATCGCAGGTGTTCCGGAACGCATCGAGACATGCATGAACCTGATTTCCAAATCTGGTGGGAACTTTACTTTTCCTCAGAATCAGATTGTTCTGTCTGAGTTGATGATTGATCACGGAGATGTTGACCAGGCTTTGGACCGGCTCGAAACCGTTTGCATTCCCGGCTGGGAGCGCGGCGAGACGTTGAACAAACCTGAATATCACCGTGTGCGGGCAAAGGCTTTTGCCGCAAAGGGGGACCTGGACGCTGCAATCAGCGAGGCGGAACAAGCGCTTTCGCTTGCGCGGGAGTGCCGTGGAGTTGTTCAGGAGCAGCGGGCCCGCGATCTGCTGGACAGATTGAAAGAAGAAAAATGAACAAGATTGACTGCCCCGCCAAATTGGGCAGCAGCACCGAGAGGGATTTGCAATGACCGATGCATTGGATTGGAATGAAGATCAGTGGAGCGCCGTGAAAAAGGCCGTCCATGATGAGGCGCTTCGCGCCCGGGTGGCCGCCAGTTTCCTGCCCCTGTACGGACCGCTGCCCGCTGACACGCAGTCCGTCCCGCTGAACAAGCTGGATCTGGTCGAGAACTCATCTGGTGCATCCAAAGAACGTCTTGACGTGAACGATTATGATACGCTGCGCCTTACCACCGTATCGGTGAACGTGTACCTGAAAGGCGCACAGGTGGCTGATCCGGAACTGACGGCGGCTCAGATCATGTTCCGCCGAGCGGCCGCCGTTGTGGCACGGGTAGAGGATGACATCATTTTCAACGGTCAACCCGGCACCGGACAGGCCCCCAAACACGCCGGCGGCGCGCCCGACTCATTGCCGCAGATCTATACGATCAGCGGCGGTGGCAAATATCCGGGATTGCTTGAAGCGGGCGAAGACAAACCCAAATCTACGTCCAAAAAGAACTATAGCGGAACCGATGTTTTCGAGGCCGTCGTCGAGGGCATCAGCACGCTGGAAACGCATGGCTATCTGGGCCCCTATGCCTGTGTGATGGGCAACGGTCTTTTCCGTGCGGTCACGACCCCGCTGCCGAATTCGATGGTGCTGCCACGTGACAGCATTTTCCCGTTCCTGGACGGGCCGTTGCTGCGTTCCAGCACCCTGCCCCCGGACAAGGCAGTGCTTGTGTCCCTGCTGGGTGCACCGGTGGAAATCGTCGTGCCCTCGGATATCGCCGTGAAGTATCTGCAAACCTCTGCCGAGGGCGAGCACGTCTTCCGCGTGCAGCAGAAGTTCCATCTCAGGATCAAGGAAGCCAAGGCCGTCCGCACCATAACCTGTTGACCGGAGATCGGGTCGTGCGCGAGTTTTCAGATCGGGGCGTGACGCTGCGTTGGTCCGAGGCGATCAACGCAGACGGTCTCAGTCGGGTGTTGGTGGAAGCCGGTCCATCCGTGTCGTCGCATGACACGCTGCGTCTGATCTGTTCGGAAGATGGCGGCCCCGAGCGTGCCATTCGCGGGTGGCCCTTGTTGCGGGACCCGCAAACAGGGTTTCAACAATTCTCAGCCATTCTGCCGTCGGTCAAACAGGAAAAAACCTTGTCCTGGCGTCCGGTGCTGACGTCGGGAGGGCGCGAATATGACCCCGGGCCCGAAAAGGCAATTGAACCTGCCGCACCGGAACCGGCAAAAACCGCAGGGACGCCGCCGGTACTGGAACATGTCGCAAAATTTGTGGTGCCGTTCGAAAGCAGTTTTCACCCCTCGGGCGAGACGCCGGACGGGATTTGGCTGCACTTCGCCATCAAAGAAGGGGGCACCGTCGAAGGCCCGCATCTGAAAGGGGTGATCGAACCGATCGGAGGAGACTGGATGCGCGTGCGGCCCGATGGTGTGGGGCTGCTTCATGCAAAGGCGCTTATCAGACCGTCCATCGGACAAGCCCCGATCCTGTTCGAAGATACGGGTGTGTGTGACTTCGGCCCGGACGGATATGCGGCATTGTCCAAGGGCAATCTTCCCGCTTCGGCTCCGGTACGGCTTGCGCCGCGTTACCTGACCTCGAATCCGCATTACAGCTGGATGAATCGGGTGCAGGGCTTTGGCATTGGCGAAGCCAGCCTGTCAGACATCACCCTGCGCTTTGACGTCTATTCCGCGAAAGGAATTTCCGATGCCTGACAAGGTTGTCATTCTTGGGGGAGGCGTGGCTGGCATGAGCGCCGCGCATGAACTGATTGAACGCGGGTTCGAGGTGGAAGTCCACGAACGCCAGTTGATCCCCGGCGGCAAGGCCCGCAGCATCCCGGTGATGAAGGGTGAAGGGGATCATGGCTCGAAGGCGAAACACATCAAGGCGCTGGAAAAATGGGCCGAGATGGATGGGGCCAATTATCCGCCCGGCGTGAAACGGCCCTGGCTGCCCGGTGAACATGGGTTCAGGTTCTTTCCGAACTTTTATCGGCATATCACCGACACGATGGCCCGCACGCCGTATTACGACAAGGGCACGTGCTTTGACAATCTTGTCCCGACCACGCAAGTTCTGGTCAGCCAGTTCGACAAGCCCGGCATCATTGTCCCGGAACGGTTCCCCCGCACGCTCAAGGATGTTGCGGATGCCTTCAAGACCATTGCCTTCGCGCTTTCGCCGAGGGACCAGATTGCGTATGAGGATGTCGAACATTTTGTTGCCTGCATGTGGCGGATCGCGACGTCCTGCAAGGAACGCCGGTTTGACGAATACGAACGGATCGGATGGTGGGATTTCATCGGCGCGCAGGACCGTTCGGAAGCCTATCAGAAGTTCCTTGCCATCGGCCTGACCCGTTCGTTGGTGGCCGCCAAGGCCACGACGGCAAGCACGAAGACAGTGGGGGACATTGCGGTTCAGCTTCAGCTGGGTATCGCCACGCCCGAACCCCACTGCAACAGGCTGCTGAACGGGCCCACCAATCTTGTCTGGATTCAACCGTGGCTGGATTACCTGACAAGCAAGGGGGTCGTGTACAATTTTGACTCCAAAGTCACCGGAATCGAGTGCCGGAACGGCAAGATCGTCGGCGCAACAGTCGAACAGGATGGCGAAGAAAAGCAGGTCACGGGGGATTGGTTCATCAGCGCCATGCCGATTGAACGCATGGCACCGCTTGTGACCCCGGAAATGATGGCGGTTGACCCCGCACTTGCCAAATTGCCTTTGCTGGCCGATGACGTGCAATGGATGAACGGCATTCAGTTCTATCTCACCAAGGATGTCGCGCTGACCCACGGCCACGTCATTTTCATCGACAGCCCATGGGCTTTGACGGCTGTGTCGCAAAAACAGTTCTGGCCGGGGATCAACTTCGAAAACTGGGCCGAAGGAAAGACCAAAGGCCTGCTGTCAATCGATATCTCCGAATGGGACAAGCCGGGGCTGAACGGAAAAACCGCGCGCGATTGCAGCCGGGAAGAGATCGCAAAAGAGGTTTGGGAACAGCTCAAGCGCAGCATCAACGTGGATGGCCAGACCATTCTGCGGGACGAGGATATGCATTACTGGTTCCTCGATCCTGATATCGTTCAAGACCCGAACGACCCCAAGCGTCAAAGCAATGTCGAACCCTTGTTGGTCAACCGTATCAACAGCTGGCGCTTGCGCCCGGATGCGGCCACGCTCATCCCGAATTTCTTCCTGGCATCGGATTACGTCCGCACTTTTACCGACCTTGCCACGATGGAAGGGGCGAACGAGGCCGCGCGTCGGGCCGTCAACGCCATTCTTCAACGCAGTGGATCGGATGCCGAGCCCTGCCAGATCTGGGACCTGCATGAACCCGACATCCTGAAACCGCTGCGCGCCTATGATTACGCCCGCTATCAGGCTGGCCTTCCGTGGGACAACCGGTTCGCGGTTGCGGTCGAAGCCGCGCTGAAAATGGGTCAGGACACGGCAGGAGTTGATCGTGGCGGTGATGGCCCTCTTGCCGCCATAGGGGAACCGGCGGCGGAATATTCAAAACCCGGCGGCATCACCGAGGAGCCAGCCATTGCCGAAGCGCTTCGAATGATCTGCCCCCCGAAAGAGCTGTTCGACCTCATCGCGAATTACGAGCCCACCGCGGATCTGCCGATCCCGGGGGATGAGCTGGCGGAAGATGTCGCGTATGATCTGGGTAGGGACAGCGGTCAATCAGGTGCCTTGTCCAGGGCGTTGCCAATTTCTGACGAACCGCTTTCTGCGTTTGGCGGCGGTCCGGAACGATCCGGCGCGCGGGAAGACAAAAGTCACGTGATCATCACCCAGAAGGGCTGAGCCTGTGAAATCCGGAACCGCGCATTTGGATCCTGCGGCGAAACAGGATTTTTTGAAAACCCTGACCTTCTACGGGGATCAGGCGCGCGAAACGCTTTTGGGCCTGTTGCCGACGGGTGAGCCTCAGGCCTATCTGTATGGTCCGATGCGCGACTACATCGAAACCTCGGGCAAGGGCTTGAGGCCCGCCCTGCTGTTGGCGACATGCGAAGCCTTCGGCGGAAACAGCGAAAATGCTAGGGTCTCGGCCGCGGTTCTAGAGCTGCTGCACAACGCTTTTCTGATCCACGACGACATCGAAGATCAAAGCGATTTCCGGCGCGGGCGCGAATGTATGCACAAGCGGCTTGGGGTTCCCCTGGCAATCAATACCGGCGACGGGATGCAATCGCTTGCCCTGCGTCTGCTGCGTCAGAACCTGGGTCCGTTGGGCCCGGAAACCGGTATGCGCGTGGTGGATGAGTTCGACCATCTGTTGCAGCAATCCATCGAAGGTCAGGCGCTGGAGCTTGGCTGGATCCGCGACAACCGTTTGAACGTCGATGCATCAGATTATCTGAGGATGTGTCTGAAAAAGACCTGCTGGTACAGTTTCATTCACCCGATGCGCATCGGGGCCCTGATTGCGCGGCCACATGATGTCGCGTCCGGCGCGCTGAATCTGGATGATTTCAACGCCTTCGGCTTTTTCCTAGGTGCAGCGTTTCAGATTCAGGACGACGTCTTGAATCTCGTCGGCTCACAGGACAGTTACGGCAAGGAAATCGGCGGCGACATCTATGAAGGCAAACGCACGCTGATGCTGGGCCAGCTTGGCCTGAAGGCGGAAGAGCCTGAACAGGCACGGTTGGCCGAGATGTTGTCAAACCCACGCGATGCCCGGTCGACGCAAGATGTCGCCTGGGTGCTGGAGCGCATGAGCCATTACGGCAGCATCCGCTATGCGCAGGACGCAGCGAATGATCTGCTGGCCGCGGCCCGTAATGAGTTCGCGCGGGTGTTCGCGGGCACAGAAGACGGGCCGCGCGCGTTTCTGGGACAGTTCATGGACTATCTGGTGACCCGTCAGGTCTGAGCGCCCGCCACCTCGAAAATCACCACAACCGAGGTCTGGTCCGTTCCGGTACAGGCGATCCGACCGTGATATTCACCGGGTTCGGAGAGGTCGGGTATAGTCACCGCAACAGCAACATCCGTTGCTTCCCCCGGTTCAAGCTGGATTTGTGGCGGGATCACACTGATGCGGTTGGCCGGCAGAATGTCGCCGTTCGGATTGGTCAGATCGCCCGGTTCGAACTGCATCTGAACAGGGGCCGCGCCTTCGGGTGCTTCAAAGGACAGCAGAATGGTGGCGGTGCTGCCGGGGTGACAGGATTTGCGACACCTGAACGGACCGTCCAGATGTTGCCGCGGGCCCCGCTCTGTTTCGAGCACGCGGCGCGCAATATCGGAAATCGGTTGATCGTCGAGCTGCGGCGCAATCGGGCTGACCGCCCGAGATGCACTAACATATGGTTTTCGTTCGAAATACGGCATGCCTAACTGTGCACGTGCCGTGCGGATCAGTAAATGGTAAATTCACGCTCTACGATCATGGTAAACGTCTGCCTATTTCCCTTTCCAGACCGGGTCTCTTTTCTCGGCAAAGGCGCGCGCGCCTTCCAGCTGATCTTCGCTGGCATAGAGAACGTCCACGGTTCTGAGCTGACGCTTGGTGATGCGGTTCATGGCATCCTGAAACTTGGCATCTTCGGCATCGCGTACGATTTCCTTGATCGCGGCATAAACCAGGGGCGGTCCCGAGGCCAACAGCCGGGCCAGTTCCCAGGCGCGGTCCATCAGTTGATCCGAGGTGACGATCTCGTTCACCAACCCCCAGCGATTGGCTTCCTCGGCGTCGAACCAACGGCCCGTAAGCAGCAACTCCATCGCGATGTGGTAAGGGATGCGCTTGGGCAGTTTGACGCTGGCCGCATCCGCGACAGTCCCCGAGCGGATTTCCGGCAGGGCGAACGTGGCGTGATCGGCGGCAAGGATCATGTCGGCTGACAAGGCCAGCTCCAGCCCGCCGCCACAGGCGATGCCGTTGACGGCCGCGATCACGGGTTTGTTCAGGTCGCGCAGCTCTTGCAAGCCGCCGAACCCTCCGACGCCATAATCCCCGTCTACCGCATCCCCGTCGGCCGCTGCTTTCAGGTCCCAGCCCGGGCAAAAGAACTTCTCTCCGCCGCCCGTCAGAATGGCCACGCGCAGCTCTGGATCGTCGCGAAACGCGGCGAACACCTCACCCATCCTGCGGCTGGTGACAAGATCGATGGCGTTGGCCTTGGGCCGGTCCAGCGTCACCTCAAGGATCGCTCCGTCGCGGCGGGTTTTGATCGGGTCCATATCTCAGGCCTTTCTTATCAGTGCATCCACGGCAACGGCCTTGTCCGGCGTGCACAGGAGCGGGTTAATCTCGACCTCGCCAAGCGTGTCGGCATTTTGCATGACATAGGCCTGAACGGCCTCGACTGCGGCGATGATTGCATCCATATCAGCCGCCCGTTGGCCGCGATAGCCTGCCAGAATCGGGGCGGTTTTCAATTTGCCAAGCGCGGCACGGATGTCCTCGGGCGTGCTTGGCACCAGCACCGACGCCGTGTCGCGCAGGATTTCGGTCAGCACGCCCCCCGCCCCCAATGTCAGGACAAACCCATGCGCCGGGTCACGGACGACACCGACCAGCAATTCGGCAACGGTTCCGGTGATCATCTCTTCGATCAGGATGCTATCTGTGCCAATTTCGGCTGCGACATCGGCCACATCCTCGGCCTTGATGCCCAGCCGAACGGCGCCGTATTCGGACTTATGCGCAAGCCCAACTCCTTTCACTGCAAAGGGTGCTTCCATGTCCTGCGCGGCCGAATGGGCCTCTGCCGGGCCGCAAACCGTGCGGCTTTGCGGAACTTGCAGGCCGCATTCGGCCAGCGCCCGTTTCGATTCGCCTTCGGTCAGGGTTTGGGTCGCCTCAGCCGTTCCAGGCAACCAGACAGGATGCGCGGACGGGGGCGAAATCTGACCCGCAGCGCGCGTGGCCGCCAGTGCTTCGCGCAATCCCATGAATGGAACGACACCACCGGCCATCAGCTCTTGCGCGACGTCTTCAGGCAGAAGTTCAGGCAGCGTCGCAACAATCGCAAACCGGGCGCCGGTTTCAGCACGCACTTTCAACGCAGCTCGGGTCGCGCAACTCCAGTCGGTCGGATCCGTCGTCGGATAGTCGACGATCGAGAACGTCAGGTCGATGTCGTCACCCGTCATGCCCGACCAGGCCTGTGCCATCGCCTCTTCGTCGCGCCAGATATACGTGTGATAATCCAGCGGGTTGTTCACCGCGACCATAGGGCCAAGCGCGTCACGCAAGCGCGCCCTTTTGTCATCGCTCAACTGCGGGAAACTCAGGCCCGTACCAACCGCCATATCCGCGATCAGGCTCGCCTCACCCCCTGAACAACTGATCGAAGCGATGCGGCCACCCGGCAGCGGCCCATAGCAGTGCAACAGTTTCAGCGTCTCAAGAAAGTCCGGCAACGCGGATAGACGCGGAATGCCCAGCCGGTCCAGAAGGGCCTGCGCGCCCGCATCGCTGCCCGCAAGAGACGCAGTGTGCGAGACCGTCGCGGCCTGTGCCTGTTCCGACGCACCCACTTTCAGGGCGACCAGCGGGATGCCCTTTGAATAAGCCTTGGCGGCCAGCGCCTCCCATTCCCGGATGTCCTTGAACCCTTCGATATGCAGACCCACGGCGGTGACGCGCGGATCATCGATCAAGGCCGAGGCGATTTCGGCCTGGCTGGTCTGGGCCATGTTTCCGCAGGCCATCATGTAGGCAATCGGCAACCCACGTTTCTGCATGGTCAGGTTGATCGAGATGTTCGAGCTTTGCGTCAGGATCGCCACGCCCTTGCCCACAGGGGTGGCCCCGTGCTGGTCCGGCCACAACAGCGCCCCATCCAACGCGTTGATGAAGCCATAGCAGTTCGGGCCAAGAATGGGCATGTCAACGGCTGCAGCAATCAGTTGATCCTGCAAGTCCCCGCCGGTGTCATCTTCGGCAACGGCCTCGGAAAAGCCCGATGCAAAGCACACCGCCCCACCTGCGCCCATACTGGACAGGACACGAACGGCCTCGATGGTGGCGTGGCGGTTGATACCGATGAAAACCGCATCCGGGGCTTCGGGCAGGTCCTCGATGTGGCCGAAAACCCTGTGGCCCGCAATTTCCGACGCTTTGGGATGCACCGGCCAGATATGACCGGCATAGCCCATGCGTTCGGATTGCAGAACAACCTGCTGACACCACGCGCCGCCACCGATGACGGCGATGGATTTCGGGCGCAGCAGCCGGGTCAGGTCTTTGTTCATGGTCAGGCGCCCAAGGGACGAAGAAGATCGCGGCTGATGATGTGGCGCTGAATTTCGCTGGTGCCGTCCCAGATGCGCTCGACCCGGGCATCGCGCCAGAACCGTTCGATCGGGAAATCGTCCATCAAACCCATCCCCCCGAAGATTTGCAGCGTGGTATCCGTCACCCTCGCCAGCGTTTCCGAGGCATAGAGCTTGGCCGAGGCAATCTCGCGGTTTGATGGCAGGTTTTGATCCAGACGCCACGCTGCCGCGAGTGTCAGCCAATCGGCGGCGTCGATCTCGGTGATCATGTCGGCGATCTGGAAACCGACGCCCTGAAACTTGCCGATGGGCTGGCCGAACTGCTTGCGCTCGGCCGCATAGTTCAGCGCATAGTCAAAGCAGCGCCGCGCGCGACCGACCGAAAACGCCGCCACCGTCAGGCGGGTTGCGTAAAGCCATTCGTTCATCACGGCAAAGCCGCCATCAACCTCGCCCAGGACCTGTGCGTCGGGCAGTCGGCAGTTGTCGAAATACAGGATATAGTTCTTGTAGCCCTTGTGGCTGACCGAGTTGTAACCCTCGCGCACTTCAAACCCCGGCGTACCGCGATCCACCAGGAAAGTGGTGATGCGTTTCTTCGGGCCCTTGGGGGTTTCGTCCACGCCGGTCGCGATGAAGACGATGAAGAAATCCGCATGTTCCGCGCCAGAGATGAAATGTTTCGATCCGTTGACAACCCAGTCGCCGCCATCGCGCACCGCCTGGCATTTCATGCCACGCACATCCGAACCCGCATCCGGTTCGGTCATCGCCAGGGCGTCCATCTTGTCGCCACGTACGGCAGGCAGAAGATACCGTTCGCGCTGCTCGTCGTTGCAGGCCATCAGGATGTTCTGCGGGCGCCCAAAGAAATGCGTCAGCGCCATTGACCCGCGGCCAAGCTCGCGCTCGACCAAGGTGAAATCCAGATGAGACAGACCTGCGCCGCCGACTTCCTCGGGGAAGTTGCAGGCATAAAAGCCCAGATCGATGCATTTCTGCTTGATCTGCTCACCCAGTTCAGGAGGCACGGTTCCCGAGCGCTCGACCGCGTCTTCATGAGGGTAGATTTCGTTTTCAACAAAGCTGCGGACCGTCGAGACGATCATGTCCTGTTCTTCTGTCAGACCAAACTGCATGGCGCGTGTTCCCTGGATCGGTGGTTGACCAACCAAACGCCATCGCTCATGGTCGCGACATGCAGAGTTGATATCAAATCATGCCAAATTCGAAAATTTTGACGCGACAATACAACATCCTGCTCTTCAACGGGTTTTCGAACCATTGCCTTGCAAACATGGTCGAACCGCTCAGGGCTGCGAACAACCTGTCGAGGCAGGTTTTGTATTCATGGCGTTTCTGTTCCATTGACGGAGACCCCGTGCAAAGTTCCAGCGGCCTTGTCGTTACACCGAATGGCTCAATCTCTGACCAGCAAGGCGACGTTCTGGTGGTCATGCCGTCTTATGGGTATCGCAAGCTGGACACGCGATCGACCACGCGCATCGTGCTGGCTGCGGCCCGGAAACACCGGCAAGTGGCCGGATTGGATACCGGCAGCTGGCTGCTGGCCCGCGCCGGTTTGCTGGATGAGCACCGGGCGACCATGCACTGGGACGAACTTTCCCGGTTCGAAGAAAGCTTTCCGGCCGTGGATGCGGTGCAGGAACGTTTTGTCATCGATGGCAACAGGCTGACCTGTTCCGGGGCGATGGCCGCCTTCGATCTGGCCTCGGCCCTGATCCGCAGGGATCACGGCCCTTTTTTGTCCATGGAAGTCGGGCATCTTTTGATGAGTCGAAATGGGCAGGATCATTACCCTTTGCCTCTGAAGTCCGAAGACACTTTGGTCAATCGCGCACTGGCTGTCATGCAGGCGAACCTTGAAACACCTCTTTCGATCAGGGAACTGGCCCGCAAGATCGGGTGTTCGCAAAAGCGGATCGAAATGCGCGTTCAGGCGGAGCTCAAAACCACGCCGCAGGCGCTGTACCGCCGGCTGAGGCTGAACCTTGCACGCAATCTGGCAGAAGATACCGAGCAATCCATCGCCGAAATCGCCGGCCGTTGCGGATATGAAAACGCCAGCGCCATGACGCGGGCATTCAAGGCAGAATTTGGCCAGACCCCGACGGCGTTTCGCCACCGAAGCCTGTCTGACGTCTGAATGGGGTGCGCATGGCGATGCCGGCTTTTCTGGAAAACCAAAGAACCTTGGGGGCTATTCCAGCGAAACCCAAAGCACCTTGGCGTCTTCTTCGCTGGTCGAAATACACCCATGTCCCATTCCGCTGTCATAATAAAGCGAGTCACCGGCCTTCATTGGCAAAGGGCGGTAATGTTCAGACACGAAGATGAGTTCACCGCTGAGCACATACATGAATTCTTCTCCGGAATGTCGGATCCACGTCTCGAACTCCGACAGGTCGCGCGCCTTGATTGTCGCGATATAGGGCAGCATTCGCTTGCTGGTCAGTTCGGGGCAAAGCAGTTCATGCAGGTAAGTGGGCGTATCCTTGATTTCCCCCTCGCCTTTCGGAGTGAAATCGCGGCGGCCTGAAATGCCGGATTGACCCGACTGAAGAAACAACTGCGGCGTGCTCATATCCAGGGCCTGTGTCAGACGCCGTACAATGTCAAAGCTTGGCTTCGTCTGGTTGTTTTCAATCTTGGACAGCGTCGAGCGCCCGATACCCGCAGCGCGGCCGGCTTCTTCCAGAGTCCACCCTTTCGCGCGCCGCGCATCGCGGATGGAGCGGCCCAGAGCCTCTCCTTCATCCAGAAGTTCCTGTCCGGAAACATCATTTCGGCTTTCGTCGCCCATTGAATTCCCCCTGTTTTATCAAAGGTTACATGCCTCCCAATATATACGCAACTTCTTGAATAAGAGATTTTTGTTGCCTAAAGCACATTATTTCCCCTATAGGAAACAAAGTTTCGCACTGAGGATTCGGGGCAAAAGGAGGAGACTATGTTCAAAACGTCGCTGATTGAGGCAGATCCCGTCATTGCCGCGTCCATCTCGCGCGAGGGTGAACGCCAGGCGGAACAGATCGAGTTGATCGCCTCGGAGAACATTGTCTCGAAGGCCGTGATCGAAGCGCAGGGTTCGGTCTTGACCAACAAATATGCCGAAGGCTATCCGGGCCGCCGCTATTATGGCGGCTGCGAATATGTCGATGAGGTCGAAGTCGAGGCGATCGAACGCCTCAAGAAGCTGTTTGGCTGTGAATATGCCAACGTTCAGCCCCATTCCGGCGCACAGGCCAACGGGGCCGTCAAGCTGGCGCTGCTGAACCCGAGCGACACCATTCTTGGCATGTCGCTGGATGCAGGTGGCCATCTGACCCACGGTGCGAAACCGGCGCAGTCCGGCAAATGGTTCCGGCCCGTGCAGTACGGCCTGACCGATGCAGGGTTGATCGATTATGATCAGGTCGCCGAATTGGCGCGGGCGGAAAAGCCCAGGCTGATCATCGCAGGTGCGTCCGCCTACTCGCAAAAGATCGACTTTGCCAGGTTCCGCGAAATCGCGGACGAGGTTGGCGCATGGCTGCTGGCCGATATGGCTCATATTGCCGGATTGGTGGCGACCGGCCTGCACCCCTCGCCCGTAGGACACGCACATATCGTGACCTCGACCACGCACAAAACACTGCGCGGGCCTCGTGGCGGCATCATTCTGACCAATGACGAGGCGCTGGCGAAAAAGATCAATTCTGCTGTCTTCCCCGGCCTACAGGGCGGCCCGCTGATGCACGTCATCGCAGGCAAGGCGGTGGCCTTTGGCGAGGCACTGAAACCCGAATTCAAGGAATACATGCAGCGCGTCGTTGACAGCGCATCGGCCTTGGCCAGCGTCATGATGGCGCGCGGATGTGACATCGTTTCCGGCGGCACCCAGAACCACCTGATGCTGGTCGATCTGCGCCCGATCGGCGTAACCGGCAAGGACGCCGAGGCGGCGCTCGAGCGGGCCGGCTTTACCTGCAACAAGAACAGCGTTCCCGGAGATCCGGAAAAACCCACCATCACCAGCGGCATCCGTCTTGGCACCGCCGCCGGGTGCAGCCGTGGCTTTGGCCCGGAAGAGTTCAGGCAGATCGGCCATCTGATCGGTGATGTTCTGGAGGCGCTCGCGAAGTCTCCTGACGGTGACGAAACCGTCGAAAAGGAAACCCGCAAACAGGTTCGCGCACTTTGCGCAAGCTACCCGATCTACTGAAAGTGCGCGAAATGAATACCTATGACCTCATCGTTATCGGGGGCGGACCGGGCGGCTATGTTGCCGCGATCCGCGCGGCTCAGCTGGGGCTGAAAGTGGCCTGTGTCGAAGGGCGCGGCGCACTGGGCGGTACCTGTCTGAACGTGGGGTGCATCCCCTCCAAAGCGTTGCTGACCTCCTCGGCCAAATATGCCGAGCTTGCACATCTCTCCTCCCATGGCATTGCGGTCGAGGGGGCCAGCATCGACGTCAGTGCGATGATGGGGCGCAAGGACAAGATCGTCGGTGATCTGACCAAGGGCATCGCGTTCCTGTTCAAGAAGAACGGCGTCGATCTGATCGAAGGCTGGGCCAGCATCCCGGCCACTGGTCAAGTCAAGGTCGGCGACAGCGTATACGAAGCAAAGAACATCCTGATCGCGACCGGATCCGAGCCGACCTCACTGCCGGGGATCGAGATTGATGAGCAGGATGTGCTCAGTTCGACCGGTGCAATCGCGTTGCAGAGCGTTCCGGATCATCTGGTGGTGATCGGTGCAGGTGTCATCGGTCTGGAACTTGGGCAGGTCTGGGCGCGTCTGGGCGCCAAGGTCACCGTGGTCGAATATCTGGATCGCGTTTTGCCCGGCATCGATGGCGAGATCGCCAAGCTGGCGCAGCGGGCGCTGTCCAAACGCGGCTTGAAGTTCCAACTGGGTCGAGCCCTCAAATCGGTTGAGAAAACCGCGGCTGGCCTGACCCTGACCGTAGACCGCGTCGGCAAGGACAAGGAAGAAGTGATCGAAGCCGACAAGGTTCTGATCGCTGTGGGCCGCCGCCCGGTGACGCGCGGGCTTGGGCTGGAAGAGCTGGGCGTGGCCGTGAACCCGCGTGGCTTCATCGAAGTCGACAGCACATTCCAGACGTCGGTGCCCGGGATCTATGCCATTGGTGACTGTGTTCCCGGCCCGATGCTGGCCCACAAGGCCGAAGAGGACGGCTTTGCCTGTGTCGAGATGCTGGCCGGCGAAGCCGGTCATGTCGATTACAACACCGTGCCGGGTGTGGTCTACACCGATCCCGAAGTGGCCTCGGTTGGTCAGACCGAAGAGGCCCTGAAAGACGCAGGCGTCGAATATGTTGTCGGCAAGTTTGCCTTTATGGCCAATTCGCGGGCGCGTTCGACGGGTGAAACAGATGGCGCGGTCAAGGTTCTGGCCGGTTCTGATGGCAAGATCCTCGGAGCCCATATCTGCGGTGCCCATGGCGGCGATCTGATCGCCGAGCTGGTACTGGCCATGACCAAAAGCGCGACCGTCGCCGAGGTTGCAGCAACCTGTCATGCGCACCCGGCGATGGGCGAGACGGTCAAGGAAGCCTGCCTCGATGCCATGGGCCGCGCAATCCACGCGTAAGTGAGGACAGCCAGATGACCATCCAGCTTCGACCACGTCACCCGGAAAAGGCCAAGAAGGCCGACAGTGTCATCCCGCGCAAACCGAAATGGATTCGCAAGAAGAAGATCGAAAGCGCCGCGTATTACGAAACCCGGCGTCTGATGCGGGATCACGGTCTGGCAACAGTCTGCGAAGAAGCGGCCTGCCCCAATATCGGCGAATGCTGGTCCAAGCGCCATGCAACCATGATGATCATGGGCGAGATCTGCACGCGGGGCTGTTCGTTCTGCAATGTGGCCACCGGCCGCCCCGATGCGCTGGACGCGTTCGAACCCGGCAGGGTTGCGGCGGCGGTCAAGAAACTGGGCCTGCGCCACGTGGTGATCACGTCGGTTGATCGCGATGATCTGGCCGACGGCGGGGCCGAGCATATCGCCCAGACAATCCGCGCCGTACGCCATCAGAACCCCGGCACCACTGTCGAGGTTCTGACCCCCGACTTCCTGGGCAAGGGCGACGCCGCAAAAATCGTCTTTGACGCAGCGCCGGACGTGTTCAACCACAACCTGGAAACCGTCCCGCACCTGTATCCGACGGTTCGCCCCGGCGCGCGCTATTATGCCTCGCTTCGGCTGTTGGACGATGCCAAACGCTCGAACCCCGAGATTTTCACCAAGTCGGGTCTGATGGTCGGGCTGGGTGAAACTCTGAACGACGTGCGTCAGGTGATGGATGATCTGCGCGCGGCCAATGTCGATTTTCTGACAGTCGGGCAGTATCTGCAACCGACACCGAAACATCATCCGATTGACCGGTTCTGGTCACCCGAGGAGTTCGCCCAACTGGAACAGATCGCCCGTTCCAAGGGCTTTTTGCACGTGTCAGCCACGCCGCTGACCCGTTCATCGTTCCATGCCGACGAAGATTTCACTGCTCTCAAGCAGGCCCGCCAGCGGGCCATCGCGACCGGGGCATAAACCAAACGCAAATGGGAGGGAAACCATGGAAGCGTTAAATTCAATCGTAGGGGCCATCAATGGCGTCGTATGGGGGCCGATGATGCTGGTTCTCATCCTCGGCGTTGGCTTCTTCCTGCAGGTCGGGCTGAAATTCATGCCGATCCTGCGCATTGGCACAGGCTTCAGCCTGTTGTTCAAAGGCCGTGAAGGTCAGGGCGAAGGGCAGATCAGCCCGTTCAACGCACTGATGACTTCGCTGTCGGCGACCATCGGTACAGGTAACATCGCCGGTGTGGCCACTGCTGTCTTCCTGGGCGGTCCAGGCGCCTTGTTCTGGATGTGGATGACCGCCCTGGTGGGCATGGCCACCAAATATGCCGAAGCCGTCTGTGCCGTAAAATATCGCGAAAAAGATGAACTGGGCAACTATGTCGGCGGCCCGATGTACTACATCAAGAACGGTCTTGGTGCGAAATGGGCCTGGCTGGGCGTGGCTTTTGCCCTGTTCGGCGCAGTTGCCGCCTTCGGCATCGGCAACGGTGTGCAAGCCAACGGCGTTGCTCAGGTGCTGGAAGCCAATTTTGGCCTGAACACCTCGGTCACTGGCGTTGTTCTGATGGTTCTGACCGCAGCCGTTATCCTGGGTGGAATCACCCGCATCGGTGCGGTTGCTGGTAAGCTGGTCCCCTTCATGGCCGTTGCATATATCATCGCGGGCCTGCTGGTTCTTCTCATCAACATCGGCAACATCGGACATGCGCTGTCGCTGGTCTTTACCTATGCGTTTACCCCGTCCGCCGCCGAAGGTGGTTTCGCAGGTGCAGCCGTCTGGGCCGCCATCCGCTTCGGCGTGGCACGTGGTGTGTTCTCGAACGAGGCCGGTCTGGGTTCGGCCCCGATCGCACACGCCGCTGCCGAGACCAAAGGTCCCGTCAACCAGGGTCTGATCGCGATGCTGGGTACGTTCATCGATACCATCATCGTCTGCTCGATCACCGGTCTGGCCATCATCGCTTCGGGGGCATGGACATCGGGTGAATCCGGTGCGGCGCTGACCAGCCACGCGTTCGAATTGTCGCTGCCAGGTATCGGCGGGTATCTGATCGCCATCGCTCTGTCGATCTTTGCCTTCACCACCATCCTCGGCTGGTCGTTCTACGGCGAGAAATGTGTCGAGTTCCTGCTGGGCGTAAAATCCCTGATGCCCTACCGCGTTCTGTGGATCGTGATGATCTACTTCGGCGCAACCGCGGATCTGGGCTTCATCTGGCTGCTGGCCGATACGCTGAACGCCATGATGGCCATCCCGAACCTGATCGCCCTGGCGCTGCTGAGCCCGATCGTCTTCAAACTGACGAAAGAGTTCTTCGCCTCGGGCGGCAAGTCCGAAGAGCCGGGCGGCACACCTGCCGAATAAGCTCGGCCCGACCAAAACGGGGGGCCATCCCGGCCCCCCGCCTTTGAAACCGAATTCAATATCTCGAGGAGAGACGTGATGGCCACGAAAATCCTGCTGCCCATTGATCACACCGACGACCGCTCGTGGAAACTGGCCCTGCCGACCGCCTTGGAACAGGCAAAATTCTACGGTGCCGAACTGCATGCGGTTGCCGTCATCCCCGAGATCATCCAGCTGCCAAACCTGCCCGCCAACTATGGTGCCGGCGCAAAGGACCACGTGCGGGGTGCGGTTCAGGCGATTCTGGATCATGCCAAGGCTTCCGACGTGCCGGTCCATGTCGAAGAAGGCAGTGTTTACCGCGAAATCCTGAAGCTTGCCTACAAGGAAGGCTTTGATCTGATCGTAATGGCATCGACCAAGGGCGATTTCCCGAACTACGAGATTGGCCCGAACCTGGCCCGTGTCGTGCGCAATGCGCATTGCACCGTTATGGTCGTCCGCGACCAGTCCCGCTGATTGAAAGGTTGAAGAAATGACCACACCGAAGCGCACGCCTCTCCACTCTTTGAACGTCGAGCTTGGCGGGAAGATGGTTGATTTTGCTGGTTGGGAGATGCCTGTTC